>CAVYPU010000018.1:0-387362 GCA_963770415.1 uncultured Acidobacteriota bacterium
CGCCAACACTGCGTCTCCCGCGCGGTGCGGATGCTGCAACCCGGTCCTGGCCTACAGCTCGAACCCGGCTGACCGTAATCGTCGTTCCCGTAGGCCAGGCGCTCGAACAACTCGTGCGGCCCGGCAGCGGCGGCGTTGCCCGTTTGCGGAATACCGATCCGGGCCATCGTTGTGTTAGCTTGTGCGGTGATACATCACCGAATCGGTGATGCAGCACCCCGTGGGGGTTCAAGTCCCCCCTCGGACACCAAAACCGGTGAGAAGTCCCCAAAACGGACACCGCTTGAACACGCTGGCGGGCCACTTGAACACGCCCGCCGCCCGCCCCCCGACGGTTGGTGCTGCGCTCTATTGCGGGAGGCAGCCGTGACCGCCCAGCCGATCGCCCCTGTCATCCCTTCCCCGGGCCGCCTGGCTGGCACCCCGCGCGTCAGGCCGGCTGCGGTCCGCCCGCTGCCCCTGGCCGGGCCGGCCGCCGCCCTGTCGGTTCCGGCGGGCGTGGTGTACGGGACCGGCCGCATCGACGCGTCCGGCCGGGTCACCAACCATGTCGTCAGCTGCGCCCTGGGCTGGCGTGAGGGGGACCGGCTGACCCTGACCGCGGAGCCGGGCGTGGTGACCGCCCGCCGTGACCCGCGCGGAATGATCATCGTGCCGGCCCGCGCCTGCCTCGCGATTCCCGCGGTCCTGCGCCGCCGCTGCGGCCTGCGGGCCGGTGACCGGGTGCTGCTGGCCGCGGTCCCCGGCCAGGACATGCTCGCTGCTTACTCGTTCGCCGTGGTGGACCAGGCCCTGCGGGCCCACGGCACATTTCCGCACGCCCCAGGAGGACAGCCGTGACCACCCCGCATCTGGCCGGGCACCCGGCCGCATCCCAGCAGGCCATCGTCGACGCCGCGCTGCTGATGCTCGCGCAGATGGGCCTGTCTCCTGGCGATCTGGTGACCGCCCCGCGGGACCGGCCGCCGGTACCGACCTTCGCCGAGTACGTCCCGGTGGTATCCGCCGCCGTTACCGCCGGGACGCGCCGGGCGTACGGCTCGTACTGGAACCGGGTCATCGAGCAGTGGGGCGAACGGCGGCTGGACGAGATCGCCCCGTCGGAGATCCGGCAGCTGATGTCCTACGTCAAGACCCACGTGGTGGCCCGCCGCAACGCCCGCGGCGGGCGCAGCGCCACCGAGCACTTGGTCGCCGCGCTGCGCTGCCTGTTCAGGCACGCCGAGGACGACGGGCTCATCACCCCTGGGGAGAACCCGGCCCGGAAGGTGGACAAGCCCCGCCGCCTGCCGTCCACCCGCCGGGCCGTCACCGACGACCGCCTAGCCGAGATCTGCCAGGCCGCCGCAGACGGCGGCGATGACCCGGAGCTGGAGCTGACCGTCGGGGCTCTTCCTTACCCGCCCGGCTGCCATCCGCTGCCCGCACCCGTCGCCGGTCTGCCCGCAGACCTGCTCGATCCGCGCGAGATCGTGGCCGAGCTGGCCGGCCCCGCGGTGGTCAGCTCCGCGTATACCCTGCGGCACGGCCTGCTGCTGCGGAACCTCACCGGCCGCGAACTCCAGATCGCCACCGACGGCGAGGTCACCGACGACGTGGACCCGCGCACCGGCGAGGTGGTGGGCGGATTCGCTGGTTCCCAGCGTCTCCCGCTGATCATCTTCCGGGTGGCGCCGGGACAGACCGGGCACGTTCCCCTGCTGATCGGCACCGCCAGCTCCACGCCGGGCTTGGTACACCATCCCGCCCGGAGACTGCGGAATCCAGGCCACGCTCACTCTCGGCCCGTACCCCGCGACTCGCCCCGCAGGCGGACCCCGATCTTGCCCTCACCATCACGGCCTGAACCACCGCCGCGCCAGGCTCACAGATAGCTCCGCCTGGCGGCAGGCACGTTCACGCTGACTTCACGCGCTCACCAGGTCGTTCGCCTAGCAGAACGGCTATGCCTGCAAAGAGCTGCTGACGGTCTTGCGTGCTCAGCGTTCTGGCGGCTTGCCCATGTAGCCATCCAGACCGACGACAACCTTGGCGAATCTCCACACGCCGTCACGGCAGGCCAAGTCTGCGTTGTATATGGCCGAAGCCTGTACGCCGACTCCGTCGGAATCAATCATCACTACGTGCGCGTAAGCGGTCGCCGACACCGTTGCTGGGCTGAGGGGGTCGAGCACGATGTTTCCTATATGGTGGCGACGCTGCTCGGCACCTTGCTCGTCGATGACTGACTTGATGCCGCTGACGAGCGCCTGCTGACCCTCGAATCCGGCCACCCGGCGGCCGCCCAACCACACGTCGTAACTGGCGTCACTATGGAAGCAGGATGCAAGTACGTCAAATCGCCTCTCGTCGTAGGCGATCGCGTAGCGCGCAAAAACCTCGCTTATGGCGGCCCGGTCGTCGGCCGGGACCGTAGCACCGTGCGCCGCGCCATTCGGCTTCAGATCGATCAGAGATGAGCGGTGAGCCCAGCCGGCCCCGGAGCCGCTGGACGAGCTTTCGGTCACTGTTCCTCCAAGAGTGGGCATGTCCGGTTGCTACGTGGGTTAGCAGCTTGCTTGCGCGTATACCGTGCTGTTACGCCTCGAGTGAGATCGAATTAGCGATTTCCTCGGATAGGCGCAGCGTCGCCGCGGTTGCAGCGCGCACGGTCTGGACGTCAATTCCGGGTGCGAGTTCCCGCAGCAGTAGCCCTTCGTCATCTGGAAGTACGTCGATGACGGCGAGGTCGGTGATGATGCGATCGACGACACCGCGCCCGGTGTAGGGCAGCGTGCACTCGTCGAGGATCTTCGGTTCACCTGTCTTGGTGACGTGCTCCATCATCACGATTACTTTCCTGGCCCCGGAGACGAGGTCCATCGCGCCGCCCATTCCTTTGATCATCGCGCCGGGAATCATCCAGTTGGCGAGATCCCCGGTGCGGCTGACCTGCATCGCGCCCAGTACCGCCACGTCGATCTTGCCGCCGCGGATCATGCCGAAGCTGGCCGCGGAGTCGAAGAATGAGGCGCCTGGGCGTACCGTCACGGTTTCCTTGCCGGCGTTGATGAGGTCAGGGTCGACTTCCTCCTCATACGGGTAGCGGCCGACACCGAGGATGCCGTTCTCCGCATGCAAGACGACTTCGATGTCGTCGGGAACGTAGTTGGGTACCAGGGTCGGGAGACCGATTCCGAGATTGACGTAGTCACCGTCAGACAGTTCTTGGGCTACACGCGCGGCCAGCTGCTGCCGCTTCAGCCCTGCCTGGGGGGCGACCGGGGCGCCTGCTCGCATGGACAAGGTGCGCTTCTCGATGCTCTTGGCGGCGGCTTGCCCGGGTGCCAACGGCACGACCCGCGATACATAGACACCAGGCAGGTGGACAGCATCGGGGTCGATGGCTCCGGCCGGAACCACCGTCTCGGCTTCGAGCACGGTCACCCGGCCTGCCATCGCGGCTACGACATTGAAATTCCGGGCGGCCGCGTGGAAGACCGCGTTGCCGTGCGTGTCGGCGACGGCGGCCCTGACCAGTGCGAAGTCGGTCGCGATGGCTTCTTCGAGTACCTGGACCTGGCCGCTGAGTTGGCGGGTCTCCTTGATGGGTGAAGCTACCGCGACTGAACCGTCAGGGTGATAGCGCCATGGCAGGCCGCCGTCTGCCACCTGGGTACCTACGCCTGTGGGCGTGAAGAAGGCACCGATACCGCATCCTCCGGCGCGCATTCGCTCGGCCAGCGTCCCCTGCGGTGTCAGTTCCACTTCCAGTTCCCCCGCCAGGAACTGGCGCGCGAACTCCCGGTTATCACCGACATAGGACGCGATGACGCGGCGGACGCGACCACCCTCAAGCAAGAGACCGAGGCCGGCACCATCCACGCCGCAATTGTTCGAGACAACCGTGAGATCTGTCGCTCCTGACTGCAGCAGAGCGTCGATCAGGGCCCACGGGATACCGCTGAGGCCAAAACCTCCCACGGCCAGGCTGGCTCCGTCCGGGATGTCCGCGACGGCCTCACGTGCGCTTGCCCTCACCTTGTCCACTGATTCCTCCTAGGGCCGTAGCCGGATCCGAGGGCGCCGTCGCCAGAACACTCACCCCGCTTTTTCGAGGCCGTCAAGTGAGAGCGTCAGCAAGGGTGCTGATCTCTTCCAGGATCTCTGCGTCCGCGCCGCCCATGGCCGCCATCTGCAGCGCCAGCTCGTCGACGTTGCGCGCGCTCAGATCGCGTTTGAGTGCGGTGATGCGGTCGGCGACTTCGTTGAGCGTGCCGGCGACGGCGAGGGTGTCGAGCAGGTCGTCGGGGATCAGCCGCCCAGCGTGGGCCCAGTCTTGGCGCTCCGATTCGGCTTGTAGTGCCGCGACGTCGGCGGCCCAGGGTGAGTCGGCGAAGACTCCGCTGAATGACTTGTTCGACAGGTACTGGGCTAGCCGGGTGCGCGCTTTGCGGCGGGCCTTCTCTCGGTCGGCGTCGACGCTGGCTACGCACCAGCATGCCAGCTTCGGCGCTGTCCCTTCCTCGGGCGTGACGGCGGGCAGCACGACGTCGTCGAAGTAGCGGCGGTAGAGCGCGAGCGGGTGCAGCGTGATCCCGTCTGCAACTGCTGCCGCGGCGGCCAGGGCCATCGGATTGAGCCCGGACCCGTAGACGCCGGCTCGGTGAGTGGCGGCGTTCGGATTAGTGAATGCGGCGAGATCGGCGGAGTAGAAGCGGCCGTGGAAATGCAAGCCCGAGGTTGCGTCGAGGGCGGCGCGGACGTAGGCGATGTACTCGGCGAGCCGTGCGGCCGGGTGGTCAAACTCGATTCCGAGGGCCTTGCGGATGGGTACCGGTCCGGCACCGATCGAGAATGTGATCCGGTGCCCTGATGCGGCGCCGGCCTTGATCGCGGCTGAGGCCATGGCAATCGGGTGGCGGGTGAACGCGTACGCGATACCGGTGCCGACGGCGATCGTCTCTGTCTCGCGGGCGACATGCACCGCTCGGGTGATAACGTCCCGGCCGGGCGTCTCGGTCACCCAGACCCGGTCCAGGCCAGCTTTCTCCGCCGCGCGTGCGGCAGGCGCTAGCACGTCGAAGGACTGGACGGACAGCACAAGAGAGCGCTTCACCGGCCGGCCTGCCCAGCTGAGGCCGTGTCCACGCCAGATGCGATGTCGCGGATCTCGTCGTCGGTGAGCAGCCTTCCTCGTCGGTGAAGCTCGGCTTTGGCATGTTCCAGCGTGTGCTCGACGGTGATGCGGTCCGGGTCAAATCCGAGCTCGACCAGCTTGTCCCACATCGTGAAGGGCCCGCTGACCTCAGTGATTGGAATGCCAACGGTGCTTCCTGACCAGTCCGGAGATATCGCGTTATGAAGCAGCGGATCGACGGCGGCTTCCTGGGTCATGAAGTCCATGCCGCCCCAGTTGTAGACGCGGTCGCCGGTGATCGGGTGATTGTAGGCGATCCGGTAGCCGGTCAGTTCCTCGCCTGCCCGTGACAGGGACTTGAGGAGTTCATGGCGGATTCCGGTACTGACGCCGTAGACCGCCTCGAACGCCGCCGTCGCGGCCGCGAGATCCGCGTTGCCGGGTCCACCGCAGTAGCCGTTGACGGAAACCTCGATGCAGTCCGCGCCGGCCCGGGCCGCGGCCACCGCGGCGGCGACGGCCATGCCGAACGTGTTGTGCGGGTGCACGCCGACAAGAACATCCGGGAAGTGCCGCTTGGTCACGGCAACCATGTGGCCGAGGGCTTCGGGAGACATCGCGCCTGGCCCGTCGAACAGGGCGATCTCATTGACCCCGGCGGACACCAGCTCCGTGCAGGTCTCGAGCAGCCCGTCGATGCTCAAAAAAGAGACCATCAGCAGCGGGGCGGTGACCTCGAGCCCGAGATCTCGCGCCTGCCTGGTGAGATCGGCGGCTCGGGCGACGAAGCCAGCGCGGTCCTCGGGCAGGCCGAGCGTGCGCCAGTCTCCTCCCTGCCACGCGGTCGCATGCACCGCGCCCTCGTACAGGCAGGACGCGCGGCCCCAGGGTGGTACCCAGATCTGCACCGCGTCGTCGCCAGGCCTGGGCGGGACCTGGCAGATCGGCGGCGGTGAAGATGAGCGGGCAGGTCACCCGGGTCGCCTCGTCTTCGCCCTTGATCAGCTCGACATCGGCGGCCAGATCGGCAACGGAGCGTCCCCGCGCGCCGGCGGTCACGATTTCCGGGACGTGCGCCTCGACCAGCTGCCGAAGGTAGGCCGTCTTCGCGTCGCCGTTTATCACCACGCCGGGGAGAGCTTCGATCGCGCGGAGCGTGATATCGCGCAACCGGACGCGGGTGGGCATGACGCCGGTCACGGCCGGATCCCGGTTGAGCGGGCTCACCGACCACTGTCCCGGCTGGTGCGCGCCGGCGGCCCGGGCGCTGTTGATCTCGTCGCGGAAGCGCTGCTGGTCCTGGGGGGTGAAGATCTGCGGTTTGGAGTCGCGCACGGCGGTGGTGACCGTCCTTCCCGGGGTGCCGGTGGCTAACTGGTCGTCAGAACATCCGGGTTCCGCCGCGCTGGCGGGAGAAGACCGTGGACAGGCCCGCGGCGGCGAACAGCACCAGGCCGTCGAACAGGTTGGCCACCCATGCGCTCGCGCCCGCCAGGGTCAGCCCGCTCACCGCGAACGCGACGAAGAAGACGCCGATGATCGTGCCGACCGTGTTAGGCCGTCCCGGCTTGATCGTTGTCGCGCCGAGGAAGACCGCGGCGAGCGCCGGGAACAGGTAGCTTGGTCCCGTCGTGGAGTCGGCCCCGCCCGAGCGCGCGACCAGCAGCGCGCCGGCGATCCCGGCGACGAAGCCGGCGGCGACGAAGCTCACGAGGACCGTGCGGTCGACATTGATGCCGACCAGGCGCGCTGCCTTGCCGCTCGAGCGGATGGCGCGCTGGTTGCGGCCGAAGGGCCGGCATTCCTGGAGATACCACATGACCACGGCGATTGGGACGACCACGTAGGCCAGCCGGGGCACGCCCAGCCAGCTGAGCGAGCCGAAGTTCAGCAGCGAGCTGGGAATGTTGCTCGAGATGGTCGAGCCGGCTGTGTACCACTCCATCAGTCCGGTAAGCGCGGTGCTCATCGCCAGGGTGGTGATGACTGCGCTCAGCTTGAATCGTGCTACCAGGACTCCGTTGATCAGGCCGACGAGGGTGCCGACGAGGAGCGACACGATCACGGCGACCACGATGGACTGGTGGAACCGGGACATCGCGCTGGCGCATGCGACGGATGAGGCGCCGGCCGTCGCGCCCGCGGACAGGTCGAAGTACCCCATGTTCAGCGGGAGCATCGCCGCGAAGGCGACCAGGATGATGACCATCTGGCTGCCGACGATCTGGATGAGGTTGGCTCGGCTGAGGAAGATCGATCCGGTGGATCCTCGCAGCCCGAAGAACGCGATCATGACGACGAACAGCACGACCAGCCCGTATCGCTCAGCGAGGTCGCCGAGCGGCACGCGGCGGCGGGCGGCGGTATCGGGTGTCGGCGTCACGGAATCGGTGGTCTGCGTGGCGGTCATTGGATTCCTGCTTCCCGGGCGAAGATGAGTTCTGACAGTTGTGTCGGGTCGATGTTCGGCCCGGTTACCTCGTCGGCGAGCCTGGCCCCTCCGCAGGATCGCCACCCGGTCGCATACACCGGCCAGTTCCTCGAAGTCGGAGGAGACCATCAGGACGGCGGCGCCGGAGGACACCGCTCGCCTGATCAGCTGGTAGATCTCGGCGCGGGCGCCGACGTCGACGCCTTGCGTGGGCTCGTCCAGCAGGAGCAGCCGCGGCCTGCGCCGGAGCCAGCGCGCGAAGATCACCTTCTGCTGGTTGCCGCCCGACAGCGCGGAGACCAGCTGATCGGGCGAACTGACCTTGATGCCGAGTTCAGTGATGAGACGGCTCGCTTCGGCCTCTTCCGCGGCGGTGTCAAGCCGGCCGTGCCGCATGAATTCCACCGTCGATGCCGCGCTGAGGTTCTCCCGGACCGTGTGCTCGCTGAACACGGCCTCGTTCGCGCGGTCCTCGGGCACCAGTCCGATACCCGCTCTCATCGCGTCGGCCGGGCGGGCCGAACGAAGGGGCTCGCCGTCGAGCAGCATGGTGCCGGCGCGTAGCGGGCGGTCGCCGAAGATCGTGTGCAATAGCGACGAGCGGCCTGATCCCAGCAGTCCGGCGATGCCGACGATCTCACCGCGGCGGACCGTCAGGTCAACATCACAGAGCGGGCCGGCGGCCACGCCGCGAAGTTCCAGGGCGACCGCGCCTGCCGATGCCGGCGCCGGCGCCGGATACACCTCGGCCAGGCTCCGGCCGACGATGTATTCAATCAGCTGGGCCTCGGTGAGGCCTTCCTCGGCCCGGGTCACGATGTGCTGGCCGTCGCGGAGGACGGTGACGGTGTCCGCGATGGTGAGGATCTCGTCCAGGTGATGGGTGATGTAGATGACCGACTGCCCGGCCGTGGCGTAGCGGCGCAGCGTGTCCAGCAGTGCATGTGCTTCGTGCTCGGGGAGGGCGGCGGTCGGCTCGTCCAGGACGAGGATGCCCGAATGGAGTTCTTCCTGGTCTTTCAGTGCGCGGGCGATCGCCACCATGGTCCGCTTGCTTGCGCTCAGGCCGGCCATCAGCTCATCGGGCGACACATCGACAGCGAAACGGCGGAGTACCTCAAGGGCCGCCCGGCGCTGCCGCCTGCGCGAGATGTGACCGGCGTGACCCGTCGGGAACGGGCCGCCGAGGAACAAGTTGTCCGCGACCGTCATGTCGGTGAAGACCGCCGGATCCTGGTGGACGAAGTGCAGGCCGGCGGCGCGGGCGAGGTGCGGGGTGATGGCGTTGGCGTCCACTTCCCGCCCGAAGGCGGTCACCGACCCGCCGGGGTCGCTCGCCACGACGCCGGCCAGGATCTTGACCATCGTGGACTTGCCGGACCCGTTGCCGCCGACCAGGGCGTGCAGTTCGCCCTTGCGGACATCGAAGCTGACGTCGCGAAGGGCGCGAGTCGCGCCGAAGGTCTTCGAAACTGACCGCACGGCCAGGGCGATCTCGGCTTGGGATCCGGGCGTCAGCCGGCCGGTCATGGCGACACCTCGGCGTGTCTGGCGGTAGCAGCGGATGTGCTCATTTTGGGTCTCCCGGCAGGACAGGTATGTGGCGGTCGAAGGCGGCCGGCGTAACGCTCGCGGCCAGACGTCCGCATTACCACGATCTTATAGTGTCGACACTTTGTCTGTCCAGTATCTGTCGACACTTTATCTGTCCCCGTTTCCCTGACGGCGAGACGTGTCCGCGGGCCGAGCCGGATCGTAGCGTCCGCCGGTCTCGGTCAGGGCGGGGAACCCGAACAGCCGCACTGGATTGAGCACCAGGACCTTATGCAGGAGCTGGCCGGTGGGGGCGATGTCGAGGAGCCGCTCCACCAGGACCCGGTCATCCGGTACGGGTCCGGTGATGTTGACGTGCGGGAAATCCGTACCCCATACCACCCGGTCCGGGGCGGCCGCGACCAGCATGCGCGCGAGGTCGACACCCGGCTGATACGGCAACTGGCCGTCGGGCGTCAGCCGGTCGATCCCGCTCACCTTGACCCAGACGTTGCCCCCGTCGAGCAGCCTCTTAAGCGCGTCGACGCAGGCGGGGCCGTCGGGGGAGCGCAGGTCGATCCGTGCCATGTGATCGACGACCGCCGGGATGGGCAGGCTGGCGATCATGTCTGCCCATTCGGCGATGCCGGTCCCCGACACGTGGATCTCGGCATGCCAGCCGCGGTCGCCGACGGCGCGGACCGTCGCCTCGATCTCGGCCCGGTTCGGCGAGCGGCCGAGGTGGGGCATGAAGTTGAGGCGGAACCCGCAGACGCCGGCCCGACCCAGGTCGGCCAGTTCCGCGCTGCTCACACCGGGTGCGATCAGGGCGACGCCCCGGAACCGGCCGGGCTTGGACTGCAGCGCGTCCACAAGGGCCGAATGGTCGAAGCCATGGCATGCCGACTGGACGATCACCCCCCGGGCAATGCCCAGGGACTCATGCAGGGCGATCAGCCGTTCTTTCGGCGCGTCCTGGGGGACGAAGGCGGCGTCGGGGGCGTACGGAAACCGTTCCGCGGGCCCGAAGATGTGGCAGTGCGCGTCGCAGCTTCCTGCCGGCAGCAGCCGGCTCGCCTCGCCGAGTTCAGCCTGCGCTGTGAAAGCGGTCATGGTGCCCTCCGGAGGGAGCGTCGTAGGTGGAGCACGGCCGCGTCAGTCGCAGCGGGCTGTCATGCCGCCGTCGACGATGATCTCGGTGCCCGTGATGAAACGGGCCTCGTCGGAGGCGAGGAACAAGGCGGCGTTCGCGCAGTCGCGGCCGTCACCCATGAATCCCAGCGGGATGCGCGCCTGCCGGGTGGCCAGCAGCGCCTGGACGTCGCCGCCTGCCCGCTGGCCGGCGAGCCGTACTTCGACCATCGGGGTGTGCAGCTGGCCGGGCACGACGGTATTGGCCCTGATTCCGTCGGGCGCGTGCTGGACGGCCAGCACGCGGGTGAGCTGGATGACGCCCGCCTTCGCGGCGGCGTAGCCCGCCTGGGCTGCTCCGGTCCAGCGCAGGCCCGACGCGGAGGCCGTGTTCACGATCGCGCCGGCCCCCTGCTGCTTCATCGCGGGGAGCACGAACTTGCACGTCAGGAAGGTGCTCGTCAGGTTGAAGTCGAGCTGGGATTGCCAGTCGGCGACCGACAGCTCGACCGGTCCGCCGGAGCGCGAACCGCCGACGTTGTTCACCAGGACATCGATGCGGCCGAACCGGCCGAGCACGTCAGCTACCAGCTTCTCGACCTGATCGGCATCAGTGACGTCCGCGTTGAAGGCGGCGATGTCACCGTGCTCGGACTGGACCATGCTGACCGTCGGCTCGAGCAACGACCGCTTGATGTCGGCAGCTGCGATCCGCGCGCCCTCGCGGGCGAACAGGACGGCGGCTGACCGGCCATTCCCCCAGCCGGGCCCGACTGACCCGGCTCCGGTGATGAGAGCTACCTTGCCCTCGAGCCGGCCGGTCATGCCTGCACCCCCGCCTGCGCCGGGGCGTGCTCGCCGACATCAAGTGCGTTGACGAACCGCGACACCATGTTGTACGCGGCAACGACGAGGGTCAGCTCGACCAGCTCGCGGTCGGTGAGGATGCCCCGGACCGCCTGGAAGATCTCGTCCGGGACCAGCGCGCTCCTGGTGAGTGCGTCGGTGAACCTCAGCACGGCGTACTGAACGGCGGAGAACGGTTCGCGGATGTCGCCGCTTCCGGTGCCTGCGGGCCGGAGCGCGGCCAGCTGCTCGCCGGTGAGCCCGGCCGCCCGGCCCGGCCCTTCGTGCGCGTTCCACTCGTACTCGGCCCGGTTGATGACCGCGATGCGAAGGACGGCGAGTTCGCGTAGAGCCGGTGCCAGCTCGAGCTCTCCGCGCAGGACCCCGAGAAGGTGATTCCACCCGTCGGCGGCGGCGGGGCTGTGCAGCAGGATGCGATCAAGCGGCCGAAGCTCGCCGCCGCGGCGCCCTCGGATGCGCTGAGCGATTTCGGACTCGGGATTGATGTACGGCAAGCGTGCCACGGTGCCTCACTGAGTCAATGGTGCGTCCCGGACGCGGGCGACGTTAACGCCAGCGCGTCAGCTTTCTGTCGACACTTTATCAGGTGTCGACAGAAGGTCCAAAGGGTTGGGCCCGCAATCCGGGACGCGCGACGCTGCGCGGCCGGGTGCGGGGCGGAGGCAGGCGCTCGCGAGCGGGACCCCGGCTCGATTACCTGCCGTTACGGATCGCCGCGGACGCTCGCGGTAATGCCAGGCGAGGGCCGTACGGAATCCGCCCGGTAGCAGGCGCGCGAGCTTACTCAACCAAATCGAGACTGGTGTCGACAAGGGGCCGTCCCTGCCGTAGAGACTGAGCGCGAGGGCGCACGGAGGGAGCGGGCGGTGATACACCGGTGCGGCCCAGCTTGCCAGAGTCCCGGCCCTGGCGCCTGCCCGGCGACCCGACGTCACTCGGCGGACGTCCGGTGTCGACAGAACACGACTTCTTACGGCGCTAAGAAGCTCTCCCGGTCCTCTGCAACCTCTTATAGTATCTGTGTGTCGACACAACGCCTCAGGGCGCCGTCGATCTGACCATCGAGGGCGAGCGGGACCTCGACTCAGTGAACGCGGACGCTCACCGCAACGGCGAGAGACGGGCTGAGGAGATTCATGACCAAGACCGGTGGTACCCCGACGGCGCTGGCCGTCACCGACCTGCCGCGCGCTGAGATCAGTTCCCGCATGCGCAGAACCCTGCGGCTGGATGACCGGCGCGAGCCCAAGGTGGCCGAGATCGCCGAATGGATCGCGATCGGCATCGTCGAGGGCGATCTCGCTCCCGGCCAGGACCTGAACAGCGTTGACCTGGCTAAGCGATTCGGCACGAGCCGCACCCCTGTCCGCGAGGCCCTCATGCTGCTCGAGCAGGAGGGCCTGGTGTCCATCCAAGCTCGCCGCCGCCGCGGGTCGCGGTCATCTCGGCCTCGGACATCAGCGATATCTACCTGGTTCGCGCGGATCTGCTGGCCCGCATGGTCCGGCTCGTCGTCGAGCGCGCGTCCGACGAGGAGCTGCGCGACGTCGGCTCGTGGCTAGAACAGATGCGAGCCCACGCCAAGGCGAAGAATGTCGATGCCTACTTCTGGGCGCACGTCGCGCTGCAGGAGCAGCTCGCCGAGATCGCGCAGAACCGCGTGCTCAAGCAGATCCTCGACTCGCTGGCCTTGCGGACGCTCGTGCTGAGGCACCGCAGTATCAGCCGGCCGGCCGGCTGCAGGCAAGCCTGGTCGACCAGAACCGGCTGTTCGAGGCCCTCAACGGCCGTGACGCCGACCTGGCCGCCGCGATCATCGCCGGCGCGACCCGGGCGGCCCAGCGGGCGATCGAGGACGGCTTCAGTACCGAGCCGGCCAGCGCCTAAGCCTCGCCCGCGCCGGACACGCGCCGCATCGCCGTCAGTGTGCCGGGCAGAACGAGTCCGGCTCTCCGGCAGGTCCGCTTGGCGGCGTGCCGGGGAGCCGGACTCTCCTTTACTGTCTGGTCTAGCCGGAGACTCCCCACGCCGCTTTGTACGCGGCGATGAAGTTGATCGGATCGGTGTAGTTCTGACCTTCCGCCGGCATGTTGTGGGTTGCGTCCACGACCTGGAAACCCATGCCCTCATCGACCAGCGGCTGCTTGGCCAGCACGCGAAGGGTCTCATCGACCAGGCCCCAGCCCACCCAGAGCTCATCGAACGGCACCGCGGCGTTCTGGCCGCGGTGCTGGCGGATGAGGCCGAGGTTCTGGGTGAAGCCTTCTGACCCGATCACGGAGACGCTGGAGACGCGCCCGGCACTTTGCAGGGCCTGCGGGACCTGGGCGCCCGTGACGATCGAGTCGCCATCGGCCATGACGGCGTTGGCCTCAGGGCTGGCTGTCAGCTTGGAGCTGAAGCTCGACTCCAGAACCCCGTTGCTGAGGTCCGTCGGGTTACCCAGGGCCTTGGCGACGATGGAGCAGCCCGAGCACTTGGCGAGTTCCTTGGCGAAGCCCAGGTTCTGGTAGTAGTAGCCTGTCAGCCCGGTGAGCCCGACCTCGATGACCTTGGCCTTGCCGCCGGTGGCGACGATCAGCCAGTCGGCCTTGGCGGCGCCGACCGCTTCGTTCAGGTCAGCCGCTGTCGGCGTCGTGGACGCGAACTGTTCCACGCCGGCGAACAGCGGAGGGCCAGCGTTAAGGGCCGGGTCATTGCAGTCGAAGGAGTTGGCTCCCAGGACCGGGATGCCAGCGCTTTTGGCCACCCCTAGCCCGGCCTTGGCTGTGTTGCAGTCGATACCGATCAGCAAGATCGCGGTGGCCTTGGCCGCCACGGCCTGCCGGATGCCGGTGTCGTACGCGTCGTCGGCGCCGAACTGCCCGTCAAAGACCTTGGTCTTCCAGCCGAGGGCCTGCGCTGCGGCGACGGCTCCGGCGACGGGACGCGAGCATCCCTCGGCCTGCTGGCCGCACGAGATGACCCAGATGTTCTGGGCGCCGGTGACCTTGGGCGCTGTGCTCGGCGGCTGCTGGGATGTGCCCTTGTAGTCACGCTGGAGCGCGGCCGTCGCGGCGGGGACGCCGGATCCGCTGGCGACGGTCGAGGCCGATCCTGTCGTGCTCGACGACGCGGCCGTTGTGGACGAGCTGCTGCAGGCTGCTAGGCCTAGGGCCGCAGCCGCCAAGGCTGTGGCAGCCCCGAGCAGTCGTGTGCGATGGGTCAACCCCACGGGGTCCTCCTGAGTCTGTGCGGAGACGCGAACCTGGACGATCCCGTGACTCGGCTCCTGATGGGTAATGCATCGTTGCTATTGCGGAGCTTATAGTGTCGACACTTCAATGTCCAGCGTCTGTCGACACTTTACTGATAGCAGTTCGGTAACTTTGCCTCCGGAACCATCTCAGCGGAGCATCGCCGTCATGGTCCGGCCCACGTGCGCCCCGCCGAAGTCCGCAGGCCGGCAGTCGCAGTGTCGACAACGGGCCACGATTAGCACGGCAGTCTCAGCGTGTCGGGGCGCCGCCTGCATACCCGTCCATGCCGAGCATGACTTTCCGGAACTTCCATGTGCCTGCATCGCGGATGACCGTTGTGCCGTAGATCGCGGCGGCCCCCAGGGTCGGGCCGGCGTCCGTCGTGACGATGACCGTGGCGTAGGCGATGGCGCTGACGGCGCCGTCGCCGGCCGGGTGGAGGACGAGGTTGGTCATGACGTGCCGCCGCTGATCGGGTCCCTGCTCCTGCATCACCGAGCTCATGCCCGCCACGGCCTGATCGGCTCCTTCGAACCGCGCCAGTACCCGGGAGCCCATCTGGACCTGGTACACGCCGTCCTCGGTGAAGCAGTCCCGCAGGACGTCCAGGCGGCGCTCGTCATACGCGATCGCGTACCGGGCGAACAATTCCTGGATGACGGCACGGTCCTCAGCCGTGAGGAGGTGCGGGACGTCAGGTTCGGCGGGCGCCAGGTCGAACAGGCCGGCGCGGTGGGCCCAGCCCGATTGAATATCCGGCGGTGAGGTTTGCGGCATCGGTGAGTTTCCCTTCGTGGGTTTGGTGACCAGAGCAGGCCGCTGTGTCGACAGAACTAGATCCTCAGTGGATGAGGCATCTTCAGGCTCGGGCGCCGGCGTCCGGCGGTGGGGCGAGGCCTGCTGCTCCACCGAAGCTATTGCTCTGGAGAATGTGTCGACACTATCATCCTAGCTACAGCCGGACAATGCTCCGGCGGAGCATGACCGCTCCGGGCTGCTGCCAAGACGATCGAAGGCGACGGGACATGGCTGGACGAACTCCGTATGACGATCTACCACCAGCCAGCGATGGCGGGCGGAGCGGCTGGCCGGCAGGAGGTCTGCCGGACAATCTCGGGAGCATCGCGCTGCAGACGCCGGACCGGATCAGGCGGGCCGCACGGCTGGTCGAGCGCGGCGCGGTCTTTTCGCTGAACGCACCGCTGGACGCGTTCGGGCACGAGCAGTGGGGCCGGGTCCTGGTCCGCCAAACCGTGCTGCACCCGCCCGGCGCGCTGTTCTTCGACGACGTTCTTGACGGCATGGCTTTGCAGGGTTCCAGTCAGTGGGATTCGCTGGGGCACGTCGGCTACGCCCCGGACACCTTCTACGCCGGGGCGAGCGAGGCCAGCGTCGCTGCGGGGGATCGCAACACGATCGATCACTGGGCGAGACGCGGCATCGCCTGCCGCGCCGTCCTGCTGGACATGGCCGGCGCCTGGCGGGACCGCGGCGACATCCTCGATCCCGCTTCCCCGACCGAGTTCTGTGTCGCGGACCTGGAATACGCACGTGAGCGCGCTCGGATCGAGTACGAACCGGGCGACATCCTGGTCATCTATACCGGTTTCGCCGAGTATTTTTCGCAGCTCAGCACGGCTCAGCGCACGGAGATGGAGTTCATCTCCCCCGGGCTCGCACATAGTGAGGACATCTGCCGTTACCTGTGGGACAGCCAGTTCTCCGCCGTCGCCAGCGACAATCTCGCGGTCGAGGCGTTCCCGGCTGATTTCAGTGCGGAGAACGCGCCGTTCGGCGCCCTGCACCGGATGATGATCGGCCAGCTTGGTCTCGCGCTGGGCGAGCTCTGGTGGCTCAAGGACCTGGTTGAGGACTGCCGCGCGGACGGGCGATGGGAAATGCTGCTGACCAGCGCGCCGCTCAACGTCACCGGCGGCATCGGGTCACCGGCTAACGTACTGGTGCTGAAGTAGACGTGCCCGGCCGTGCGAACGGCCCCCTCAGCCGGCGTGACGGCTGAGGGGGGCGATCGGCGCCGCGGGAACCAGAAGGCAGTCGATTGCGCCCAGATGATCGGCCTCCAGATGCACGCGATCTCCGGCGGCCAGCCACGGGTACCGGTCAGGACCATGACGCGCGGCGAGGTCTGCGATGCACCCCGTTCCGACGGTGCCGCTTCCGATGATGTCGCCCGGCCGTACCTCGGTGCCGCGGGAGGCGTAGCTGATCATGTCCGCGAATGACCAGTAGAGGTCACCGAGATTGCCGTCGGAGTAGGGGCGCCCGTTCACGCTGGCCCGCATGGCGAGCCGGGGAGCGGGATCGCCGGCCAGCGTCGGCAGTTCATCTGAGGTCACGAAGACCGGACCGAACGTGGTGGCCCAGTCTTTGCCCTTGACCGGGCCGAGCCCGATCCCGCGTTCACGGCGCTGCAGGTCGCGAGCGCTCCAGTCGCAGAGCAGCAGGTAGCCGGCGATGTGACCTTGCGCTTGGGCGGGTGACAGGTTGCTGCCTGCTTGGCCGATCACCGCCGCGACTTCGAGTTCGAAGTCGAGTTCAGCGGCTTCTGGCGCGACGCGGACGTCGGCTGCCGGCCCCAGGACGGCTGCGGGATTGGTGAAGTAGAACGCCGGGATCTGGTACCACGCCGGGTCCATCTCAGCCCCCCGTGCCTTCAGGATCGGCTTGAGGTGATCCTCGAACGCCATGTAATCCCGGATGGAGGGAGGAACGGGGATCGGGGCCAGCAACGTCACGGCGGCGCCGCTCACCTGCTCCAGGGGATCAGCCAGGATCTCGCGCGCCGCGGCCGCGAGCTTCGCGCCGCCGTCGCCGAGCAGGTCAAGCAGCTTGTCGGTGGAGCGGGACCCGTGCAGGATGCCGTCGCGGACCACGGCGATCCGCTCGGTTCCGTCGGCGGGGGACAGGTAGGTAGACCAGCGCATGGGGCCCTTTCCTAGATCGATGGTGACGGAGCTGCGGCCAGCCTGCGGCCATGGCGGCCCAGCAGGGCCAGGGCATTGCCGGTGCGGATCGCCGTCCGCTGTGCCTCGGATAGGCCGGGGATGGCAGCGATCAGCGTGCCTGGCCTCTCGACGCCCATGTCGAAGGGGTAGTCGCTGCCCACCACCAGCCGGTCGGCGCCGGCGAGCTCGACAAGTGTCTTCGCGACGTCGGCGGAGTGGACGACGGAGTTGAACCACATGCGCCGCAGATAGTAGAGGGGCGGGTTCGCCATGGCGGAGCTGTCTGGGCGGACCTGGTAGGCGTGCTCGCTGCGCCCGAGGTAGTAGGGCAGGTATCCTCCGCCGTGCGCTGCGCAGATGCGCAGGTCAGGGTGGCGGTCCAGCACGCCGGTGAAGATGAGGTGCGATAGCGCGATGGTCGTCTCCAGCGGCTGGCCGATGATGTTGTTGAGGTAGGCGGAGGCCAGGCGCTCGGTGAGCTGCGGGCAGCCGAGCGGGTGGATGAACACCACCGCGTCGTGCTCTTCGGCAGCGGCCCACAGCTGGTCGAACTCCGGTGCCGACAGGTCGCGGCCGCCGGCGTGAGTAGATATCTGGACGCCAGCGAGGCCGAGATCGGCCACAGCCTGGCGTAGTTGCAGCGCCGCCAGGTCAGGATGCTGGAGGGCGACAGTTCCCAGCCCCAGGAACCGGTCAGGCCGGGAGGCGACGATATTGGCGAGATGTTCATTGACCTGGCCGACGAGCTCGCAGGACGCGTCGCGCTCCGCCCAGTAGTAGTACTGCCCCGGGTTGACCGACAGGAGCTGCCCGGTGACGCCGGTGTCGTCCATCCGCTGCAGGCGTGCGTCCAGGTCGGTGAGCAGCCGGTCCCATTGCCCGGCCACCGACCGCATGTACTCCGCGGTCAGCGGGTTCTGGTAACGTGCCCGCATCGCGGCCTGGTGCGCGGCGAATCCGCGGACCCGGCTGGCGGTCAGCTCCGCCTGCGGGACGCCGACGTGGGCATGGACGTCGATCAAGCGAGCGCCCCGATCTCCTCGTCAGCGCACGGCGTACGCTGCACGCCCAGTCCCGTGATCCGGCCTTCCATGACGTCACCGGTCCGCAGGAACCTGCCGTGGTGGACGCCGTTGCCGGCCGGAGACCCGGTGAGCAGGAGATCACCTGGCAGCATCTGCACGCAGTAGGACGTGTGCTCGATCAGCCGCGGCAGCCCGAAGATCATGTCGGCGGTGGACTCGTCCTGCATGACCTCGCCGTTCAGCCGCAGCATGATCCTCAGGCGAGACGGGTCCGGCACGAACCGCGCGGGAACGAGCAGCGGGCCGGTCGGCAGGAACGTCGGGGCGCTTTTGCACGCCAGCCAGTCGGCGCCGCGCTTGCTGTCCCCGCTGGGGTAGAGGCGGTCTCGCATCGTGATGTCATTGACGATCGTGTAGCCGGCCACAAAGTCAAGGGCTGAGCCCGCAGCGACGTAACGCGCGGGGCGCCCTATCACGGCAGCCAGTTCCAGTTCCCAGTCGCATTGCTCGGTGATGCGCGGGATGACCACGTGGCCGAAGGGACCGGTCATGCTGGACGGCAGGCCGGAGAAGACCGTCGGGGTGCCGGAGGCGGCCCGCTCGTCCATGAGCGTGACAGCGACGGCGCGGCGCCCTGTCTCGTCCAGGTCGACGTGCTCGGGACGGGGCGAGGCGACCATCAGGTCGATGACGTGCTTGCGGTAGTTGGCCGCCGCCTGGAAGACATTCCTGGGCTCTACCGGGGGCAGCACCTGGGCACCCGACGGCAGGGGACTCGCATCGGCGCGGCCGGCCCGTCGCGCATCGCTCCAGTCCTGAAGCCGGTCGAGATGTGTGTCCCAGTCAGGGAACAGCGCATCGGCCGAGGCCACCGCTGATCCGAGCACGGCCGAGAGCGAGTACGCCACGCCCTCGATGACCACGCCCATCTCCGCCGCCCCGGAGGTCTGGACCCGGCACAGCGCAAAGCCGCCGGGCACAACATTGTCAAACGTCAATCCGGGCACGTCATCCTCCAGGTGAAGTAGCGCAGCGGGCCCGGCGGCCGGCTTAACTGCCGCGCGAACCCAGGGGGCCAGGGTGCGGATAGGTGGCGGCACTAGGCCTTCGCCTTCGCCTTGGATCCGGCGAGTGCGGTGTGCTCGTAATCCCGCAGGACCGCGGCCGACCGGGCCGGTGCGGAGGTGACGGCCAGTTCCTCCCATGCCTCGGCGTACCGGGTGAGCAGGCTCCGCAACCCCGCCAGTTCATCGCTGCCGAACGACGCGATCGATGCGCGCTCGGCTTTGCGTACCCGGCGCCGGACGGTCTTGGTCAGCTCGCGGCCCTCCGCGGTCAGCGCGGTCGGCCGGACCCGGACGTTGGCCGACGGGTCAGGACGGCGGACCAGGCCGCGGGCCTGCAGCTCGTTCAGCGGGGCAGTCAGCGCCTGCCTGCTGACCAGGCAGCGGCGGGCCAGCTCGGCCGCGCTGGTCTCCCCGAGCTCGTAGAGGGTCTCCAGGATGAGCGCCAGCGATCCGTTCAGGCCGAGATCGGCCAGCGCGGCGTTGATGGCCTCAGCAGTCGCGATCCGGGTGCGGTGGATGAGGTACATGATCCGCTCTGTGGTTTCCTGCGGTGTCGCAGCGGGCATGGCGCGCCTTTCCGGTCGGACGTCCAAGTGCGATTCTAGCCCGGCACCACCCTGCATTGACAACTAGTTGACGTAAACTTCTTGACATTCCATCAAAGTCGGCGCATCGTCGTGAGTATCCCGTAACGACGCACGCCGAAGGGCGACGATGCCTGACATCTTGAGCGACACACCGAACGCGGTCACAGTTGAGCCGCCGGCGTTCGCGCCCCGTCCCCTGCCGCCGCTCGCGCCCAGGGGAGCCGAGCTAGCCTCGGCCGCGGCCGCCCGATCCCCCATCACCCACCTGCGCCACGTCGCCATGGCCGTTCCCGACCTGCGCGCCGCCGTTGCCTTCTACGAGGGCATCTGGGGGCTATACCGGGTCGCAGGCGACGGCGATGTCGTCTACCTGGGTTCTCCCGGCATCGCCGAACCGTACATCATCCGGCTCAGGCAGGCCGAGGCAAAACGGCTGGATATCATCTCCTTCGGCGCGCCGGGCCCGGGCGCCGTCGACGCGCTCGCCGGGCAGCTCGGATCGGCTGGCGTCCAGATCGCCCGCGAGCCGCCCCGCTGCAAACTCCCGGAGGCGGGTACGGGCTGCGCTTCTTCGACCTTGACGGGCGGCTGATCGAGGTCTCCTCTGACGTGGCCCCCAAGCCCTTCCGCGCCCTCGAGGCCGGCGAGTCGGTGCCGCGCAAGCTGAGCCACGTCGTCATCAACAGCACAGACGTCCAGGCGACCAAGGCGTTCTACCAGAAGTACCTGGGCTTCAGGCTGTCGGACTGGCTGACCGACCGGATGGTGTTCCTGCGCTGCTCCGCCGAGCACCACAGCCTGGCGATCGCACAGCGCACGAAGGTGACCCTGAATCACGTCTCCTTCGAGATGCGGGGCATCGACGAGTACCTGCGCGGTACCGGCCGGCTGCTGCGTCACGGGCACCGCCCGCTGTGGGGACCCGGGCGGCACAGCGCGGGCGACAACACGTTCTCCTATTTCGCGGACCCGCACGGCAACGTCGTGGAGTACACGACCGAGCTTGAGCGGGTTCTGGATGAGGACAAGTGGACGCCCCGCATCTGGCCCGCCACCCCCGACTACTACGACCAGTGGGGTACCGCCGGCGGCCTGGAGGATCTGTTCGCCCTGGACTCGGTGACCGACACCGACAGCGGCCTGTGGATACCGGCGCCGATATGAGCGGCCCGACCAAAACCTCACTGGAGGGCAGCGCGGGCTTCGGCCCCCTCGACGCCCCCCGGACCCAGCAGGTCGCTCCGAACGTCCACGCCTACCTGCAGCCCGACGGCGGGTGGTTCGTCAACAACGCCGGCTTCCTGCTCACCGCCGACAGCGTAATCGTCATCGACTCGGCGGCCACCGAAGCCCGCACCGCGCGGATGCGCGCGGTGCTGGGCGAGCTGACCGGCAAGCCGGTATCGACCCTGATCAACACCCACTGGCACACCGACCACACCAACGGCAATTACCAGTTCCGCGGCGCGACCATCGTCGCCCACGAACGGACCCGGGAGATGATGCTCCTGCATGCGCCCACCAAGCCGGACCCCGCCGGCCCGTTCCCGGACGTCGACTGGGGCGCTCTGGAACCCGCGCCGCCGTTCCTCACCTATGACCGCGGCATCACCGTATGGGCGGACAACGTCCGCTGCGACGTGCGCTGGGTCGGGGTGCCCGCGCATACCACCGACGACTCGGTCGTCTGGATACCGGAGCACTCGGTTCTGTTCACCGGGGACCTAGCGTTCAACGGCGGCGCGCCGCTGGTGTCGGCTGGATCGGTCGCCGGGTCCCTGTCGGCCGTGCGTGACCTCAGGCAACTCGGCCCGCGCACCATCGTGCCCGGACACGGCCAGGTCTGCGGACCGGAGGTGTTCGACGTGATAACCGACTACCTGAGCTTCGTGCAGGACATCGCCGCGATCGGCCACCGGGCGGGACGGACGCCGCTTGAGACCGCCAGGGACGCCGGCCGCACGCCGTTCCCCGATCTGCTCGACCGGGAACGGATCGTCGCCAACCTTCACCGCGCCTACGCCGAGATCGAAGGCGCTCCGCCCGGCGCGGACATCGACCTCACGGCCACCAGGTGCGACATGCTCGCGCTCAACGGCGGCCTGCCGCTCCGGTGCCACGCATGAGCACCGAGCGCCGCGCCCTGATCATCGGCGCCGGGATCGGCGGCCTGGCCGCAGGAATCGCGCTGGGCGGCCGCGGCTGGGCCGTCGATATCGCCGAGATCGAGCAGGTCAGCAGAACCGTAGGGGTCGGGCTCAACCATCCCGCGAACGCCCTGCGCGCCCTGCGCTCCCTCGGCGTGCTCGGCCAGGTGACGGACAAGGGGTATGTCTACCGCGGGATTCACCGGTTCGAAGAGTCCGGCTCGCTGATCGCGACCTTCGAGCCCGAGAATCCGCCCGACGTGCCCTTCCAGATCTCGATGACCCGATCGGACCTGCACGACATCCTCACCGTGGCAGCCGTCAAGGCCGGAGTGCGCATCCACCTCGGACTCAGCTGGAAGTCCTTCGACCAGCACGACGACGTGGCCGACGTGACGTTCACCGACGGCACCGCCAGGACCTACGACCTGGTAGTCGCCTCCGACGGGATCCGCTCATCGATGCGCCGGCATCTCTTCGGAGACCAGTTCGGTCCCAGGGACACCGGCTACGCCTGCTGGCGGATGGCCGTACCCCGCCCGCCCGAGCTGACCCACAGCGAATACTGGAACGGGCCCGCCGTCAAGGCAACGGTCATCCACCTGAACCACGACCTGATGTACCTGCTGGTCGTCGAGCGAGCCGAGCCGGGCTCGGCACCGGATCGCAGCCGGATGCCCGAGCAGCTCCGCGAGCGCCTCAGCGGCTTCGGCGGGCTGATCGGCCAGATCCGCGACTCCATCAGCGAGTCCAGCGAGATCCACTGGGCTCCCCTGCAGGAGGTCGTGCTGCCCGCCCCCTGGTACCACGGCCGCATCGTCTTGACCGGCGACGCCGCGCACGCCGTCACGCCGCACCTGGCCCAGGGCGCCGGAATGGCGATGGAAGACGCCCTCGTACTCGCCGACGAGCTCGAGAAGAACAGCTCCGTGCCGGAGGCGCTCGCCTCCTTCATGACCCGGCGACTGCCGCGAGTGCAGTTCGTCCTCAGCCA
Organism: uncultured Acidobacteriota bacterium; assembly: GCA_963770415.1. GTDB lineage: Bacteria > Acidobacteriota > Terriglobia > UBA7540 > UBA7540 > CAVROP01. Next base: position 23,107 of record CAVYPU010000018.1, read on the forward strand.
CGCCCACGAGATCCTGATGAACGAGATGGAAAGCGACGCGGCCAAGAAAGCCGAGTTCGCCGCCGGACTCGGGGCGCGCCAGGCCGAGATCACGCGGGTCCTGTCCGACCCCGCCTGACTGGAACCCTTCGAAGCGAAAGCGCCGAATGCCAACTGAGCCCCGGCTGCGGCAGAAGGTGACACGAGGAAATGCCGGAACAAGCTGTGCCGAGGCAGCCGCTGGGTGGCCAGTTGAATGGAGGAGGTCCCGATGCCCGGTAGCACGTTGATCGCCGGTGCCCGCGTCTTCGACGGCAGCGGAGCGCCCGCCTGAGCACAAGGAGGTAATCCGATGGCTGACATGAACGGACAGGTGGCACTCGTTACCGGCGGGATCCGCGGTATCGGGCTGGCCATCTGCGAACGACTGATGAACCGCGGCATCACGGTCGCGGCCGGCTACTCAAGCAACCACGATGATGCCCGGCTGTTCGCTGAGAAGTATGCCGATCGTGGCGTGACCGTCCATCAGGGCAACATCGGCCGCAACGAGGACTGCGTCCGGGGCATCGATGAGGTCATCGATCAGCACGGGCACCTCGACATCCTGGTCAACAACGCCGGCATCACGGTGGACAAGACGGTGCGGAAGATGTCACCGACCGAGTGGGACCGTGTCATCCACGTCAACCTGTCGGGCGCGTTCTACCTGTCCCGTGCGGTCTTGCAGCACATGCTCGATCGCGGCTACGGGCGGATCGTCAACATCTCCTCGGTCATCGGCTCGGCCGGCGGGTTCGGCCAGGCTAACTACGCGGCCGCGAAGTCCGGCATGTTCGGGCTGACCATGAGCCTGGCCCTGGAGACCGCGAGCAACGGAATCACCGTCAACACGGTCACGCCAGGGTTCATCAGCACCGAGATGACCGCGGCCGTCCCTGCGGACGTGATGGAGAAGATCGTCAGCCGGATCCCGGTGGGCCGGCTCGGCGACCCGAACGAGGTCGCGCGCGTGGTGGAGTTCCTGGCCGACCCGGAATCGGGATACATCACAGGTCTACCCGGTCAACGGCGGCCTGTACATGTAGGTCCACATACGCTGCCGCGCCGGTGCCGCGGACAACCGGTAACGCGTATGGCAAATCCGAGAGGTGAATAAGTGCAGACGTCTCAACCAGGCCCGGCGCTTCGGTAGCTGCCCGACTCGATGCCTCGCCGATCCGGTAGACCCAGTACGCGCACGGCGGCGGTTACGCGTGCAAGATCCCCCCGGAGGAACTCGAGGCTGCGGTGGCCGGCTTGATCGGATCGGACGTCACCGGCAGCTCGGCGCAGATAGTGGTCGGGCTGGACGCAGGCGATGGTGAGGCGGTCGTCCAACGGCCGACCCGAGGTCGGCTATGGCCGCCTAGCTGGCCCCACAAAAACCTCACGGGCGCGGGTCGCGGCGGCTTCCTACAAGAATCCCACAGACGAAACGACACTATGCGGCGCCGATCCAGTCACGGGAGCCAAATGGGGAGCCGTCATCAAAGGACACGAGGCTACGGTAAGCCTTATCCAGCTGTCCGGTCTCCTGGAGGCTTGCCTGTTTCGGTCGTCCGTCTCACGGAGGACTGACCGCCGATGCGGCTGACCAGGACCTTAGGTGAGTGACCGGGTAAAGATAACTGAGACAAGTGCTCGCCGGGCCGCGCTGGCGACCGAGTTTCTCGGTAACGGAGCGGTCTGGGCACCCACGCCTCAAACCGTCGCTGAGTCGGCTCAGCTGGTCTTTACGTCGCTGCCCGCTCCCCCTCTGTGCCGACGTTGAAGCGGTCGGTCTGGGTGAGTGATTGAACGTTGCTTGCTGCTGTTGGAACAGCCGGCGTACGCCGGCACCGCGGCGTTGGTCGGCCACGTCGACGGCGATGGCTGAGCACATCCACTCCACTGCCCCACTCGATGCCACCAGCGCCGTAACCTCGCAGTCAGAGAGAAACGCATAATCTGCGATCGGTGAGTACGGCGAAAACTGATCGATCCTGCTCGACGGCCGCGAGCGGGAGCTATCTCGCAGGGCCTCAACAGGGCTCGCGTCCTGCGCTGTCACCGCCATCACCTCTGGATTGTGGTCAAGACCTCGGATCGTTGGCGCCGGGAGCGTCGTGTCGGTCACGGCCCGGCGGGCGCGTCCGGCACGCCGGCTCGGGCTTCGGCGAAGCTGCTGTATAGGCGGTTCTCCTGGCTGGCCTTGGTGAACTGGGCTCCGAGCCGGCGCCGGAAGAAGGCGTTGGTGGAGTACCGGATCCGGGACTGGGCGTAGCGCTCGTTGTGGTTGACCATCGCGAAGAACCGCGCCGAAGCCGGCGGCAGGACCTCGAAGTTGTCGTAGTTGACGATGACGTGCACGCGGTGACCGATGTGGCGGAACCGTTCGTCGAGGTGCTCGGCCAGCGCGGCGGCGTCCTGCTCGGTGGACAGGGTCAGGCCCTCGAAGTTGCAGAACAGGATGTTCTTTTCGGGGTCGTAGGGGAACCGTTCGCCCAGCGGCGCCGGTGGCCGATCGCCGAGGCCCATCGCCTTCGGTCTGAACAGCGCCGGGTCCATGGCGGACAGGCCGGGCGAGATCAGCGGGCGGAACGCCATCGCGCTCAGAACGTGCTTGTCGAGGTCCAGCCCGGGGGCGAGCTCGGTGAGCTCGAGACCCGCCGCGGTGAGCTGGAAGACGCACCGCTCGGTGATGAAGTAGACGGTCTGTCCGTACTTGAGCGCCCGCGCACCGCTGAAGGTGATCTGCTCGACCCGGGCGAGGAACTTGGCGCCCGGGCCTTCCTGGATCACCCGGACACCGCCGTCGTCGATGTGCAGTGTCGCGCCGGCGCGGAACATTCCGAGGAAGTAGACCTCGCGGGCGGACTGGCTGATGTTGATGAAACCGCCGGGGCCAGCGATGCGGGAGCCGAACTTGCTTACGTTGACGTTGCCGTCCGCGTCTGCCTGGGCCATGCCCAGGAAGGCCTGGTGCAGGCCGCCGCCGTCGTAGAAGTCGAACTGGTAGGGCTCGTCGATGATGGCCTCGGCGTTGCTGGTGGCGCCGAAGCTCAGGCCGCCGGCCGGGATACCGCCGATGCCCCCGGCCTCCACGGTGAGCGTGATCAGGTCGAGGATCCCCTCCTCGCTGGCCACCGGGGCGATGCCCTCGGGGATCCCGATGCCCAGGTTTACCACGGCGTTCGGCCGCAGGAACATGGCGGCCCGGCGGGCGATTAGCTTCCGCGGCGTGAGCGGCATCGGCGGCAGGGAGGTGCTGGCGATCCTGGTCTCGCCGGTGTAGGCGGGGTTGTAGGCCTCGGCGAAGGTCTGCTGGTGGTCCTCGGGCGGGCTGACCACGATCGCGTCGACCAGGATGCCGGGGATTTTGACCTCGCGGGGCGAGAGCACGCGGCTCGCGGTCGTCCGCTCGACCTGGACGATGACCAGCCCGCCGGAGTTCTTCGCGGCCTGCGCGATCGACAGCGCGTCCAGGGTCACCGCCTCATGCTCCATGGTGACGTTGCCCTCGGCGTCGGCGGTGGTGCCGCGCAGCAGAGCCACATTGATCGGGATCGCCGGCAGGAACAGGTGGTCCTGGCCGGCCAGGGTGATGATCTCCAGGATGTCCTCGGTAGTGCGCGCGTTGAGCCGCCCGCCCTCGAGCCGCGGGTCGACGAAGGTGCCGACCCCAACCCGGGAGACGACGCCCGGACGGCCGGCCGCGATGTCCCGGAACCAGTGCGAGATCATGCCCTGCGGCAGGCAGTAGGCCTCCAGCTCGTTCGCGGTGGCCAGCCGGCCCAGCGCAGGAACCAGCCCCCAATGTCCGCCGATCACGCGGCGCACCATGCCCGGATGCCCGAAGTGGTTCAGCCCGCGGCCCTTCCCGTCGCCCTGTCCGGCGGCGAAAACCAGAGTCAGCTCCGCGGGCCCGCCGGTGGCCCGGAAGCGGCGCTCTACCGCCGCGGCCAGATGCTCCGGGAAGCCGATCCCGACGAATCCGCCGGTCGCGACGGTGTCCGCGGTCAGGATGGTCTCGACCGCCTCATCGACGCCGATCACCTTGTTACGTGCCATTGTCATCCCCTCGCGTCGGTGCTGCACATGCGTCCGCCGGTGAGGTCGCCGGCCTCAGCCGGCGGTCCACCCGCCGTCGATGGACAGTGAGGCGCCGTTGATGTAGGCGGCGTCCGGCGAGCAGAGGTAGACCAGCAGCTCGGCGATCTCGGCCGGCTCGGCGAGCCGTTTGACCGCGCTGCGGGTGAGCATCACCGTCTCGATCACCTCAGATTCCGGGATGCCGTGCGCACGGGCCTGGTCGGCGATCTGCTTTTCGACCAGCGGGGTGCGGACGTAGCCGGGGTTGATGCAGTCCACTTGGGCGGAGCGCAACAGGAGTCGGCATAGCTCGTGTCGGTGTTGTGGGCGGTGAACATCGCCGACCGCAAACCCAGCCGGTAAAGGTCGCGGAGCAGGCCGAGATTGCCGTCCAAATCGTAAGTGCCCTCGATATGCAAAAAGGCCGCGACTTTGCCGCTCTTGTAGATCCGCTCGATATCGGACGCATTCCGGGCCACTTCAATCTGGTTGTGATTCTTCTGGATTTGCCGCAGCGCCAAATCCATTAACATCATCGTCTCTTTCAATTCGAACCGGTTGGGGTAAAAGTTATCCGATGTGAATATGCTGAAGAACATCGCGTTGACCCCGCCCTTGCGAATGCGCGGCAGATCCACTTGCCCGTCCTTGTAGTGATCGCTGATGTCCCCGCCCAGGTAGAGTTGGCGGTTGATGATGTGAACGTGCCCGTCCATAACGAACGTGGGAGACTTCTGACCGAAGCAGATCGTGCTCAGGCAGAAAAATGCAGGAATGATTCGGACCAGGCTAAGCCCGAGCCCCGGGCTTCTTCTTCGTGCTCCTGTACTGGGTGTAAGAACATTGGCAATCAATCTCAAGGCAACCTCCCAAGAACTCGAATTGTCGCTGAGCGGCTGTGATGCTGGGTGCAGCGTCAGGACTTGAGAAAGATAATTCGGCTTGGGAGGTAAGTCAAGAACTTGAGCGAACATATCTTGAGCAAAGAGCGAAGAGGCCTCGTTAAAACCCTCCCCTTGCACCGGCGCTCGGGGATAGACGTTGTGTTCAAGGGCAATCCGCAAATACCAGAAAACCTCATACCAAAAAACGAGCTTTACCGGAGCACCCACCCTAGTGTACGATGTAGCTAGCTGGTTATTTGGGCCTGTGGCGCAGTTGGGAGCGCGCATGACTGGCAGTCATGAGGTCGAGAGTTCGAACCTCTCCAGGTCCACCAAACATTTCAATAAGTTAGCCTCACGACCTGCCGAGCAGTGGGCCACGTCTGAAATACGAAATTCGTTCACCATTCGCCTTCTTGCGCGGAAAGAGAATCAGTTTTTCGATCTTCTGCACGGCTTCCCTCTTTGGGCCTGCGAGTTCGTGCATGTATCGGTCGGTGGTACTCAGGCTCACGGCTTCACGCCGAGCTTCCGCAGGAAGGTCATCATCGGGCACCAGTTCGTAAAGGCCGACTGGAGCAGATTGAGTCCCACGAAAGCTGTAAAGAGATACCATTTCGGGCTCACCCAGTAACCCAAGGCCAGGGAAGCCAGTACAAAAGATCCTGCAATCATCCGTAACCATCGATTCAAATCCATGATGTTTCCTCCTCAGTGTTATGTGAAAGCGGGCAACCGTTGCTACCGCTGATCACGGCGCCACACTTTCGCCGGCAGATTTCTTCTCTTCGTTCCGCGCGTTCAGGTAATAGAGCACCGGCACCGCCATGCGCGAAAGAAATGTCGATGCCACCTCGCCCGCCATCAAAGAAATCGCGAGCCCCTGAAAGATCGGATCAAAGAGGATGACGAAAGCCCCGGCCACCACCGCTGCCGCCGTCAACAGCATGGGCCGGAAGCGGATGGCGCCGGCGTCCACCACGGCTTCCGCCAGCGCCATCCCTTGCTTGCGGCGCAGTTCGATGAAGTCCACCAGGATGATGGAATTGCGCACGATGATTCCCGCACCAGCAATGAAGCCGATGATGGTGGTCGCCGTCAGGAACGCGCCCATCAAGGCGTGCGCAGGAATGATTCCGATCAGCGTGAGCGGAATCGGCGCCATGATCACCAGTGGTATTCGGAAGGATTGGAACCACGCGACCACGATGACGTAGATCAACACGAGGACGACGGCGAAGGCGAATCCCAGGTCGCGGAAGACTTCGTAGGTGATTTGCCACTCACCGTCCCACTTCATGCTTACCTGGTCGGTGAGGAACGGCAGGTGCGTGGCGTAGCGCTCAATGGAGTAGCCGCCCGGGCCGTGAATCTTTTCGAGCGATTTCGAGAGGCTGATGATCGCATACGCGGGGCTCTCCTCGCTTCCCGCCACGTCGCCCGAGACGTACACGACGCGCTTGAGATTCTTGTGATAAATCGAGGTCTCGATGACCCCGGTCTCAACATCGGGTCAACTCGCTGATCGGCACGAGCGCGCCGGAGGCCGACGCCACACGAATTGCGCCGAGGCCGGTCAGGCTGCTGCGGTCGGCTCGGGGGACTTCCAGCACGATATCGACGTCTTCTTTCTCTTTCGGCTGATGCGCCAGGCCAACGACAGCGCCGCTCACGGCCAGGCGCAACGTTTGCGCGATCTGGTCGGCGGAAACACCCGCCAGCGCTGCTTTTTCTTTATCCACCACAAAGCGATATTGCGGCTCGGGGGCCTCCACGGTCCAATCTACGTCCACCACGCCCGGAGTCTTCTTGAATTCGTCGCGAATCTGCCTCGCAATGTCAATCTGCTGACTGTAGTCAGGGCCATAGACTTCCGCCACCAGCGTCTGATACACCGGCGGGCCGGGGGGAATTTCCGCCACTTTCAGTTTGGCGCCGTATTTCTCCCCGATGGGCACAATGGCGTCGCGCACGCGCTTGGAGATATCGTGGCTTTGCGCGGAGCGATCGTCTTTGGGAAGCAGGTTCACCTGAATGTCGGCCTCGTTCGCGCCTTGCCGCAAGAAGTAGTGACGCACCAGGCCGTTGAAGTTATAAGGACTGGCCGTGCCCGCATACACCTGGTAATTGACGACCTCCGGTTCCTCGGCCACGCGGCGCGCCACCTCGCGCGCCACCCGCGTCGTCTGTTCGAGCGTCGTCCCTTCCGGCATGTCGATGATCACCTGGAATTCGCTCTTGTTGTCGAAGGGAAGCATCTTGACGCGCACGATCTTAAGAAGCGGGAGGGTGAACACCAGCAGAAGCAGGAGCACCACGCCCACCAGGAACAGGGTGCGCTTGCGAGCATCAACGAGCAGAGGCATCATCAGCCGCCGGTAGACACGGGTTGTCCAGCCTTCCTGCCCCTCTTCGCCATCCCCGTGACCGGCTTTTGCGTTCGCGAGCATTCGCAACGCCGCCCAGGGAGAAATCACGAAGGCAATGAAGAGCGAGAACACCATGGCGAGTGACGCGCCAATGGGAATGGGCCGCATGTAAGGACCCATCAGTCCGCCTACAAACGCCATGGGCAGGATGGCGGCAATGACGGTCCAGGTGGCGAGGGTGGTGGGATTGCCAACTTCATCCACCGCCTCCACGGCGACGTCCGCCAGGGGGCGGCCCTTATTCTCGGGGAGGTGGAAGTGCCGGGTGATGTTCTCCACCACCACAATGGCGTCGTCCACCAGGATGCCGATGGAGAAGATCAGGGCGAAGAGGGTGACGCGGTTGAGCGTGTAGCCATAGATGAAGTAGATGAACAAGGTCAGCGCCAGGGTGACTGGCACGGCAGCGAGCACCACCATCGATGACCGCCAGCCGAGCGCCAGGGCGATGAGCAGGGTTACGGAGAGAGTGGCGAGCAGCAGGTGCTTCAGCAATTCGTTCGATTTTTCCTGGGCCGTCGCGCCGTAATTCCGCGTGACCGTGACCTCGACTCCGGCCGGAATCAAGGTCCCTTTCAGACTCTCCACTTTTTCCATAACGCGTTTGGCAACTGTTACCGCGTTCTGGCCTTTACGTTTGGAAACGGTGAGCGTAACCGCCGGCGATTCTCCCATAGCGCTGGCTGACTTCACTTTGGCGCCGGCGCCGTAGCCGAAAAGCACGTAGTTGGCGGGCTCCTCGGGACCATCGCGAACCTCGGCCACATCGCGCAGATAGACCGGGCGGCCGGACGAAACTCCCACTACCACGCGCCCCACCTCGTCAGCGTTGCGAAGGAAGTCGCCGGTTTCGACGTTGTACTCTTGATTCGCCGCTGCGAACTCTCCGACTTGCAGGCGCTGGTTGGCGCGGTCGATCGTGCCCATCAGCGCCGCGGGCGCCACTCCGTAACCCGCCATGCGGCCGGGATCGAGCAGTACGCGAATTTGCCGCCGTTCGCCGCCGATCACTTGTGTTTGCGAGACATCATCAATGCTCTTGATCTCACGATCGACTTCACTGGCCACCCGGCGCAGCGTGTAGCTGTCGTAACGGTTGCTCCAGAAAGTGAGCGCCAGGATGGGAACGTCGTCGATCGAGCGCGGCTTGATGATCGGCTTCGATGCGCCGGGCGGAATCAGGTCAAAGTGCGAATAGAGTTTGTTGTAGAGCTTGATGATGGAGTCTTCTTCTTTTTCGCCCACCTTGAAGCGCACGATGGCCATGCTGAGCCCCGGCCGCGTTGTCGAGTAGATGTACTCGACTCCGGGGATTTCCCAGATGAGCTTTTCCATCGGGGTAGTGACGCGCTGCTCCACTTCCTGTGCGGTTGAGCCGGGCATCTCCACGAAGACGTCCATCATGGGAACGATGATTTGCGGCTCTTCCTCGCGGGGCGTCTGGAGCACGGCAAACGCGCCCAGCAAGATCGAAAACACCATGATGAGCGGGGTGAGCTTGGAGTTGATGAAGTAGTGGGCGATGCGCCCGGCGAAGCCGAGCTTGCGCGTGCTCATAGGCCCTCCACGCGCGCGCCGTCACGCAAGCGATCGATCTGGGAAATGGCGACCTTCTCCCCTGCGGCGAGGCCGGAGAGAATCTCCACTCGGTTCCCGAAAGTTTTTCCCGTTTTCACCAACCGGTATTCCACATTGCCATTCGCGCCCACGACGAAAATTCCCTGCAACTCGCCGTGGTCCACGACCGCCGAGCTGGGTACCGCCAGGCGTTTGGCTTCGCCGATGGGAAAGCTTGCCTGGCCGTATTCGCCGGAGCGGCAATTGCAATCGTGGGGAAGATCGATCTTTACCATGAACGTGTGGCTGGTCACATCCGCCGCCGGGACGACCTCGGCGACACGCCCTTCGAATTGGCCGTGCTCGGTCGAGACGGAGACGCTAGCGCCGGTTTTAGCGGAGGGGAGATACTCCTCCGGCAGGCTCGCTTCCAGGCGATAGCGTGCCGTTTCCTCCACCGTCAGCACCGGTGTTCCGGGCATGACCACCGTCCCTGCGTCCACGGATTTTGCGGTCACGATGCCGTCGAGGGGCGAAACAATGCGCGAGTAGCTGAGGTAGGTTTGCGCGGAATCCTGCTGCGAGCGTGCCTGTTGCTGGCGAGCCAGGACTTGCTGTTTCTTGGCTTCCATCGAGCGCTCGTTGGCGAGCGCCGCCTGATAACGCGCCTCCGCTCCATCGAATTCCTGGCGGCTCAGGGAGTTTTTGGCGAGCAAAGCCTTATACCGGTTAAAAGTCGCTTCCGCAAACTGCCGGTCGGCGGTGGCGGCCTTGAGCGCCTGTTCCACTTCCGCCTCTCCCTGGACGGCTTCATTCACGCCCGCCTCGGCTCCTTGCACCTGCGCCTGGGCGCTGCGGTCGTCGAGCACCGCGAGTAATTGGCCGCGCTTGACGTGGTCGCCTGGCAGTCACGTGGATCTCGCGCACGGTGCCGCCCAGTTGCGCTGCCAGGATGGCGGTGTTGGCGGAGTGGATCGTGCCTGCAGCTTGGTAAGCTTGGGGCGCGGACTCCAGATGCACGGTTTCAGTTTGTACTCCGGTGACGAGCGGCCCGGGTTCTGCCGGGTGTCTTCCATTGGAGCTGCAAGCGGCAAGAAACCCCGCCGCAGTGGCGATGAGGAGTAAGGAACGGATTCTCTTTCGACGCATAGGTATTTCGTCCTTTGTAGACCGTGGCTGACGCCCTATTGGGTGACAGCCGGTGAATCGGGTGCAAGCTCGCCTGTAGCCAATTCCAACGCTGCGTAGCTGAGGCGATAATCGAACAACGCGTTCAAGTAATTCTTCTGGGCGCTGGTGTGCGCGGTTTCGACTTGCAACAAGTCCGTGATGGTTGCCAAGCTCGCTTCATAGCGATTCTGGATGATGCGCAAGCTTTCCTCGGCTTCCGACTGCGCCTGGCGCAAAACTTCCACGCGCTGCTGCGCGGTGGTCAGGTTCAGGTAGGCCTCACGCACCTGAAGCTTGACGGCGGCGGCCATTTGCGCCGCCTGGGCCTGCGCCTGGCTCTGCCGATAATGGGCGGCCGCCAGGCGAGCCCGATTCGCTCCGCCATCGAAAACATTGAAGTTGAGGCTGACGCCAGCCGTCCAGTTGTTGCCACCCCGCGCGAGAAACGTCTGGTTATCCTCTTCCCACGAGCTAAACACGTTCACCTTGGGCAGAAACTCAGCGCGGGCCATGCGTTGGCCGTTGGCGGCGCGCTCAACTCCCAAGCCGGCTTCGCGAAGATCGGGCCGGCTCTTGAGTGCATGTTGTTGGCGCTCGGCCAGCGCGCCGGCTTCAAAGTTGGATTCCTTGAGCCCCGACTCAATGGTGGTAGCGGCGTCCTCCGGTAACCCCATGGCCACGTTGAGCGCGGCGTGGGCAAGGTCAACGGCATTCTGCGCTTGCAACAAGTCCTCCTGTGCCTGGGCCAGTTGCACCTGCGCACTCAGGAGGTCGGAAGGCACCGCTTGGCCTTCCTCCTGCCGCGACTGGGCGCGATGGAGGTCCGACTGCGCTGACTTCACCCCCGCTTCTGCCACGCGTGCGTTCTCCCGGGCCAGGAGTTCATCCGTGTAGGCTTTCACGACATTGAAAATCACTTCCTGCCGCGTGCGCTGGCCATTTTCACCCGCCCCTTGCGCGCTCAGTTTTGCGTCCTTGATTCGGCGGCCGGTCTGGCCGGCATCGTACAAGGGCAGGGCAGCGGTGAACTGCGTGCGGAAAATATCGAGGGGTGGAGGGGTATTGAGAAAGTTCAGACCAAAATCGCCCGCCGTGAATTGCCGCTCGGTCAGCAATCCGCCGAAAACGTAAACGGGATTGTTGCCGCGCGTGAATCCTTCGGAAAAATCCACCCGCGGCAATCGCGCCGCCTTGGCCTCGGCAATTCCCTCATGCACTGCCTGGGCGTAGGCAACCGCAGCTTGCACCGTCGGGTTCTTCTCCAATGCCACGCGGACGGCCTCTGGGAGCGTCAGGTTCTGTGGCGTCGGCGCAGGTGACTGGGCGCTGGCAAGCAGGGAAGAGCAAATGATTGCCACGAACGTTCGAGTTAAATTCGTGCGTACCATCAGGCTGCCTCAAGTATGGTCTTCCGGGCTTTCTTCCGGGAGGATTTCAAACGTGGTTTCGAGTTTGGCGGTCTTGGCAATCATGGCGCCGACCGCGCAATACTTCGTTTCCGACAAGTGGATGGCCGCTTTCACCGCCTCCGGATCGATGTGACCGCGGAGCCTGTGCTTGATTTCGACGCGGGTGAAATAGGCGGGCGGTTCGGCGTTCTGGTCCGCGCGTAACTCGATTTCGTAACCGGTTACCTTCTGCCGTTTCTTCCGCAGAATGCCAATCACGTCGAAGGCCGTGCAGCCTCCCAGAGCCAGCAGCGCGAGTTCGATCGGTTTGGGGCCGCTGTGGCCGTCCGCGTCGTCTACGACGAGCGCATGGCCCGTGCCCGATTGCGCCACAAACTGGCGGCCGGCGCCTTCGACGGTAGTTAGACGTAATTTTCCTTCAATCATGGGTCACCTCAAGATTCAGAATGCTCTGCTCGCAGCAATCCGTTGCGAGGGCTGGAAGCCAGTCCTCTTGCGGCGTGGCGAGCAGGGTTTCAAACTCCTTCATCGCTTGCTCAAAAATCTCGGTCGCATCGTGGGCATCGCGGTTGGACACCTGCCAGTAATCCCAACCCGCGGCCAGACGTGAGCAATCCGGACTAACCGTGAAATATCGGTCGATGATGGCGGGCCGATATTGGGCAAAGCGCTCTTCGAAGCGTGCGAACAACTGGGCATCCATCAAGAATCGCCCGGCAAGTTGGGCCTTGAGCGACCGGGCGGCCTCCGCGAAGGTGCTACGCGAAAGAACCATTCGCACGATGGTGCGGAGCAGGTTAACATTCTCCGTAAACCGGCCATCGATCAACCCGGAGGCTGTCCTCCACATGTTCCACTTTCCACCCCGACGCTCGGAGGGTGGCGGAGACTTCCCGGGCAAAAATCTCCGCGTCCACGATAGCGAAAGCATGGCGGGCCCCGTGCTCGACTGGCTCCCCGAGGTGGCCCGCCCAATCACGCAGACTTTCAATCTTCGCCAGCCCGTAAGCGTGTTCCTGATTCAGGTAAACGGCGCGGGTGCGGGCAAGATGGGGAATGAAGGGCTTAACCGCCCGAAAATCCTCATGCTCGGGTGAAACATGGCATTTTGCCCGTATGGCGGCCTCGTGTACCACTGCGTAGTAGCCCTCTTCAACTCTCTCGATACGCGGCGTTTGGGAAGAATCGGCTGCGCCGAGCAGCCGCAACCAGATTTCTTGAACCTGCGAGTTCACTTCCATTTCCCTTGCCTCATACCCATAAATGCAATTTATAAGGAAAGGTGACAGAAAATTTGGAGGGGACATGTAACGCGTGCGCGTCAAACCGCTTGCGGAAGAAATGGGGTGCAGTCACCGCGTAGGGGAGTCGCGGGGCCGACAGTGATTTCATTGGAGCTATGACGATAGTAGAGCGAGGTGAGGGCGATGGAATCGCATTCTCAGTCGGGAGGTGCGATACTACAAATGGCTCGTGATTTCCGTAAGTTTCCTTGAGGGGGGGACGGACTGGATGAATACTCAAATCGAAGAAGCACTCAAGACTCTGCAGTCCGGGAATCGCCAGGATGCCGAGCGTGCCTCGAAACCCTGCAAGGGGTGGTTTACGGATTTGGAATGAAGGTTTGTGGAAGCCACGAGGATGCTCAAGACACCGCCCAGGAAACACTGATCCGCTTGGCACGACAGCTCAGAGAGTTTCCTGACGCGCGGGCGCTGGCGGTATGGCTTTACAAAGTGGCCAAGACCCAGTGCTTGATGAGCCGCCGGAAGAGCAAGTTCGCCCCTGCACAAATGCTTTCGCTGGATGCCTTGATGCCAAAGGATTCCGACCTGTCACCTGCGGGGACAAAATCATGGCAGGTTACGCCGGAAGAGACTGTCCTAAAAGCAGGAATTGCGTGGCAGGCTGGAAGACGCCATCTTGGCCCTCCCCAAGCATTACCGTCTGGTCTTGATCCTTCGCGATATGGAACAACTCGATACTCGGGAAGTGGCGGAGGTGATGGGCATTTCTAAAGATACGACGAAGAAGCGCCTTCACAGAGCGCGCGTCTTCGTTCGCAATGCGCTGGCTGGTTATGTTCAGGATCTCAGGGAAGGGGAGAGTAAGAGCCATGCCTGACCGGCGTTGCAAACACATGTTCGCCATGCTTTCAGACTACCTGAACGCCGAGCTTCCGGTGAAGAACTGCCGCGATCTGGAGCGTCACCTGAAAGGCTGCGAGCCCTGCATCGCCTACCTTGAAAGCCTGAAAAATACGGTAGAGGCGTGCCGTCGATATCAAGTGCGCAGCAAGATCCCTGCTCCCTCAAAGAAGGTGCGGGAAGCTCTGTTGTTGGCTCTTCGGTGAGCAGCATCATTCGGAACCTCGACTAAGACCTTTTCAATGCTGCTGTGGTCCGATAGGGATTGGGGTCTGAGGCGTAAGTTGTTGGTTACGGCGGCCCTCACAAAAGCGGTGACGCACCATGCTTTGGGCAAGCAGAACAAGGATGAGTACCAAGAAGACAGTAAACAGGAAATTCCCAATCCCGAACGAGGGTGGTCTTTCTCCTTCAGGGCCGACTGTCTCCGAATTAGTTGTCATCAGATTCTACCTCCCTTTTGCAAACTTCCTACCCGCCCACCACGGCAGCTTAGACCGTCTGATTGATGCCCCATTCATTTAGACGCCGAAAAAGAGGCTAAAGCCATCACTCCGACTTGGCATTTCCCGCACCGACGAGTTGGTATGCCCCCTCGCCCGCGACTCGTTTCTAGTCGCCCTGTATTTGCCAACCGCTAAAGAAAATTCTTTAAAGTGGGATGTCCTTGGCGATCGGCGTGAGCTTCATGGCCATGGGCATATTTATGGCCTTTGTTTCATTGATCCGATACCGAACAACCATGAAAAGGCTGAATGCTGATGAGTTCCAACCGGCAGATGCAATTGTGACCGTTCTTGCCGTAATTGCTGCGCTTTTCGGAACCATATTAGCAGTGTATTTGATTTATACAGGCAGAACGCTTTAGTCAGGCACTTCCGCCCTATCCTTTCCAGGCCTCTTACTCCCATTCTATGACTCCCTTGATGGCATCGGGAGGATGATGGCTCACCGATTCTGCGAACTGGCTAGACGGATAACGATAAGGTGCGCTTGCCGGAGCTTCCGTCGGATCAACCCCGTGTTCCCCATGGACGTGATACAGATCCTCGGCTTTCGTGTAATAAGGCTCGAAGTCCTCATAGTTGAGCGGCCAGGCGGGTGAGATACCGCTATAGTGCCGGACCTCCCCAAAATCCTCCTGGCGAAACCGTAGCAATGCTGCGCCATAAACTTTGGTATTCCCACCCACGTAATACTGAATGCCTGGGTGAAATGTGTCCCCATCCTTGTCGTACCAGGTTTCCTTGGCCCGGTACTTCGATTCGAGAAAAACGGCTCCGGAGTCCCAATTGTCCTTCTCCCTAGGCAGGTATCCGCCCCGCTCCAGAAGTAAAATGTGTTTGCCGGAGGGAGCAAGACGGTAGGCGAGCGTTCCGCCGCCGGCTCCCGTGCCGATGATGATGACGTCAAAATGGTTTTCTTGAGGCACGTTCACTCCCCCTTCCTCCGATTTTCATCATCACCGTCCCCTTGGACGGTCAAATGGAATCAATAACAGGTGGTTATTTCTCATTGTCCCACCCCGACCATGTAATCGCGGCCTTCCCAGGAATTGGTTCCAGGCCAGAAAAAAGTGAATCGAATTGGGGCTTGTTGGGCTGCGGCGATGGAAATATCGACGAACTCGATGCCGAAAGCGGTGGCCCCTGACGGAGTATCATTGACCGTCCGCCACTCGTTATCCGTCCAATGGAGATGGAAGGGAGCCGGAACTTGAACGCGCAGTCTATGGCCCCTTTTAACCAGACGCACCTGTCGATTGGGCTTCCAGATCTCGAATAATTGACATGCCTTTCTGTCGCCCAGGTACCGGTTGGCAACTTCCGGAATCAGATCGAAAACGTGACCATCGGATACGGACCTCAGCAGTTTGATGTATTCCGCATGAGCCCACATGAGAGGCATGGCCGAGCCCGTAGGCCGGCCAAGGAACATATGCGAATCCGGCTGGTCCCGCTCATCCCATACTTGCTCCGGCAAGAGGCCGGTCGCTGACGCGAAGTTTTCGATCGCTCGAATGAATGGTTTTACATCTCGTCCCGCGGAGAATTCAAAGTGCGCCCGCTCTCCGGTCAAAAGCGGCCACGCCCGGCCCTTGCCCCATCCGGCATAAGAGCCTCCATCCTCTCGCTGGCCGTAACCATCGTGATTGTAACGATGCCAAACCGGCCCCATCGGAGTGTCCACTTTCAGTATGGCGTCAACCACCTTTAAGGAATCCAGAATCACCGAATCGTCCGGCCTTCTGATTCCGTAACGAACCAGCTCTAGAAACCCGGCATCGATGATCTCCTTTGCCGGAAATGAATTGCGGGCGCCTGTTGGAAGATTGGCGATTTTCAGGATTCCCGCATTCGGGTCTTCCGCGGGGTTAGGGTTGTCCACATCGTCGGGCAGGATCCGGATGTAGTGGCGTCGAATGCCCGGAACCAGAGTTCCGTCCGTGGTCACGGTCCACGCTTCGACATGCGATTCCAAAAAGTCACTGTATTGCTCAAGGAACTCCGCCGCGGCTTTGTCCCCTCGCTGCCTGCAAATATAGGCCGCGCCAATCAGAGCGGCAATATTGGAAGCCAATGTGGACGGGGAATAACCGCTGGCTTCCTCCCACCGCTCCTGTTGGGTCACGGGCCCATGCCGAAGCAAGTAACTCGCGGCTTTCAAAACCATGGGGTAGGGGTCAAAATCCTTAAGGGCCTTCTGTTGGCTGAGGCGCAAGGCCAGCAATATGGGAAAAGCGACCTCATCCAATTGGATTCCCTGCCAGTATGGATTGCCATTAACCCAGAAGTTCTGCGAAAAACCGCCATCCTCTTGCTGAGAAACCGCGAGATAGGTGAGCGCCCGCAGAGGTGTGGCACTCTCACCGGAGGCGAGCAGGGCGGAGGCGCTGCTCACCATATCTCGGGTCCAGACCAAGTGATATCCCCCTTGGTCTTTGTCGCCTCTCGCTTCTCCCCAGGGGATCGAGAGCGAGGCGATCAATGCGCCAGGATAGGATTTGTCTTCGTGCGCAAGGATCAAACTGAAACTGCTGTGGTAGAGATTGCCCTTGTCGCTCGAAAACTTCTCTAAGGGAAACTGGTGTGCAGAAGTACGGTCCCATTGTTCCGTGTACCGTTTGTGATGCTCTTCGAAAGGGATGCCTAATGCCTGAAAAAGGGTTGCAATCGCGTGGTGTTGGGTGTCCCCAAAAGCAAGTCCCAGGGTGAACTCGTGTTGGCTAGCGAGGTCCAATTGGCCAGTAAGGGCAATATTGCCGTCGTTGGCGTGGTCAAACTCCCAATCCATTTGAAAGTTGCCAGCTAAATCGGTCCAGCCGTCGCTACAGCCAACATAGCCGCACGAGGTCCGGGAAAATGGCACGGTAGCCGCCATTGCCAGCCATGTTTCCTGTTTCTGGGCCATCATGATCTTGCGGCCGTTGACCTCAACAACGTAGCCGTTGTTCCCCCAACCTCCGACCTCGAGATGTGGGGCGCACAGCGCATACAGCCGCAGTTTCGAAATAAACGATTCTTCACCCGTCAATTTTGTGCGCTGAAGAACGCAGGCAAGGTGGGGGGCCGTGATGATTTCTTTAACGACGGCGTAGCGGCCGGCGGGATCGGAGTTTGTGCAGCGGTAGCCCAGCGTGTGATCGGATAAGCGCTCGAATTTGGATTTGAGGTTCCGCTTCTCCTCATGGAAAAAACTGTTGCCGTCGGTAATCAGGTATTGAAGATCGCGGATCTGCGGCCGATCCACCGTGGGATAATAGATTTCGGTAATGATACCATTCCAAAGCGTAAACCAGATTTGGCTGGATGCAGCGTACGCGGTTCCCACCCCGTCTTTTCCGCCATGAGTCCATCGGGGATGCATCCCCGGGTGTCCAAACGCTCCATTCTCATTGTTTGACTTCGCCATTCTGCCTCACCTCTCCTGGCCTTGTCCGTATTCTTGCTCCTAGTGAATTACCGGAGCGAGCGCGATACAGCTCAGACCCAACACAAAGAACAGAAACATGACTGCGAGGAGACCCTTGACTCGGTTTCCTGCGCCATGAAATTCCTTCCATACGAAGATGCCCCATATTGCCGAGATCATCGTGTTGCCCTCGCCAAGAGAGAACGAAGTGGCAGGTCCAATCATCGGCACATAGGAAGCGACGAAGTTGGCAACTGTCCCGCTTCCCCAAATGATTCCGCCTAGAATTCCCCATGCGTGAAGATTAAGTCGCCCTTTGAAATAGTCTTTCATTCGGAGTGCTTGGCCACTAACCGGGTGTCGCATCAATCCGTAGTTCATGGGAAAATTCGAAACAGCGGCCCCCAAGGCAAAGACGAAATACACGGTGTAGGGCCCCAGGTGGTTCGGGCCCGTCAATGCCTTGGCAACAAACGGGTAGAAGAGCCCTACAGCAACACCGCAGGCCAGACTCAATCCAATTCCCTTCGCGCTGGCCTTCGCGCCCCCCGACAGGCCCCGATACGCTATGGCATCGAGTATGATGGCAATGCAAATCAGCGCAATTCCGCCAAAAAGAAGCAGGGGATTTCCTTTTGGCGAAATGAGGTAGTTGATGACGGCTCCGATAACCAACGCCAGACCTGCCCCGATCGGGACGTGTCCGATGAAGAATACGATGAACGTGCAAAGAGCCAGAAAATGCAGACTCCGTGCGCCCTGCCGTCTGTGAAAGATTTTGATGTACCAGGGAAAACGGGCGGCAACGGCTGGGGACATCGCTTCGCCTGTCGCGATACTGAATGGTGCGAGCATGAATATGACTGCCGCATAGCTCAACTGCTGTAAAGCGTTATATCCTCCCGGCGTTTCCACGATGTGGAAGCTCAGATAGGTAAGCATTGCGTGCCATGCGTCCGGGACAATCCGCCAGGAAGTCGGAATCAGCCGTCGCCACTCCGGAGTGACGAAAAGCATCACCACGTATACGGCCTGTCAGCAACCACGCGAAATTCGCGAGAAAGTGCCCGTGCCGCCCGAGACCAAGGTTTTCGTGGCCTGGCAGGGCAAGCGCCGACGGGAATGAGGTCTCCTCGTCACTTGCCGTTCAGAGTCGGTCTTTCGGCTGCTGCTTCTTCGTGAACTTGAGCCATTCGCTACCCGGCGTGCAATGATCGTTCCAGTAAAATCTCGGATGTGCGCTCAAGATCTCGAAACCACTCCGGACAAGAAGCGACAGCAGAAGAAAGTTAAAGAAGTGCGCCGCCCGCAGCCACAATGGATAATCAAGCTGCACCATTGATCAGATTCTTACATCTTAAACACAAGTTTCTTACCGTCTCGCGCTCTGCTCTTATACTCACCGCGCCAATTGTCACCTGCATACGCTCCCATGAGGGAGGCAGCATCCTTTTACCCGCGACAGCAATGAAATCCGATTTTGGGCATTCCCTAGCCGCCGGGATCTCCCGAAAGGTCCTGCCGCTGAACCTCGATTGGACGAACGCTATCGCCGTCTCTTCCTGGATTAGGAGACGCTTTGCGTCGTCGCGGGTTTTGATTTACCACAATCTTGCCCCACCGTAGGCTAACGCTCAAAGGTGCCTTGGTCTGGTCAATATTGCTCAAGGGCCAGCCGCTCTTTCACGATTCAGGTCTCAGACCGAGTATTCCGCCCCTTCATGTTCAAAATAGTCTGTAGACGTAACGAAGGCGGGCGTCTGCCCGATTGTCACCGGGTGTATGCGCATTTTGTGCGTCCCTCCTTATTGGATAAGGCCACGGAAGGATCACCGTAGCCACGGGAAGTGACCCATTTCCACCAGGGCAGTGAGCAAAACAATACAGACAGTGGAGAGAATGACGGACAGAATGTCGGTGGTGGGGGTGTGTCTCCGCGGGCGATGGATTAGATAAAGAGTTCACAACGAATTGGGAGGGGCAAGGACTTTTTCCTTGGGAGGAACACCATGCATGAACTACCCCACAGCAATCAGGGTCTGCACCGAAAGGCCGCTGAATACGACGACCTTGCCGCCCAGCCTCACGGGACGGCTGCGGAGCATAACGAAAAAGGCGAGAACGAACCCGGAAATTGGCATCTCGACCGAGCGCATGAGCGCTCGGACCAAGCTTTCAAAATTGCACAAGAGGTTCACAGTAAATCGGGACGGATGGAGAATTTATCATAGGAGGAATACCATGCACGACTCGCACCAGAAGGCCGCTGAATATCATAACCTTGCCGCCCAGGCCCACCGCACGGCTGCCTTGCACCATGGTCAAGAAGAACATTTGACAGGGCATGAACACTCAAGACAAGAGTTGGAACACTCAAATACGGCGTTCCAACACTCACCGGGGATGCATCAAAAGGTCGTAAGCGACCGTATCGTCGTCATGCGCGCTCAGGAAGCAAGAGAGGAAGACGTCGCTGCCCTCGCTTATAAACTCTGGCAAGCTAGAGGCTGTCCAGAGGGATCATCGCAAGAAGATTGGTTTCGCGCAATCGGAGAACTGCAATCTCACCATTAGCGGAGAGAGCCATACAACGTTGCGTAGACCGACGAGGGCTGGGCCGATATTATCCAGGTTTCGCGACCCGGACAAAGCAGACTCTTTTGATTTGGGTGAAGGAGCCCCATGACCCCAGGCATTGCTGACCCAGCTGCACCACCCATTCCGCCCGCAACGCCGGTTCAGAATAAGGCCTCGAGCGGACTCACCACCGACGTGGCATCCAGCCGTCTTCAAAAAGAGCCGAAAGTATTGGCGCGAGTCTTCATGCCGCTTCGCTGTCTTCCCCCAAGGAAATCCGAGTAGGGTGCCCCTTGCCCGTCTCGCGCGCAGCACCCTGTTCGCTCTTGGTTTAGTCTTGCCCGGGATTTGATGCTGCCAACAAAACGGTATGGCTGGTCGTACTTCGAAGGACTGGCTCCCGCTTGTAAATGACGCTGAGAGCATTCATACTCCCACCTTGAGCCTCAAGAATGCGGCACTCCTGGCATTGATCGGGACAGTCCTGCTAACGGTTTTAGTACTGGCACATTTCATTACCACCATATTGGGGGTCATCCGTGATCTGATTCCGGCGATGGCGCTGCTGACGTCGCTGGTTCATCTGTTCACGAGCCTCAGTGTGTTGGTGTTCTTTTACGTCTTCTAGCCCTGATAAGCAAGCGCAGTGGAGAGCGTCCGTCCGCAAGGCCGGCTTGACGTCAGATCAGGCTGCGTTTCCAGAGGTTACTTTGGCGTTGAGTGAGTTCCTGATGCCTCCGACGCTTGCACTCGCACGCAGCCTGAAACCAGCCATGCGCTGGCGGCCCGGAGGATCCTGGCGTGACTCGTGAATGGGCAAGCTATTGGGCCACATCTGGGCCACAACTGCGCGGGAATACGGGGTAAAACAGGCCGTTAGCAGCCAACCAAGGGCCTTAAGAATCAACAACGGGTACAACTCTGAAGCCTGGCAGTCATGAGGTCCAGGGTTCGAACCCCTCCAGGTCCACCAACCAAAGCCTTCCAAATCAGTGTCGTGTGAGTTCCCTTAACCAGTAAAACCACCTGACTGTGCTGAAACTGTGCGAAATCGGTCTTAGTTTGTCGCAGCCCTGCCAGAACTCCTTACCTGTTCGGTGGCCTTCCAGTCCAGCTTCTCAAGTGCCTCGCGCATCATCAACAGGGCTGAAGCCTCTCATAATTTCTAGGTCGGGCGTTCGATCCCACCCCGCTACCAACTCATTATCTTTGTCCTGACGCTTTCAGCGGCTTTAAATCCCTGCTGTCAATTCGCGACTTGGCATTGCATTCAGAGGTGGCAGAGGGTATGTTGTCGTTCGGGCCCGGGTTGACAATGGCTCCGGCGCTTCGACAACTGAGGAAGAGAAGATTAGGGTGTGGTCTCATCATGCTAAAACGTCGCATGTCTTGCGTGCTGCTTATGGTTTGTCTCGGGGCAACGATGGCCTGCCGCCAGGCCCCCAAGCCGGATCTGATTATTCATCACGGCAATATCGTAACGGTTGATTCCAATTTCAGTATCGCCGAAGCTATGGCGGTTCAGGGCGGGCGAATTCTCGCCACAGGTCCGAACGACCGGATTCTCGCTCTCGCCGGTCCGGAGACTCGGCAAATCGATCTGCACGGCAAGACGGTGCTTCCCGGCCTGATCGACTCGCATCTCCATGCCGTCGCTTCCGCCATATTCGAGTTCGATCATCCCGTACCGGACATGGAAACCCTCAGCGATGTCCTCAAGTACATCCAGGCGCGGGCGGCGTCGCTTCCCAATGGAGAGTGGGTGCTGGTTTCGCAGGTTTTCATCACGCGCTTGCGGGATCAGCGCTATCCCACGCGGCAGGAGCTCGACAAAGCGGCGCCGAAGAATCCTGTGCTTTTCCGCACCGGGCCGGACGCCGTATTGAACTCGCTGGGCCTCAAGTTGAACGGGATTGACAGGAATTTCAAAGTTCCGGAGGGCCAGCCGTGCCGGATTGAGAAGGATGCGAAGAGCGGGGAACCGACGGGCATTCTGCGCAACTGCAGCGTCAAATACAAGTCGCCGGAAAAGCAGCCCACGCGGGAAGATTACCTCCAGCGCACAAAACTATTACTGGCTGACTACAACTCGGTAGGGATCACCAGCATCAGCGACGGCGACACGAGCGACGAAGAAGTGGAAGTTTTCCGGCAGCTTAAGGAGACCAGTCAACTGACCTGCCGGACCTTCATGGTGCTGCACGTGGAGGCGAACGCCCCCTTCGGCAAGATCGAAGCGCGCATCCACCAGGCGGCCCAGAACCCGCTTCATCAACAGGATGACATGTTGTGGCTGCGCGGTATCAAGTCCTACCTCGATGGCGGCATGCTGACGGGTAGCGCCTACATGCTCGAACCGTGGGGCGTTAGCAAAGTGTATTCCATCACCGACCCCACCTACCGCGGCATGCGGTATATCGAGCCGGAGCGCTTATACCAGCTCGCGCGCCTGGCGCTTCAAAATGGTTTTCAGTTTACCGTGCATGCGGTGGGCGATGGCGCTGTCGAAGCTATTGTGGAAGCCTATGAGCGCGTGAATAAGGACTTTCCCGTTCATGACCTGCGGCCTTCCATTACCCACGCGAATTTCATGACGCCGGGTATTATCCAAAAAATGAAGGACCTCGGCATCGTGGCGAACATGCAGCCCGATTGGCTCTATCTGGATGGCTCGACGCTCGAGAAACAATTCGGCGATGCACGCATGGCCTATTTTCAGCCCTACAAGGCGCTTTTTGACGAAGGTGTAATGGTCGGCGGCGGCTCGGACCACATGCAGAAGATCGGAAGCTTCCGTTCCATCAATCAGTACAATCCGTTTCTGGGTATGTGGATCACGCTCGCGCGCCAGCCGCGCTGGACGGACCAACCGCTGCATCCCGAGCAACGGATTACGCGCCAGCAGGCGATTCGGCTCTATACCATTAACAACGCATACCTGACCTTCGAGGAGAAGGAGAAAGGATCGCTCGAGAAGGGCAAGCTGGCTGACTTCATTGTCCTCGACAGGGACATCCTCAACTGTCCTGTTGATGAAGTGAAGAATATCCAGGTGGATGAGACTTACTTGGGCGGCAAGCTGATCTATTCAAAGCCAGGGCAGTAAGCAGCGCGCAGTCGCGCGGCCGCAGCCAAGGGAGTGGCACGGCCATCCTGGCCGTGCACTGGAGTTTCTGGCACGGCCATCCTGGCCGTGCAGAGGGGCAGAGCCAGGCTTGATGGGAAGGAAAGTATACCCGTGCCACCGCGCGCGAGGAATCTTGCCCGGCTCGACAGGCTCGAACGACCTGCTGCCACAGATGGGAGCCCCTCGGCAGCCATTGTTTTCAGAAGAAAGCTGGACTATCCTGTCAACTGGCCGAGGATTCGAGAAGGTGATTTTGCGATAATGCGACACCATGACATTTTCTATTTCTGCTAGGAGGGAAGGTTTTATGGAGAACAAGGGTATCAATCGACGCGATTTCGTCGGAGCCTCGCTGGCGGCTACGGCCGGCCTTTTGGTCGCCCCGCATTCGGGGTTTTCTAGCCAGGGGGCGAGCGCCGCGAAATCCTCAGGCTTGAAAGTGGGGCTTTACAGCATCACGTACCTGGGCGTGTGGTATCGAGGGAACGCGTTGCCGCTCGAAGACGTGATTCGGCGCGCAAAGAAGTATGGCTATGACGGCGTCGAGGTTGACGGCAAGCGGCCGCACGGACACCCCCTCAGCCTCACTCGCGCCCACGCCCGCGAGCTGCGCAAGATGGCGGAGGGCGAGGGCATCGAGATCTACGGCCTGGCCGGCAACAATGATTTCAGCAGCCCCATTGTCGAGTACCGCGACGCGCAACTGGGCTACATGCGCGACCTGATTCAGCTCGCGCCGGAGTTGGGAGCCAAGACTGTGCGCGCTTTCGTGGCTTGGCGGGGCGTCACCCAGAAGCAGGGGCTCGCGTCGTACAGCCTTTCCGAGCCTTTGTGGGACACCATCCACAAGGGCTTTTCATCGGAAGAGATCTGGGATTGGTGCCGCGAGGGCTTGATCCAGAGCACGAAGTACGCCGCAGACGCAGGAGTAACTCTGGCCCTGCAAAATCATAAGCCGGTGATTAATAATCACACGGATATGCTACGAATGGTGAAGGAGGTCAATTCACCGCACCTCAAGGTTTCGCTCGACGCCTGGATCATGGATGATAAATCGCCCCAGGCCATTCGCCACGCGGCTCATGACGTGGGCTCTTTGCAGGCGCTCTCGCATTTCGGCGGGGAGTTCAAGCGCGAGGCGGATGGAACGGTCAGGGGGCCGGACTACTACGCTTCCTTCGTCGAAGCCATGAAAGAGATCGGTTACAAGGGCTACATCGGGTACGAACTCTGCCACACCCTCCCCGTAGTGAACGGCCAGACTGTGGGCCTGGAGTTTGCCGACCAGTCCGCCGAGGCCGCGGAAATCTACATGCGCGAGCTGATCAAAGGAACATCAAGCTAGGCTGCGGATCAACACGGATGAACGCAGATCAAAGGCACAGTCTGGCCCCCAGGCTTTTGTCAGAGGACGGCCGACGCCGGACGTCTCTAGCGGTTCTTGTCGCCTTGGAAATGCTTGATCTGAATATATCCGTTGGAATCCATGGGCTGAACGAGAATGAGTGTGGTTGAGGGGAAGTTCAAACATGGTGAGTTGACACGAAAGATCATCGGGGTGTTCTACGACGTGTACAACGAACTGGGGCAAGGATTCCTCGAGTCTGTTTACCAGAACGCAATGGCGCTGGCATTGCGCGAGGCCGGAATCGAGGCGGTGCAGCAGGCCCCGATAACGGTTTACTTCAGAGGGTAGATCGTTGGGGATTTCCGGGCCGACCTTTTGGTCAAACGCGCTGTGATTGTTGAGCTCAAGGTCGCAAGAGCACTGGAAAACGCTCATGAGGCACAGCTACCGAATTACCTACGTGCGACGGACATAGAAGTTGGCATCGACCGCATCTGCCTTTACCTGAATCGCCTGCCCACCGAGTTTCGGGTGCTCTGTGTGCGTGACGCCACCCTTCGCCAACCAGCCATTCGCTGTACCGCCGGCAACACCAAATGGGCTATCGAGAATCATCACGCCATCGCCTAGTGATGGTCCACACTACGGCGTTAAACGGAGCTGATCCATTCAGAGCGCGGCGGACCGAGATGCCACGAGTGTGTCTGGGACAACTTCCGAGTGGGCCGGGCAAGTGGGCGTCGCGAGAAATTCCGCAAGTTGATAGCGCGGAGGCATGCTAATTTGCATTCCCTCTGCGGCTTTTCATTTGACCGTTATCTTTGGGGGCCGTTCGCCGGCCGTCAAATTGATGGGTGTCGATTGAGGACCAGTTCCCGCGTATGCAATGGTCATTGGCCGGTGTCATATCCCGAGAGCGAGCCGCGACAAAGGGCAAATGCGCCCACCTCTGCACTTACCTAGCTTGCTCCGTGACTTGGGGCCTCGGCCATCACCGTAATCAGATCTGAGATTGTGTTCGGAGAAATGTGGCAGCCGCGGAGCGAACAAAGGGTGATGCATCTTCCAACGCCTTCCTCGCCGAGGCTTTCGCCAAATTCGCAGCAACCCACCCCGAGCTGAAAGACTCAATTACGCGTGCGCGCGCGACCGCCGAATGTGAGCTTAGCAAGGAAAACAGTTCATCCGAGTTATTCCGTAACTGATCAGCCGGTTGCCCGAGAATCTCCTTTATAAGTTCATTTGGAGCTGACCCAGTGTCTATTTGTTCGATCACCGCCCGCATGATCTTTGGATCGTTGAAAGCCCATTGTGAAAGGCTTTTCGTCGCTGCGTCGGCCGACTTGAATCCTTGCTCGTTGGCCAGCTTCAAAAGATCCTGAAAATTCAGCGCACCCGCCATGAATCCGAGATAAACAAGGTGCTCTCTCGGTTGCGGAGGCACGACGCGACAATTCTCGCAGAATGAGCCGAGCACCACTCTCTCGCAGCCGTAGCACCATGAGCCGCGGCGTTTCCACACGTCGAGAAGTTCAAGGACCCGGCTTCGATGCGAAACCAACACCTCCGTAGGCACCGTCCGGAGAGCCTCAGCAGCCAACTCAGCGGTCCTCGGATCTTCAAAGGCGGCACCATCCAGCGCGGTATCGACGCCGAGTTGAACCTGCTCGGGATTGCTGGCTGCTCGTAGCATGGGCTTGTATAGGTAACCGCACCCAGGGCACAGTGGCTTACCAAATCTGCCATGAATTTCACCAAACGCTTCTTCGCCCCACACAGAACTAGCCAGTGTGCCAATGAGCTGGAGAGTCCACCCTTGTCCATTGAACATCACGCCTCTAAGGAGTTCCCGCCGAGATGGAGCATCGCTACAGGCCGCGAACAATCGCGCCGCGTTCCAGGCTATGAATCGCGATTCCTGCTGCAGAGCGTTCGCAAGAAGACTTACATCCAGCTTGGAATTAAGAACCTTTCCCCAATCAAGCTCCATCTTCAGTTGGGGAGTATGCCAAAGACGGTTGTCCGGAGTTCCCGCCTGGCCGGCAGGTTGATTCAGAAACGAATTCGCCTCGTCACTGAGCTTCCCCGGGTCCAGATCAAGCGCGCGAATCACTCCGCGCAAGGTTTCTGCCAGTGCCGGCGAAGGTACCGTGCCAATCACTCTTAGGTCCGGAAGCGAAGCGTCCCCATATCCCATGGATGCGAATAGCGTTCCGATGAGCCGATATTCAGAAGGCTGGTCGAGGCTTGAGTCGCTCTCCCGGCCACAAGCCCGAATGACACATTCCAGCAGCAGCCGCTCGACCGCCGCCAGGGCCTTGCTAATCTTGAGCGACTGTTGGACAATCTCGAGAGTGCTGTGGATCTGGTCACGCGATGCTTCATAGACCCATTCTGAATATGGTTTCTCATCCAGCTTCGATGCCGCAGCGCTGATTAATCCCGAGGCGAGGTCCCCGCGCGAGAGAAACGCAATTACAATTTTCTCGGCGGCTGAGACCGGGAGTTCAGTTGCTATTCGGTTTAGCGCGTTTGGAAGGGCCGACGCCTGTAGCTTGTAAGTTCCAGATGGCCACTCGGGGTAATCGGGACCCCATGAAAGATAATTCAAAGGCGTAAGCTGCTCGAGCCATTCAACGATCTTTTCCACGGGGATTAGTCGTGACCCGCCTGAGATGCCCGAGTAAATTGCTGCCAATCCAGTCCAACGTTGTGGATGATCCCACAGGTCCAGAGCAATCCCCGCGGCCAGGTCCGGTATGGTGGGTGCGATCTCCGCGATAGCGAGGCCCGCATCGACTGCTATTAGCGGGATCGGTGAGCAGAGCCGTACTTTAAGCTGCGCTGCCACCTTTTCAATCGTACCTTTAGCAACTGTTCCGAGCTCACTCTCGGCAATGGCTGAGGCGGCAAGGAGCGCCTCTCCTGACTCTGGGTCATCCGGTGAATCTAGCGCCAAAAGCGTGTCCACGACCCGCTGAGCCGCTCCGCTCCCTGCTGCGAGCACGATCGGCTCACGCCACCCCGCCTTTTGCCGGTGATCCAAAATCGCCTGGGTGAACGCCGGTGCATCGAGATGGGCTAGGTGTTCGACCGGCAAGATATTCCCCCAAGCTAGGATGAACGAACACAACGGCATCCAGCGACCCTGCTGTCACCAACTCGATCAAACCGTGCTCTGTCCAAAGATGGACTGTTGACTCCGCACGGCGAGCCGCATCGATCCCTCCTCCGAGCTGCCGAGCAATTAACGAGTAGATTTCAGAAACCGGACGATCCGGTTGCGTTAGGCAACTCCAACCTGTTATCTCTGCGGCAGCCCATGCCGTTGCACTATCAACTTGCCCCTCGGGAGATGCTCGATTAAGGGGGGGCGACTTCCGGATAAGTTCGACGATCCTGCTGAATAAGACGCTTCGCCTACCGTTAATCTGCTGGCCATCGACGAACAGGCGAACAAGAAAACTCAGGAACAAGGGATTTCGCGCGGCAATCGAGGCGGCGCCAGTTTGATGGCTCTCTTTGACGGCATCGAGGAACCGATGAAGCACCGGCGCAGCCTGCCCGGCGCCGCATTGAGACTCTATCATCCACTTGGCGACGTGACGAATAGTGTCGTCATCGAGTGGGAGAAGGTCCGCATGTGAAAAGCCAGGCAGCAAACCGGGGTCGTGACCGACGGGCCGCGTAAGTACGCAGATGCTGGTGCGAGGGTGACTCTGTGCCCAGCGAGAAAGGCCGCCTGCAACATCTGCTCGGTGCGGGTCGCACTCGTCCAACCCGTCGGCAACCAGGAGATCGGCCAACCCAAGGACATGGCTGCCATTCATGACCGATTGGCCGGAACTCTCCATCCCCGCTTCAATCGTCGCGTTTTCGAATGTGGAGCCAAGACCCAGGAGCCTTGCGACGGTGCGCAGAGGTATATAGACCACGAGTCGGTCCGCAGAGGCGAGAAAGGCAAGCCGCTTGCATAGCGTTGTTTTTCCGGCGCCTGGCCCACCTACGATAGCGGAAAGTCGATATGAGTCCACGAATGCGTCCGCAGCGACCGCATCGAGACCCCACCGGTCCCGTGCCAGATGCGCCCATTCTCGATATCCCTTGATTTCCGCCTGAAGGCGATCAATTGCGGGTGTCGTTGATTGAGTGCTGACCAGTCGGCTTAGAGGCGCCAGTTGGGCCCACGCCTGCTGGACCGGGAAATGTCGCCTCAAGGCAGGTGAGTAAAAGGTCTTGTTGCTTGACCGAACAAACTCGACGAATCGAGTAGTTGAAATAGCGGGGGAGTGCCCCGCGCTCGCCAGTCCAACGCGCTGGCTCAGGTATTCTGCGCATGCGTGCATGTCATCACGCCCGCGCGCCTTGATCAAGCCGTGGCCGCGCTTACCGAGTAAGTCGTAGGCTGTCTCGCAATTTCTCGGTTCTACGACACTCGACATGAGAGCTTGAGCAACAGCAACCCCATCTGCGCCTGCGTCGAGATCGACGACAACAATTCGAAGTCTGGCGAAGACCGCAGTGCCCACCTGATCCCCCGCGTTTAATTTACAAAGCAGGTCCTCGGTGATCTGCTTCATCCCATCAGTGCGGCCTTGGCCAAGGCGGACAAAGTCGTCTTTCAGATCGCTACGAATTATTTGGCTCGCGTGCCGGTCCACGAGCAGTACGGCTCGAAGGTCGGGAGCATTTTGAAGGCCATTGATGAGCTTCTGAATTGTCCTGTGATATTCCTCGCCGCGCTGGAACGCGTGCTTTGCTTGAACTTCAATGGGCAAGCCGCACTGACAAATGATCTGGAGATCATCTCCAGGCCCGCCGGTCTCTACAAGCCAGCTTGCGGGAACATCATGGGGACTCTCAAACCAGGCCAGAGGCTGCCCAGCCAGCGCGTGCGCGGACACGTACGCAATCGCATTCGCCTGATAGTCGTACCCGGAATCACCGCCGCTACCGCTCACGCGGATATTATATACCCCGTGTAGAGTGGTTGTGCGGCGCTGCTGGCCGTTCGGACATCTCTCCTCACCAGTTATGTCCAGATCGTCGTCCCACACGGAAAAATGCTTGATCATGACTGCCGGTCTTGTGAACGATCGGCACGACGGTAACTACCATCGAACTTTAACCCAGTTATCAACCCCGCGCTTAGCCAGAATTGGGAATGGTCAGTTCTCCCTTTCCCGCCTTCCCAAAAAGACCGCCCAAAAGAACCCAGGAGATAATGCCATGAACTCCATCTCGCCTCCAGAATCATCTCTGTCTTCGCGGGCCATGCTGTGCTCGCTTTCGATCAGTATGTGGTCGGCGCGGAAACACGACCCCGAAGCATCCGAGGAAATCGCGCAGCGGCACGGCGCGCAGCCTGATGCAGGCCGCTATCACAAAGTGCTTCTCCCCAAAGCGGCGCTCGCGGAGGTCCAAAAGATCGTGAGCGAGGCCCGTCAGGAGCATTACTTCATGACTCTGCCCTGGGACGATAACGGCTATCGCGTGCTCCCAGCCGCAGCGTATAGGGACCACACGGAGAGAATGCGGTAGCTATCGAACCAGTTCACACCAGCCATCGATACCTTGACCCAGCAGTTCGGACAGCTTGTGGAAGAGGCCAGGGTACGACTGGGCGGTCTGTTCCGTTCGGAGGATTATCCGGCTCCCGAAGAACTCCGTTCCAAGTTTTCTTTCGAAACTAAAGTGATGCCTCTGCCGGATGCAGGCGACTTCCGAGTCACACTGGGCGACGAGGAGAAAGAGCGAATCAAGCGGCAGATCACCGCCGCCGTCGAGGCATCGCTTCAGGTCGCGAGTCGTGAGCTTTGGCAGCGGCTCTGCGAGGCTGTCAGTAACGTTTGTGGGGCGTGGCTATTGGGCGACGGGCACGCCTAGGGCAAATAAGGGATATGGGGGGTTGTATCTCGTTGAATCTAAGAGGTTTAAATTGGTGCTGGAGGGGGGAGTTGAACCCCCACGCCGGGTGACCGGCGGCAGATTTTGAGTCTGCTGCGTCTGCCAATTCCGCCACTCCAGCCCCTTTATTCTCGATCCGTAGACCGAATGTAAGTATAGCAGGATTGATGAGTGTTCAGCTCAGTGTGGAGCAGGAATCTTCTAGAACTCCACTAGACTTCTTCCGGAATCACGTACGGCGCGCGATAAGTACCGTGCAGCAGTTTATTGGCTTCCTCGTCGCCGATGACCTGTTCGGTTTCCGGGTCGAAGTTGAGCGTGCGCCCCAGCCGGTACGACGCGTTGGCCAAGTGAATCAAGGCGCAGGACATGTAGCCTTCCTCGATGGGCGCATTCTGCGCTTCCTTATTACGGCTGCGTACGCAGTCGATAAAGTTCTGCCAGTTGTTACCTTCCCGTGAGCTGCTGGGACCGCGCTCCTGCTCCTCTCCGAGCCATGTGCGGTAAGAAGGGAACTCCTCGTTCGAGATGGCCAGGTAGCCCTTCGACCCGTAGAAAATATCTCCCACCGAACCTTGCACGTGCTCGTGTCGCAGACCAGAAGCACCCCGTCGCGGGGGGCCCAGGAATCCCGGAACCGCAATTCCGAATCCGAGCGTGCCAATGCCTGCCTCCTGGTTGGTGATCCAGTGGCGCACCTCGAATTCCAGAATCTTGGGCTTGCCGTCCGGTTGCTTGAACTCGAACGCGGCGTTGACGACGTTGGGGGTTTCCTGATCGTCATCGAACATGAAGTGTCCGCCAATGGCCGACACCTTGTTGGGTAACTTCACGCCCAGTCCCCAGCGGGCCACGTCAATCTGGTGCGCTCCCTGGTTGCCGATATCGCCGTTGCCCGTGTCCCAGAACCAATGCCAGTTGTAGTGAAACCGGTTGCGCGTGAAAGGGTGAAGCGGCGCAGGGCCGGTCCAGAGGTCGTAATTCACACCGGCCGGCACCGGCTCCTCAGGAGCGCGTCCGATCGTATTGCGTCCGTTGAAGCACAGGCCGCGGGCAAGATAGACGTCGCCGATCAGACCCTCGCGCATCTTTTGCACGGCCTCGATGACGGCCCCTGCCGAGCGGTTGTTCGTCCCATGCTGAACAATGCGGTTGTACTTCTTCGTGGCCCGGACCAGTTGCCGCCCTTCCCACAAATAATGGCAGCAAGGCTTCTCAACGTAGACATCCTTGCCGGCTTGGATGGCCCAGATTCCTATCAGGCAATGCCAGTGGTTGGGCGTGCCGATGGAGATGGCGTCGATGGAGGTGTCCTCGAGCATCTTGCGCACCTCGGTGTAGGTCTTCGGTGTGGGCAGGCTCATCAGGTCCATGTCCCTGAGCCTGCCATTCATGATGTTCTCATCAATGTCGCACACGGCCACGGTCTCGACGTTCGGAATGCGCGCGTACTCCTCGATGTGCGCGAAGCCCTGCCCGCGCAGGCCGCAGACACCGACCCGGACGCGGTCGTTCGCGCCAAAAACTCGTTCGGGCGCGGTGATGAAACTTATTCCAGTGAGGGCCGCAGCGGTCGCACCCTTTTCGAGGGCTTCGATCTTGATGGGCCCCGTTTCGTGCTTTTCATTCTCCGGCATCGTTTCCATCCTCCGTGCGCGGTTCGTATATCTCAACCACGCTCACGATTACGTTGTAGCGGCGAGTTTACCTCGCCACTTCGTGTTAGAGAAGACTACAAATTATGTACAAAGCCGTGGGATGTCAAGAGGATTAGGTGGTGGCACAGTTCGAAGCGCCGAGGGCGTCCCGCTCACACTGACACGGCCAGGATGGCCGTGCCACGCCAAACAACACCACTACCGAGGATTGCAACAGGTTGACCTCCCCAGACGAAACCGATAGAGTTAGGGCGCACTTTTTCACCAACATTTCTGGGAGGTAAGGAATGAAACTCATGCGACGCGTACTGCTTTTGCTCACCATGGTTCTGGCGCTTGCTTCAGCGGCGCTGGCTCAAACTAAATTCGCGCTGAAGGACGGCGACCGGGTGGTCTTTTACGGCGACAGCATCACCGACCAGCGGCTCTACACCACTTACACGGAGTCGTACGTGGTCACGCGGTTCCCGCGGTTGAAGATAGGGTTTGTGCACTCCGGCGTGGGAGGTGACCGCGTGACGGGCGGCTGGGCGGGGGCCATCGATGTGCGGCTGCCTCGCGACGTTATCGCCTACAAGCCCACGGTCATGACCATCATGCTGGGCATGAACGACGGCAGCTACCGCGTCTTTGACGAGGACATCTTCAAGACCTACTCCACGGGCTACGAGCACATCATCGACACCATGAAGCACGCCGTGCCCGGCATCCGCATCACCGTAATCCAGGCTTCGCCCTTCGATGACGTCACCCGCCCGCCCACCTTCGCTGACGGTTACAATGCCGTGCTGGTTCGCTACGGGCAGTTCGTCAAAGAGCTCGGTGAGCGCGATCACCTGCTGGTGGCTGACATGAACGGGCCGGTGGTAAGCATGCTCCAGAAGGCCAAAGCAGAGGACGCGGAGCTGGCGCAGAAGATCATCCCGGACCGCGTGCATCCGGGACCCGGCGGGCACCTCATCATGGCCGAGCAGTTGCTCAAGGCGTGGAATGCCCCTGCTACGGTGGCTGCGGTTGAGATCGACGCGGGCGCAAAGCGCGTGGTGCGGGCTGACAACGCGAAGGTCATAGGCCTCGTGGTCGGACCCAGCCTTACCTGGAGTGAGACTGACAACGCGCTACCCATGCCTCTGCCGCTCGCGACGGACAAGGGATCGAAAGACTTCGGCCTCGCCCTCCGCAGCTCAGACTTCATTGAGGCGCTCGACCAAGAGCCGCTGAAGGTCACCGGCCTCACCTCGGCGCGCTATGTATTGAAGATCGACGGCGAGAATGTCGGCGACTTTACAAGCCAGCAGTTGCAGGAAGGAATCAACCTCGCGACGTTGCCCACGCCCATGTTGAAGCAGGCGGACAACGTCCACGACCTGACGCTCAAGCACAACAACATGCACTTCGTGCGTTGGCGCGATGTGCAGGTTACGCTCAAGGACTACAAGCTGGCAGGCGAGCCGGCAGCCGTGGCTGCCCTGGACAAATTGGAAAACGAGCTCGTTCAGCAGCAACGCGCCGCAGCACAGCCTAAGCTTCGGCACTACGAGCTTGCACCGCAGTAAGCTGCTTGGGGAACCGGCCAGGTTTGCGTGCTCGCCCCCTTGGGGGAGAGGGTGGCCCGCGACGGCGTTTTCGCGAGCCGCGCGGGTCGGGTGAGGGGGTTCGTGCCAAATTCGCCAACGACACAGCCAACCCTAGTGCGATCCGATCATCTCTGCCAACCCATTGACAATCCCATTCTCAGCGCAGCCCGGCTTGAATCGCGATACCGTGTTCTCGTAGCTCGTGACGTCGAACGCATCGTCGCTTGGAATATAGCCGACGGAACCGTTGGCGTGAGTCACCATGACGGTGTCATTGAGCGGCGAATCTTTCTTCAGGTGTTGATAGATGTGCGTGAAGACTTCTCCCGACACTCCCGCGAGCGCCACGTCGTTGATTTTCACCAGGCTCAGGCGAATGCCAACCGGGTCGGTGTCCTCAAAGCTGTATGAAGTGCGTGGCGTAGGTCCCGGCGCTAGCCGCCGGCCGGGACAATTGACCACTCGCTGCGCGCCCGCAATCCTGGCTTGCGACGACATCACCGTAATGGTGTTCGCAACCCGCACGGACTCCTCGCCCAGAATCCTCCCCAGGCCGTCAACCATAGTGAAGTCTTCGCCTCGGTCAACGGAAATGGGATTCTGATCGCCAGCCGCGCCGCTCGTCCAGATGGCGACCGGCCCTTCGTCAGTGGGTTTTACGTCTGGCGCAACATCCAGTTCCCACCCGGCGTCTCCGCGTGTGGGGATTTTGCCCTGGTAATACTGTTCGACGTAGCGGGAAGTGGCCCCGGCCAGATCGCCGGTCACCGCGAAGTTGTCTGGCCCCATGACCACCGCGTGCACGGGATAGTTGATGAACAGGGCGATTGGCTTGCCCGAGAGGTCGGCGAACTTGACCACTGCGACCGTCTTATCCGACAGCCCCTCGGGGTTGTAGCCCAGCCACCACCAGCCGTTCTTGGGGAAAAGCTCGCGGCGATTGATGTTCACGTAGGCCGTGCCCGTGCCGAATCCCACCTGCGCCGGCCGCAGGTTCGCCTTGGCTTGCCGGACGGCCTCGAACGCGTCGTTCTCGACTTTCGCCGTGTAGGCAATCGTGGCGGCCGAAGGCGGCTTAACGGCGGGGTTCGCTGCCGTGGGTGTACCTGGGGCGGGGGGCCTTCCGAAAGTATACGCCAGCGTAGGCGCGCCGTGATCGTGAACCGCCGCAAGCAGCAGGTTATCCGCCGGGATGCCTAGTTCTTTGGCGATCCGCTGCGAGAGGTCCTCCCACACGTGGGTGGGCATGCTGATCAGTTCCCAGGCGAGCAGCGCGGCCTGGCTCGTGCCGTCGCTGAGCACGATGGCGCGCACGTAAATATGATCGTGAATGCGCTGGAACCCCTGCGTACGGGCTCCATACCCTCCCATAGGCAACGCCGCGTCAGCGGCCGGCGTAATATCCACGCGGGCCGCGCCGACCTGGAGCCGTCCGCGTTGCGCGCCAAAAGCCGAGCAGGCAAAAGCCACCAGGCAAAGCGCCATGCAACCGCAGATGAGAATTCGTCGTGGATCGACCATCATCGTCTCCTCCGTCCCGTTTTCTTAGCGCCCCAAGGTTAACACCATTGGTGGTCATACCGAAACAAGCACATTGAGGCGCGCCGGCCCTTGTCAACTGCGTCATAGAACGATGCGGCCCCTGAACATAGTTATGATTGAGACCGGCCGCTGAAGAGGCTATCATATCCCGCTTGCGCCGCGCTTTGGGGCGCGACGCTGGAGGATTACTTGACACGGTTTTTTGAGGAGGAGAAATGAAAGCTCTGGGATTTATCGGACTTGGAATTATGGGGAAGCCCATGGCTGCGAATCTCATTCGCGGCGGGCATCGATTGTTCGTTCATGATGTCAGGCCGGAACCTGTGCATGAGTTGGTGGCGCTGGGTGCTACGGAATGCGCGAGCGCGGCGGAGGTGGCTTCGCGTTCTGAAATTGTTATTACCATGCTTCCTAATTCACCGGAAGTGAAACAAGCCGTGCTGGGTGAAAAGGGAGTGATCGAGGGGGCAAAGGACAACCTCGTCCTGATTGACATGAGCTCAATTGCCCCGCTGGTCTCGAAGGAGGTCGAGGCCGTAGCCCGAAAAAAGGGAGTGCGGATGCTCGATGCGCCGGTGAGTGGCGGCGAGCCCAAAGCCAAGGACGCCACGCTTTCCATCATGGTGGGCGGCGAGAAAGAAGTTTTCGACGAGGTCGTCGAGGTCTTGCGGCTCATGGGCAAGTCCGTGGTTTGGGTGGGCGGGATTGGGAGCGGAAACACTACGAAGCTGGCCAACCAGATTGTCGTGGCGCTGAACATCGTCGCTATTTCCGAGGCTTATGTGCTGGCGACGAAGGCGGGAGTCGATCCCAAGGTTGTCTATCAGGCTATCCGCGGAGGTCTTGCAGGGAGCACCGTCATGGATGCGAAATCTCCACTTATCTTCGACCGCAAGTTCGATCCGGGGTTCCGCATCGAACTCCACCTGAAGGATCTCTTGAACGTCATGCAAACTGCCCATGAGCTGGGTGTCCCGCTGCCCTTCAGCGGCTTGGCTACGGAAATGATGTCCGCGCTGAAGTCAGCCGGGAAGGGAAAGCTCGACCACAGCGGGGTGGTCCAGTACTTTGAGAGTTTGGCTCAGGTCCAAGTGCGCTGAACAAAAGCTTGCCTGCAAGCCAAGGTGGGGCTTGAGAGTCTGGAAGAGTGCGGGCTCGCGAGCCTATATTGTCTCGTCTCGTAAAACGTGATGCCTGCAGTACTCGGCGTGGGCCGTGCCACTATGACTTCTCGAGATCGCGTTCTGGCGGCGTTCGCGCACGAAGAACCGGACCGGGTTCCCGCCTGGTGTGGCGCGTCGCCGGAGTTTATCGCCAAGGCAAAGCGCCAGTTGAATATCTCCGGAACGGAAGAGTTGTTCGTACGTTTCGGGGACGATTTTCGCCGAGTATATGCGCGCTACGCCGGGCCGGAGTTTCCACTGTCTCAGGGCGCAACGTCACGCACGGTCTTCGGCGTCGAGCGCGAGGGTTACGGATACGGCCAGCCCACAGCGCATCCGCTGGCGGATGCCACTCTCAGGCAGGTACGCGATTACGCATGGCCCGAACCAAGCTGGATGGACGTGAGCACGATTCGTCAGGATGCACTCAAATGGGACCGCCGCTATGCCATCTTGGGTGGCGAATGGTCGCCGTTCTGGCACGACGCTATTGACTTGATGGGAATGGAACGGCTCTTGTTCGCGATGTACGATCAGCCGGACTTGGTTGACGAACTGCTCCGCCACATCGTCGATTTCTACTTCGCCGTTAGCCAGCGAATCTTTGAAGCGGCCACAAACGCGATCGATATTTTCTTCATCGGGAATGATTTCGGCTCCCAGAATGGACCGCTGCTCAGTCCACGGGCGTTCCGGCGCTTCATTTTTCCGCATCTTGCGCGACTGGCCCGGCTCGGACACGATTACGGCCTGAAGGTCATGATGCACTGTTGCGGCAACTTCGCTTCGTTGATGCCGGCGATGATTGAAGCGGGACTCGACGGTCTGCAATCTCTCCAGCCTTGCGGGCAGGGCATGGAGCCGGAACGACTGAAAGCTGACTTTGGTCGCCAGTTGGTTTTTGCCGGCTGTATCGATTCACACCACGTCTTGATCGAAGGCACGCCCGCTTCCGTTGCGGCCAAAACGCGAGAGGTGATCGAGATCATGAAGCCCGGGGGCGGTTACGTACTTTCCGCCAGCCACGATTACATCCTCGAAGAGACGCCCGTCGAGAACGTGCTCGCCATGTTCGATGTCGCGCGTGAGTACCGCACAGGCTAGGCGAGTTCGGGAATGTCGTACTCGCCAAGCTTCAGTGGGTATCTCCCAAATTGCCGAACCAGCTTGACCACGTAGTCGTAGCTCTCGCCTGAAACGCTGCTGGGCACCGAATGATCGGACTGAAAAATGAAGCCCCCGCCTTTGGCTGCATTGAGCTTGGTCAGCACGGTTCGCTTCAACTCGTCGTGGTTGCCGTTCGCCCACACCATCACATCCATGTTGCCGCAGAAGCCCATGCGATGGCCGAAGCGGCGCCGCAGGTCGACCACATCCAGGCCCGCCTTGGCTTCGAGCGGGTTGTAGGCGTCGATGCCGATTTCGATGAGGTCTTCAAAGATGCTGCTGGCGTTGCCGCATCCGTGATAGATCACCGGCAAGTCGTGCGCATGGCATTCTTCGACCAGAGCCTTCACGCCGGGCTTGAAGTGCTTCCGCCAGTACGTCGGGCGAGAAGAGCATGCCGTTCTTGTATGCCACGTCGCCCCAGATCACCATGCCGTCCAGCGCGCCGGCAGCGGCTTTAATCTGCGCCTTGGCGATATCCAGGTTGAAGGCGTTGATCCGCTCCACGAACTTTCCAATTTCATCCGGGTAGAGGCCGATCCACAGCATGACGTTTTCAGTGCCGATGATGCGCCAAAGCATTTCGTGGCCTTCGCAGACGCCGCCAAAGATAGGGAAATCGCGACATGCCGGCTTCATGCGATCAACGAAGGCGGCCAAGTTGCGCATGAAGCCATCGCCCACTCCGTTGATCTGGTCGTCGCCGCCCGCAAAGTAACGACGCTCGTCCCAGGGGTCGTCGAACTGGAATGCCTGCATCTTCTCGAGAGTGTCGGTGTCGAAGGCCAGAAAATCAGGCATGGGATAAGCCAGCTTCTTGCGTATCAGGGCTTCAAATCCGGTTCGGACCACAACTTCCTCGTCGTTCTGCTCGACGATCTCGAAAGCCTTGATGTGAGGGTCCATGTTGGGGTTGAACTGCATCCAGTCAAGGTCGTAATAGCGGTAAATATCCGTATCCGGCGCAAGTCCGAGTTCCTTGCGCCATCGGTCAAGAAAACTTCCCCAGAAAAAATCGCTGAGTGGCACGCAGTCCGGTTCCTCATGCCGCAAAGTCTTCTTCATACGTGCTAGTTTCGCCAGGCAGTTTGCTGTCCTTTGCATTTTTCCTCACCTCGTCAATCAGCCAGCGCACCGGCGCGAAATCCCACCGACGCGGCGTGGCACGAGCAATCCTTTGTTCCTTTGAGGGCAGGCTCTGCCCGTGTGGACGGCTTTCAAGGCCGCGCCACACCACGCTATGCGCGTTTGTTGATTCTGTAAATCCGCATCGCATTTTCGTGCAGCAGCTTCCGCTGGTCGCGTTCGTCGGCCGTGGCGATGAGGCCGGTTATCTGCACCCAGGTGCGCAGGTCGCTCGTCGTCGTGCAAACGGGCCAGTCGCTGCCCCAAACAACGCGATCCCAGCCGAATTGCTCAAGCAGTGCTCCACATAAGGCCGAACAGCTTCCAGGTTGGCCTGGCCCGGCGCGCAATAGGCCATAACACCCGATATTTTGCAGGCGACGTTGGGGAGCTTGGCGATTTCGCTGATGTGCCGGCGCCAGGGGTCGATCGCGCCCGCAGCGATGTCGGGCACGCCGCAGTGGTCCAGGATGAACTGCACCGCCGGGCATTTCGCGGCCAGCTCGTCGCCAGCGGAATCTGCCTCGCGAGAACGCAGAAGGTCGAAGGTGAGTTCGTATTTCTCGAGCAGGCGAACGTTCGAGGCGAAGCAGGTCCGTTGGGACAACTCATCCGGCTCGACGTGCAGGATCCTCCTGAAGCCCACGAGATGTGGCGACAGCACCGACTCGACGTAGGCTTCGAATCCCGACTCCTCTTCCGGGCGGCAATTGGCGATGATGCCCTTGATCAGCGAACCCGGCGCGTGCTGCGAGCGCGTGAACGAAGCGGGTTTCCTCGTGCCAGTGCGGGTCGTCCGCGCCCGACTCCATGAAGATTGTCTGGCTCACGCTCGTCCCCTCGATCGCCTTGAGGTAATCATCATACCGAAAGGCCTTCCCGGCCAATTGGGGGATGTCCGCAGTCCAGGAGTAAGGATACTTCTCCGGGTAGATCAGATGCTGATGCGTGTCGAGGATGGGAATTTCGGTGCTCATCCGATCAGCTCCCTGGTGATCCGGTCCGTATCTTCACCGAGGTCGGGCGAGCCCTTCTCGGAGTAAAGCCGCTGGCCGTCGATGCGAATTGGGCAGCGCGTGGTGCGGTAAGTCGTCCCGTTGCTGCGGCGAACCGTCTGCAACATTCCGAGCACTTTGAAGCCGTCGTGCTGAAGCAGCCGCTTCCAATCCAGTACCTCGGCGCACCAGATGTCGGCGGGTTCGAGGATGGACAGCCAGTGGGCGGTGGTGTCGGTCTCGAGGTGATGCGCAAGGATCGCCTTGATGCGGTCGCGTTCGGTGAACCAGGTGGCGGGATCCTGATAATCGCGCAGCGGCGTCACAGCCGAGCAGTTCGCCGAGTTGCGGGACGCGTCCCATCGCCAGCGCGAGGTAGCCGTCGCGCGTGCGGTATACACCGTACGGAGCGCCCAAGGTAGGCGTGGGCGTTGTTCGAAGCGGTGCGCTGGGTGGGCTGGCCGCCGTCGTGGAAGTAAGTGGTGATCGTCTCGAACTGGAAATCGAGCACCGATTCGAGCATGCTCACCTCTACCAGCCCGCCCTGGCCGGTGATGGAACGGCGAACCAGGCACGCCAGGATGCCCTGCGCCAAATGCATGCCGCAAAGAATGTCGGCAATCGGCAGGCCCATGGGCACCGGCCCTTGGCCGGCGTCGCCGCTCAGCCATGCGAGACCCGAAAGGGATTGCAGCAGCAGGTCCTGTCCCGGCAGGTCGCGCCACGGGCCTTCCTGCCCGTAGCCGCTGATTGGCCGTACACCACCTGTGGGTTGAGTTGCGGACGCTCTCGTAGCGCCAAGCCGAGCCGCTCCACCACGCCCGGCCGGAAGTTGTGCATGACCACGTCCGCCCGCTCGGATCAGCTTCTTTACTTGTTCGAGCCCCTCGGGTGTCTTGAGGTCGGCGACGAAACTCTCCTTGTTGCGGTTGATGGCGTGGAACACCGTCGACTCGCCATCCACGACCACGTCCGACACATACAATTGCCGGCACAGGTCGCCGTGACGGGCTTCTCGACCTTGATCACGCGTGCGCCCAAGGTCCGCCAAGCGCAGGCTGGCGCAGGGGCCTGAGAGGAATTGGCTCAGGTCGATGACGAGGATGCCGTCAAGTGGCGCGTGTTGGCTCGTGTTCGGCGTTGGCATGCTGGGTCACTTCTTCAGAACCTGGTCCGCCCACTTCTCCGGGTGTCGGTACTTTACGGTCTGCAGGTGCTCGCAATAGAGCACCAGTTGGCCCTCATTTTTGAACACCTCGTAGCTGACACGCACCATGCCCATGTCCTTGTATTTCGGTTGCTTTTCGAGGTTGGTGCGGATGGTGTAAATGGTGTCGCCGATAAAGACGGGCTTGATGAACCGCAGCTTGTCGTAGCCATAGCTGAAGGTGTTGATATTGTTGTGCGCCATCAGTCCCAGCCCGTAGCTGAAGACCATCGAGCCCGCCACCAGCCGCCGCCCGAAAATGCCCTGCTCGCTTGGCAAAGATTTCGTCGCCGACGTAGGGGTGCATATCGAGGACGAGGCTATTGAAGAGCATTGCCTCTCCTTCGGAGATCGTGCGGCGGATGGAGCGGTCCTTCCGCCCTATCTCGAATTCCTCGTACAGCCAGTCCTCGGCATTCCAAATTTTGATCTGCTGGTGTTTTTCCGGCGGCGTGCTTTCAGGCATGTTCGAGCTCCTCTTGGATAGACTTGATTGTCCTCGCCCACTCGCGGAGCGGCCTTGGGGCTGAGGAGAATCTCGTTGTCGATGCGAATCGGGCAGCGTGTGCGTGTGGACTTCGACGCCATCGCGCCGAACGATCTGGTCCATTTTCAGAACCGCCACGCCTCATGGGCCACCAGCCTGGCATAGTCAAACACATCCGAGCACCACACGCCGCCTGGCCTGCAAGACCGCGAGCCACTGCGCCGTGGGCCGCGCCACCAAGTGATCCGGCAAGGATCTGCTGGATTTCATCACGGCGGGTAAACCACTGTCGATGGATCGCGGTACACTTCGATGAGCGTGGCATCCGATCAGCCGGGCGATGTTAGTCAGGTCGCCCATCGCCAGGGCCAGGTAGCCATCCTCGGTCGGGTATACGCCATAGGGTGCCGCAAGGTAGGCGTGCGCGTTGAAGCGCTTGCTGCGCTGCGGCGGCCGCCCGCCGTCGGCCAGATGCGTGGTGATGACCTCAAACTGGAAATCGAGAATCGACTCTAGCAGGCTTACCTGGACAAACGCGCCTTTTTGGGTCTTGGCCCGGCGGATCAGCGCGGCCAGGATTCCCTGCACCAAGTGCGAGCCGCACAAGAATATCGACCACCGCCAACGCCCATCGGCACCGGCCCTTGATCCGCGTTGCCGCTGAGCCAGGTCAGGCCCGACAGGGATTGCAGCAGCAAGTCCTGTCCAGGCTTATCCTTCCACGGACCTTCGCATCCGTAACCGGTCACTTCGCCGTACACGATGCGCGGATTCAGTTGGCGGACGGACTCCCAATCGAGCCCGATTTTCTCCATCACGCCCGGGCGGAAGTTGTGGGTCAGCACGTCCGCGCGGCCAATCAGTCGCTTCACCGTGGCCAGGTCTTCCGGGTTCTTCAGGTCGGCGGCAAAGCTCTCCTTGTTGCGGTTGATGGTGTGAAACACCAGGCTATCGCCGTCCACGAACAGGTTCTTGATGGCGATTTGCCTGCCCCCCTCGCCACTCTTGGGCCGCTCGATTTTGATAACGCGCGCTCCCAGGTCCGCCAGGCGCAAGCCCGCCGACGGGCCCGGCCATGTACTGGGCGAATTCCAGGACAGTCAGGCCTTCGAGCGGCCTCATGAGCGCCTCGCCTTCTGCGACTCGTGGTATAACGCGTTTAGGTTCGCCAACAACGCGTGCGCGTCGCCGCCGTCCCGCATGTAATCGCGAATGGGGGCAGCCGGCGCGGTCCTGGAAATAGATATAACCAGGGTAGCGAGGGCGCAGAAACGCGCGATCGAGAGCCGGCAGCGTGCTGCGAAAATGATCGCGGCAAGACGCGTTCACGCGGTCGTCCGTCCAGGCCGAGCGATGCCCCGGCTGGCCACCACTGTCGTAGTAGAGAGTCCGCTGGCAATTCGGATCAGCGACAAAAGCGGCATATTCGAGGGCAGCCTTGACCGTTTTACATCGGGAAGAGATCGCGAGGCCCGCCCCACCGAGCGTGGTGCGGCAACGCCGGCCATCGATTTCCACCATGTCCCCGAACTCCAGCAACTTCCGTGCGTAGCCCCGCCGCGAGTAGTTACTGTATCCGTAAGCAAACGGACAATAGATAAACCGGTCAGCGAGGGTCATGGCCTCATACACGCCGGACGGGGTTGAGATCCCAGAAGACCGGGTCAAGTGCCAGCGCCAGCTCCCGCAACATGCCCAGCGCCTGCGCTCCGACCTGCGGCGAAACCACACAGTCCTCGTTCTGGCAGACGTCTTCACCCAGCGTCGAGCAGACCATGTAGAAATTCATCAGCGTGTCCGTCGGGATGCCCGGCATCAGCACGTTGCCCCTGCGCGCGAGTTGCAGCAGGTCGTCCCACGTCCGCGGCAGATCGCTGGCGGCAAGCAGGTCGGGCCGCCAGGAGGCGACCGGCGCGGCAGCGTCAATCGCCAGCGCCCATTGATGCCCGTCGAAGCAGTAACTCCGGTGCGAGAGTCCCACGGAATTCGCGGCTTGGTCCGCCAGGAACGACGCGCGGCAGGTGCTCATCGAGCGGAAGCGAGCCAGCCCGCAGCGGCAGGCGAAGCCCACCCACGGATGGTCGATCACGAGCAAGTCGTAATGCTCGGCGAGCTGGTCAATCGGTTGGTCGGCGAATTCCTGGAGGGACCGCTTCTCCCAGACGATTTCCACGCCGGGATGTAACTCGGAGAAGCGTTGCGCCGTGGCCACCATGGGCGTGTATCCGCGGCTGTGGTTCCACGTCATGCCCCGCAAGCAAAGCGGCTCGGCTGATGCGGCATGTGAACTGGCCCCGTAGTTTTTATAACCTTTCTTGGGCTGAGGTTGCAACAATGTGGCACGGGCACCCTGGCCGTGCAAACGCGCGGAGCGCCCGGGCCAACTCGCGGGTGCAAGCTGCAGCACGGCCAGGATGGCCGTGCCAAGTTTGCAACCCTTATGATGAAGGAGTATATTTCCGCTAAGGTGAGGCTGAGCGGGGTCCACGACCCGTTCGGCCGCGAGTTGTTTGGGCAATTATCCTCGGACCGAGTACGATCAGGGCAACCAGAAAGGACATGCGATGGCCATAAGCTCAATCGAGATTCGTGTTTGCCGGAACACGCGCGCAGCCATGTCAGACTCAGAGATGCGGATCGGGGGCAAATCGACCTTCGATTTCCTGGTGGTCACCAT
Source organism: uncultured Acidobacteriota bacterium (assembly GCA_963770415.1). GTDB lineage: Bacteria > Acidobacteriota > Terriglobia > UBA7540 > UBA7540 > CAVROP01. The sequence goes on from CAVYPU010000018.1 coordinate 67,264, forward strand.
GAAAACCAGCGAGGGCCTAGCGGGGGCTTCCTTCGGCTTCGCGGGGCGAGGCGCGGAGATGGCCGGGGAGATTGCGGCCTCCGCGCTCAAGCCCTTTTTTATGGGCAAGGACCCGCTGGCGCGCGAAAAGCACTGGCAGGATTTCCGAGTGCACGACCGCTGGTGGAACCACGTTCCAATCTATTCTTACGGCCCCTTCGACATTTGCCTGTATGACATCGCAGCCAAGGCGGCAGGCCTGCCGCTTTACAAATTGCTGGGTGTGTATCGCGACAAAGTCCCCACCTACGCAAGCTCCTTCGTGCTGCCCAAGCCCGAGGACTATGCGCGGCAGGCCGTGGAAATAAAGAACAAGGGCTGGCACGCTTATAAGCTCCACCCGCCGGGCAAATTGATTTCGACCTGAGAGCATACCGGGCCTGCCGCGAAGCCGTAGGCCCGGATTTCAAGCTGATGGCCGACCCCGTGGCGGCTTACTCTCATGAAGAGGCATTGCGCGTGGGGCGGGAGCTCGAGCGGCTGAATTACTATTGGCTCGAGGAACCTGTCTTCTGATGTCGATTTCCACGGACTGCGCAAGCTGACCGCCAAGCTCGATATCCCTATCATCGGCACCGAAGTGCTCGCGGGCTCGCATTACTCGACCGCGGAGTGCATCGCCTCGGGCGTGGTGGATATGGTGCGCACCGATGTATCGTGGAAAGGAGGCATCACGCCGGTGATGAAGACGGCGCACTTGGCGGAGTCCTTTGGCGTGAAGTGCGAATTGCATACCACGATTTATCACCCTCTAGAGATTGTGAACCTGCACTGCTGCTGCGCCATCTCCAATTGCGAGTTCTTCGAAGTGCTCTACCCGCTCTCGTACATGGACTTCGGCATGAAGAACAAATTGCAGATCGACAGCCGAAGGTTACGCTCATCCGCCCGAAACGCCCGGAATTGGAGTGGATTTCGATTGGGATTTCATCGACAATTGCACGGTTAAGAAATTGTAGGGTAGGCGTGTCCTACCCAAGTCGATCCACAACATGAGATGCCGGGGACGGCAAGCCGTCCCCCTATAGGAGCTAAAAATACTATGTCAGCGTCCAAGCTAAAGCGGTACGGACAGATCATCGGACTCAAACCGGAAGCCTTCGATAAGTACGTCGAGTACCATGTCAAGGTATGGCCGGGCGTCCTTAAGACCATCTACGACTGCAATATTCGCAATTACTCAATATTCTTCAAAGATAGTACCCTCTTTGCCTATTTCGAATATGTGGGCGACGACTTGGAGAGGGACATGGCGAAGATGGCTGCGGACCCCACCACCCAGGAATGGTGGGCCATCATGAAGCCCCTGCAGCAGCCCATCGCGACCCGCGCTGAGGGGGAGTGGTGGGCGGACATGAAAGAAGTGTTTCACGTGGATTGAGGGCGGTGGGTTGAGGCGCGCATGATGTGGTGATCGGTCCAGGCCGGGGACCCCCTCATCCGGACTGCGCCGGCTGGTAGAAACGCCGACCCGCGCTCCGCCAAGGCCCACTACAACCTGGGGCGATTCTACTTCTACACCGGCAAATACGCTGAAGCGCGACCGGAGCTTAAGACGGCTTGCGAGATTCAGCCCGATTACCCTGACGCGCTTTGCTCCCTGGCCCTCGACGAAAGGCAGATCAACAACCTTCCTCTCGCCACGGAACTGCTCGCAAGAGTTGTGACTCTCACGCCCGGCAATGCCGACGCGCGGTATCTGCTTGGCCAGAACCTCGACCGCATGGGGAAGAAGGACGAAGCCATCAAACATTGGAAGCTGGCGGCGCAGGACACAGACTCTTAAAGCCGTCTCAACGCCAAGACTGAGACACCCTGCACATTTTGCGGGCTGCCGCTGGTGCGGTATAATTCACCTGTTCGTCGAATCAACACACACATTTCAGCTCGGGGCTGTTTTAACTGCTTTTGAACTTGCTCTCTATGGGAGGGACTGTGGGAGGAACCATGTCCAGCGCTCACCCTGATCTCGATTTCAAACCCGAGATGCCGCGGCGCTTGGATCACGGGATTGGCATCGTGGGCGCGGGAGGCGTGGTCAACTACGCGCACTTGCCCGCCTATGCCCAGGCGGGGTTCAAGGTTGTGGGCATCACGGACAAGAGCCGCGAGCGCGCGGAAAAGACGGCCGGCGATCATAAGATTCCCAAGGTCTACGACTCGCTCGAAGAACTGGTGTCCGACCCGGCGGTCGAGATCGTGGACATCGCCGTGTACCCTTGGGAGACTCTCAACATTGGGGAGAAGGCAATTCGCGCCGGGAAGCACATTCTCTGCCAGAAGCCCCTGGCGGATGAATATGCGAAGGCCGAGAGCCTGGTGGCGATGGCGCGGAAGGCCGGGACTCAAGATGGCCGTCAACCAGCAGATGCGGTGGACGGTGGGGATCCGAGGAACTAAACAGCTCGTGGGGCAAGGGTGGCTCGGCGTGCCCAATTACGCAACCATTCAGGTGCACTGCAACACGGATTGGTCCATGTGGCCGTGGATGTTCGCCCGCAAGCGCCTCGAGGTGCTGAATCACAGCATCCACTATATTGACTCGCTGCGCTACCTGCTCGGCGAACCGGACCGCGTGTTCGCGAGCGGCAGCCGCATGCCCGGCGAGCAGACCGAGGCCGAGACGCGCACCCTCACCATCTGGGAGTACGACTCCGGCTTGCGCGTGCTTATCGACGTGAACCACGGCGTGTGGCAGGACGACCGCTACGCCATCTTCCGCTTCGAGGGAACGGAGGGAATCGTCAAGGGCACCATCGGACTGATGTACAACTATCCTGCGGGGCGTCCGGACACGCTGGAATTCATGTCGAAGAAGAGCCAGGGCTACTGGTTCTCGGCGCGCAACGACTACCGGTGGATTCCCGACGCCTTCATGGGACCGATGGGCTCGTTGATGCGTTCCATCGAAGATGATACCGAAGCTCTGACCAGCGGGGAAGATAACCTCAAAACACTGCGGCTGGTGTTCGCAGCCTATCGCTCCATGGAGCAGGGACGCGCCGTCAGCCCCAAGGAGGTTACCGCTTGATCCGCTCCCAGTATTTCGAAGACTACCAGGTGGGTTCGAGGCGCGAAACCCTGGGCCGCACCGTTACCGAGACCGACATCGTTCTGCACGCCGGGCAAAGCGGCGACTTCTATCCGCACCACATGGATGCAGAGTGGTGCAGAGGACAGGAATTCGGCCAGCGCATGGCGCACGGCACGCTGGTGTTCACGGTGGCGGTGGGACTCACGGCGGGCGATGTCAACCCCGAGGCTTTCACTTACGGGTACGACCGGCTGCGCTTCGTCAAGCCGGTCATGATCGGCGATACGTTGCGCGTCAAGGTGACTCTTAAAGAGAAACGCGACTCGCCGAAACGCCCCTACTACGGCATTGTGGTGGAACAGCTCGAAGCCTTTAACCAGCACGGCGCGGTGGTTCTGGCCTGCGAGCATCTGCTGATGGTGAAGAGGAAGCAGGCCTGACCGCGCCAGTCGCTATGGGCCATCCCAATCCGTCGATAACCTCGCCGCTGTAGGGGGACGGCTTGCCGTCCCCGCATTTATGCCGGCGCCGACGAGGGTAGAGCAAGCCCTACCCCTACACCGCGCGGGGCGCCCGCCTATCTGCTGTACCCGATCACAAACACGGAAATCACATTAAGCATGACGGCCGCGTTCATCCATCGGACGGTAGTTAGATCGACTCCGCGCCACTCTCCTAAGAGGCGCCCGGCGCCGTAAGCGCAAACCAGCATCAAGGCCGTAAAGACCGGGAATCCAAGCACAGGACCCAGTTGCCCCATGGCCATGGCTCCGGCCCCATAGGCGAGGACGCCGATGATCCATGCGGCGCCCATGCCGAAAGCCCCACACCATTCCCTCAGGCCGGCTTTTGAAGTAAAGGTTGCCGGTGCGGTTCTTCCTGAAGAGAAACCCGCAGTAGACGGCGGTCGAGAGGAAGCATCCGCAGAGCAGCACCGGCCAGACGGCATCGCCCGCCGCCCATTGGGGAGCGCCGCTCGTGGTGGCAAGGTCCTGGATCGGCTTCGCCGCCACCAGGCCAATGTTGAAGAGCGAAGAGAGAATCCCGGAGGCGATGCAGATGGCAAGGCCGATGGCGAAGCTACCCACTTTGGCCGAGCCAGCCCGCTCGCGGCGCATTCCCGCAAGGCCCGAAAGCGCTACGCCGCTCATCAGCAACACGAGGCCCAGCACAAAAGGCAGGGGTTTCAAATTACCTGGTCCAGTGAGAAACAAGGGCAGGACCGTCCCGAGCAGTGTGGCGATGCCCATGATCAACGCGAAGCCAAGCCCCGCGCCCAGGCGGTCAACGCCGATACCGAACGTGATCGAGCCGATCCCCCAGAACGTACCGAGCAGCAGCACGAGGATCATTCGCGGAGCGGGCACCTGCCCGTAAAGGCTGAGCAGATGGGGAACCATCGCACCAATCACCGCGCACGGAATGATCACCTGTGCGAAGAACGCATAGACCAGCCAGATGTTTTCCCAGCGCCAGCGGGTGAGGTATTTCATCGGCGCCGTAAACACACCCGTCAGCACGCCGCCCAGGCAGACCAGGAGAAAAGCCGGAAGGGAAGAGGTAGTCATGGAAACGCCTGCTCAGTACGCAAACTCTTCGGCCACTTGTATTGCAATGTCTGCCCACTCCCAGAGTTTCTTCGGGCCGTAGCGCACGGTCGAGATATCCTTCATGATCAGCTCCGCGTGGCATCGCTCGTGCGTCTTGGTAAGAAAAGTGCGAAGTTCCTGCCGCGCCCCTTCCGGGTCCCATTCGTCGCGCGCGAAGATGGCCGGAGTCGGCTTGTAGCTCAGGATGAAATCTCCGCCCACCTTCTCGACAAGGCAGTCCGTGCTGTTCCAGTAACTCGCCGAAATCTTGCGCAGATTGGGAATGCGGCGCAGCACCTCAATCTTTTTATCCAGCGGCTCGCAGCATCCGTAGTACAACATTCCCCAGCGCTTGAGCCAGCGCAGATCGTGCTTGACGGCGAACTCCCAATGCATCTCGGGCGACACGTCAGAAAAAATCTGCGCGTTCGAGCACCCCCACATGTTGTGTGGCCGCACGTAGCTGGGATCGAAGCCGGCGCCGGGCAGCGACTTGGTATACCCGTAACCGCCCGAGCCGATGCGGGTGTTATTGCAATCGAGCGACAGCACGTTCAGCTCTTCAAACTGGTCGAGTTCGGTCATCCACGCATCCACCATGCGCTCGACCGCGGCGTGCACGAGATCCGGCCGCTCCACCAGGTCGATCATGGCCTCCTCGACGCCCCACCAGCGGATCAGGTAGTCCCAGGGAGTAAACCAGATGTGCGTCTGCCCAACTTTCTTCACCGGCATGATGCCGCCGTAAACGTCGCACATGGCCTGGTAGTAGAGCTCCGTTGCGAGTTCGTTGTGGGTGACCACCGGCATGCGGATTTTTTCCAGGTCGGGGAAATCGCGGATCTGAATGTGAAAGGTGCGCGACACGATTTCGGCGGCCGGATCGGTTATGGCGATATCGACGTCTTCGATAATGCCGAAGTCGGTGGAGTGAATGGCCAGCGGGCAGGGAAGGAAGTCGTCGACAATCATGTCGCCGGGGAGGTGCCGCCATTGATAGAGCGTGCGGCGCAATTCGCGTTCCTGCTCCTGCGCCCAGGGATGCTCGGTGCGGAGCGTCAACTCGCCGTCCACGTCCATCTCATGCCAGCAGATTTCGTTGATCCAGACCATCGGGCGTTCCGGACTCGCGGTCGTTCAGCTTCTGCCAGAGGCGCGCCTTCTCTTTGTGAATGGGCAGCGCGGCCGCCTTGGCCAACTCGCCGGCCAGGCGGCGCAGGATGTCCTTGTCGTTCGCCGTAAGTTTGACTTCCTCCGCCACAGGGCATGGCGTGTAATGACTGGGATCGTGCAGCATCGGTTTGCACCTTGTCTTCCTTGCTCATTGGCACGAGCAATCTGGACGCATACAAGTAACATGGCGTCCAGGCATAGTCAAGGCGCATATGGACGTGGTTGGACCCTGATTTCGGCCTATGGCTGGTGGGTTCGAACCCCCTCACCCACCCCGCGACCCCTTATGAAAGCGCCATCGCGCGTCAATCCCTCCCCCAAGGAGTCTGTGTGATAACCTCTTTCGGGCTGTCATTCCGAGCGAAGCGAGGAATCTTGCTCTGAGTATTTCCAAGACAGTGCGAGATTCCTCGTCGCCTACGGCTCCTCGGAATGACACGCAAAACCGCGTATTACACAGACTCCCAAGGGGGAGAGGGGTTGTAATCCATTTTCATGCACAGTGGTGAGGTGACGCATTATGCAATCTTCGCTTCGCCAAAGGTCGCGTCATTCCCGCGCAAGCGGGAATCCATTTAGGCGACATGGACCCCCGCTTTCGCGGGGGTGACTTTGGGGGCGATTTTCATTCCCTGGGGTGGGCCATAGGCCCATGGAGACTCTCCCCTAGAAGAACCGCAATTTCACTGTCAGATATTTCTTGGGATTCTTCTTGAACTCGACAAGAAAATCCTTCAGTGAGTCCGAACTCTGGCTCAGATTGTTGTAGAGCGTGGGGTCGGTAGAGAACTTGCCAAGTGTGCCCTGGCCTTGATCCATGCGCGTGGCGACCGTGTTGAGGTGGTCAAAGGTCTGGTTCATTCGGTCATAGAGCTGGGGATCTTTCGTTAATTTTCCCAGCGATCCCTGACCGCCGTTAATGCCATCGAGGAGCGAGTTGGCCTGAGCCACCATATGGTTGACGTTGTTGTAGACCGAAGGGTCCGAGACAAGTTTGGCTAGTGTCCCTTGCCCGTGCTGCACGTCATCGAGGACAACGTTCAAATGGTCGAGTGTGGCGATGGATTTGTTGTACAGAGTTTCATCGGCCATCAGTTTGCCAAGCGAACCCTTGCCTTCGTCGACTCGGGTCATGAGTTGCGACAGTTTCTCGGTGGAACTATTCAACCGGTTGTAAAGTGATTGGTCGTAAATGAGCTTTCCGACCAGGCCTTTCCCCGACTGGATTTGGCCCGTGATGTCGTTGAGTTTGGCGCTCAGCACGCGCAAGTTGGTGATCACGTCGTCGGCGTTTTGGACGACCCGTTTGATATCCCCTTCATCGGAGCTCTTGAGCACCCCGCCCTCGGGAACGACCTCCTGGCCCGGAGTCCCGCGGGCAATGTCCACGTAACTCTCGCCCAGTAAACCGACGGTTTCGATGCTGGCCACGGAGTCGGTGCGGACCTGGTCTCGATAAGTGCGGGCCACGCGCATCACGACTTCGACGGAGCGAGCACGATCCGGGTAGGATGAGATACGCACATGGCGCACGTTGCCCACCGGAACCCCCGCCAAGCGTACCTGGGCGCCTTCGCGCAAGCCGCCGGCCTCCGGGATGTAAGTCTTCAGCTCATACATTCGGTTGAAGAAGCCTGCTGGACCGCTGATGAAGAATATTCCCATGGCCAGGATAGCCAGGCCGATGATTACCATCGTACCGACACGTAGTTGCGCCCAAGTTACTCTTTGGCGTTGAGGCATGGTTTGTCTCCTCCCCTAGTCAACAAAGCAATGGCAAGCCGCGATCTCTCGCGAACGACCACTAACCAAAAGCCACTGCATCAGTCACTCCTCTATTGTAGACCAAGCAGCCTGCGGAATCCCCACGGAGCGGAAGGGGTATGGCTTGCCCTCCCGGTGTCCGGCAATTCGTTCCATCTGAGCGTGGGGACGGCGAGCAGTCTCGCTGCAGTTGGGATGGGTCCCAATCCATACAGTAAGTATTCAGGCGAGATAGTTAAGTATGTAGGGATCATGGGTGCCGGCCAATTCCTGAGAATTCCCCAGGAAGTAAACCGCGCCTTCCCGCAGGAGAAGCAGACGTGTGACGGGCCTTTGGTTTCCATCATTGGCTGGAATGAGGGCAAGCGACTGGGTCCGCTCCTGATAGACGTAGTTGGCAAGCACAAAGGCATCCTGCAGGCGGTGCGTTACGACCAGCGACGTCACGTGCTGCACGTCGCGAAGCTTGGCGATTTGCATGACAATCGTATTGCTGGTGACCGGGTCGAGCCCTGCCGTAGGCGAATCATAGAGCATGATCTCGGGCTCGCAAATGATGGCACGGGCGATGGCAACCCTCCGGCGCATGCCGCCGGAAAGCTCGGCGGGCATCTTGTCGATGGCCTCCTCCATTTCGACAAAGCGCAAAACCTCGCGGACCTTTCGCTCGATCTCATCCTCCGGAATGATCCCGTCTTCTCTTAAACGGAAAGCAACGTTCTCATACACGGAGAGCGAGTCGAAGAGGGCGCCCTCCTGGAAAACGATGCCCATTCGCCGGCGGAGCTGATCGATCTCTTCCTCCCGCATGGGGGTGAGGTCATGGCCCTGAACCAATACCTGGCCTGAATCCGGCTTGATTAGGCCCAGGATCAGCTTGAGGAGCATAGACTTGCCGGTTCCCGTGACGCCAAGGAGGAACAGGGTTTCACCCTGCTCCACACGAAAGGAAATGCGGGAGAGGACCTGCTTGTCGTCAAAGGCCAGCGAGACCTCACGAAGTTCGATGACGGGCGGGGCGCCCATGAGTTTAGTAGCCGAGAACTCTAAGGTTCCCACGACATTAGCGAGGTGCACAGCGGGATGGTCGTAACTACCACCCACTATCCCTCCTCAACCGAAAAGGGGAACCATTTTCCAGTTCATGTTAGCACGACCAACCCGAGCGGGCTTAGAAGAAGTGGATGGCAATCAGAAATTTGGTGATGAAGAAATCGAGGATAAGGATCAGGACCGAGGCGACCACCATGGCTTGGGTGGTCGAGCGGCCAACGCCCTCCGTTCCCCCCTTGGTGCTCAAACCGCAATAGCAACCGACCATGGCAATCACCGTGGCGAAAAAGAAAGGCTTGATCAGCCCCTGGGTGACGTCCTGAAAAGTAAGCGTCTGATAGACGGACGTCCAGTACTCCTCGCTGGAGAGCCGGACGGTGTAGAAGCTGATGAAGAACCCACCCAGCATGCCGCAGAAGTCGGCGAGAACGGTCAGGATTGGCAGGGTCGAAACCGTGGCGAAGAGGCGCGGCAAGACCAGTTTGCGGATGGGGTCCGTGCCGAAGGCCCGCATAGCGTCAACCTGCTCGCTGACCAGCATGGAGCCGAGTTCAGACGCAATTCCGGAACTGATGCGCCCGGCGACCATGAGCGCCGTTAGCACGGGACCCAACTCCCGGACAACAGAAAGCGCTACAACCTGCCCGAGTATGCTGACCTCGCCAAACGTGCTCAGAGTCCGGTAAGTTTGCAGGGCCAGCACGCCCCCGGTGAAGAAGCCGGTCAGCAGGACAATCGGCAGGGAGCCAACCCCGATGACGTCCATCTGGAGCAGCGTATCGATGATATATCGGGGCGGGGTGAAGGCTCGGCGCAGGGAACCCACCAGCAGCAGGGTGAAATCTTGAACAGCCAGCACCCAACGCTTTACAAACCCTGCCATCAAGGTGCTGAGCATCGTACCCCTTTACCGTTATACAAAATCGCTCTGCGTCGAACTAAAGCCACTGTAGCCAGCGAAGTGCCGGAAGTCAAGCGGGGGGGGGGCACCACCAAGACACCAAGGCAACAAGTAAAGCTGGGAATGAATCTGGGTGATTGGCGCGGGTGAGGTGGCTCACCTGAAGCAAGCATTAAAACGGGTGGAGGCTGAAAGGAAAAAAAGGGGGGAAGTCGCCTTCCCCCTCAAAGCGTCGGGTCTTGGGTCTATTATCCGGGCTGTCATCCGTAATGGTTGATAGCCCGGTCTTTGTCCATTACATGCCTGAGCAAGTGGCGTTCCAATAAGCTGGTCTCAAGCTTGGATGCTAGGGAATTGACATAACACATGTCATTTCAGTGCATTGCATCGAATCAGGCAAATGCGGAGGTCAAATAGGAATAAGAAACCAATACAATTTTCTATATTCTGGATTCAAAAATCATATATCTGAAATTCCGAGCCTGTGGAAACCCATGCTAAACTTCATATCGCGGCAACTAAGTTAATTGGCACCCATAATCAATCGGAGCAGGGGGGCAATCCGGCTCGTGCCCCTGATTATTCCGGTCGGAAGGGGCGGGCGACGTTTTAGACACAGCAATGATTGATATTCATAGTCACGTTTTGTGGAAAGTCGATGACGGCGCGCGGACAATTGAGGACGCCGTTGCCTTGTGCAAGATGGCAGCCGCGGATGGCACCACGCACCTTGTGGCCACTCCGCACTGCAATTATGCTTACCCGTTCGATCCCGAGGTCAACCGTCAAAAGCTTCAGGAACTTCAGGCCGCCGTGGGAGAGGCGCTTAAGCTGCTTTTGGGCTGCGACTTTCACCTTTCCTACGACAATATTCAAAAGGTCATTGAGACCCCCAAGGATTTCACCATCAACCAAACCTCGTACTTGCTGGTGGAATTTCCTGACCAGTTTGTTCCCGAGCAACTTGATCGAGTGTTTTACGACATCCAGGTGGCTGGACTGACGCCGATCATCACGCACCCCGAGCGCAACGCGGTTTTTGCGCGCAAGACAGGATTGCTCTACCACTGGGTGACACACGGATGTCTCTCCCAGGTTACTGCCCAATCTTATACCGGGAAATTCGGCGAACCGGCGCTTCGCTTGGCCGAAACCTGGTTACAGGAAAACCTCATCCATTTTTTTGCCTCGGACGCCCACGACGTCAAACACCGCCGCCCCATGCTATCGGAGTGCTACCGGAAGGTGGCGGAATCCATGGGGGAGGAAACGGCGGACAGGCTGATGAAAAAGAACCCTGAGGCGGTAATTAATGGTGCTTCAATGCCGCGCCAACCCTATCCGATCCGGCCAAAGAAACAGGAAAGGAAACGTGGCTGGCTCTCTTTCTTTACGAATAAGTAAGGGACGGAAAGCTTCTGGTGTTCGCACGCCAAATCCAAGTGCAATTATGGAGTGGGCACAAGTCGAGTAAATATTGAATAGTGAATAGTAAATTGTGCATTTACGTGAAATGTATGCTCTGCTCTTACGATTCACAGTTTACTATTTACAGTTGCTTTTCCCCGACCCCTGACACCCGACACCTGCCCCTTCATCGGACCTTGATCGCGATCATCACCTTGTCGTCGAGGTGGGTCCCCTTGCGAGAGTAGCTGGTCACATCGGCGTTGACTGCGTTGACGATGGCGGCCGCGCTTTCGGCGATAGCGCCATGAACGCAACTCGCAAGGCGCTCCGTCCCGTACTCCTCCTGGGCTTCGTCCATCGACTCTGTAATGCCGTCGGTGCAGAGGACCAGGACATCCCCGCTCTGAAATTTGCACTGGCCTATCTTGTACGGCATGTTGTCGAAGAGGCCAACCACCATCCCGCCTTCCGTCAAGCTGACGGGCACCCTTCGGTTCGGACGACTGACCGGGGGAACGTGCCCGCAGTTAATGTAGTGAGGGTTTCCGCCGGATATCGATGAGCCCCAGGAACATGGTGATATATTTTCCGCCGCGCGTATCCCGCCAGGATCATATGATTCACCGATTCGGCAAGAGGTCGATTGAGGGAGTGCGGATGCAGCACTGAGCGCGCGAAGGTGGCTTGAAGGTTGGACATCACCATGGCCGAGCTGATGCCCTTGCCCTCGACGTCGGCGATGACCACCAGCAGCGACTCGGGTCCGAGCGGCAGAAAATCGTAGTAGTCGCCGCCCACTTCAAAGCAGGGTTCGTTCTCACGGCGATGTCGAAGCCCGGCAGCGCCGGCGGCTCGCCTCCGGCAGCAGGCTGCGCTGGATGTCTCGGGCCAGCGCCATTTCACGTTCCAAGCGCTCTTTTTCAGCAGGGCGTGGTGCAGTTGCGCGTTCTCGAGAGCTCATCGCCATGTGCCCCGATAAGGTCAGCAGAAAGTCTGCGTCGTCAGCGGTGAAGCTCCGGATCCCTTTTGTTCAGAAGTTGGAGGGCCGCGACAATCTTTCCCTGTCTTGTTGCGGATGGGAAGGCACAGAAGATTGCGCGTGCGGTAGCCGGTTCGCGCGTCCACGTCGCGGATTGAATCGCGCGTCGGCATAGGCATCAGGGATGTTGAGGATTTCACCGCTCTGGGCGACGTGGCCGGCAATGCCGCTGCCGAGGGGCAAGCCGGATCTCCTGCTTCTCCAGTCCCGTGGGCGATCAGCGACCAAATCTCCTCGGCCTTTTCATCCACCAGGAAAAGCGTGCCGCGTTCAGCGTCCGCCTGTGATTTGGCCACCTCCAGGATGCGGCCCAGCAGATCGCCGAGGTCCAGCGTCGAGGCTAGGGCCTTTGTCGCCTCCCTCAGAAAGTTGAGCTTGAGGCTAAGCTCTTCGACCTGCCGCTTCAGGTCGCTCACGGTTGGGTCAGTCTTGGAAATCTTGTCAGTTTCGGCAAAGGGTCCTGCCATGGTTGCGGTAATTCCTCTGATTTGGTTTTTGTGAGGTCGTTCGCCCCAACGAGTATATCTGCCCTTTCGAGAGGATGCAATTTGTTTGAAGGCGGGGTAGTAGCGCAGCACTTTGCAGTGGCACGGGCATCCTGAGCGTGCGATGCCATGGCCAAGATGGCAATTCCACCTCGAAATGCGCCATTACCGAAGGCGGAGAAGTATGCTAAGTTCACCCGGAGCGCGGGCCTCGCGTTGCGGGGTAATGGCGTCAACATGGCACTGCGTGGCGGGCGATTGGGTCGGGTTGGCGCAGACCTCGCTGTCTGATGTCTGCGATGCCCCAAAGGGGCACCTCTAGGAATCCCGTAACGTGGCCGCGCCAATGCCCGACGACTCCCTTTGGGAGATCGCAGACACCAAAATGCGGGTGTCCGCGCCAGCCCTCCAGAATTCCGTGCGACGCGCGCGCACGAGTTGGACTGCTCCATGACCGGGCCGAAAAGAGGCGGACCACAGGACCGGTGGTCCGCGCTAGGTGCTGCTTTGCCCAAAAATTCCAACCACAAGGTAAAAAGATGTTGAAAGTAAGTGTTATGGTAGATATAATCAAGAATTTGTAGCTTCCAACTTGAGATGGAGTGTGGAGTGGGAACCTATTTTGCTAAGGCTGGCCGGGGAACAATTCACTGGCGCATCGTAGATGCTGAGGGTTGGGTGTTGGGGCGGTTAGCGGCGCGCGCGGCTCGATCGTTGATCGGGAAGGACTCGCCGCGCTATACCCCGCACGAAGATAATCGTAGCGGCTTAATCATCATTAATGCCGAGAAGATACGACTTACGGGCAAGAAGCTCGATGACAAAATCTATCGGCACACTTCGGGATATCCGGGCGGGTTGAAAGAGATTTCAGCGCGAAGATTGTTTGAGAAGAGGCCGGAGGGTCTCCTCCGGGAAGCGATTCTGGGCATGCTGCCGAAGAACCGCATGCATTCCCGGCTGGCGCGCCGTTTGAAAGTCTACACAGGAAGCGCGCATCCGCACACCGCACAATCCCCCGAACCGCTTTCCTTGGCGCGGTAACCTGGAAGCCTTCGGAATCCTAAAACGAACGGGAGTATCTGTGGCAGAGCTTGCTGAATACAGGGCGACGGGACGTCGCAAAACGTCTGTAGCACGAGTGATTCTCAGGCCGGGCGAGGGCAAGGCAGTTTGCAATCGGCGCGGCTTCGAAAGCTATTTCCCCTCGGAGGCCCTGCGGGCTGAGATCCAGCAACCGCTGGTTCTGACGGAATTGGCGGGGAAGTTCGACATCCTGGTCAATGCCCGGGGCGGGGGAATCCACGGCCAAGCCGGGGCAACGAAACTGGGCATTGCAAGGGCGCTGATTGTATTCAATCCGGAACTCCGCCCACGCCTGCGTCAGGGCGGGTTCCTGACTCGCGATCCGCGCGCCAAAGAACGAAAGAAGTACGGGCAGAAGGGTGCGCGCAAGCGGTTCCAATTCTCGAAGCGTTAATTAACCGCCCCTGTCCCCTCCTCAGCAAGGAGGGGAACTACTGACTCCCCTCCTTGCTGAGGAGGGGTAGGGGGTGGTGGCCGGGCATCAAGGAGGAGATTTTTGGCGAACATTACGATGAAGGAATTCCTGGAGGCCGGCGTTCACTTCGGCCACCAGACGCGCCGCTGGAACCCCAAGATGAAGGAGTACATCTACGGGGAACGCAACGGGATTTACATCATCGACTTGCAGAAGACGCTGAAGCTGTTCAAAGAAGCGGCCAAGTTCCTTACCGATCTTGCGCGCGAGGGCAGGACAGTGTTGTTTGTGGGCACGAAGCGTCAGGCGCAGGATGCCATTGCTGAGGAAGCCGTTCGTTGCGGCATGTACTTCGTGAATCATCGCTGGCTGGGCGGTTTGTTGACCAACCATACGACCATTCAGAAGTCGATCCAGCGTTTGAGAGAGCTTGAGGAGATGAGCAAGGACGGGCGCTACGATCTGCTGACCAAGAAGGAAGTTCAGCGACTGGAGCGCGAGCGCCTGCATCTGGAGCAGAATCTCTCCGGCATTAAGGATATGCCGCAATTGCCGAGCGCGCTTTTCGTGGTGGATTCCCACAAGGAAGAAATTGCGGTCAAGGAAGCGCGCAAACTTGGCATCCCCGTGGTCGCCATCGTGGATACCAACTGCGATCCCGACCTGGTGGACTACGTGATTGCGGGAAACGACGACGCCTTGCGTGCTATCCGGCTGTTTACTTCGCGAGTTGCCGACTCGATTTTGGAAGGACGCCAGGCCGCTCTGGACAAGCAACTGGAAGACGAGAAGATTGCGGCCGAGAAGGCTGCTGAGGAACTCGAAGCCCAGCGTCTTGCCGCAGCTATCGCCGCCGGCGAAATACTGCCGCCGGAGGGCGAAGGCGGAGTTGGCGAAGAGCTTCTTACGGGTAAGGAAGAAGAGGTTGACCTTTCCCCTGCTGTGCTGGCGGCGGAGGAGAGCCTTGACGGCCGGGTACGTGTCCCCAAGATCAAGCGCAAGGGCCTGGAATTAAGGTGCGTCCCCGAAAGGGTGAGGAAGGCGCCCCCGAAGTCTGACATACCCTGGTGCCGGTGGATTCAAACCCAGAATTTGAAACAGGCGGGCCGGACGGCTCCGCCTACTTTTCTACTGTGCGGAGGATGTAAAAGGATGAGTGTATCCGCGGAGACTGTTAAGAAGCTGCGCGAGATTAGCGGCGCTCCCATGATGGAGTGCAAGAAAGCCCTGGAAGAGGCGCAGGGCGATCAGGAAAAGGCTTTCCTGGTGCTCAGAAAACGAGGCCAGGCGACGGCAGCCAAGAAGGCGGGCCGTGCGACCTCCGAAGGCATCGTAGGATCTTACATCCATGCGGGCGGAAAGATGGGTGTGTTGGTCGAGGTTGAATTGCGAGTCGGATTTCGTGGCCCGGAACGAGGAGTTCCAGCAGTTGGTCCACGATTTGGCCATGCAGATCTGCGCCACCGATCCGCGCTTCATTCGCAAGGAAGACGTGATTCGGCTGATGTGCTGACACGGGAAAAGGAAATCCTGAAGGAGCAGGCGGCGGCTTCGGGGAAGCCGGAGTCTGTGCTGGACCGCATCGTGGAGGGAAGGCTGGGCAAGTTCTACGAAGATGCCTGCCTTTACGAACAGCACTTCATCAAGGATACGACAGGGGCGTTGACCATCGGGGAGTTGATCACTTCCAAGATTGCGAAGTTTGGCGAGAACATCACGGTTCGCCGATTCGCTCGTTTCAAGGTGGGAGAGGGAATGGCGGCTGCGGCGGACGCTTCGGACGAAGCGGCCCAAGGAAGGCGAGTAGCCTCCGGTCCCAGGCTATTCCGAGCGCGCCGGGCGCCTGTTAGCCGAGCCATTAGAAGCAAGCCCGGATAACGATCGCCCCCGCGAAACCAGGGGGGCTACATTGGGCAGGATGCTGGGTTCCATGCCGGCTGCGGGAATGACAGTTTATACTGAGGAGAGCATAACGAGGCAGCGCGCTATTTTGCCTGGTGAAAGTGAATTATGAGTGAGCCCGCATTTCGCCGTATTCTTCTGAAACTGAGCGGTGAAGCCCTGATGGGATCGCAGGGCTTCGGGGTTGACCCGGTGACGGCGGCTCGGATTGCCGAGGAGGTGCAGGAAATCCGGAAGCTGGGCGTTCAGATCGGGCATCGTGGTGGGGGGCGGGAATTTCATTCGCGGGGTGGCGGCTTCCGAGTCCGGAATCGACCGTGTGGTCGCGGATCAAATGGGGATGCTGGCGACGGTGATCAACGGCTTGGCTCTTCAGGATGCGCTGGAGAAACGCGGCTGCCACACGCGCGTGACCACGGCGATCGAAATTCGCGAGATCGCCGAGCCCTTTATCCGCCGCCGCGCCATACGTCATTTGGAAAAAGGCCGGGTGGTGATTTTTGCCGCCGGCACGGGCAGTCCCTATTTTTCGACGGATACCGCCGCGGCGCTGCGCGCCATAGAAATCAAGGCGGACGTCATCCTGAAAGCGACCAAGGTGGACGGCGTCTATGATGCGGACCCTCAGAAGGATTCCGCGAAGCCAAGATGTTCTCGCGGATTAATTATCTGGATGTGCTCTCTCGCGGGCTGAAAGTGATGGACACCACGGCTATTTCGATGTGCATGGATAATAGCGTTCCTATTATTGTTTTTAATCTTAATGTTCCGGGTAATCTCAAACGCGTCATACTCGGTGAAAAGGTCGGCTCGCTGGTGGCTCGTTGAGGTCCCGGCCGGAAAGGCGGGTAGAAGAAGATGATGATCAAGGAAACAGTAGGACAAACGCGAACCCGCATGGCAAAGGCGGCAGAGGATCTGCGCGCGGAACTGGCAACTCTGCGGACGGGTCGCGCCTCGACAGCATTGTTGGAGCATCTCAAGGTGGAGTACTACGGCACGCCGACGCCGCTCAACCAGGTCGCCACTTTAGGCGTTCCGGATCCTTCTTTGCTGACCGTGCAGCCCTGGGACCCGAGCTTGCTGCCGGCGATCGAGAAGGTTATTCGGTCGTGGGGCCTGGGGTTGAACCCCGTTAACGACGGAAAGATCCTGAAGGTTCCGATTCCGCCGCTGACGGAAGAGCGGCGGAAGGAGCTCGTCAAGCACCTTCACAAGGTCCTGGAGAACCATCGCACGGCGGTACGGAATGTTCGCCGGGATGGAAACGAGGAATTGAAGAGACTGCTCAAGGACAAGAAGATATCGGAAGATGACGAGCGCCGCGGCCTGGAAGAGATTCAGAAGCTGACCGACGAGGCCATGGAAAAGCTGGAGAGCGTGGGGAAGGCGAAGGAGCGGGAAATTCTTGAAATGCGATGAGACCCGGCTTCCTGAAGAAATTAAATCGCTTTTCGCGTGAATTTGTTTGACAGTTTTTTGAGAAGTTTGTTATATTCGTTGGGATTAGGTGCAAGCCTGATTCGGCTCTGTAGCGACGCACAGGAGTAGACGACCCGGTGCGGGTGAGGAGAGGCCCTGGAATGCCAACTTTTAGCCAGATGGTTCGCCTCGGGAGGAAGCAGCCAAGATACAAGACTTCCAGCCCGGCGCTCGAAGGATGTCCGCAGAAGCGCGGGGTCTGCATTCGCGTTTACACACAGACGCCCAAGAAGCCGAATTCGGCGTTGCGGAAAGTGGCGCGAGTCGGCTGACGAATGCCATGGAAGTGACGACTTACATTCCGGGCGTGGGCCACAATTTGCAGGAGCACTCGATCGTTTTGATCCGGGGCGGGCGCGTCAAGGATCTGCCCGGAGTTCGCTACCACGTGATCCGCGGGACGCTGGATTCCGCGGGCGTGACGGATCGCCGGCAGGGGCGGTCCAAGTATGGAGCCAAGCGGCCCAAGGCGATCAAGTAGGCAGAACGCAGAAAGCAGTAGGCAGTCCCGAAATACGACAGGATCGGGCGGCCTAATGATTGCTGAGAGCTGAAGGCTCAGAAGCTGACAGCTTGAACTGAGAACTGATAGACTGAGAACTGAGAACTTCTTATGCCTCGTAAAGGTACAATTGAGCATCGAGAGGTAAGCGCCGATCCGGTTCACGGCAGCCCACTGGTTCAGAAGTTTGTGAACTGCGTCATGCTGCAGGGCGAGAAGAGCATCGCCCAGCAGGTGGTGTACGACGCCTTCGATTATGATCCAACAGCGGGCCAACGACGATCCGCTGAAGGTCTTCAAGAAGGCGGTGGAGAACGTCAAGCCGACCCTGGAAGTGAAGACCCGCCGCGTGGGCGGAGCGAACTATCAGGTGCCGGTGGAAGTTAATCGGAATCGTCAAACCTCGTTGAGTCTCCGCTGGATTATCGGCTATGCGCGTGAGCGGGGAGAGAAGTCGATGGTGGAGAAGCTGGCCGCGGAGCTGCTGGATGCAGCGAACAACCGCGGCGGCGCCATCAAGAAGCGGGACGACACGCACCGCATGGCCGAAGCCAACAAGGCTTTTGCCCATTACCGCTGGTAACCTTGGTCAAGGCGGGAGGTGGGACCACCCTGGCCCACGATCCGCTTTGTGGCCGCCGCAGGCGGCTTTACCGATCAATAGGCTGCTGGGGGCAGGATCTTGGTCTCAGGGTCAGAACAGTGGCTTGTTTTGTTCGCATAAGGATTTATGCCGCGTCAGACGCCGCTTGAAAAAACCCGGAACATCGGCATCATGGCTCACATCGATGCCGGAAAGACGACGACCACGGAGCGTATCCTGTACTATACCGGCCGGACGTACAAGATGGGCGAAGTGCACGAGGGTACGGCGGTCATGGACTGGATGGAGCAGGAGCAGGAACGCGGCATCACTATTACCTCCGCTGCTACCACCTGTTTTTGGAACGATATCCGAATTAATATTATTGACACGCCGGGTCACGTGGATTTTACGGCGGAAGTTGAACGGTCGCTCCGGGTGCTTGACGGAGCGATTGCCATTTTAGGGGCGGTCGAGGGCGTCGAGCCGCAGACCGAAACCGTTTGGCGGCAGGCCGACAAGTATCGCGTGCCGCGCATCGTTTTCGTGAACAAGATGGACCGGGTGGGGGCGGACTACGAAACCTGCGTCAGCCAGCTCCGTTCCAAGCTGCATGCCAACCCCGTGGTGATCCAGTTGCCCCTGGGCGCCGAAGACAACTTCGAGGGAGTGCATTGACATCGTCCGGCAGCGCGCCATCGTCTGGAGAGAAGAGACGCTGGGAGCCGGCTTCGACGATGTTGAAATCCCCGCCCAGCACGCGGAGAAGGCGCGCCTTTACAGGGAGCAGTTGATCGAGTCGCTGGGCGAAGTCGACGATCAGATCATGGAGAAGTACGTCCACGGTGAGGCCATCACAGAAGAAGAGTTTCGTGCCGCCCTGCGGCGGGCCACGATTGCCATGAAGGCCTTCCCGGTGCTCTGCGGGTCGGCTTTCAAGAACAAAGGGGTCCAGCCCCTTCTCGATGCGGTGGTCGATTTCATGCCTTCGCCCCTGGATGTCCCGCCGATCGAGGGCGCGTCGCCCGATGACGAGGAGAAGATCCTGGTGCGTCGCCCTTCCGATGAGGATCCGTTCGCCGCCCTGATCTTCAAAATCATGACTGACCCCTATGTGGGCCAGCTTGCCTTTCTGCGGGTTTATTCGGGCCACTTGCAGCAAGGGGACTCGGTTTACAATCCGCGCCGCGACCGCCGGGAGCGCATTTCGCGATTATTGCAAATGCACGCCAACAAGCGCGAGGAACTCTCGGAAGTTTTTGCGGGCGACATTGCGGCGGCGGTGGGCTTGAAGAGCGGTTTCCACGGGCGACACGATTTGCGATGAGGATCACCCCATCGTGCTCGAATCGATGGATTTTCCCGCTCCGGTCATCTCCGTAGCCATTGAGCCGAAGACCAAGGCGGACCAGGAAAAGTTGGGGAATGCGCTTTCCAAGTTAACGCAAGAGGACCCCACGTTCAAGGTTCACACCGACCCCGACACGGGGCAAACATTAATTTCGGGCATGGGCGAGTTGCATCTGGAGATCCTGGTGGACCGCATGGTGCGTGAATTCAGCGTGGCGGCCAATGTGGGGCGCCCCCAGGTGGCTTACCGCGAGACCATCATGGCTGCGGCGGAGGGCGAAGGGAAGTACGTGCGGCAGACGGGAGGCCGGGGCCAGTACGGCCACGTTTTCCTGCGCGTCGATCCCCTCCCTCACCCCGACCTTGACGCCATCGCGGAAATCACCAAGAAGAAGTCCACCAACAAGTTCGATGCGGAGCTCAAGCTCCTGTTTCCTGGACGAGATCGTAGGCGGAGTTGTTCCCAGGGAATATATCTTGCCCACCTATCATGGCGTTCGCGAGGCTATGGAGTCCGGCGTGCTCGCCGGCTACGAGATGAACGGCGTATCCGTGACCTTATTCGACGGATCCTATCACGAAGTCGATTCTTCGGAGATCGCCTTCAAGATTGCCGGGTCGCTGGGCTTCAAAGAAGCGGTACGCAGGGCTAAGCCCGTGCTGCTGGAGCCGGTGATGAAGGTGGAAGTGGTAGTTCCGGAAGAGTACATGGGGGATGTGCTGGGGGACCTGAGCTCGCGCCGGGGCCACATCGAGGGCATGGAGAAGCGGGGCTCGACCCAGATCATTCGCGCCAAGGTTCCCTTAGCCGAGATGTTCGGTTATGCCACGGAACTGCGTTCCCGCACCCAGGGCCGCGCCTCGTACACCATGCACTTCCTGCGCTACGAGGTGACGCCGGCGTCGATTTCCGAAGAGGTCATCGCCCGCGTGCAAGGAAGAGCGGTTGGGCAGTAGAAGAATATGGGCAACGCTGGATTTAATGTTGTCGTGTTAGGCGCCACGGGTAGCCCCGAAGAGTGGAGGCGCGCGCTCCGCACGCCAGTCGATGAGCTTCCTGCGCTCGATCACTCTCAGCGTGAAGACGCACAGCGACGAGGCGTCTCCGAGTCGGATTACGCTCGCGGAGTTTATTTGGAGAAGCTTGCGGAGAAAAGGTGGGAGGAAAAGGGGCTAGCGCTCGGCGAACGTATTCGCGAAGTCCTGAATCTGCCTGACCCGGAGTGCCATTTGGCGGCGATTATCGCCGAAGTCTTGCGGAAGAGGTGGACGGTTCGCTTTCAATACCATGGTAAGGTATTGGACGTGTACCTGGATGGGGAATTGGTGGACGACCTCCTTAACTACAATGCGCTCGAGGACACAGAAAAGCTTCGGGCCAAGCTGTCGAAAGGTTTGGGACGTGGGGAGTTGGTCGTCAGCCCGCTCGGCGTGCTGGTATCGGTTTTCATCTGTCGGCCAACGAGTCAGCAGCTTAGAGGGTAACAGAGAGCAGTGAGACACGAATCCGAGGAGTGCATCAGCAATGGCCAAAGAAAAGTTTGATCGTTCCAAGCCGCACATGAACATTGGCACGATTGGGCACATCGATCACGGGAAGACGACGCTGACGGCGGCGATCACGAAGGTGCTGGCGCGGTCGAACCCGAAGGTAAAGTTTCGTCCTTTCGACTCGATTGACAACGCTCCGGAGGAGAAGGCGCGGGGGATTACGATCGCGATTGCGCACGTGGAGTACGAGACCAAGAACCGGCACTATGCGCACGTGGACTGTCCGGGGCACGCCGACTACATCAAGAACATGATCACGGGTGCGGCGCAGATGGACGGGGCGATTCTGGTGGTGGCGGCGACGGACGGGCCGATGCCGCAGACGCGGGAGCACGTGCTTTTGGCTCGGCAGGTGAACGTGCCGTACATTGTGGTGTACATGAACAAGTGCGATGCGGTGGACGATCCGGAGTTGCTGGACCTGGTGGAGATGGAAGTGCGGGAGTTGCTGACCAAGTATCAGTTTCCCGGGGACAAGATTCCGGTGATACGGGGAAGTGCGCTGAAGGCGCTGGAAGGTGACGCGAACTGGGAGAAGTCGATCTTCGAGTTGATGGAAGCGGTGGACAGTTACATTCCGATGCCGCCGCGGGAGCTGGACAAGCCGTTCCTGATGCCGGTGGAGGACATCTTCTCGATTTCGGGACGCGGCACGGTGGTGACGGGACGGGTGGAGCGGGGGAAGGTCAAGATTCAGGAGGAAGTGGAGATTGTGGGTTTGCGTCCGGAGTCGTTCAAGCGGGTGGTGACGGGCGTGGAGATGTTCAAGAAGCTTTTGGACGAAGGGCAGGCTGGGGACAACATCGGGGTGCTGCTGCGGGGGACGGAAAAGGAAGACGTGGAGCGGGGCATGGTGCTGTCGAAGCCGGGGTCGATCACGCCGCACACGAAGTTCAAGTCAGCGGTGTACATTCTGACGAAGGAAGAGGGAGGGCGGCACACGCCGTTCTTCAACGGGTACCGGCCGCAGTTTTACTTCCGGACCACGGACGTGACGGGAGTGGGGACGCTGCCGGCAGGGACGGAGATGGTGATGCCGGGGGATAACGTGAACCTGGAGATCGAGTTGATCACGCCCATCGCCATGGAAAAAGGGCTGCGCTTCGCCATCCGCGAAGGCGGCCACACGGTGGGCGCAGGCAGCGTGACGGAGATTATCCAGTAGCTGATAGCTTTCAGCCGTCAGCATTCAGCCGTCAGCGAGACGGGTGAGCTGAAACGGAGCTGAGAGCTGAAGAGCTGAAAGCTAAACGAGGAACGATGCTGCATCAGAAAATAAGAATCCGGTTGAAGGCTTACGATCACAGGATCCTGGACCAGTCTGCGGCGGAGATCGTATCGACTGCCAAGCGGACGGGCGCGCAAGTGGCGGGGCCGATTCCACTGCCCACCATCAAGAACAAGTATTGCGTGCTGCGCTCGCCGCATACGGACAAGAAATCGCGCGAGCAGTTCGAGATCCGCACGCACAAGCGGCTGGTGGATATCCTGGAGCCGACGTCGAACACGATCGAGGCACTGACGAAACTGGATCTGCCTTCAGGCGTGGACATCGAAATCAAAGCGTTTGGGAAGGAACACACGAAGTAAGGACGTCTATGGTCCGCTGTCCGTGGGCGTTGGCGGATGACCCGCTCCGCACGGCAGGTCTACAACCGGAAACGCTGGTAACGAAACATGGTAAAAGCGATATCTCGGCAAGAAGCTGGGCATGACGCAGGTCTTCGGCGACAACGGAGACGTCACGCCTGTGACGGTTTTGAAGGCGGGGCCGTGCATCGTGATCCAGCGGAAGACCACGGGTCGCGAAGGTTACGAGGCGGCCCAGTTGGGGCTGGTTGAGTTGCCGCCTCCGAAGCACGTCAGTAGTCCTCGGGAAGGGCATTTCAAGAAGGCCGGCGCGAACCCGGTTCGCTTTCTCCGCGAAGTTCGGCTGGGTGCCGACGCGGGAGAGGTCAACGTCGGAGACAAGGTCCTGGCGGACGTCTTCGCGGTGAACGATATGTTGATGTGACTGGAGTGTCCAAAGGCCGGGGCTTCGCAGGTTTCCACAAGCGCCACCACTTCGGCGGCGGCGGCGGCTCGCACGGTTCGATGTTCCATCGCGCACCCGGCTCGATTGGCGCTTCGGCATGGCCGTCGCGAGTACTCAAAGGGATGAAAGCCGCGGGCCATATGGGCAATGCGCGCGTGACGGTGCGAAACCTGCGGGTGGTTCAGGTGGTTGCGGAAGAGAACACTTTGTTGGTGGAGGGCGCAGTGCCGGGACCTCAAGGCGGCTACGTGGTCGTGCACAAGGCCAAGGCGGCGCGTAAGTAAGAATAAGTAGAAGGCGGAAGGCATAAGACAGTAAGCAGCAGGCAGATCGGTTGATGGTCGGCTACTGAAAACTGAGAACTGATAACTGAGAACTAACATGGCGACAGTTGAAGTCAGAAACTTGGATGGGGCGACCGTTAAGCAGCTAGAGCTTGCCGACGAGGTTTTCGCGGTCGAAGCCGAACTCAGAGCCTGCTTTGGGAAGCCGTCAAGCAGTATTTGGCAAGCCAGCGCCGAGGTACGCATTCCACCAAGAGCCGCGGACGAGGTCAGCGGCGGCGGCAAGAAGCCCTGGAGGCAGAAGGGCACGGGCAGGGCGCGGGTGGGCAGCATTCGCAGTTCATTGTGGCGTCACGGATCGATTGCCCATGGTCCTAAGCCGCGTGATTACTCTTACGCGATTCCGGAAAAGATGCTGCGGGGAGCGCTGCGATCAGCCTTGGCGGCGAAATTTCTGGAACACAAGCTGACGGTGGTTGACCAGTTGGGCGTGGGTGAAGCGAAGACCAAGGTGTTTGCCGGGGCCCTCAAGAAGCTGGGCGTGGAGAAGACGGTGCTGGTCGTGAACGATGCGGCGGACCGCAACCTGGAACTGTCCTCCCGAAACGTCGAGGGGTGCGACCTGGTTCGCCACCACAGGTTGCACCCCTACCAGGTATTGAGCCACGACCAGTTGCTGATTTCGGAAGGCGCTATCACCCGGCTGCAGGAGTCACTGCTATGAAGAAGAGCCCCTACGACATTCTTGCGCAAGCCGATCGTGACCGAGAAGAGCCTGGACGTCAAAGAGCGCCATCGAACGCTTTGCTTCCGGGTGCATCCTGATGCTACCAAGATTGAAATCAAGGAGGCCGTGCAGACGGCGTTTAAAGTAAAGGTGGCGTCCGTGCACACTTCCGCTTACGTCGGCAAGATGCGGCGCCGGGGCAAGACGTTCGGCTACCGGCCCGACTGGAAGAAGGCCTACGTGAAGTTGAAGGCCGGGGAGAAAGTTCCGGAGTACGTTGAGAGTGAGTAGATGAGTTCGAGCGGCGGACATGGTTCGCCGCGGAAGACGAAGGCTATGGGAATCAAAACCTACAGACCCTACACCGAGACACGAAGGTTCCAGACCGGCTTGACCTTCGAGGAACTCACCACCTCGAAGCCGCACAAGCCGCTTTTGGAGCCGAAGTCGCGCATCTCGGGTCGCAACAACCACGGTGAATTGACGATTTGGCACCGCGGGGGCGGGCACAAGCGGCATTATCGGGTGATCGATTTCAAGCGGGACAAGATGGGAATTCCGGCTCGTGTGGCGACGATTGAGTACGACCCCAACCGGTCTGCCTTCATTGCCCTCCTGCACTACGCCGATGGGGAAAAGCGTTATATTCTCGCCCCGTCCGGCTTGAAAGTGGGGGATAAGGTTGTTTCCGGACCCGAGGCGGATATTGTTACGGGCAACGCTTTGCCGCTTAAGAGCATTCCGGCCGGCACGATGATTCACAACATCGAATTGCGGCCGGGAAAGGGCGGCCAGATGGTGCGCAGCGCGGGAAGCGCCGCCCAGTTGCTGGCTAAAGAGGGGGAATACGCTCAGATTCGACTGCCCTCCGGCGAGGTTCGCAAAGTTCTTATGGATTGCGTGGCCACCATCGGGCAGGTCGGGAATCTCGATCACGAGAACATTTCGATCGGCAAGGCGGGCCGCAAGCGGTGGATGGGCATTCGGCCGACGGTGCGCGGCGTGGCCATGAATCCCGTCGATCATCCGCTGGGCGGCGGGGAAGGGAAGACATCAGGAGGGCGGCATCCCGTGACCCCTTGGGGCCAGCCCACGCGCGGCTACAAGACGCGCAATAATAAGTTAACGGAACGATTTATTGTGAAGCGGCGAGAAAAGAAGTAGAGGGAGGAAGCCTTGGGGAGGTCGCTGAAGAAGGGTCCCTTCGTGGACGACCACTTGATGAAGAAGGTCGAGCTGCTCAACCGGCGGTTCGAAAAGAAAGTGGTGAAAACCTGGTCGCGACGTTCCACCATTGTTCCCGAGATGGTGGGGCATACGATTGCCGTTCACAACGGTAAGAAGTTTATACCCGTGTACATCACGGAGAACATGGTCGGCCATAAGCTCGGCGAGTTTTCACCGACGCGCACCTTCAAGGGCCACAGTATGAAGGTGGCGACTGAACGGGCCGCCGTGGCAGCTCCACCGCCCGTGGGAGGCGCCAGGCCAGCGCCTGCAGCCCCGTCGGCGCCAGCCGCAACCTAGCAGTGGTTACGAGGGAAGCAAGATCCCTTGGCGGTTCCCCTGAAAGCGTGGGGCCGCTGTGGGCTCCCGCCTTGGCTGGACCGGCAAGAGCGGGTTGGTAATTCCGAGAGTATGGACGGAACTATGGAAGCAAGAGCCACACAAAAATATATGCGAGTATCGCCGCAAAAGGCGCGCCTGGTGGTGGACCTTATTCGCGGCAAGAACGTGGGCGATGCGCTGAGCACCCTGGCGTTCACAAAGAAGCGCGTGACGCAGGCGGTGGAAAAGGTGCTGCGCTCGGCCATTGCCAACGCCGAGGACAAGTCCGAGCACCTGGATGTTGACCGGTTGCGTGGTATCCGAAGCCTTCGTCAATGACGGGCCGCGCTTGAGGCGAGTTCGCCCCGCGCCGATGGGCCGGGCCTACCGCTACCTGCGGCGGACGAGTCACCTCACCGTGGTGGTGGCGTCGCCGGAAGACGGGAAGTAAGGAATAGGGAACAGGCAATATGAGTGGAAAGTTGACGAGAATCGTTGGGGAGCTAGGATCAGGGTTTTGGACGACGAGGCGATTCCTCTGTCTGTCCCCTGTTCCATACTCCTTGTTCCCTCGCTGAAGGAGGAATGGATGGGTCAGAAGGTACATCCTTATGGATTTCGCCTCGGGTATAACAAGACCTGGAAGTCGCGCTGGTTTGCGAAGAAAGACTACTCCGATTTCCTCCATGAAGACCTGAAACTCAAGAAGCGGCTGAAGAGCCAGTTGCAGGCTGCCGGCGTCGCGTCGATCGAAGTGGAGCGGCCTGGCAACAAACTGAAGATCACGATTCACACGGCGCGGCCGGGGATTATCATCGGGCGCAAAGGGGCGGAGATTGATCGTCTGCGGCAGGAGATCCAGAAGCGCACGGGACGCGAGGTTCTTCCCATTAACATCCAGGAAGTTCATCGGCCGGAGCTCAACGCTCAACTTGTCGCAGAAGCCATTTGCCTGCAGCTCGAAAAGCGCGTGGCATTCCGGAGGGCGATGAGGAAGGCGGTTGATTCCGCGCTGCGTTTCGGTTGCAAGGGAATCAAGATCCGCTGCGGAGGCCGCTTGAACGGAGCTGAGATTGCGCGTTCGGAATGGTACCTCCAGGGGCGGCTGCCGTTGCACACCTTGCGCGCGGATATCGACTATGGAACCGCGGAAGCAAGGACCACCTACGGCGTGATCGGCGTGAAGTGCTGGATTTACAACGGGGAGATCCTGGAGCAGAAGCGGCGGCGGGAAAAGCCGGCTGCCGTACCTGCCGCCGCGCCCACGCCCACGGAGGCGGCGCCGGCCGTTTAGCCAGGCGAGAAGTCAAGGAGTCGAGAAGTCGAAAAGTCGAGAGGCTGTAGAGTTACTTCTAAACTGCTCGACTTTTCGAACTCCCAACTCCCAAAAGTGAGTCGACGTTATGCTAATGCCAAGCAAGGTGAAGTACCGGAAGCAGCAGCGAGGGCGCACGTGCGGCAAAGCGTGGCGGGGATCCAAGCTGTCGTTCGGGGACTTTGGGTTAAAGGTGCTCGAACCGGGGTGGATTACGGACCGCCAGATTGAAGCCAGCCGCGTGGCCATCACGCGCTTTATCAAGAGGGGCGGGAAGCTCTGGATCCGCATTTTTCCGGACAAGCCGGTGACCAAGAAGCCGGCCGAAACCCGTATGGGAAAGGGCAAAGGCGCGCCCGAGTTTTGGGTTGCGGTGGTGAAGCCTGGCCGCATCCTTTTTGAGATGGAAGGCGTGCCGGAACCGGAAGCGCGTGAGGCGATGCGCCTGGCCGGTCACAAGCTTGCATTAGCCACGCAATTTGTTTCGCGCAAGGTCGCGGTGTAAGGGGTTTTCATCATGGCTTCGTCGCCTCTTCGCTTGGGAGGAGATGGAGGGATGATGCGAGAGAGGACGTCATGAAGCTCGAAAAGGACAAAAAGTGGAAGTGGCCGGCTGAGAAGATGCGCGAATGGACGGACGACGAACTCGCGGCGCGCGAACGCGAGTTTTCCGGCCAATTGGGACGCTTGAGGTTCCGAATGGCCAGCGGGCAGACGGAGAGTCTGGACACTCTGCGCGAGTTGCGAAAAGGCATCGCAAAGGCGAAGACGATTCAGCGCGAGCGCCAATTGAAGGCCGCGGGGACAGCTTAAGCTGTCATCCGTCAGCCCCTGGCAGGCTGGCGGCAGTTCACTCGGAGCCGAAGGCTGAAAGCCGGTGGGGACTTATGGAGAAAAGGCGACAGGAAAAAGTCGGGACTGTAACCAGTAACAAGATGCAGAAGACCGTCGTTGTCACGGTGGAGCGGCAGGTCATTCATCCGTTTTACAAGCGGGTGGTTCGACATTCGAAGCGGTTCCTCGCCCACGATGAGAAGAACGAGTGCCGACCCGGTGACACGGTGCGAATCCAGGAGACGCGGCCCCTAAGCCGTAGCAAGCGGTGGCGGGTGGTGGAAATCGTCACCAAGGCCGTGCAAGTGACTCCTCTGCCGGAGGCGACAGTATGATCGGAATGAGGACCATTCTGCACGTGGCGGACAACTCCGGAGCGCGGAGGCTGGCATGCATCCTTCCGATCGGCGGAGATGTGGGGTTGCAGGCGGGTCTCGGTGACGTTGTGACGGCCTCGGTGAAGGAAGCGGCGCCGGACAGCGCCATTCCCAAAGGCAAGGTTGTCAAGTGTGTGATAGTCAGGATGCGCAAGGAGCAGAGGCGGCGGGACGGCAGCTACATTCGGTTCGATGAGAACGCTGCCGTGCTCATCAATGATACTAACGAGCCGGTGGGGACGCGCGTGTTTGGGCCGGTGGCGCGCGAGCTCCGGGAAAAGAAATTTCTGAAAATAGTCTCGCTGGCCCCAGAGGTTTTGTGATGGGATTTGGGTTGGATATCCGCAAGAACGACCAGGTGAAGGTGATAGCCGGGCGTGACAAGGGCAAGACGGGTCGCGTGCTCGAAGTCGAGCCGGGCAAGCATCGCCTTTATGTTGAGCACGTCAACATGATCAAGCGCCACACGCGCCCTAATCCGCAGAAGCAGATCCGGGGCGGGGTTCTGGAAAAGGAAGGCCCGATTCACGTATCGAATGTGGCCTTGGTGTGCAGCGAATGCGGACCCACCCGCATCCAGCACCGCAGCATGGCGGAAGGCAAGAAAGTGCGCATTTGCGCGAAGTGTGAGAAGTCCTTGGATGCGTAACGGCAGCGCGGACCTGGCGTTTGAGGTTCGCGGGTGCTTCGGGAGGATGTGAAGGCAAACATGGCGCCGCGTTTGAAAGAGAAATATAAGAACGAAGTCGTGCCTGGACTGGTGAAGGAGTTCAAGTACCCGAACAGCATGGCGGTCCCGCGACTCAGGAAGATCGTGTTGAACATGGGGTTGGGCGAGGCGATCCAGAATGCGAAGCTGCTGGATTCCGGCACGGGGGAAGTTGGGCCAGATTACCGGCCAGAAGCCGGTGATCACGCGGGCGCGGAAGTCGATCGCGAATTTCAAATTGCGCAAGAACATGCCGATTGGGGCGATGGTAACTCTCAGGGGCGACCGCATGTATGAGTTTTTCGACCGCCTCACCAGCGTGGCGCTGCCCCGAGTGCGCGATTTCAGGGGGCTTTCGACCCGCGCCTTCGACGGCCGTGGCAACTATACGCTGGGCCTTCGCGACCAGATGGTGTTCCCCGAAATTGAATACGCCAAGGTGGAAAAGGTCAAGGGATTGAACATTTCGATCGTGACCGACGCTCGCACCGATGCCGAAGCTCTGGCTTTGCTGCGGCACCTCGGGATGCCGTTCAGGTCGGAGGCCCAGCGCCGAAAGGTAGCGGCGACTGAAGAAAAGGCAGTGACGAAAGAGCAGTGACGAGTGGCGAGCAGGAAGAATGATAGAACCGGAAGTGCATTTGTGGCGCTGCCTTTTCTCTCGTCGCTAGGAGGTAATTCGTGGCTCGAACCTCGATGATGGCGAAATTGCGCAAGAAGCCGAAGTTCAAGATCCGGCATCGGAATCGCTGCCTGATTTGTGGCCGGCCTCGCGGATACCTGGGCAAGTTCAAGATGTGCCGTTTGTGTTTCCGGCAACTGGCGCTCAAAGGCGAAATCCCGGGAGTGGTGAAGTCGAGTTGGTAGGCTATGGCGGCGCTCTCGAAGCGCCCGCGGCGGATCAGGACCGCCACTACACGATGTGCAAGGGAGTTTTATGGCAGCCGTGACAGATTCCATTGCGGACATGTTTACGCGAATTCGAAACGGGATTCAAGCCCGGCACCAGCGTGTGGACATGCCCTCCTCGAAATTGAAGGTGGAAGTTGCGCGCATTTTAAAAGACGAGGGCTACATCAGCAACTTCAAAGTGAGCGAAGAGGGCAAGAAGAAGGTCTTGAGAATAGTTCTCCGCTACGGGAACGATGGGGAGAACGTCATCAGCACGCTGGATCGTGTCTCACGGCCGGGACGGCGGGTCTATAGCGGGGCGAAGGAAATCCCCAGGGTGCAGGGGGGAATGGGAGTCAACATCCTCACGACTCCGCGCGGAGTGATGACCGGAAAACAAGCTCGTCGAGCCGGCGTGGGCGGCGAGATTTTAGGCATTGTATCCTAGGGAAGCGGCGATTCTGCGGATTCGCCGTATCGCGGCGTAAAGCCGCCCCTACAGTGGACTAAAGATTATGTCAAGAATTGGAACCAAGCCCGTTCAAATACCCTCCGCTGTTACGGTGCAGGCGGATGGGGAAGCCATGGTGGTCAAAGGGCCGAAGGGGACTCTAAGGGTTCCCGTGCCGCCCGGGGTTCATGTTGAGAAGCAGGATGGCCATTACGTTGTGAAGCGGGAGGGCGATGAGCAGGCGGCTTTGCATGGCTTGGCTCGCAGCCTCCTGGCCAACGCGGTGCGAGGAGTAGCCCAAGGGTTTGAAAAGCACCTGGACATTGTGGGGATCGGATACCGGGCGGAGGTGAAAGGCAAAGTCCGTGGTGTTTACGCTTGGCTATTCGCACCCCATCGAGATGCCCATCCCCGAAGGGTTGAACGATCACGGTCGAGAAGCAGACCCATTTGGTGGTCAGCGGGGCAGACAAACAGCGAGTGGGACAAGTGGCGGCGGAAATTCGCGGGTTGCGGCCTCCCGACCCGTATAAGAACAAGGGCGTCCGATACACGGGCGAGCGGTTGAAGAAGAAGGTAGGCAAGGCGGCGGCAGCGGCAGGAGGCGGAGCTGCCAAGACTGGCCAATAGCCAGAAGTTCGGGCGGAGAGCGCAATATGTTGCAAACGATTTCCAAGGACACAGCGCGCCGGCGGGTTCACACGCGAATTCGAAGAGTCCTACACGGGCGAACGGCAAGTGCCCCGGCTGAGCGTTTTCCGGTCCATCAATCATATCTATGTGCAGATCGTTGATGACTCCCGGGGTCAGACGCTGGTATCCGCTTCCACGCGGGACAAAGAAGTCCGGACGACGTGAAGTCGGGCGGAAATGTGGCTGCGGCTAAATTGGTCGGAGCGGCTCTGGCAAAGCGCGCAACCGCGGTGGGAATCTCGCGCGTGGTGTTCGATCGCGGTGGGTACGCCTATCACGGGCGGATAAAGGCTTTGGCGGACGCGGCACGCGAAGCGGGACTTAAATTTTAGGAGCAATTGCGGGGAGGGAAGCGTTGGAAAATCGGATTGATCCGAACGCGGTGCAACTGAAAGATCAGGTGGTTTCCATTAACCGTGTTACCAAAGTGGTTAAGGGGGGCAAGAACCTGAGCTTCTCGGCGCTGGTCGTAGTCGGCGACGGAGCGGGGACGGTAGGTTATGGGTCGGGCAAGGCCCGCGAGGTGCCCATGGCCATCCGCAAGGGCATCGAATCCGCCAAGAAGGCGCTGGTTAAGGTCCATGTTACCGCAACCTCTATCCCTCACGCGGTGATTGGGCACTACGGCGCAGGCAGGGTGCTGCTAAAGCCGGCTGCGGTTGGGACCGGAGTGATCGCCGGCGGCGCGGTGCGCGCCGTGGTTGAGGCGGCGGGAATTCAGAACGTATTGACGAAGTCGCTGGGCACTACGAATCCTTATAACGTGGTGAAGGCGACCATGGATGGGCTGCTTCACCTTCGGAGCGCGGAGGAAGTGGCGGCCATGCGGGGCAAGACCGTAGAAGAATTATAAAGGGGTTAAGAAACCGTGTCCGATCAGAGTCAAAAGACGATTCGCATCAAATGGGTTCGCAGCGGCATAGGCTTCAGCTATCACCAGAAGCGTGTCGTACGAAGTCTGGGATTAAAGAAGTTGAACCAGGAGATCGAAAAGCCGGACACGCCGCAGATTCGCGGGATGGTGGCCAAGGTCCCTCATCTGGTGGAGATTGTGGAAGCAAGGACGCCCGCGGCTTGGACCCGAGTGCCTGAATATACGATTTACCCACCGGCAGCGGCGCCGTCCAAGCCGCCCGAAGCCGCCAGCGCGGCTCCTGGTTCCCCTCCCCGAAGCTTCCGCTCTCCAGCCGGGGCGGGGAATCAGAGGTGGGGGCGGCGACAGGTGCGGTGGAGGCCCCGGCGGATTCGGTTGCTGCGGAAGCGAGTGCGCCGACGGAAGCGAGTAGTGATGACAGCGCCGCCGCAGGCTCCGAGGCGTCTCCGGAGGAAGGGCAGACCGAAGCTTGAACGAAGCAGGCAACAACCATATGGCAATGCACATCGGAACACTTCGCCCGCCTCAGGGGGCAACCAAGCGGTCCAAGCGGATCGGCCAAGGGATGGGCTCAGGCCACGGCAAGACTGCGACACGCGGCTCAAAAGGCCAGCGATCGAGGACCGGCGCGAGGCTGCGCCCTGGTTTCGAGGGCGGCCAGATGCCGCTACAACGGCGGCTTCCCAAGCGCGGTTTTACGAATATATTCAAGAAGCAGTTCACGATTGTGAACTTGAGAGATCTTGAGGACTTCACGGCTGAAGAGACGGTTACTCCTGAACTGCTCGTCGAGCGCGGCTACCTCAAAGATGTCAAAGGCGGCTTGAAGGTCCTGGGTGACGGCGAATTGAAAGTTGCCCTCAAGATCGTGGCCCACCAATTTTCGAAGTCGGCACGGGAAAAGATCGAAAAGGCCGGGGGAACGGCCGAGGTTATTTCCGCATGATGGAGTCGATCAAGAGCATTTTTGAGATTCCGGATCTCCGGAGGCGTATTCTTTTTACTCTCGCCATGCTGGCGGTGTATCGTCTAGGCGCATTCATACCAACGCCGGGCATCAACGCCGAGGCCTTCGAGAACCTGTTCAATCAGTCCATGGGAGGCGGCATTTTCGGGTTGCTCGCCATGTTTTCCGGGCGGCAGCCTGCGCCGCTTGACGGTCTTTGCTCTCGGCATCATGCCGTATATCACGGCCTCGATTATTCTCCAGTTGCTTGGGGTGGTTTCGCCTACCCTCGAAAAGTTGAAGAAAGAAGGCGAGCTGGGCCGGACGAAAGATAACGAGTACACGCGCTGGCTCACCGTGGTTTTGAGCGCGTTTCAGGCGTTCGGCATCGCGGCCGCACTTCAGAGGCAGGGATCGCAGTTGGTCTCGCAATCCCGGTCCTGGCTTCGTTCTTGCCACGGTTTTGACGCTTACCACGGGCTCAGTCTTCATCATGTGGCTGGGAGAGCAGATCACCTCGCGGGGAATTGGCAACGGCATGTCGCTGCTTATTTTCGCTGGGATCGTGGCGGGTCTGCCGCGTGGCATGGCGGACCTTTATGAAAAAGTGTTCGTCACGCGCGTTTGGAGTCCGCTGGCGCTCCTGCTCGTGTTGGTAGTGTTCATGGTGGCGATTGTGGCCTTTATCGTGCTTCGTGGAGCGCGGGGAACGGCGCATTCCCATCCAGTATGCGAAGCGGATCGTAGGCCGAAAAGTGATGGGAGGGGTTTCGACCCACCTTCCGCTCAAGGTCAACAGCGGCGGCGTGATGCCCATCATCTTTGCCGTCTCGATCCTGACTTTCCCGCAAACTGTGGGGTTATTCATGTCGAAGACCAGTTTCATAGGGGGCTTGATCAACAAGTTCGTCCAGCTCTTTGCCTGGGGCGAGCCTTTATACACTTTCAGTTACGTGATGTTGATCATGTTTTTTGCTCA
This sequence comes from uncultured Acidobacteriota bacterium, assembly GCA_963770415.1. Classification (GTDB taxonomy): domain Bacteria; phylum Acidobacteriota; class Terriglobia; order UBA7540; family UBA7540; genus CAVROP01. The sequence goes on from CAVYPU010000018.1 coordinate 101,285, forward strand.
CTTCTACCTTTCGATTGTTTATAACCCTGACGAAGTGGCGGACAACGTCCGCAAGCAAGGCGGGTTCATTCCCGGCATTCGCCCGGGCAAACGCACCGCCGATCACCTGGATGACGTTCTCACCAAGATCACCTGGGTGGGCGGCTTGTATCTGGCGCTCGTGGCATTGATTCCGGAAATTATGCTCGGCGGGCTTGCGCGTCAACCACTTGCCCGTCTGGATGGGAGGGGCGTGGTTTGACGCCAACCTTCCCGCCTGGATGCTGCACGGATTGAACGTGAATTTCTACTTCGGCGGAACTTCCTTGTTGATTGTCGTGGGCGTGGCGATGGACACTGTCCAGCAGGTCGAAGCGCAGTTGATCATGCGCCACTACGAAGGCTTTCTGAAGAAGGGACGAGTGCGAGGACGGAGAGCTTTCTGAGGCGAAATGTACATTCTCGGCGTCACCTCCGCGGAAGCGGGCATTCACTCGTGAACTCCCGGTTAGATGGGAATGACGGACGCATGAGGATGAAATCGCAGGCCCTGATTTTTTTAGGTGCGCCGGGCGCAGGGAAGGGCACTCAGGCGCGCGAAGTCTCCCAGCACTTCTCTATTCCCCAGATTTCGACGGGAGACATGCTGCGCGAGGCAGTACGCAATCGGACTCCCTTGGGACTCGCCGCCAAGGCCAAAATGGAAGCCGGGGAGTTGGTTCCGGACGAGGTGGTCTGCGGCATCGTGGAGCAGCGGATCGACCAGCCCGACTGCCAGCGAGGGTTCATACTGGACGGTTTTCCCCGCACCATCGCGCAGGCGGAGTTCGTGGATCGGATGCTGCTGGCGAAGGGAAGGGAAATCCCCTCGTCATTGACATCAAGGTGGATCCCGATTTGCTCCTGAAGCGGCTGACCGGACGCCGCACCTGCTCGACTGTGCGGCGAGATCTACAACATCTACTTCAACCCGCCGCCCGTCGAGGGCGTATGCGACAAAGACGGCGGCAAGCTCTTGCAGCGGGCGGACGACAGCGAGGAGACAATTCGGCAGCGGCTGGTGGCCTACGAGAAGCAGACCAGCCCCTTGATCGACTATTACCGCGAGAAAGGTGTTCTTAACGAGGTGGATGGCAACCGGAAGCCGGAGCTTGATTGCAAAGGAGCCTGATCGAGTTTTTGGGGAAGGCATGATCATTTGCAAGTCACCGGCTGAAATTGAAAGGCTCCGGCGCAGTGGCAGGATGGTAAGAGGACTGCTCGAAGAGTTGCGGGAGCGGGCGCAGCCTGGAGTCAGCACGCTGGAGCTGGAGAAGTATGTTGAGAGGCGCATAGCCCAATTGGGCGCGCGGCCGGCGTTCAAAGGGTACCGGGGTTACCCGTGCTGTTTGTGCGCTTCGGTGAACTACTGAGGTGATCCACGGGATTCCCTCCGAGCGCCGCCTTGAAGATGGCGATATACTGAGTTTGGACTTGGGCGTGATCGTGGATGGATACTACGGAGACTCGGCGATAACCGTGCCGGTGGGCGAGATTCCGGAGTCCACGCAAAGACTGCTGCGGGTTACCCAGGAAGCGTTGCAGCTGGCGCATTGACCAGGCGCGGCTGGGAAACCGGCTGGGCGACATATCCGCGACCGTACAGCAGCACGTGGAAGAGAACGGGTATTCTGTGGTTAGGGAGTTTGTGGGTCATGGCATCGGGCGTCAGCTCCATGAGGAGCCGCAGGTCCCCAACTTCGGCCAGCCCGGACACGGACCGGCGCTCAAGCAGGGAATGGTTCTGGCGATCGAGCCGATGGTCAATGCCGGCGGCCCGGCGGTTCGGGTCCTTGATGATAACTGGACTGCGGTGACTGCGGACGGTACATTGTCCGCCCACTTCGAACACATGGTGGCAGTCACCCAGAACGGTCCCGATATTTTGACGCTGCAATAGCGGCGGGGTAGGGGCGCGCCACGCGGCGTGCCCGTACGGTGCATATATGCCTAAGGAAGACGCAATCGAAGTTGTGGCGACGGTGCTGGAAGCTCTGCCGAACGCTATGTTCCGCGTGGAGCTGGATAACAAGCACCAGGTCTTGGCGCACATCTCGGGCAAGATGAGGAAGAACTTCATCCGTATTCTTCCCGGGGACAAGGTCGCAGTGGAGCTTTCTCCGTACGACCTGACGCGGGGGCGGATCGTCTTCCGGTACAAGTGAGCGGTAAGTGCCGAGGGCTGCGAACGGTTCGTCTTGCGTGGTCGGTAGGCCGAACGGTGCGCGAGGTAAAATGAAGGTTCGTTCGTCGGTAAAGAAAATATGTCGAAATGCAAGATCGTGCGCCGTGCTGGCGTGGTGAGGGTGATCTGCGAAAATCCGAAGCACAAGCAGCGGCAAGGATGAGTCAACGAGGTTCGAAACTGACGGTTCTGATTGGAATTGTCGGTCGATCAGTTTCATTTAATTTCGAAATGGCACGATTAGGCATTGACTTTCCCCCCAAGAAACGGGCGGAAATAGGCTTAACCTATATTTACGGCATCGGCCGGGCGCGCTCCATGTCGATTCTGGTGCGGCGGGCGTGAACCCGAATAAGAAGGTCAAGGACTTGACTGAAGATGAGGTCACGCGCATCCGCCAGATCATCGAAGAAGAGGGTGGAGTGGAAGGCGACCTGAGGAAAGAGCTGGCGATGAATGTCCGGAGGCTCATCGAAATCGGCTCTTATCGCGGCATGCGCCATCGGCGTAGCCTTCCGGTGCGTGGCCAGCGTACGCATACCAACGCGCGTACCCGGAAAGGACCGCGTAAAGGCACGGTTGCGAATAAGAAGCGCGCCGCGGCCAAGACGTAACGTCGGGCGGTTGAGCTGCGATGAACCACGTAGGGCCGAACGGCAACCGGCCCTGGGGCGAGCGCCACTTGCTCCAACAACACGCCGACGAAGATGATAACCAGCTAGTGAGGAGACATGGCGAAAGCGGCAGCAAAGACGAGTAAGAAGAAGGTCTTCAAGAAGAAAGAAAAGCGGATCGTCCCGACGGGTGTTGTTCACATTCAGGCGTCGTTCAACAATACCTTGGTGAGCATCACCGACACGGACGGGAAGCTGGTCTGTTGGTCGAGCGGCGGGGTCGCTCGGCTTCAAAGGATCGCGCAAGGGGACACCGTTCGCCGCTCAGCAGGCCGCTCTTCGCGTGGCTAACGCGGCGCGTGATCATGGGATGCGAAGCGTAGAAGTCCGAGTGAAAGGACCTGGCGCAGGCCGCGAGTCGGCCATCCGCGCCCTGGCCACAGCAGGTCTGGAGGTCCGCAACATCAAGGACGTAACACCCATACCCCATAACGGGTGCAGGCCACCCAAGCGACGGCGGGTGTAACAGGAGGTTGGATTGGCAAGGTATCGAGATGCAGTTTGTCGACTTTGTCGGCGTGAGGGAACCAAGCTCTTTCTGAAGGGCCGCCGGTGCCTCACGGACAAGTGCGCCATTGAGAAACGCAATTTTGCGCCGGGCCAGCATGGCAAGTCGCGCCGCCCCAAACTGATCGGGTACGGCCTCCAGCTTCGTGAGAAGCAGAAGGTTCGCCGGCTTTACGGGATTCTGGAGGATCAGTTCCGGTCCTATTTCGAAAAAGCGGCGCGCATGCGGGGCGTCACAGGCGAGAACCTGTTGCTGATGCTGGAGCGGCGGTTGGACAACGTAGCCTACCGCCTGGGCCTTGCCACTTCGCGAGCCCAAGCCCGGCAACTGGTGCGGCACGGTCATCTGGAAGTGGGGGGACGGAAAGTAAACATCCCGGCGTTTCCAGTTTCGCCCGGGCAGGAAATCGCCGTGCGCGAAAAGAGCAGGCACTGCCGGCGCTGCTGCAAGCGCTTGACCTCACGGGCAACAAGGCGGTTCCGCCCTGGCTCGAGTTCAGCCGGGAGGCGATGCGGGAAGGGTCATCTCTATGCCCAAGCGCGAGGATGTGAATTTCCCCATCCAGGAACAGATGATCGTGGAACTTTATTCGAAGTGAGCTCAATAGTCAGCAGTTGGAGCGCCCGGTTGAGCCGGGCCTCGGGGAGGTGCGATGGCTATGCTCTGGAAAGGCTTTCAGAAACCCAAGCGTTTGGTGAGCAACACAGATACGCTGACTGATAAATACGGCCAGTTCTCTGCCCAACCGTTTGAGCGGGGATTCGGGACCACCATAGGAAACGCCCTGCGCCGAGTATTGCTTTCTTCGATCGAGGGCGGCGCCATCACGGCCGTGAAGATCGAGGGCGTCATGCACGAATTCTCTTCCATCCCGGGAGTGGTGGAAGACGCAACGGACATTATCCTGAACCTCAAGCAGATTCCTCTGAAGATGCACGTGGAGGGGCCGAAGACTCTGAACCTGGTGGTCGAAAAGCCCGGTGAGGTCACTTCCCGCATGATCCAGGAAGACGCGGACGTGGAAATCCTGGACAAGGACGTTTATATCGCGACGGTCAGCGAAGGCGGAAGTCTGCGCATCGAGATGCGGGTCAAGATCGGCAGGGGTTATGTCTCCGCCGAGAAGAATTTCGACGAAGACCTGCCCATCGGCTACATCCCTGTGGACTCCGTGCATTCCCCCATCCGCAAGGTGAACTATACGGTCGAGGCCGCCCGCCTGGGGCAGATGACCGACTACGATAAGCTGACCCTCGATGTCTGGACTAACGGCGCCGTCACGCCGCAGGACGCCATTGGTCTTGCGGCCAAGCTGCTCAAGGACCACACCACGACCTTCATTAACATTGAGGAAGAGCCTGAGATTGAACAGGCTCCCCAGGAGAAACCCACCGCCGTCTACAACGAGAACCTGGATCGCTCGGTCGAGGAGCTCGAGCTTTCGGTACGGTCGTACAACTGCCTCAAGAACGCGAATATCACCACCATCCGCGAGCTCGTCCAGAAGTCCGAGCAAGAGATGCTGAAGACCAAGAACTTCGGGCGGAAGTCCTTGAACGAGATCAAGGAAATCCTAAGCGCCATGGGCCTGAGCCTCGGCATGAAGACTGACGAGAAGGGTAATCCCCTGATGTCGCCCGCTCAGCCGCAGCCGCAGCCCCCGCAACCACAAACTAAGCCGCAGGAATGGGAAGATGCGACATCGTAATTACGGAAGAAAACTCAGCCGCAAAACCGAGCACCGAAACGCGCTGATGCGCAACCTCGTCACCTCGTTGATCCTCACCGAACGGATTGAGACGACGGTGGCCAAGGCCAAAGCGGCTCGCCCCGTGGTCGAACAGATGATCACGTTAGGCAAGCAGGGAGACCTGCACGCCCGGCGCCTCGCGGCAAGCTATCTGCTGGATCCTGCGGCGCTCAAGCTGCTCTTCAGCAATATTGCCCAGCGCTACGCGGACCGCAAGGGCGGCTACACGCGAATCGTGCGCACCGGCTGGCGAAAAGGCGACGGCGCAGACATGGCCGTGCTGGAAATGGTTGGCTCCGACGTCCTCCAGAAGCTGGCCGAGAAGCGCGCCAAGAAGGCAGAAGCCAGGCGCGAGGCGGCCGAAAAGGCTAAGACCGAAGCCGAAAAGCAGGCTCCACCACCCGAAGAGGAAGAGAAGAAGTAATACTCTAAGGAATCAGCCGGGGCGGTCGCATCAGCGCCCCCTAAAAATCCCGAGCCGGAGCGCATTGCCCCGGATCGGGATTTTTTATTTTGGCGGCCAACCCTATGGCTTTGCCGGCCAATGCAACCAGGAACCCAGCCGGAGGCGCGGAGCGATTGCCCCGGAACGTCTGGGCGCTTGCCTGGGTGTCTTTTTTCAACGACACAGCCACGGAAATGAGCTACTGGCTCTTGCCCCAGTTTCTGGTTGGCGTTCTGGGGGCGGGCCCCATGGTTTTCGGGTTGATCGAAGGCGCCGCCGAAACGGTGGCGAGTTTCGGACGGCTGCTTTCCGGTTGGCTTTCAGATCGCCTGCGCGCGCGCAAGCCGCTGGTGGGCGCTGGATATACCGTAGCCAATATCGTCAAGCCGTTTCTCGCGGTTGCCACGTCGTGGGGCCAAGTATTCTGCATTCGTTTTACTGACCGGGCGGCCAAGGGCTTTCGCGGCGCGCCTCGCGATGCCTTGCTCGCGGATTCTGTGTCGTCAGCCAACCGCGGCGCGGCGTTCGGCTTGCGCCAGGCCATGGACACTGCGGGAGCGGTGCTCGGCCCGCTGTGCGCGCTGGCGTTGCTGCCCTTGTTCATGGGCGATGTGCGCAAGGTCTTTTGGCTGGCCACGGTCCCCGGAGCGGTCTCGATTCTGCTTGTCTGGTTCCGCGTGTCGGAAGTCCGCCCGGGGGATCGTGTGGAGGCGGGCCGCGATCCGTCTCGAGAAGGGTCCGGGCGGGATGTCGAACCGCCCGCTGGCCGCGTCAACTGGAACAAGAGTTTGGTGGTTATGCTGGTTGCCGTCGTTCTGTTCTCGCTTGGCAACTCTTCCGATTTGTTCCTGATACTACGCGCTCAGAACCTCGGAGTCCGGGCCGCCCTGGCGCCGGGCTTGGGACTGCTCTTCAATCTGGTATACGCGGCGCTGAGCTGGCCTGCGGGGAAGCTCTCGGACCAAATCCCGCGGCGCGCGCTCGTAGTCCTCGGCTATTTTGTTTACGCGGCAGTTTATTTAGGATTCTCACTTGCGCGGGGGCCGCAACTTGTGTGGTTCCTGTTCGCCGTCTATGGAACGTACTACGCCATGACGGAAGGCGTGTTCCGCGCTTGGATTGCGGACCTTGTTCCGAGCGCATCTCGCGGATCTGTCTTCGGAGTGTTCAATTGGCTCGCGGGTGTGGCGGCGCTTCCCGCAAGCCTGCTGGCCGGCTGGATGTGGCGTCACTACTCTCCTTCGGTTCCCTTCTTCATTTCCGCAATCTTCTCGTCTGTTGCGGCTGTACTGCTCTTGCTGGCGTGAGATAGATTACGCGAATGCGCATCTGGCGAGGATCGGCCGCCCTACGCAGGGGCAACCCGGTTTCACGCCAAGGCACAAAGCTCGCAAAGGAGCGCAAAGTTGAAATCCTGCTTTTGCCTGGCGGCCTTTGCGGACTTGGCGCCTTGGCGTGAAACCGGGTTGTCCGTCCATGAACTAAGTCTCGAGCCTTCGCCTTGGAAACTGCAGGACCGCATAAAGAAGGACCAATCCCATGAGGGCTCCGAAAGTATCGATGCCGCAATCGACCAGCGAGGCGGTTCGACCGGGAACAAAACTTTGGTGGTATTCATCCACCAAGGAGAACAAGCCGGCGGCGATGAGGGCGGCGAGGGCGCTGCGCGCATTCCATCTTTCCGGGTGGCGGGGCTCGAAGGAATGATAGAGGAGCAGGCAGAATATTGCGTATTCGGTGCAGTGCGCGAGCTTTCGAATCAGGAAATGAACGACGGCGAAGGTGTGCGGCGCGAGGTGGACGTGCAACGTGACAAGAATCTGCGCCAGGAGCCAGCCGGTAACGGACCCGCCGTAGGACTTCGTGGAAAGCAGAGAGATGGCGCCTGGCCAGGCGGCTGTAACCAGCCAAACCAGAAGCACGCGAGGCTCGAAATAGAACGGACGAGTTTGTGGTTGAGGGTCAGCCAAGCCAGTAGTTGGGTGCTTCCTTGGTGATGATGACATCGTGCACGTGACTCTCCCTCAAGCCGGCGGCGGTGATTTGAATGAATCGTGCCCTGTTCTGGAGTTCTTCAATGGTAGCGCATCCGCAATAGCCCATGCCGGAGCGCAACCCCCCCGCAAGCTGTTCCACGAGATCCTCCAGCAGCCCTTTGTACGGCACGCGCCCCTCGATGCCCTCCGGCACCAGCTTGGTGATTTCTCCACGCGCCACGGTCCCTTCCTGAGCGTAGCGGTCTCCTGAGCCCGCGGACATGGCGGCGATCGACCCCATCCCGCGGTACGACTTGAAGCTGCGGCCTTGGTAAAGGATCGTTTCACCCGGGCTCTCTTCGGTTCCGGCAAACAAGCTGCCGATCATGACGCAACTCGCCCCGGCGGCGATGGCCTTGGCGACGTCGCCCGAATACTTGATGCCGCCGTCCGCAATGACGGGCACGCCGTTCTGTCGCCCGGCGCGGGCGCAATCAGCTATGGCAGTGATCTGCGGCACGCCTGCTCCGGTCACGACGCGGGTCGTGCAGATGGAGCCCGGGCCGATGCCCACTTTCAGCCCGTCAACTCCCAACTGAATCAGGTCGCTCGCCCCCTGGCAGGTGGCGACGTTGCCGGCGATGAGGTCGACCTCAGGGAATTTCCGCTTGACCTGGCGCACCGCTTCCATCACTCGCGCCGTGTGGCCGTGCGCGGTATCGATGACCAGGACATCAACCTTGGCTTTGATCAGTTCTTCCGCCCTCTCGAGGTAATCGCCCGTCGCTCCCAGCCCCGCTCCCACTCTCAGGCGCCCCTTGGAATCCTTGCAGGCGTTCGGATACTTCGCCCGCTTCTGAATATCCTTTACGGTGATGAGCCCCTTCAAGTTGAACTTATCATCCACCACCAGGAGCTTTTCCACGCGATGCTTGTGCAGCATCTTCTCGGCTTCCTCGAGCGTGGTTCCTTCCGGCACCGTGATCAGGTTTTCTTTCGTCATCGCCTGCTCAACGGGCAGGTCGAAGCGCGTTTCAAACCGCAGGTCGCGGTTGGTGAGAATTCCCATGAGCTTGCCGTTCCGTGTCACGGGAACCCCGGAGATCTTGTACTTCTTCATGATCTCTTGGGCTTCGTAGATCTTGCTCTCCGGCCGCACCGTCACCGGGTCAACGATCATGCCGCTCTCCGAGCGCTTGACCTTGTCAACTTCGAGCGCCTGCTCGTTTACCGGCATGCTCCGATGGACAATGCCCATGCCGCCTTGCTGCGCCAGTGCAATGGCCAGCCGCGATTCCGTCACCGTATCCATCGGCGCGCTCACGATGGGCAAATTCAAGGCAATATTGCGCGTCAGCTTGGTTTGGGTGTCGGCTTCCGTTGGCAAAACGGATGATTGCGCGGGCAGGAGCAACACATCATCGAAAGTAAGCCCCACCGGAATAGGTCCATCCAGCATAAACCTCTCCCCTCACTTTTAAGAAATGATCAGGGTTTCATTCTAACGGCCACCCCAGGAGAGGTCAAGTGATGGGAGGAAGTACTGCGTTGCTAACCGCGGGGTTTTGATCCCCTCACGCCTCGGCGTCGAGAATGATTGGCGTGTTTGCGAAACGAAGTAGACCGGAGCATCGCTCTGTCGGCGCCGTCATCGACCCAGCTAGTGCTTACCGGCGGAAGTAACCGTAGTTGTTCGTACGGTGTCGGAAGGGCGGGGCTTCAGCCCCTGAAGCGGCGTTGCTTCAGGGCCTAAAGGCCCCTTCCGCCGTGCTCTCCGTACCGGCGGGGCTGAAGCCCCGCCCTTTAAGAATAGTTATGCTTATTAATGCAACGAAGCACGAGTCCGAATCAGGAGGGATCCTGCCAGCTATGACCTGCGACGGAGCCGCCCAGAAAACAGTGCGGACCTAGACTCGGTGAGTTAGAATGCTCTCCCCAATGCAATTGACGTTCTACTGCAAAGGTGCGGACTGATTTCTGCTCATCTTCGTACCGAACAAGGAGAATATAACTGACTATGAAACATAACGGCACAGCAGGTTTTCTTGCAGTCGCCCTGCTATCGTCTGCAGTCATGGCCGTGGCAACGCCCTTGAACGCGGATTCGCAGGACTCGACTGTTTATTACGTATCAACCGAAGGAAACGACGCGTGGTCGGGAACGACGCGTTCCCCGAACCCCGTGCGCAGCGACGGACCATTCAGGACCGTAGCGGCGGCCCGGGATGCGATTCGGGGCCTGCAATCGCGAGGGCCGCTTGATAAGCCGGTCGTCGTATACCTGCGCGGCGGTACCTACTTCCTGACCGAGCCGTTGGAGTTCAAGCCGCAAGATTCGGGGACGCCGACAAATCCGGTGACCTATGCTGCCTACCCCGGCGAGGTTCCTGTGCTCAGCGGAGGCCGGGAAATTCGCGGTTGGACACTGGCCGCAAATAGCGAGGGCGCAGTGGGCGCCTCGAAGTGGCGCGCCGACCTGGCTGAGGTGAAGGATGGAAAGTGGTATTTCCATCAGCTTTTCGTGGACGGCCGGCGCCGCCAGCGGGCGCGCGCGCCAAACACAGGCTTCTTCACGGTGGACGGCCAACTCAGCGAAGATGACCCTGCGCGGTTGAAATTCCACGAAAGCGACATTCAAGCGGCATGGGGCCAGGGCGGGGATGCCGAAGTCGTCGTGCTTTCGAATTGGGAGGAGTTTCGCCTTTTTATCAAGTCAGTAGATTCAGCGACGCACACTGCAACGCTTTCCTCGAAGCGCACTCCCTGGGGGAATGAAAAGAATCCACGCTACTGGGTGGAGAACGCGGCTGGGGCTCTTGACGCACCGGGCGAGTGGTACCTGGACCGCCGGGCGGGAAAGCTTCTGTATATTCCTCGGCAGGACGAGGACCCTAAGCGGAGCGAAGTGATTGCTTCCGCTCTGCCCCAACTCATTCGCTTCGAGGGCGACGCGGAAGCCCATCAGCTTGTGCATAATATTACGCTACGAGGCATTACCTTCGCTCATACAGACTGGTCTGTTCCGCAAGCAGGCTATCTCGATTTGCAAGCAGCCTACGACATTCCGGCGGCGGTCGAGATGGTGGGCGCCTCGAGTTGCACGATCGAAAAATGCAGCTTCACCCACCTCGGCCAATACGCGATTGAGATACATCGGGGGTCAAAGAGAATCCGCATCGCCGCAAGCGAGATGACGGACCTGGGGGCGGGCGGCGTGAAGATTGGCGATACCGATGTCCCCAAGAACGACACGCTGGGAACCGAGGGGAACGTGGTGGAAGACAATCACATTCACGATATCGGCATCGTCTATCCCGCCGCGGTGGGAGTCTGGATCGGCCAGAGCGCGCACAATACGATTGGCCACAACGAGATCGACCACACCTTTTACAGCGGTATTTCTGCAGGGTGGACCTGGGGCTACGGGCCCACGGCGGCGCGCGACAACCTGATCGAGTTCAACCTTATCCACGACATCGGCAGAGGAATGCTGAGCGACATGGGGTGCATCTATACGCTGGGAATGCAGCCGGGCACGGTCGAACGCGGCAACGTCTGCCACGATGTGGGGCGCAACCCGCACGGCTATGGCGGCTGGGGTATCTACACGGATGAAGGTAGTAGCAACATTCTGATCGAAGACAATCTTGTCTACCGCGCCCAGGACGGCGGCTTCCACCAGCATTATGGCCGCGAAAACATGGTTCAAAATAATATCTTCGCCTTCGGCGAGACCGCTGAAATCCGGCGCTCGCGCGCGGAGGCCCACCGCAGCTTCACCTTCGAACACAACATTGTTTACTGGAATGAAGGGCCGCTGCTGGAAGGAAAATGGGATGACGATAAATACTTGCTGGATGGCAACGTCTACTTCCGTTGCGATGGCAAGCCCGTGGAGTTGATGAACTGGCCGTTAGAGGAGTGGCAAAAGCGCGGGCAGGATGCAAATTCGATAGTCGCGAACCCCATGTTCAAGGACCCGCAACACGACGACTTCCGCCTGCAGCCGGGTTCGCCCGTGGAGAAGATTGGATTTCGACCGTTTGACCCTGCACAGGCAGGACCGCGGAAGAACAGTGGGCAGTAGGCAAAAGGCAGAAAGCACAAGGCAGAAAGCCTTGCTGTTTAGAGGCGCGAGGAAGCGGCGAAAAGGAATCTGCCGCTAGAGACCGCTCCACCTTCCGGCGCGCCAAGGCGGCCACTGGCAACGGACTACTGACAACTTACGACTGCCTGCTGAGAAACTACCAAACAGCCTGCCACACTTTGCTTGCAGCCGCTCTTGTCCCGTGAACAGCCGTGGCGGGAGCTGAGGCCACACCCTTCCCGGCGGCTGTGGCGCCGGTCTTCAACGCAGACCCCGACGCCTTACCCGCGTCCTGGACATCTGCGGCGGCGGTCCCGGCGGCGTCGGCCGTCATCTGGGCCACGGCAGCCGAGCCTTTCCCAACCTGTTCGCCGGCATAACGAATGGCTCCTGCTTGCGCCATCTGGACAAACCACATGAGCGCAATGGCTGTTCCTAAGACGAACACTATTTTCTGACGCATTACCGACCTCCAGTCCACAATCTTTCCGCTGGGGCAGGGAAGCCTTCCAGCTCTGCCCCTGGCGTTTCCCAATCATCGGCAGTGTCTCAGTTTGACGTGGCACGGGCATCCTGCCCGTGGAATTTCATGGCCAAGATGGCCATGCCACTTCAAACTGAGACGCTACCCAATCATCTCTTCGATTGTTTGACGCACAAACTTAAGGGCGGGTTGGAAGTAGCAGGGCGCGCAATCCGGGACTAGGACAAAAACGACCACTTAGCTTTACGAGAAGGCTCCAGCCTACGTCGCTTCGCGCTTGACGGGCGTCTCGAGATAGGCTAGAATCCTAAGCTTATGAGGGCAGAAAAGCGCATCCGGGAGGGAAAGCCGCAGAGGGTAATCGCTCCTTCCGAAGGCCATCCTCCCAACCCGCGACTTGGAAGAAAAGTCCCAGGTAAAGCAGTTTCCGGGTGGCCTGAGGGCTGTTTCTTCGGGCACGAAGCTACGAAGAACACTGCAAAACTCAAGGAACGAAGCGGGAATGTTTATGAAAACAAAGAACAAGGTCAAGAAGTCGAGGAGTTAAGGAGTTGAGGAGTGGAAGACCAAGACCTGACCGAAAGTCGTGCCCTCGGGCCGCAGGCCGGAAGACCCAGGTGCCTCCTCGACTTCTCGACTCCTTAACTTCTCAACCACACAATTGACGGAACGAAGCGGGAATGTCTATGAAAACAAAGGACCGGTACAAAGAACACGCCGACAAAGCCGGAATCTCTATGAAAACACATGTGGTTACGCAACTATCCCGGAATGTAATTGAAAACAAAGGTGGTTGCTGACAGGTACTCGCGGAACACGAAGGCGGTGGTCAGGGCATGGTCGAAAATTGACATGCTCGGGGCTGTATGCTACGTTGAAGTTTTAGGCGGATACGAGATCATGTGATCGTGCGGTTGATCCTCCAGCCGGGGGCACGGCCTCCCGCGGGGCACGGCCACAAAGGCAAAGCATGGCGAATCCTGAACGGTTCTTCTTTGAACACTACGGGCTTACGGAGGCTGGCCTCTCGCAATATCTTGCGGCGGCGCTTTCGGAGGGAGGCGACTACGCTGACCTCTACTTTGAACACACCACCACTTCCTCGATCGCTCTGGACGAATCGCTGGTGAAGAGCGCGACCGAAGGCATTTCCATGGGCTGCGGCATCCGGGTGCTGGCAGGCGAGCAGACGGGCTATGGCTACACGGATGATCTTGCGCCGGAGAGAATTCTGAAGGCGGCGAGGATCGCGGCGCGCATTGCCAGCGGCCCCGCGCGGGTTTCGAGCGTGGGGCTGAGCACGGTTGAGAACGTTCACAACTTCTACCCCGTAGCCTCGCCGGCTACGGAGCGCGAACTCGCCGAGAAGCTCGAGCTCGTGCTGCAGGGCGGACCGCGCGGCGCGCGCCTACGACGGGCGCGTAAAAGAAGTTCGCGTTACCTTCGGCGATCAGATTCGCCACGTGCTGATCGCCGGGTCGGATGGCCGCGTGGTGACTGACTTCCAACCCCTGGTGCGGCTTGGGGTGTTTACCATCGCCAAAGATGGAAGCAAGTTGCAGTCCGGGACGAGCGGCGGGGGCGGCCGAGTGGGCCTCGAGTTCTTCTCCGGAGAGCGTACGCCTGAGTACTTTGCCGGCGAGGCGGCGCGCCAAGCCATCGTTCAACTCGAAGCCCGCGAGGCGCCCGCCGGCGAAATGGAAGTCGTGCTGGGGCCTGGCTGGCCCGGCATCCTGCTGCACGAGGCCATAGGGCACGGGCTCGAGGCGGACTTCAACCGCAAGGGGATTTCAGCTTTCAGCGGCCGCCTCGGACAGCGCGTGGCCTCCGAGCTTTGCACGGTAGTGGACGACGGAACCATTCCCAGCCGGCGTGGCTCGCTCAATGTTGACGATGAAGGCGAACCGACCCAAAAGACCGTGTTGATCGAAAATGGTGTTCTGCGCGGCTACCTCGAAGACAAGCTGAGCGCCGGAATTCTCAAGACCACTCGGACGGGAAACGGCCGCCGCGAAAGCTACGAACACATTCCCATGCCCCGCATGACCAATACCTACATGCTGGCCGGGAACGACGACCCCGAGGATATCCTGCGCTCGGTGAAGCGCGGCCTCTATGCGGTTTCCTTTGGCGGCGGGCAGGTTGATATTACCAACGGCAAGTTCGTATTCTCCGCTTCGGAAGCATACTTGATTGAAGACGGTAAGGTTACCGCGCCGGTAAAGGGTGCTACGCTAATCGGCGACGGGCCGACGGTCCTCACTCGCGTGACCGCCGTTGGGAACGATCTCAAACTCGATCCCGGTATCGGAACCTGCGGCAAGGATGGGCAGAGCGTTCCTGTGGGCGTGGGCATTCCCACCATCAAGGTGAGCCGGCTTACCGTGGGCGGCACGTCGCTCGGGCGGTTGCAGTCGTTTCAAGGAAGCTAGTGTGGTGTCCCATGTAATTCTTGATAACGAAGGGTGGCGCAGACATTGGCTTCAATGTCTGCGGCAACCCTGTGAATCGACAATCCGGAATTTACAATTTACTATTCACCATTTACCATTTTCATGAATGACCTCAAACAGATTGCAGCGGACTTGGTCGAGCGGGCGCAAGGCGCGGGCTCGACTGCGGCCGATGTCGTGGTGCGCGAATCGGACGAATTTTCTACTTCATTGCGGACGGGCAAGATCGAGAGCCTGAAAGAGGCGGCATCGAAGGTCTTAGGATTGCGTGTGCTGCTCGGAGTTCGGAGCGCCACCTCTTTTTCGAGTGATTTCTCGGACCCGTCGCTCGGCCGGTTAGTGAAGCGCACTGTCGAAATGGCCAAGGTAACTTCTGAGGACCCGGCTAACGGTCTTCCCGAGCTAATCCAATTAGGGTGTTATGCGGGCGACCTGGATCTTTTCTCGAACGATGTGGAGGCGCTTTCAACCGAGGACCGCATCCAGATGGCGCGGCGCGCTGAGGAGGCTGCGCTCGCAGCCGACCCGAGGATTCAGAACTCGGAGGGGGCGTGGTTCGAGGCCAGCCAAGGGACTTCTGCCTATGCCAACTCGCTGGGTTTTGTGGGGAGCTACCGCTCATCTTACTGCGCCCTGTCCGTGGCGCCGATTGCCCTCCACAACGGCGGCATGCAGCGGGACTATTGGTACTCGGTGTCGCGGCGCGCGGCGGCGCTCGAGGCCCCTGAAGCGGTGGGACGGAAAGCGGCCGAGCGCGTCTTACGCAAGCTCGGGGCGCGCAAGGTTGCGACCTGCCAGGTGCCCGTAATTTTCGACCCGGAGACTGCCCGTTCCCTCATGGGCCACATTTTCGAGGCGGTACGTGGCGATGCGATTTACCGCAGCGCGTCTTTTCTGACCGGCAAGCTGCACCAGAAGATTGCGAGCGAGCGTGTGACTATCCTGGATGACGGACTGCGCCGCGGCGGTTTCGGTTCGCGGCCTTTCGACGGCGAGGGGATACCTTCCTCGATAACGCCGGTAATCGAAAAGGGCATACTTCAGAATTATCTGCTCAATTGTTACACGGCCAGGAAACTGGGGCTCAAGACCACCGGTAACGCCTCGCGCGGGGTGACGGGGCCGCCCGGAGTGGGGCCCAAGAACTTCTACTTGCCCGCCGGAACCGCTTCCCCGGAGGAAATCCTGCGCTCGGTGACGAACGGGTTTTATGTGACGGAGTTGATCGGCTTCGGGGTGAATACCGTGACCGGGGATTATTCACGGGGCGCGGCGGGCATGTGGATCGAAAATGGAGAATTGACTTATCCTGTCGAAGAGGTCACGATCGCCGGCAACCTTGCGGAGATGCTGAACCACATTGAAATGGTGGGGTCCGACCTTGAGTTCCGCAGCGCGCTTGCCTCGCCTACCTTGTTGATTTCCGGGCTGACCGTGGCTGGGACGTGAGAAGGGCAGCCGAACGGTTCGGAAGTCGAGGAGTTACGAAGTCAAGAGCCCCGTCAGGGGCGGCATAGAGTAGGCCAGGGCGTGAGAGGCTGTGAAACATTCGAAACCTGTCATGCTGAGCGACAGCGAAGCATCCTTGCAGTTCTTCTAGGTTGTTGGATTAAAAGCAACTGCAGAGATCCTTCGTGCTATGAAAATAGGCCGACGCGGCACCAGTGGATCCCCGCTTGCGCGGGGATGACGCACGGGTTGTCATTCCCGCGGAAGCGGGAATCCAGGCCTTTTTCATGCACAGTGGTGAGCCGAAGGATCTCCTCTTTGATTTCCCGACTCCTTGACTCCTCGACTATACTTCAACCATGCAACTCAATGACAAAGCCATTTCTAGATTGTATATTATCTTTTCGGTTGCGCTGACGGTCGTGGCGCTAACTGTCCTGGTTGTATTCTTACGGCATCCTCAACATCCTGTCAGGTTGCCCGTCGGCTCCACTCCCTTACCCACCGACGAGGAGAGGGCCTACTTCCCCGAGATCGAACTGGCCAATGCGCACATGAGCGCCGCCGACAATTTCCTGGGCGCGACCATAACATACCTGGATGCGCAGGTGACAAACAAGGGAACGAAAATCGTCGAAAGGCTGGACCTTGATTTGACGTTCGTCGATATGGTCAACCAAGTTGTTTTGCGCGAGAGGGCCCATCCCGTGACCCGGCGCTCGCCGCCCCTGAAGCCAGGTGAAGTCAGGGCCATCCACGTCAGTTTCGAGCAGATGCCTGCGGAGTGGAACCAGGCCCCTCCCACGATGATACCCGTGTATTTGGAATTCTGAAGAGCCTTAACCACCAAGGCACGAGGACACCAAGAAGTACAGAGAGAGCTCTTCTATCTTGTCCTTAGTGCCTTTGTGCCTTGGTGGTTAAAAAGCTGCTCAGCGGCCGTGTTCGAGCCGCTCGACGAGCGGCTGCGGCAATCCGGCTTTGCGCATTTTCGCCTGTGTCGCGTGGATGTCGTAAGACGTGCGGAAATAGTCGACGGCGCGCTGTTCCGTGTCGAAGACAGCGAAGGCGGCGCGCCAGTCGCCATCGCGAGGTTGGCCGACGGATCCGGGGTTCACCAAGTAACGCCCCTGGTTTTCGAGAGGGAGAGTAAGGCTCAGGCCGTCTTTCTCGAGTGGCAGCCGGATCGACTGAAATCGTCCCTGGGGCGAGATCATGAATCCGCCCTGATGGTGCGTGTGGCCGAAGCACACGGTTTGAGTTTCCGGGCTCCTGAGGAGCGGGAATGCTTGGGCCGGCCCCAGGATGTAGTCATCTTCGTCGAGCGGAGAACCGTGCACGATTTGAAAGCCGTCGAGTTGCACGGGACCGGAGGGGAGAGATCCCAGGAATTCGAAATGCTCCGGCGCGAGTGTGTCGCGAGTCCACTCCGTGGCAAGACGGGCCAGAGGATTGAATTCTGCGACTACGGGATGTCCTGAACATGCCTTATCATGGTTCCCGCGAATTATGACAGAGGCCACTGACCGAAGCTTTTCGATTACCGCATTGGGGTCGGGCCCGTAGCCGACCAAATCGCCCAAGCACAAGGCCTGCTCGTACTTGCCCTTCGCCAGTTCGAGGCACGCCTCCAAGGCTTCCAGATTCGAGTGCACGTCGCTGAGGAGAAGATAACGCAAGCCGGATTCCTGAGTAACCTTCATTATAAGTCGGTCTGGAATCCGCCGGTAAGCAAATAGTGGGGAGGCGCTCAACTCGGGCAAGTTGCAGTACTGCGAGACTTTTGACCGGCGTGCTCAATTCCGCTAATATTAACAAATTGGAGACGTTTCCTAACGTCACGTGTGTGAGACGATGCTGCATTTTCAAACTGCCGGCGAATCGCATGGGCAGGCTTTGGTGGCTATCCTTTCCGGAATGCCTGCGGGCCTGTGCGTAGATTTCGAGTATGTAAACAGGGAACTGAAGCGCCGGCAAGGGGGCTACGGGCGCGGTGGGCGGATGAAGATAGAATCGGATGCCGCCCAGTTTATCTCTGGTGTTCGCCACGGCCGCACCATCGGTTCACCCATCACTCTGCTGATTTCAAATCACGACTGGGAGAACTGGAAAGAATCCCTGGCGGTTGAAGACCATCCCGAAACGCGCGCCAAGCACAAGGCGCTCACCCGGCCGCGTCCAGGCCATGCTGACTTGGCAGGATGTCTCAAGTACAACTTTCCGGAAGCGCGTTACGTGCTGGAGAGAGCGAGCGCGAGAGAGACGGCGGCTCGAGTGGCCGCGGGCGCTCTGGCAAAACTGTTTCTGAAAGAATTCGGCATTGAGGTTGCCAGCCACGTGATTGCCGTGGGGAGCGTGGCGCTCAAAGATGAGCCGGTTTCGTTTGAAAGGGTACTGGCGTTGCGTGCGGTCGAGGACATCGTGCTGGGTTGCGTTGACCCGGCTGTGGAAGCGCGCATGAAGGAGGAAGTGGACAAGGCAATGGAGGCCCGCGACACGGTGGGGGGAACTTTCGAAGTCATCGTCCACGGTGTTCCGCCGGGCATCGGCTCCACGGCGCAGTGGGACGGACGCCTGGACGGGCAATTGGCCCAGGCGGTGATGTCCATTCAGGCAGTCAAGGCGGTTGAAATCGGTGACGGAATCGAGGGCGCATCCATTCCAGGCTCCCGAGTCCACGATGAAATCGGGTATGACCGGCAGCAGTCGCGGTTCACGCGCAGATCGAATCGAGCCGGTGGGCTCGAAGGCGGAATTTCAAATGGCGAAGACATCGTCGTGCGGGGTTATCTGAAGCCCATTTCGACTTTGCGGCGTCCCCTCGAATCGGTGGACTTTGAAACCAAGGAGACCGTGAAGGCGGCCTACGAGCGCTCCGATGTATGCGTGGTTCCTGCTGCCGGGGTGGTGGGCGAGGCGATGATTGCCTTGACTCTTGGCCGGTCGTTCCTGGAGAAATTCGGGGGCGATTCGATCGGTGAGACAAAGCGAAATTACCTTGCTTATATGGAGCAAGTGAGACGGTTTTGAGAGGATTAAGAAGTGGCGCCGGGCCTCGAACCCGCATGTGCAGACCCAAATTTCGACGCTACTAACTGGAGACAATGATCTATCCAATCGTAAAGTACGGCCAGGAGGTCCTGGACAAGCCTGGCGCCCCGGTCACCGAATTTGATGGAAACCTGGAGAAGCTCGTAGCAGATATGTTCGAAACGATGTACGCCGCGAACGGCGTGGGACTGGCCGCGCCCCAGATTGGCATTTCCCTGAAGCTCTGCGTCATTGACGTCTCTTGCGGCAAGGATCCCAACTCGAGGTTGGTGCTCGCGAATCCCGTGGTCCTTGCCTCGGAGGGCGAGCAGGTGGAAGAAGAAGGCTGCCTGAGCCTTCCGGATTTCCGTGCCAAGACCGCGCGTCCATTGCGAGCGACGGTTCGCGCTCAAGACCTCAGCGGCGCGGAGTTCACTCTATCTGGAGAGGGCTTGTTAGCGCGTGCTTTTTGCCACGAAACGGACCACCTAGTAGGGAAACTCTTCATCTCGCACCTGAGCAGGCTGCGGCGAGAATCCATCAAGCGCCAGATCCGAAAAATGGTGAAGGCGGGAGAATGGTGAGAAATCGTCCGTGGTCCGTCGTCCGTGGTCAGTTGTTCGTTCGCCGCGTGGTCTGCTTTTCCTATCCTAGACACCGAATGGGCAGGAGCGGTGTCGAATCGCGCCAAAGCCAGGCGCCGAGCCCCCGCGTCGGCTCTATTATCAACTGACAAATCGCCAATGACAACGGACTACTGACCACGGACTACTGACGACTGTTTCATGAAACTCATCTTCTGTGGCACACCACAATTCGCTGTTCCGACCCTTGAGAGACTGGTCGATGAGAAGCACGATATTGAGCTTGTGTTGACGAACCCCGACGAACCCAAGGGTCGAGGTTACGAAGTCGAGCAGTCGCCTGTAAAGCGCGCGGCCTTAAGGGCAGATCTGGAGGTGTTTCAGCCGCTAAAACTCAAGGAAGAAGCAACAGTCCAGTTCCTATCAAAGTACCGCCCCGACCTCATCGTGGTTGTTGCTTACGGCCATATCATTCCGAAATGGATGATTGACCTTCCCAAACACGGTTGTGTAAACCTGCATGCCTCGTTGTTGCCCAAATATCGTGGCGCGGCCCCAATTCAGTGGGCAATTATGCGTGGGGAATCTGTAACCGGCGTTACCACGATGAAGATTGATGAAGGACTTGACACTGGCGATGTTCTGCTCAAAAGCGAGATCGCGATTCGGGACGAGGACACTGCTGAAAGCCTCTCCGAGCGTCTGAGCACGGTTGGCGCAGATCTCGTGGCGGAGACGTTGTCCAAGCTGCTCCGCGGTGAGATTCAACCTCATCCACAGGACAATGCGCAGGCGACCGTCGCTCCGATCTTGAAGAAAGAAGATGGCCGGATCGATTGGAACCTACGGGCCGAGGAAATCGGTTGGCGAGTGCGAGGCCTAAGGCCATGGCCTGGCGCTTTCACAAAATTTCGGTCCAAGAACCTCCACATCTGGTCGGCCGTTCCCGCCTCGAGCGAGCAAAGGCAGGCGCAGGAACCGGGAACGCTTCTTTGCGAGCGCGGGACGCTGCGCGTGGCGTGCGGACAGGGCACAATTCTCGAAGTCCGAGAGCTTCAACTTGAAGGCCGAAAACGCCTGCCGGCCCGGGATTTCCTGAACGGTGTGCGACCTTCGCCTGACGAGAAGCTGGGGATCTAACCGAGGCTGTCTTTGCCGATTTCACCTGCCCGAACCACTGCATACCGCATTCTCCAGGGTGTCGAAACAAGTCGAAGGTTTGCTGTAGACTTGCTTCAAACGGAGGAAGTGTCGGCGTTAAGAGAATCGGATCGCCGATTGGCAAACGAACTCGTGATGGGGGTTCTGCGTTGGCGCGGGGAGCTGGACTTCCAAATCGGAGAGCTTTCCGGGAAGCCCGTGCAGCGCCTTGACCCCGAGGTAGAGACCATCCTGCGCCTGGGCGTTTACCAGATTCAGTTTCTGGAGCGGGTCCCCAAATCAGCGGCCGTCAACGATGCGGTGGAGTTGACGAAAAAAGTGGGCAAGCGGTCGGCGGCAGGATTCGTCAACGCGGTCTTGCGCAAATGCCCACTGGACCGAAAAGCTGCAAAGCAGGAGCAGTTCGAGAATCTGGACCGAGTGATGCGGGAACGAGTGCGGCGGGCGACTCCTGCCTGGCTGCTGGAGCGTTGGGCTGCTATCAAGACTCCAGCTATCCCAGCGAACCCTGCCGATACATCAATCATCACCGCGGAAGCGGGAATCCAGTTTGCCGGCGATCGGAGCAATGATCCACAGGAAGGAATGGCCGAGGACGCGATTGCTTTGCGCATCGCCTGGGCAAGCAACCAAGTTCCTCCAACCGTTCTTCGTGTCGTAGACGCCGCGCAAGACATCCCTCGGCTGCGCGAGGAATTGGCGGCGGAAGGGATAACGACCAAACCGGGGAGGTTTTCGGATCGCGCCCTGGTGGTCCAAACAGGAAACGTCCAGTCGTCCAGAGTTCTGCGGGAAGGCCGCGTGGTGATTCAGGACGAGGCCTCGCAGCTTGTCGCTGAGCTTCTTGCACCGCGGGCTGGGCAGCGCGTGCTGGACCTATGTGCTGCCCCGGGCATCAAGGCTGGGCAATTGGCTCAAATTCTGGGCAGCGGGACGCTTGTAACCTGCGACCGGAGCGCCACGCGCCTGCAAACCCTGGCAAGTTTGCTCCCCAAATGGCTCCCAAAGGATGTCCGTCAAGTATCGGTCCGACTGGATGCAACCCAGACTCTCCCCTTCGGCTGCTTGTTCGATCGAATTCTGTTGGACGCGCCGTGTTCTGGCACCGGAACGCTAGCGCGCAATCCGGAGATCAAATGGCGGCTTCGGCCTGAGGACTTGAAGCGTTTGGCCGATGCCCAGGTTGAAATGCTCAAACGCGCGCTAGAGTTTCTCACTGCGACTGGGCGCCTGGTTTACGCCACATGTTCACTCGAGCCGGAGGAAAATGAACAGGTCGTCGAACGAGTTCTTAACGAGTGTCCTGGATTCCAAGCCGTTTCGCAGGAGGAACTCAGGTCTACGAATCCCGCCTTCAGTCCGCTGATTGATTTGCAGGGGTTCCTGCGTACCCGGCCCGATTTGCACGCCATGGATGGCTTCTTTGCTGCGACTATCACCAGGAAGAACGAACCTTAACCAAGGAGTAACAATGCTGAAACATAGGGCGCTCTTTTCAATGCTACTTTAATCTGTTTTTGCCTTCTTCGAACCTCAGGGTGGTTATTCAGTGCCTGCCAAGAAGGGTAAGGCACTTTTGAGCTGGAGCAGCTTTCTAGTTTCGATTTTCGAATTCCCCCCTTTTGCGGTTGAGTTTTTTCTTGACAGGCGAAACACCGCGACACTATAAGAAGATGAGCGGCCCCTCGCCACGCTAGGTTGTGGCAATCGCTGCCGAAAAAGGTTCAACCTCGTTAGGCGAGGTTACCACACAAACACAAGCCACTGCCCAGAAACTCGGAGACGAGCCAACGGGTGGAGCAGGCATGGCCGGATTAAGGCTTTGCCTAATGTGGCTGTTCCGGAATACGGGACACTACGTTGTGTGGAGCCAAAGCTCTCACCAGGAGGTTTGAGGAACCGGGTTTCTACAGCCTCGGTTTTCCATGATTGCCCCTGCGGAGTTTTTGCTCCCGGGGGCGTTTTGCTTTTAGGGCATTTTTTTGAGGGATTGGAACGGTCGCGTGATTGGAATCGCATGACATCAAAATCGGGAAGCGCGCGGGATGGCGCCTGGACGCTGATACGGATGGCTGGCGGCGATGCTGCTTGTGCGTCGCGCATCGGCCGCGCCCGTTCGCACGCGGGCCAGGACAGTTCGCCGCCGGACCAGTCCCAGGACTGCGACCGACTCGACGCCGCCAGATCCCCAGGCATGGGATCTGCACTTCCAGTCCACGGTGGTGCTCAAGGCCACCCTTCCTTTCCTGCTGAATATACCGGCCCGAACAGCCTTACGCCCGGCGCCGAGATCAAAGACACCATCTCCGTGGATGTGATGGGCGGCGTGCGCTTATGGCGCGGGGGAGAATTTTTCGGGGACGTCGTCATCTGGCAAGGATACGGCCTCAGCAACACGCTCGGCATGGCGGGGTTTCCGAATGGCGAGGCGTTTCGAATCGGCAGGACTTATCCGGATGCTTACCTCTGCCGCGCTTATATTCGCGAGACGATCGGCTTTGGTGGGGAAAAGGAAGCCGCCGATGACGCCCGACGACTTGGGCGGCACAAAGGACGTTCGGAACCTGACGTTTACCGTCGGCCACTTCAGCGCCAAAGACATCTTCGACAACAACGCCTACGCCAACGACTCCCGATCCCAGTTCATGAATTGGTCCCTGATGGCCAATGACGCCTGGGATTATCCGGCGAACACGCTGGGGTTTACGAATGGCGCCGCGGCCGAATTGAATATCCGCAGCATGGACGGGCGCGTCTGGGCATCTTCCAGGTGTCGAAAGTCGCGAACGGATTGCGCATGGATTGGAACCTGGCCAATGCCTGGTCCGCGGTGGCGGAGATCGAAAGGCGATATTCGCCCAAGGGACACGCGGGGGCTTTGCGCCTGCTTGCCTACGACACGCGGGCGCACATGGGAAGCTATCAGGAGACCCTCAACGATCCGAGCCTCGACGAGGATATCTTCCTGACCGCGGCGTACCGATACAAGTACGGCTTTGGCATCAATCTGGACCAGGAAATCCGCAAGAATCTTGGGGCCTTCGCGCGCCTGGGTTGGAGCGATGGCAAGAACCAGACGTATGAATTTACCGACGTGGACCGCACCGCCACGGCGGGGCTTAGCCTGAAAGGGGCGCGCTGGCGCCGCCCGCGAGGACACGGTGGGCCTCGCGTGGTCGTCAACGGCATCAGCGCCGTCCATCGGCAGTACCTGGCGGCGGGGGGTCTGGGAATTACCGTCGGCGACGGCGCCCTCGACTATCGCGCGGAGCGCATCGCCGAAGCGTATTACAACTGGAAGATCGCGAAACACTTCCAGTTGACGCCGGATTATCAATTCGCCCAAAACCCGGCATATAACCACGTCCGCGGGCCTGTCGATCTCTTCGCCCTGCGGTTTCACACCGAGTTTTGAGGAGGGAATGGCATGAAGGCAGAATGCAGAAGGCGGCGAGGCAGTCGCCGAGAAGCCCAAATTCGCTATTTACAATTCACCTGTTTAGCAATTCACTATTTACATGACCATGATCTACTTCACCGAGCTACAGAATCTTCCCATGTACGGGGTGAAAGGCGAATTCCTGGGAGACTGGAAGACCTGTGCGTTGATCCCAGCCAGAAGGCGCGCGGGTGGCTTCCTATCTGGTCCGTACGCCCCAGAAGGCCTTCAGTGCATACCTACGCGCAAATCCAATCCATCTCGGTGCGCGCCGGCCAAACCAACGTGTCGCGGGACGAAGTTCGCTGCTATGCGCCGGATGAGGGGCTGATCCGCATCAAGAAGGACGTCCTCGACCAGCAGATCATTGATGTCAACAACCGCAAGGTGGTGCGGGTGAACGACGTGGATTTCGACATCGAGCCCATCGACGGCCACACGCGAACTCCGGATCATCGCGGTCAACGTGGGACTGGCGGCGGCGGTGCGCCGATTGCTTCAGGGCACGATGGCCAAGCACAGCATCCGCATGATCACCAAGCCTCTTCCGACCGAGACGCATCCAGTGGGAATTCGTGAATCTCATCGAATCGGATCCGGCGCGCCGCGTGAAGCTGCGCATTTCCTACGACCGGCTGGCGGAATTGCACCCCGCCGACATCGCCGACATCCTGGAGGAACTGAGCTATAACGAGCAAAAGGCCGTGATCGAGGGTCTGGACGACGAGACCGCAGCCCAGGCTCTTTCCGAGATTCCCACCAAAATGCAGGCGGACTTGCTGGAAAGCATCCCCACCGAGAAGGCGGCAGACATCGTGGAAGAGATGCCTCCCGACGAAGCGGCCGACGTCCTGAATGAGCTCTCTCCCGAGACTTCGGCGGAAGTGCTGGCGGACATGGAGAAGGAGGAGGCCGAGGAAGTCAGAGAACTGCTGGGATTCGAGGAGAATACGGCGGGGTCGATGATGACCACCGAGTACGTGGTCGTGCACGAATCCGCTACAGTGGAGGGCGCCATTGAGGCCCTGAGGAATTTCGAAGGGCCGGTGGAGGCGATTCACCAGATTTACCTCGTGGACGACCAAGCGGTCCTTACCGGGGCGGTGCCGATGGGGCGGATAGTGCTTGCCGCCGCCAGCACGCCGCTCATGGAGCTTGCCACGGACCCCTGATTTCCGTGCGCGCCACGGTGCCGCGAGTTCGGTGGTGGACCTGTTTCACAAATACAATTTGATGTCCCTTCCCGTCGTTGACGAAGGCGACACTTGCTTGGCATCGTCACCGCTGACGACGTTCTGGAGTTGGTCATCACAAGGAAACAATTCCGCTGAAGAGGACAATCGCCTGTGAATCGCGAACGGCTTCGCCAATTCCGCACCAGACTGCTGATTTTCCTGGCGGTTCTGGGCCCCGGCATCATCACGGCCAATGTGGACAACGACGCGGGCGGCATTTACACCTATTCCGTGGCGGGGGCGAAGTACGGCTTCTCGCTGCTCTGGACGTTGATCCCCATCACCGTTGCGCTGATTATCGTGCAGGAAATGGTGGGCCGCATGGGGGTGGTGACCGGCAAAGGCCTGGCGGACCTGATCCGCGAGGAATACGGCTTCCGCACCACTTTCATCCTGATGGTCCTGCTGATCATCACCGATCTGGGCAACACCATCGCGAGTTTGCCGGCCTCGCCTCCGGAACGTCCGTCTTCCACATGAGCCGCTTACGTGGCGGTTCCCCTCGGGGCCATCTTCGTGTGGCTGCTGGTGGTGAAGGGAAGCTACCGTTACGTGGAAAAGGTCTTCCTGGCGGCCTGCGTCTTTTACCTTGCTTACCCCGTCTCCTGCTTCCTGGCCCATCCCGATTGGCCGGATGCGGTCATCAGCACGCTGAAGCCCTCGTTTCAGTTCAGCTCCGGTTACCTCTACATGGTCATCGGCTTGGTGGGGACGACCATTGCGCCCTGGATGCAGTTCTATCTTCAGTCCGCCGTGGTGGAAAAGGGCGTGAAGGTCAAGGATTACATTTACTCGCGAATGGACGTCATCGTCGGCTGCATCATGACCGACGTGGTGGCGTTCTTCATCATCGTGGCCTGCGCCGCGACGATTTATGTGACCGGCAATCGGGAAATTAAAGATGCGGGGGACGCGGCCATGGCCCTTCGGCCCCTCGCCGGCCATGCGGCCAGCGCGCTGTTTGCTTTAGGACTCTGTAATGCTTCCCTCTTCTCCGCTTGCATCCTGCCCCTCGCCACCGCCTACTACGTTTGCGAGGGGCTGGGTCTGGAATCAGGCGTCAACAAGCGATTCAACGAAGCGCCCACTTTTTATTGGCTTTACACCACGCTGATTGGGGTCGGCGCTCTGGCGGTCATGATCCTGAGCGAAGCCAAGCAGGTTCCCATCATCCTGCTTTCCCAAGTGGCCAACGGCATTCTCCTGCCCTTCGTCCTGATTTTCATGCTGCGCCTGGTTAATCGGGAGGATCTGATGGGGAAGTACAAAAATTCCCGCCTGTTCAATAACATTGCCTGGGTGACCTGCGTAGTAATGATCGTCCTGACGTTATTGCTGGTAGTAAGCACTTTCTTCCCTGATAAGCTGCCATCCTAAATACTCGCCGGTATGAGCCTCTCCAGGGTTGCGAGGCGAACCCGCATCTCCCTCAGTTCTTGCTCGCCAAGTTTTTGGGCGCAGCCGGCCACAATCCGTCTGCCGCGTTCCGCGAGGGTGCGCCGATATATGTCTTCCGGCGTACTGACAGCGATGTCTCCGAGGGCACGAAGCAGGCGCAGGCTTACGGCCATGTCCGTTTGCGAGTACAACCGTATTTGCTCGAAGGCTGCGTCCACCATGCGGTTGAAGTCGGTCCACAGAATGCTGACACGAACCACGCCGGGCGGATCGTAAAGCACGGACTCCGGAAGTTCTCTCGAAGCGAACCGGATCAGGACGCGGCTTAGCTGGTCGACACAGCTTATGGCCGTACTGGGATCGTTTACGGCGGGCGAGATGGCTTTAAGCGCGATGTTGACGATTTGCAAGACGCCGAACTCCAGGTCCTGTTGCAAGGTTCTGGAGGGGCCGAAATCAAACGCGCCGCGCAGGTCTTCAATACCCTCCGAAGACAGGCGTTCCCCCTTGTATACGTTCAGGACGGGAATGCCTGCCGGAACGAACTGGCCGACGCGGCGGAGAACCTGGACTTTGACCCGGTAAGACTTCGCGAGGGCCACGAGGCGCCCTGTGTCGATGAAACGGATGTAGCCGGAGAGGTCACTGAGCACCGGCGTTTCCCAACCAGTGAGGTCGATCTGGTTGGTATCTGCCATGCGTGTGGCGCGGCGCGGGTTGGGCATCATCTCGTCGATCATGGCTTCGGTTTCGGACGCGATCCTGTCCACAATCTGATTGACGCCGATGGCTTGCGAGATGTGATGAATAAAGTAAAGCAGCCAGACGACACAGGCGAGAGCCAGCAGCATGGCGCCGAAAACAGTAGCCACAGGCGCGAAGGGATATGGCAGCGAGCGCGCCGTAGGCAGAGCCGCCATGCAATACGAGAAGGTGCCAAGGAAGATGCCCAGCGTCCACTGCGTCACGCGATCCTTGGTAAAGCTCACGATGATGCGTGGGGAGAATTGCATCGAGGCCAGCGTGAGCGTCATCAGCAGTATGGCGAAAACAATGGACACCACGGTCATGATCGAGGCGGCAATGCCGCCCAGAATGACCTGGGCTACCTGTGGGTCAGCGTGGGAAGGGAAGAGGGCTTTCGGCACCCAGTCGCTAAAAGCGGGGAAGGCCTCTTCGAGCCACGATAGCACAGCGCCCGCACAGCCCAGCGCGAGGGCGATGGTCAGAGGGCGCACCAAAAAGCCGCCACGCAGGTTATACGTGACATGACGGAACAATAATGGCAGGCGTCTCGCCATAGTGCGGCCTATCTAAGCATAGTAATTGGAAAAGGGTTAAAGGGGAAAGCGTAAAGGGTAGAAGCGGGGGGCTGAACGTCAAGGTCCAGGGAGTCAGGAAATTCGCAATTCACCTACAAGAGTAGGTCAAACCCTACCCCTACGCTTGCCGAGGGACGGCTTGCGGTTCCTGGCGCGGATTGCGCAGTCCTCCAGTGCTATAATGCGTGGGCATGATGAGCCAACGCCAAGGGTCGATTCATCTGTTCCGCTTCGCTGGGATTGATTTGTTCCTCCACTGGTCCTGGTTTCTCGTCGCGGCCTACGAAATCAGCAACCGAACGAGAAGCTATTCCTCGGTCACCTGGAACGTGCTGGAGTATCTGGCGCTCTTCCTGATTGTGACGATGCATGAGTACGGCCATGCGCTGGCCTGCCGGCAGGTGGGAGGGACGGCAAACCAGATCCTGCTCTGGCCTATGGGTGGCGTGGCGTATGTAAGCCCGCCCCAACGCCCAGGCGCCACGCTGTGGAGTATCGCGGCGGGGCCGCTGGTGAACGTTGCGCTCCTGGTCATTGTCTCTCCGGTGGGGATCATATTGGACCGCTCGCTGGCTCTGGCCACAACGGCGCGCGATGCGCATCAGTTCCTGCGTGCGCTCTTCTTTATCAACCTGGGCCTGCTCATCTTCAATATGCTTCCCATCTATCCTCTGGATGGCGGCCAGATTCTACGCTCTCTGCTCTGGTTCGTCGTGGGTCGCGCCCACAGCCTGATGGCGGCTGTGGTAATCGGATTCGTGGGTGTAGCAGGTCTTCTTTTTCTAGCGGTGCGAGCGCAGTCCGCCTGGATTGGCGTACTCTCGGTCTTTATCCTCATGAATTGCTGGAATGGATGGCGTCAGGCGCAAGCCTTGTATCGCTTCGCCAAACTGCCCCGGCGCACGGGTTATGGGTGTCCGGCTTGCAAGGCCTCGCCGCCGTTGGGAAGGTTTTGGAGATGCGGCCGCTGTGGTGAAAACTTCGACATTTTCCAAACGCAGGGTGTCTGCCCGTCCTGCGCTGCCCAGGTTGCGGCAGCGGTCTGCCCTGACTGCCGCACCCAGAATCCCTTGGTGGAGTGGGGTACTCGGGGCTCGTTGCTTGGAGCACAAGGCTACGCCATGCGTCAGCGAGAGTAGGGCAAGCCCTAACCGTACGACCTCGATGGGGACGGGTTGCCGCCCTCTGTTGAAGGGGGCGTTGTCAAAGGGGATAATCTAACGTATTACCTTCAGAATTAAGAGTACACAATAGATATTACTTATCGTTTTTGATACTGCTGATCCAGCAAAATATTCAACTTCAGGACGTTAACGCGCGGCTCTCCCAGAAAACCGAGGTCCGGGGCTTTCGTGTCCTGGGCGATTAGCTGCTCCACCTGTTCGAGGCTGATGCCTCGCGCCTGGGCTACTCGTGCGGCCTGAACCTCGGCTGAGGCTGGGCTGATCTCAGGGTCGAGTCCACTCGCGGAAGCGGTCAGCAGATCGGCGGGGATGGGTCCCGTGTAATCAGGATTCTCTTTGCGGAACTGCTCCACCGAAGCCTTCACCCGGTCGATGAGCTTCTGATTGGTCGGGCCGTAATTGGAGCCGGCTGAAGCCGTCGCATCGTAACCGTCGTTGCCCGCCGCCGAGGGGCGCGGATGGAAGTATTCGGGCTTCGAAAAGTTCTGGCCGATCAGGGCTGACCCAACCTCCTTCCCATCCACTTTCAATATGCTTCCGTTAGCCTGCCAATGAAACAGCGCTTGGCAGACGGCTGTGACGACGCCGGGATAAACCAATCCCGTAAGCACCGTTAAGACGAGCATGATGCGAAAGGCTGGGGCAATTTGATGACGCATAAGGGCTCCTTAAGCCAGGTGCAACACTCCCAGCAGACGGTCGATCAGCCAGATGCAGGGAAAGGGTGCGATGAAACCACCTAGTCCATAGATCCAAAGGTTGCGGCGCAACATGGCGGCGGCGCTCTGCGGCCGGTATTTCACTCCTCGCAACGCGAGCGGCACCAGGGCGACGATGATCAAGGCGTTAAAGATCACGGCCGCCAGCACCGCGCTTTGGGGAGTGTGGAGGCGCATGATGTTGAGTTTGGCCAGGGCCGGATAGGTGGTCATGAACATGGCCGGAATTATCGCGAAGTACTTCGACACGTCGTTGAGAATGGAAAACGTGGTCAACGCGCCGCGAGTAATCAGCAACTGTTTTCCGATGGCCACCACCTCGATGAGCTTGGTCGGGTTGCTGTCGAGGTCCACCATGTTCCCGGCTTCCTTCGCGGCCATCGTGCCAGTGTTCATGGCCACGCCGACGTCGGCCTGAGCAAGCGCCGGGGCGTCGTTCGTGCCGTCCCCGGTCATGGCCACCATGCGTCCGCCCGCCTGCTCTTTGCGAATGTACTTGAGCTTGTCCTCCGGCGTCGCCTGGGCAAGGAAATCATCCACGCCCGCTTCGGCAGCGATGGCCGCGGCGGTGAGCGGGTTGTCACCGGTAATCATCACCGACCGGATGCCCATGGCGCGGAGTTGGCTCAGGCGGCTTTTCATGCCCCCTTTGACGATGTCCTTGAGGTGCACGACGCCCAGCATCCGCGGCCCGTCCGCCACCGCCAGAGGAGTGCCTCCGGCGCGCGAGATGCGGTCCGAGATGCCCATGAAGTCTGCGGGCACTTCGCCGCCCTGTTCCTTGACGAAGTTGATGATGGCGTCGGTGGCCCCTTTCCGCAAACTACGCCCATCCAGATTCACGCCGCTCATCCGCGTATAGGCGGAGAAGGGAATGAAATGGGCTTCCGGCTCGGCGACTTCCCGGCCGCGCAACTGGAACTTCTGCTTGGCCAGCACGGCGATGGAGCGTCCTTCCGGGGTTTCGTCGGCAAGGCTGGAAAGTTGCGCGGCGTCCGCAAGTCCGCCTTCGGTCACGCCTTGGACGGGAATGAATTCCACAGCCTGCCGGTTGCCAAGCGTAATGGTGCCCGTCTTGTCGAGCAAGAGCGTATCGACATCGCCGGAGGCCTCCACCGCCTTGCCACTCATGGCCAGGACGTTGTGCTGCATCACGCGGTCCATGCCCGCGATCCCGATGGCGGAAAGCAATCCGCCGATGGTGGTGGGAATCAGGCAGACCAGCAGGGAAACCAGCACCGCGACGCTTGGCACCGTTCCCGCTCCGGCGGAAGCGACGCTGTAGATTGCGAAGGGCTGAAGGGTCGCGACGGCGAACAGGAAAATCAGCGTCATCCCGGCAATGAGGATGTTCAGCGCGATCTCGTTGGGAGTCTTCTGCCGCTCGGCGCCTTCCACGAGTGCGATCATGCGGTCCAGGAAAGTCTCGCCCGGGTTGGAAGTGATCTTGATTTTGACCTGATCGGAGAGAACTTTGGTCCCACCCGTCACGGCGCTTCGGTCGCCCCCCGACTCGCGAATCACCGGAGCGCTTTCGCCGGTGATCACTGATTCGTCAACCGTGGCAATGCCCTCCATCACCTCGCCGTCACCGGGGATAATATCTCCTACCTCGCACAGGACGACGTCTCCGGCGCGCAGTTTCGACGCGGGGACGATTTCCATCTTGCCCTTGGCAATGAAGCGCTTGGCGATCGACTCGGACCTGGTCTTGCGCAACGTATCGGCCTGGGCCTTGCCGCGCGCTTCCGCCATGGCCTCGGCAAAGTTGGCAAAGAGAACCGTGAACCAGAGCCACAAATCGATTTGCAGACTCGAATCCCAAGCCCGGCGCTCCGATGAAGATGTCGCGAACCAGAAAAACCGCCGTGAGCGCCGCGCCTACTTCCACCACAAAAATCACCGGGTTCTTGAAGAGCGTGGCAGGATTCAGCTTGACGAACGAATCCTTCAGGGCCCGCCCCACGAGCTCAGGATCGAACAAGGGACGCGCCCGCACGAGTCGCTTCGGAATCAGCGTGGTCAGGTCATCGACCAAAGGAGGGGCAGAGTTCAATGTCGTAGCCATGGATTAGCTCCAGAGAGAAAACACCAGCGAAGAAAACAGTTTTCCCTGGTGCATGAGGTAGTGCTCGACCAGAGGTCCCAGCGAGAGTGCGGGAAAGAACGTCAAAGCGCCAATGACGATCACGGTCCCAACCAAGAGTCCGACAAACAGCGCGCCGTGCGTAGGGAATGTGCCGCTTGATGAAGGCACTCGTTTCTTTCCTACCAAACTTCCCGCGATAGCCAAGACTGGGATGATGAACGCGAAACGGCCAAGCGCCATGGCCAAGCCCAAGGTGAGGTTGTACCAGGGAGTATCGGGATTGAGCCCGGCAAATGCGCTGCCGTTGTTTTCCGGAGTACTCGAGTACGCATATAAAAGCTCGGTGAAGCCGTGGGGGCCGGTGTTGGTGAGATTGGCAATGGCCGGGCCGGGGGGGTTCCAGTAGCCGTTCTTGGCGAAGGGAGCCACCGTGCTGGTCGCCGTGAACACGAGAATGACAAAGGCCGTGGCGAGGATGGCCAGCATCGCCATCTTCACTTCCTTCTGTTGGATTTTCTTGCCCAAGTATTCCGGCGTTCTTCCTACCATCAGTCCCGCGATGAAACACTCCGATAATGGCATACAACAGCATGCCGTATAAGCCTGAGCCGACTCCCCCGAAGATCACCTCGTCACGTTTGTATATTGAACAACGGGACGAGGCCGCCGAGCGGCGTAAGGCTGTCATGCACGTTGTTAATGGCGCCGCAACTCGCATCGGTGGTCACGGTCGCAAACAAAGCGGAACCCGGAATGCCGAAGCGTGTTTCCTTGCCCTCCATGTTGCCGCCCGGCTGCTTGCCGGTGTATCGGCTCTGGATGCCGAACTTCGCAAATATGGGATTGCCCGCCTGCTCGTAGTGGTAGCAGATGAAGACACCCGCGAGGAACATCACGGCCATGGCGGCGAAAAGCGCCCAACCCTGCCGCGTATCGCCAACCATGCGGCCGAAGGTGTAGGTCAGAGCAGCCGGGATAATGAAAATCAGCAGCACCTGGAGGAAGTCGGTGATCGGCGTCGGGTTCTCGAAGGGATGCGAGGAGTTGGCGTTAAAGAATCCGCCGCCATTGGTCCCCAGCATCTTGATAGCTTCTTGGGAGGCTACAGGGCCCTGCGGAATAGTCTGAGCGGCCCCTTCGAGGGTTTTGACCGTGGTATAGGGATGAAAATTCTGAATAGCGCCCTGCGAGCCGAGGATCAAAGCGCCAACAAAAGCGATGGGTAGCAAGACATAGACCGTCGAGCGCGTGAGATCGACCCAGAAGTTGCCGATGCTGTTTGCTTCCTGCCGGGCGAAACCGCGGATCAAGGCCACGGCAACGGAAATGCCCACCGCTGCGGACACAAAATTCTGCACGGCGAGCGCGGCCATTTGAACGAAATAACTGAACGTCATCTCGCCGCTGTAGGCTTGCCAATTAGTGTTGGTGAGGAAACTGATGGCCGTGTTGAAAGCCAGATCAGGCGTCACGGGGGTCGCTCCCGTGGGCGCAGACTTCGTGCCAAAGTGCATGGGATTGAAGGGCAGGAAGCCTTGCAATCGCTGGATGAGGTAAACGAACAGGAAACTCACTACGCTGGAGGCGATCACCGCGGCAGCGTACTGCGTCCAGCGTTGTTCAGTGTCCTCGCGAACCCCGCCCAACCGGTATACGAGGCGCTCCACAGGGCGCAACACCGGATGGAGAAAAGTGCGCTGGCCCTGAAAGACCTTGGCCATGTATGCCCCAAGGGGCTTCGTGATGGCGAGGACCACAACAAAGAAAACGGCGATGTGCAAGATGCCAACCGCGGTCATGTTGATTCCTTTTTCCCGTGCAGCACCCCTTCGTCCCCTACTCAATAATAGAATGGGGAGCGAGGGGTGTTTTCAAAAGCGTTCCGGACGAAGCAGGGCGTAAAGCAAGTAAGCGAAGAGAAAAAGCGCGGTTATTCCTGAGATAATATAGTCCACGGCGATCCCTCCTCTTACAACCGGTCACACGCTTTCGTAGAAGCCCAACATGCAACAAAGACCAACATCGCAACAATGACGTAAACCAAATCGGCCATGATTCACTACTCCGGGTTCGCGAAGATTACGTGGTGCCCGCGCTTCCTGAGATCCCCCGCCAGCTTTCGTTCTTTAGACCACCACCCTTTCCCGCCGCCCAGAATCACAATGGACCCGGCCTTGAGTATCAGGTGTAGGGTCCGGCGTTTGTCGCGGCAGAGAAAGATATGGCCGGCGGTATCCATCAGCACACTGGAAGCCAAAGCTCGGAGCTGCCCTTCAAGGAATTCTACGGGAACCGCCGGGTTTGTCAAGGATAGCGTATAAGGCACTTCGTATGGCCAGAGGAGACGTAGGCGTGCGTCAAGATTCTTGGCCAACCTGTCGGCCTTACGGAGAGCGGCGAGGGTCCCCGGGCCGTCCGTGAAGATGACACAGACCTCGATTCTCGAATGCTCGCCGTTTGCGGCGGGCGCGCCCTGGGTGGTTCTCTCGGGGTAGACCCGCTTCGCCAAATCAGTATCCACAATCAGACTGTCGATCATGTGTTACCTGTGAAAGTAGTATGCGCGACCGTTCATAAAGAAGGCATAAGGATTTGCCTAAAATTTCGTTAAGCCCAGGGGTGGAGGGTCAGAGACGTCGAGAAGGTCAGACAGGAGTAGCCGACAACGAATGGGTCCGCTAGACCCGCCTTCTTCAAGAACCCGCAACCTGAAACCTGGCCAATCCCTAGTGCCCAGCGCTTATTTCGGCTATACTGTGTGCGTTGGGTTTGCGCCAGCGAATGGGAAATGAACTGGTCCAATTGACAGTCGTCAACCAACCGGCGATCGCCGGGATGCCGAAGTCTTGTCCAAGTGCGTCCGACGTTGGAGCCGGGACTGCCGATACAAATCAGCCACCAATGTATGTCTCACCAACCGGCAAGCTGAAGACCTTTTACATCGAGACCTTTGGCTGCCAGATGAACGTGCACGACTCGGAAAAGGTACAGGGTGTGCTACTCGCGCGCGGCATGACGCCTGTTGGCGATTATGCTCAGGCCGACCTCGTGCTTTACAACACGTGCAGCATCCGTGAGAAGGCCGCACAGAAGGTCTTTTCGCGACTGGGAGCCTTCCGCAAAGGCAGAAGCGGCACCGGAAAGCTGATCGGCGTTCTGGGCTGCGTGGCGCAGCAGGAAGGCGAGCGCTTCTTCGAGCGAGCGCCGCAAGTTAATCTCGTTTGCGGTTCTGCCAGCTACTCCAAGCTGCCCCAGTTGCTCGACCAGCTCGAAGCCGGAAAGCGCCGCGTCACTGGCCTCTCACTTGACACTGAGGAGTGCTTTGAAACCGAGTTGACCCGCCGCGACAATCCCTTCCGGGCTTACGTCACCATCATTGAAGGTTGCGATCAGCGATGCGCCTTCTGCGTTGTGCCGATGACGCGCGGTCCCCAGCGCAGCCGTCCGGGCGACAAGATTCTGGCCGAAGCCCGGCGACTGGTGGACGCAGGTTACACGGAAATCCAGCTCCTCGGCCAGATCGTCAACGCCTGGCAGGATTCACCGCCTGCGCGGTGGAGCTTCGCGGAATTGCTTTCGCGCCTGGCCGAGGTTCCGGGAATTCGCCGCGTGCGTTTCACCACCTCGCACCCCAGATTTTTCGGCCCTGACATCGTTCAGGCGATCGACTCGCACCCGGCGCTTTGCGATCAAATTCATCTGCCGGTGCAATCCGGTTCCACAGCCGTCCTGGCGCGCATGCTGCGGGGCTACGCGCGCGAAGAATATCTGGAGAAAATCCAGTGCATCCGGAATGCTCGCCGCGCCATCAGCCTTTCCACCGATATCATCGTGGGTTTTTGCGGTGAAACGCTTCAGGATTTTGACGAAACACTTTCGCTCCTGAAGGAAGTAGAGTACGATCAGGTTTTCTCCTTCAAATACTCGCGGCGCCCGAACACGCTCGCTGAAGCCAAGGTTGACGACGTAGAGGAGGAGGAGAAGGGGCGGCGTTTGGCGGAGCTTCAGGAACTCCAGCGGGAGATTCAGTTGCGGCGAAACCAGGCGCTATTGGGTGAAGTTTTCGAAGTGCTCGTGGAAGGCTATCAGGAACGCCTGGGGCAAGCAGTAGGGCGCAGCACCGCTAATCGCGTAATAAACTTTCCAGGCGGACCTGAGGATGTGGGACGATATCTAAGCGTGAAGGTGACCGCGGCCGGACCCAACAGTTTGGTGGCGGTGCGCGTGTAGTTGGGTGGCCTTGGCTGCTGAGAGGCTTCAATAAGGTGGAGAATCCACTCGTTGCGTGTCATTCCGAGTGCAGCGAGGAATCTGGCTCTGATTCCCACTGCGTTGCCAGCTTGGAGCGGCAGAGCAAGATTCCTCGCTGCGCTCGGAATGACATAAGAGAGCGGACCGTAAGCTCACGCAAGTGACCGTCGGCACACGCTCAGGATCGGCGCGGACAGAGGCCGTGGGGGGATACATGGAAATCGAGATGAGAATCCGCGGCTTGGTGATGGATCCCGTCACCAACATGCCCATCGTGATACTGAAAGACGCCAACGGGGCTTCGGTGCTTCCTATCTGGGTCGGCATCTACGAGGCAAACGCCATCGCTCTTGAAATCGAAAAGGTCACAACTCCCCGGCCCATGACGCACGACCTTCTGAAGAATTTGCTGCTTGGCCTCGAGACGCGGGTTCAGAAAGTTGTGGTGAGCGAACTCAAGGAAGACACTTTCTACGCGTTGATTTGGCTGGAACGCGATGGACAGGTGATGTCTATTGATTCGCGGCCCAGCGACGCGCTGGCGTTGGCCCTGCGCATGGACTGCCCGATTTACGTCGAAGAGGAAGTCCTCAAGAATTCCAAGGTGGCCGGCGGAGCCGCCGACAAGGCGAACAACGAAGAACTTCGGAAGTGGCTCGAGGGTTTGAACGACGAGGATATGGGGCGCTACAAGATGTGATTTCAATTCCATCCCTGGCCGGAGCTACGAGTGAGCACGATAATTGCGATCGCCAACCAAAAAGGCGGAGTCGGAAAGACTACAACTGCTGTCAACCTTGCCGCCGCGCTGGCCCTCAACGACAAGCGAACCCTCCTGATTGATCTGGATCCCCAGGCCAACAGCACGCTCTCGTTTCTCGATCCGGCGGAAGTTGAACACTCGGCTTACGACGTTCTGGCCGATCACCACATGGCGCTCGCGCAAGTCATGCGGCCTACCAAGGTAGCCAACCTTTGTCTGGTGCCATCCCGAATCTCACTGGCCAAGCTCGAAACGCAACTCGTTGGGCAGTTCGACGCGCCCTATCGCCTTAAGGACGCCCTGGCTCCGGTGCGCGATGACTTCGACGTTTTCGTGATCGACACCCCGCCGGCGCTCGGCCTCCTCACGGTGAACGCTCTCGTGGCGGCGCACTACCTCTTGGTGCCCATCCAGGCTTCCTACTACGCGCTCGAAGGCACGGACGACCTGCTCGAGACGCTGCAGCGAATCCGCGCGCGGCCCAATCCCGACCTCGAGTTGCTGGGGGTGATCGTTACCATTTTTGACAAGCGGACCAACCTGGCGCGAGACATTTACAAACAGGTTCGCGAAGTGTTTGGCGAGAAGCTTTTCAAGACCACGATCGGAAAGAACGTTCGCCTGGAGGAAAGCCCGGCCTATAAAGAAACGATCTTCACTTTTGCTCCCGATTCGTCCGGGGCGAGGGAATATACGCAACTGGCGAAGGAGGTCATGCAACGTGTCAGTTAGACGCGCGGGTCTGCCCCTGACCGTCAAGATGCGCCACAACGCGCATTATGTGGAGGAGATCATCTCCCGCACCGGCGCCGCCATTGGCAGGATGATCCCCATCGAAGATATTCAGCCCAATGCCGGCCAGCCTCGCAAGGATGCGGGCGATTTGCAGGGACTCACCGACTCGGTGCGGGAGAAGGGCGTGCTCGAGCCGCTGCTGGTGCGCTTTCTGCCGGAGTCGGGAAAGTACATGATCATTTCCGGCGAGCGCCGTTATCTCGCGGCTCGCGCTGCCGGGCTTGCCGAACTTCCGTGCATCGAGAAGGACCTGGACGAGCTTGAAACCCTGGAAGTGGCGCTCATTGAAAATCTGCAGCGCAAAGACCTGACTGCCTTCGAGGAGGCCGATGGAGTGCAAGCGCTCGCCGGCCGCTTCGGGTTGACCCACGAGGAGATCGCGCGAAAAGTCGGGAAGTCGCGCTCCTCCGTTACCGAAGTGCTAAGCCTGCGCGCGATTCCTGATGAGGTAAAGGCCCTGTGCGCGGAAAAGGACGTCCTTTCGAAATCGCAACTGCTCCAGGTGGCACGCCAGCCTGACGAAAAAAAGATGAGAGATCTGGTGCAGCGCTTCGCACTGGGTATGGTGAACCGCGAACAGGCTCGCGCCGAGCGCAACCCCGAGAATAAATCCCGCCCCGCCGTCTTCCGTTTTGTTCCTCCTGCCAAGGATTTTAAACTGGTGTTGCAGTTTCGTAAGAACAACGTCGAACGCGAGGAGATCATAGCCACCTTGCGCCGCATCCTTGAAACCCTCGAAGCCGGTGAATAGAGTGGATCACCGCTTTCGCGGGGATGACGCATAGGTTGTCATTCTCGCGAAAGCGGGAATCCAGGTGATTTCAATTTCGTTATAACATATTTCGAAGATATGGGTTCTGGAACGAGATCTTGTGTCGCCCCCCCAGCCTGAACTCGAAACCGACCTGCTCTTCGTCTATGGCACGCTGCGCCGGGGCCGCGCACTGCACCACCACCTGAAGAGGTTAGGAGCGGAATTCATCGCCATCGGAAAGGCGCAGGCTGAGCTGTTCGACCTGGGGAAGCACCCCGGCGCACGAGGATCCGCAAGGGCAGGGAAGTTAGTTACGGGGGAAATTTATCGCCTTCAGAATGCGGGGAACACGTTCCGGGTCTTGGATCATCTGGAGGGAATCTCAGCGCAGTCTCCGGAAAAATGCTTGTTCCAGCGGGCCACTACGGAAGTGACCAGGCTCAACGGTGAGTTTCTGTTGACGTGGATCTACTGGTTGAACGCGAGGGCCCCTCGAGCACGACGGTTGCCAGGTGGGAACCCTTGGACCCAAACCCAGGGTGGAGGCCCATAAGCGCTAAGTTAACGTAGGTGTTCGCCACGAAGCTAGTGTCGTGGGTGGCGCCGACATACAGGGCAATGTCTGCGCCACCCCAGCGAGGCTCTATGGGAAGAGACCCTTCACCCGGCTCGCTACTACTGCCACGCTCTCTCCAAGGGAGAGGGCTGAAATCAATCATCGCTGATGGCCCTCTCCCTTCGAGTCTGTGTGAAAACCAACTTCGCACTGTCATTCCGAGCGAAGCGAGGAATCTCGCTCTGAGTATTTTTCAACGCACTGCGAGATTCCTCGTCGCCAGCGGCTCCTCGGAATGACAGCAAAAACGATTTCTCACACAAACTCCCTTGCGGAGAGCGTGGCCCGCTGCCGGCGCTTTCGCCAGCCGGCCGGAGCGCCCGCGCTCGCTGTAATCAGTCTTCCACTACCAGTTGCCCTTTCATCTTCCCGTGTCCCATTCCACAGAAATGAGAGCACTGAAACGGGAAGGTTCCTGTCTTGTCGGCGGTGAATTCGATGCTGGTTGCTTGCCCCTTCTTTAGCAACTTGTCGATCTGGAAGGCCTCGAGCTTGAACCCGTGATCGTGGTCGATGGCCGTGATTGTAAACTTCACATGCTCGCCTTTCTTCACAGTGATTGTGCTCGGGTCAAACTCGTATTTTCGGGCGCTCACCTGGATTTCGTGTGCATCGGCAGTGGGAGCCTCGCCACGCAGCATCACTCCAGCGGCGCCGATGAAGCAGATGAGGATCAGGGTTGAAAGGCGCATAACTCTTGTCTCCTGGCAGCTAGTTTTCCGGGCGCTTATGCCACGCCTCCTTAATATGATTCATATAATTGCCAGGGATGTTCACAAGCTGCAAAGGTTTGGTAAAGAAATTGTAAACAGCAGGAACGGAGGGGGTCCAAGAGGAACGATCGAAGCCGGAAGCCGAGCTTGACAAAACCTGCTCAATGAGATAGGCTACATGCGTGTGTGATTTGTGGGCGCCGCCCCGCAAGCCTCGTGAATGCCCCGTGCTTTCGAGGAGGACACAATGTCGTTGCATGCGCGCGCGAACATTTTAAAAAGTCACGGACCGTAGGAGGCCAGAATGTCAATGACGAAGGCCTTTGTGGAAAGCCCACAGGCTGCCGGCGCCCTCAATCGGACAGGGGGAATGGTTCGCGGGCGAAGCTCAACCTTGGTGCTTTGCGGAGCGCCAGTATGTTATCAAGGCCCCTTCGTAACGAACCGAGTCGCATCAAAATTGAAGGAACGAAGCGGGAATGTTATAGAAAACAAAGGATCGCAGTGGAAAACGGTCCGGCACCGCGGTTCGCAGCATGGCAACTTCTCCCGGCCTGTGCACCCCAGCAGGGCAACGCTGCGAGACTTGCTACCGAGCCGACAATGTGTCAAAGTCCCAGCGGCTGAAAGATCAGGGGCAGGCGCAAGAATTGCAGGAACGAAGCGGGAATGTTATAGAAAACAAAGGATCGCAGTGGAAAACTCAATGCCGGAATTAAGCTCCGGTCAAGTCGCCGTCCTCGAGTCGTTGCTGAAAGCCAGCTTCAAGTTCTTGACCTTCGAGAGGTACGCTCGATACCTTGCCGTTGAGCGAGACGCTTTTGTCGCTTTGCTCGAGACCGGCGAAGGAAAGATCAAGCTTTTCGGCCAGGTGGGGTATCATGTGGGAGAAGGCATCGCGATGCTGGTGGAGCGACCGGAGGGCAAAGCCTTCGTCTGGAAGGCCGAATCCGTCCCCGCCACGCCGGAGTTGCTGACAGCTTACGACCGGTTCAAGGTTGACCTGCAGCGACTGCTCGGCGGCGGGGCGGGGGCGGGTGGGTAGGAAGAAAGCAGTAGGCAGAAGGCAGAAAGCTGAATGCAGAAGGAAGCGGTTCCTCAGAGGCAGAGAGAAGGTCGGCGATGGCGCATACGTTGACTTGTATACGCCCGGTGTCGCTGACATAGAAAGCTAATGTCGGCGCCACACACGGCGGGCAGAAGGCAGAAAGCAGAATCCAGTAAGCGGAACGCAGGAGGAAGCGGTTCGTCAGCGGCGGAGAGAAAGTTCTGCCTCTTGCCTTCTGCTTTCTGCCTTCTGCTTTCTGCCTACTCTGACGGGAAAGGGACAATACCTGAATGAACGACGTCTACGATGTGCTGGTAGTGGGGGCGGGGCCGACGGGACTGGCCTGCGGGATTGATGCGTTACGGGCGGATTTGAAGCTGCTGATTCTCGAAAAGGGCTGCCTCGTGAACTCGTTGTTTCATTACCCGCCCAACATGACCTTTTTTACCACCCGCGAGTTGCTCGAGATCGGCGACCTTCCATTCCCGAGCGTCAACATCAAGCCCACGCGCGCCGAAGCTCTCGAATACTATCGCCGCGTGGCGGGCCACTACCGATTGCCCGTTCGATATGAAGAGCGGGTGATGCGAGTGGAGCAGGAGAACGGCGGTTTCGTGATTGAAACGGAGCGACGCGGCGGCGAGCGCCTCAGGTATGCCTCCCGCAACGTCGTGTTGGCAACGGGGTATTACGATTTGCCCAACATGATGAATATTCCGGGAGAGGACTTGCCCAAAGTCTCGCACTATTACCTAGAGCCGCACGAGTTTTTCGGGCGCCGCGTGGCCGTGGTTGGGGGAGGGAATTCGGCCGCGATTGCGGCACTCGATCTTTATCGCTATGACGCGGAGGTCACCCTGGTGGTTCGCGAGCGCGAACTGAGCCGGCACATCAAGTATTGGATCAGGCCCGACCTCGAAAACCGAATCAAGGCAGGCTCCATCCGCGCGCTCTTTGGCACCGCGCTGACCGAGATCACGAACGATTCAATTCAGGTTCGGGATGCGCAGGGCACTACGGCGCGCCTCGACAATGACTTCGTTTTTGCGTTGACCGGATATCATCCGGATTTCAACTTCCTGCGCAGCGCCGGAGTGCGCATCGACCCGAACACCTGCCGTCCGCAATGCCACCCGGAAACGCGCGCCAGTAACATACCCGGGCTGTATCTTGCCGGCGTAATCATCGCGGGGATGGATACGAACGAGATCTTCATCGAAAACGGCCGATTCCACGGCAAGCAGATTGTCGATGACATCAGGCGCAGGAGTCAGTTGTCAGTAGTCAGTTGTCAGTAGTCAGTTGTCAGTGGTCCGAAAACTGTTACGAGAGCAGGTATGTCGGTGCCAAGCCGCAAGCGGGTCGTAGCGATGGAGGCGAAGTAGCTGGCCGCGGGGCTGTAATTCCTCTGTTGTCGTTAATGTGAATATTATTATATATAACAATGCGTAATCTGAAATTGGAGATTTCAAATTTCAAATTCCAAATCTCGGAATCCAAATTCTAAGCCCTGAACCCTAGCCCCTGATCCCTAAACCCAAAACCCTACTTCCTGACCGGCACTTTCGTAGCCGTTGTGTCGTGGGGAATCGCGAACGTCACCTCAGTTCCTGAGGGAATTTGGATGTTCTTGCCTTTCTTGGAAAAGGTGCGCGCCGCGACGCTTACGGGGCCCATTCCCTGGCCCGTGGCCTGCGC
Source organism: uncultured Acidobacteriota bacterium (assembly GCA_963770415.1). Lineage (GTDB taxonomy): Bacteria > Acidobacteriota > Terriglobia > UBA7540 > UBA7540 > CAVROP01. Next base: position 144,113 of record CAVYPU010000018.1, read on the forward strand.
GCCCTGGGCGGCTCCCGCGTTTCCGACGATGTTGTACTTTGTGCTATCAGGAGTCGAGATGGAATCAGCGACGAGCATCATTTCGCCCTTCTCTTTGTCCTTGGCTTTGGCCTTCCCCGAGCCATTCGCAAAGAAGATATGACCGTCAACGGTACTACCGTCGGGAACAATTTCGCCGCCTTTTCCGAAGATGGGTTCGACGACCTTCCCGGTCCACATATCGCCGGTCTCGTTGGTCTTTGAGCTGAGCTCGGTGATAAACTGCACGTGCAGTTCTCTTCCGGCAAGCAGTGTGATCGAGTCGTCCGCGGCAAAGGAGATTGCCGCGCTGATGAGAATGGCCGCCAGTCCTGACGCAAATATGGATTTGATCATAGCATCACCTTGGTAGGGGCATCTTCTTCGCCGTTGTCTCACGGGCGATGGCGAAGGTCATCTCGGTGCCCGCAGGAACGACGATGTCCTTTCCTTTCTTGAGAACCCCGTGAGCCAGGCCGGCCATGGAGCCAATCGCCGCACCGTAGAGCGCACCCGAGCCGCCATGCGCAATCGCTCCAATCCCCGCGCCGGCCGCGCCGCCCACGCCGGTTTCGACGGCTGTCCCTTTCTTGCCCTTGCCCGGCCCCTGCAAGGTGCCTTCTTGATCCGTCACGTTGCCCCCCTTGGCGTCTTCGAGGCTGGCGACGATCTCGTACTTTGCTCTATCGGGAGTGGCGATGCTGTCGGCCACAAGTCGCATTTCGCCTTTGCCTTTCACTCGCCCCGGGCCTTTCAGATAGGTGATATGGCCGTCCACGATGCTGCCTTCGGGGACGATCTCCCCGCCTTTACCGAAGATCGGTTCAACGACCTTGCCCGTCCACATATCGCCGGTTTCGCTGGTCTTCGAGCTGAGCGTCACGGTCAACTGTACGTGGAGCTCACTTCCGGCGGGCAAAGTAATCGCATCGTCCTGGGCAAACAAGATGGCTGAAAACATGACGGCTGCTATCAGGCTTCCCAAGATCCTTGAATTGTTCATAAGGATCCCCTCCTCTTATGGATTCTCCCTGGGCTCAATTCGTTGCGGGGATGAACATTGAAGTCATCGGGGAAAGTCATCACTGGCGCGGCGCTAAGCATCGGGTTGACCTGTTCCGTGCCATTTACTATACTGAATTTCTGACAGGGTATGCCAAACATATTTCGGGAAATCGCCGATTCCGCTACCGCGCTGGCCAAGGGATTCTCGATCACTTTCAAGACCATGCTCCAGCCTACAGTGACGGAGAACTACCCGGACGAGCCCGTTCATTTTGAAGACCGCTATCGCGGGCTGCATATTTTGAAGCGCGACGAAAACGGACTCGAGAAATGCGTGGCCTGCTTCCTCTGCGCAGCGGCCTGCCCCGCGAATTGCATATACATCGAGGCGGCTGACAACACAGGCGAGAATCGAGTCAGCGCGGCGGAGCGATACGCGAAGGTTTACAACATCGATTACAACCGCTGCATTTTTTGCGGCTACTGCGTTGAGGCTTGCCCGTGCGACGCCATTACTCACGGCCACGGCTTCGAGATTTCCGCTTACGATACAAACGCCTTGGTGTACCGCAAAGAGCAACTTCTGGAACCCGTTCCCGCGTCCGCCGGTGGCAAGAAATAGCGAACCATTAGGCCCGCCCGGTTCACAAGCTTGATTTCTATGTATCCCTCTGATATGTTGGTTCATCTGATATAAAGGGTGCCGGACGGAAATCAAACAGTATAAGGAGTTTTTCGATGAACATTGAGCTTACCTCCAAGGCCGTTTCCAAAGTTAAGGAAATCATGGCCCAGCAGAATCCTGCCCCCACGGGCTTGCGTGTCGCGGTGGTGGGTGGAGGATGTTCCGGATTCTCGTACCAGATGAACTTTGAGAATCAGAGCAACGGGGTAGACAAGGTCTATGAATTCGAGGGCTTGAAGGTGTTTGTCGACCAGGCGTCCTTGATGTACATCAATGGCACCAAGATCGACTACGTCGAGACCTTGGAAGGCGCTGGTTTCAAGTTCGACAACCCTAATGTAAAGACCACCTGCGGGTGCGGTAGTTCCTTCAGCGCCTAAACTGCGCAAAATCAGAATTCGAAATTTGACGACACACCTTCGCCTGTGGGCGGGGGTGTGGCTGTTTCAGCCTGCACACTTTCGGCTGGCTGGACACAATTTGACATCTCAGATTTCATAAGGCATACCATTCTAGCTTCAGGCGCTTGCCCATTCACAAATCACCCATCACAAATCGTCCGGTTCACCTTGCGGCGCGCGGAAACCATGAGATAGACTAATAACGAGTCATGAAGATCGCCCTTGCCCAAATCAATCCCACCGTGGGGGACTTTGCCGGCAACATCGAGCGCATGGTGAAGTTTGCGCAATGCGCTCAAGAGCGAGGTGCGGACCTGGTCGTGTTTCCTGAACTGGCGCTTTGCGGCTACCCGCCGCGCGACTTGGTGGAGCGCCCGGGATTCATCCGCCGGTCTGAAGATGAACTGGCGCGATTGGCCGCCTTGCTCCCCCCCCTCCCAGCGCTTGTGGGCTACGTCCGCCGGTCGAATGCAGTGCAAGGCAAAGCCGCGGCGGATGCGGCTGCGCTCCTCCAGAACGGCAAGGTGGTTCTGGATTACGCGAAGATCCTGCTGCCGTTTTACGACGTATTTGACGAGTCGCGTTACTTTGAGCCCGGGCAATCGGCGCGCGTCCAGGAGCTGAATAGCTTCAGACTCGGCGTCACCATCTGCGAGGATGTCTGGAACGACAAGCATTTCTGGAAGAAACTACTCTACACCCGTGATCCCGTCGAAGAGAGTGTTCACGCCGGCGCTAATCTCCTGTTGAATATTGCCTCTTCCCCCTACAGTACTGAGAAGACAGAGTTGCGCCACAACATGCTGAAGACTATTGCTGCGACTCGCCACATTCCGGTTGTCTACGTCAACCAGGTGGGGGGAAACGACCAGCTAATCTTCGACGGCGCGAGTATGGCCTTCAACGCCAAGGGCGAACTGGCCGCGCGCGCGCGCTCCTTCGAGGAAGACCTGGTGATTTTCGACACCTCCGGCGGCCAGCCTAACATCCATCCTTCTCCTGCATCCGAGATCGAAGCGGTATATCTTGCCCTCAAGCTGGGTATCCATGACTACGTGGTGAAGTGCGGGTTCAAGAAAGTGATCATTGGTCTGAGCGGCGGTATCGACTCCTCGCTGGTCGCGACGCTGGCCGCGGATGCGTTAGGACCCGAGAACGTCACCGGAGTGGGCATGCCTGGGCCGTTTTCTTCTGCGGGAAGCGTCCGGGACGCTGAAGCCTTAGCCCGGAATCTCCATATCAACTTTAGAATTATCCCCATTACCTCTATCTACAAACGTTATCTGGCTGCTCTTGCGTCCACGTTCGAAGGGCGGCCTCGCGACGTTACGGAAGAGAATGTTCAAGCTCGCGTGCGCGGCAATATTCTCATGGCTTTGTCCAATAAGTTCGGTTCGCTGGTCATCAGCACGGGCAACAAATCCGAGCTTGCCGCCGGCTACTGCACGCTTTACGGAGATATGGCCGGAGGCCTCGCCGCCATTTCCGACCTTCCGAAGGTCATGGTCTATGAATTAGCCCGATACGTGAATCGGGCCGGCGAGCGCATCCCACAAGCCTGCCTCGATAAGCCTCCTTCAGCAGAATTGCGGCCCAACCAAACCGATCAGGACAGCCTCCCCCCTTATGAAGTTCTGGACGTCATTCTGAAGGACTACATCGAAGACGCGCGGTCGTCCCAGGAGATTGCTGAAAGGCATGGGCTGGACCTCGCTTTGGTGAGAGAGACCATCCGCATGGTCAATGCCGCAGAGTACAAGCGCCAGCAAGCCCCGCCTACACTCAAAGTGACCGCCAAAGCTTTTGGGATGGGTCGCCGCTATCCTATCGTGCAGAAATACAGCGAGTGAGCGGAATTCAACCCTTCGTTCGTCTCACCACGAGCGCGCCGCTTTTTCGGGTACAATGAAAGAGGGGCGGGACCGCGCAATTTCGGATGCTACATCTCCTCGGCGCTTCAGAGGGTATGTCACGATAGGACGGACTGAATGGTGTAGGGGAAAAGCTTGCTGTCCTCCTTTGAGCAGGGTTGTCCAGCGGCTCGGGTAAGGCAAGCCCTACAAGCGTTTACATAATGGTTTCGCCATTGTCCGAAGCTGCGTTAGCAGCGCCGTAATGTGGCCCACGGCGAAAGAAGCTGTGAGAAAATCGATCTTACGTAAAAGCCTGTCATTCCGAGCGCAGCGAGGAATCTGGCCCTGCCGATGGAAGTCACTGATAGCGGAGGAGAAACAGAGCGAGATTCCTCGTTGCGCTCGGAATGACACACGCGCGCTTTGATGGTTTGTCGGCGGCAGATGATTTTTTCACACCTTCAGAGCCGTGGGACCCGTGGCGCCCGGTCACTCTTGAGCCACGGTAGTGGCGACAGAAGAATCTTCCCAGACCCATCGGGATTATGTCGCCCCTGCCGGGGCTTAGAAGTTATTCTCACTTTGCCCTGTCCCCACGGCTGTCGCCGTGGGCCACACTATATCGCCCGCCAAGGCGGGCTTTTGGGCACGTGGGGCGGATTGTCGAAAATCTTCCATCCATTCAACCTGGCGCGCGCGGTCGCTCTCGCGACGGTTCTTCTGCTTTTTGCACCAATTTGCGGCGCCGTCACGCTGCCTCACACAGCCATCCGAACGCTGAGCCTTCCGAATGGCCTTCAAGCGTACCTTGTGGAGGACCACCAATCGCCTGTGGTCGAAGTTCAAATGTGGTATCACGTCGGGTCCAAAAACGAAGTTCCCGGAAGGACCGGCTTTGCGCACCTCTTCGAACACCTGATGTTTGAAGGAACAACCAACGTCGGGGCGGAGCAGTTTTCCGACTACGTCATTCGTTCCGGCGGCGTCAACAATGCCTATACCACGGAAGACACCACCGTTTTCTGGAACACCACGCCCAGCTCGCAGCTTCCCGTGGTGCTTTGGCTGGAGGCAGACCGGATGCGCAATCTGGACATTACGCAAACTGTATTCGATAACGAGCGGGAAGTCGTGGAAGAAGAAAGGCGCCTGCGGTTCGACAACCCCCCTTACGGGACGGTTGTTGAGACATTGTATCAACACGCCTACACCGTCCATCCTTACCAGCACATGACGATCGGCAGTATGCATGATCTGGATAATGCCCGGCTTGACGATATCCGGGACTTTTACAACACCTATTACGTTCCGAACAACGCCACTCTGATCATCGTCGGCAATTTTGACCCGGTCGAGGCGGAAGCTGCCATCCGGAAGTATTTCGGGCCGCTCGATCGCGGGGTGCGCCTGCCAACCAGTCCCGTCCCCCAGGAACCGCCCCAGACGGCAAAGCGGGCCGTGAAACTCGATTTGAACGTGGCGCTTCCCGCCTTCGTCGAGGGGTACCATATGCCTGCAGACGGAACCCCCGACGCCTATCCCGTGCGCCTGGCGTCCTACATCCTTTCGGAAGGGGAGAGTTCACGCATCTATCGGCGACTGGTCTACGACAAGCAGATTGCGCTCGAAGCGCAGAGCAGCGGGAACTTCACCGAGGATCCAAACCTGTTCTTTGCGTTTGCCGTCCTGAACCAGGGCCACACGCCGGCCGAAGGGGAAGCTGAAGTCGAGGCGGAGTTGACCAGATTGAAAACGCAAACGGTCAGCAATGCGGAGCTTGAGAAAGCCAAAAACGAGACCTTGCGCGATTTCATTTTAGGCCGCCAGACAGTGCAAACCCGGGCGGAAGAAATGGGCTATGCTGCGGTCGTCCTCAAAGATGCGAACCTGGTCAACACGGAGCTCGCTCGATTCCTGGCCGTTACGCCGGCGGATATCCAGCGCGTGGCTCAGAAGTATTTCGTCCCGGAGAACATGACGCTGGTCGAAGTGTATCCAAAAAACAAAGCAGGTGAGAAAGCGGCGAGTCTCGAAAAAGCAGGAGGGCGATGAAATCGGCGGCTGAATTCGGGGCAGGGGCGGGGCTGGCCATCAGGTCAGCACCCACAGAAGGCGGGCCTGAAGGCCGTCGCAAAGGGGCAGCAGCCTGCCGCTTCGCTGCCGGGAGGTTTCCGCTTTTGGTGGCCGCGCTCGTTATCGCAGCGGTGGCATTGGCGCGCGATTTCCCCCCGGAGGCCTTACCGCCCAAGCCGCTGGTGCTGCCTGCGCCTGCCTTGCGCGTCCTCCCCAATGGGCTGAAGGTGGTTGCGGTCGAGCGCCACATGTTCCCGCTTGTGACAGTGCGGCTGGTGGTGAAGTCTGGCGCGGAATCAGATCCTGCTGCGCTGCCTGGCACGGCGATGCTGGTCAGCGCCTTGCTCACCGAGGGGACGTCAACGCGCAATGCCAGCCAAATCTCCGAGGCCATTGACTCCGTCGGGGGATCGGTGGATTCGGGCGCGGGATGGGATGAATCGCACCTCAGCCTCAGCGTCCTCAACGATCATGAAGAACTGGCCTTCAATCTTGTTTCGGACATGGCGATGCATTGCACCTTCGATCCGGCGGAAGTGGAGCGGAAGCGCCGCCAGACCCTCTCGGGCCTGGAAGTGGTGCGCGACGATGCCGATTACGTCGCAGATGCCGCCGTGCGTCGCCTGGCCTTTTTGGGGACCGCGTACGGACACCCCGAAGACGGAACAGTCGCCTCCGTGAAGAGGATCGCTCCCGAGGACCTTCGAGCTTTCTACAACCGCTATTATCAACCCTCAAATTCAGTCCTTGCTATAGTCGGAGACATTAATACCAGCGAGGCCTTTGAACGGGCGGAGAAGCACTTTGGCGCATGGACGAACCGGGAACCGATCGAGGCCCCTGCCGCATCGCCGGGGACGGGGTCACACCGAATTCTCGCCATCGACAAGCCGGACGCAGTGCAAACGGAGATCCGCATTGGCAACCTCGGGGTGTCTCGGACCAGCCCCGATTATCTGGCGATGAGTATCGCAGACCAAATCCTGGGCGGGCCCTCCGAGAATCGGCTATTCAAGGCCCTGCGCAGCCACCAGGGGCTGACCTATGGAGCTTCGAGCGAGCTCCCGTCTTACCAGACGGCGGGCATGTGGCTGGCGAAGACGTTCACGCGCACTGCGGAGACAATGAAGAGCCTGCATCTCGCGCTCGATCAGATCAAGCGGATGCACGATCATCCCATCACGGCAGACGAGCTGCAAACCGCTCAGGGGTACCTGATCGGCCATCTCGCTCTGGACTTTGAATCGTCCGAGGATGTCGCCGCCCACACTTTGGAGCTGCTCGTCTACAACTTGCCGCTCGACTATTGGAATCGCTTTCCTGAGAAGCTCCGGGCCCTGACTGCCGACGAGGTGTGGAACGCCTCCGGCCAACGCCTGGCTCCCGACAATGACATCATCGTGCTCGTGGGCAACCTTTCCGGCTTTGAAAAGGATTTGAAGAAACTCGGCCCCGTCGAATTTATTCCCCTCGCCCAAGTGGACTTCGGTTCTGATAAGCTTCAAGTCTCTCAGCCGCCAGGTGCGGGGCCTGCCCCGGCAAAGCCTCAGCAAGGTGCGGGCCTCGAGCGCAGCAGGAACGCCTTGACCATGGGTGCAACACAAGCGTACATTGGCAGGAATTGATGAAAAGAGCAGCCCTTCTTCTGATCTTCTTGATCCTCATGTCCGCGGCCGCGACGGCGGCGATGCTGCTTCAGATTCATCCCGACCCCATACGTCTTGCGGCTATAATATTAAGTCTTTCGCTCACTCTTAGCGTGTTCGTAGGCCTGAGCCAGCCGAGCCTACTGCGCTACCTGCGGCAGCGGGCGGTGGGGTCAGTTTGGTCAGCAGTGAGCTTGCCGCTGTGCCTGCTGGTTCCGTACCTCGTTTACGCGCTGGGAACCCGGTCGTTGACGCTGCTCGGAACCGCCAAGCTGCTGGCTTACATCGTAGCGCCCACCTTGTTGCTGCTTCCCGACCGCCTGCACCGGCCTCCGCACCTGACTTGGCGGGATGTGGCGGCCATGCTGGCGCTGGCGCTTCCGGTCGCTGCAAATTGGTTGAAGGGAATTTGGACCTGGCCGTTCGAGCTTTACATCTTCCGCCCGCTCTTCTGCGTCTGCGCGGGGATGTACGCCTTTGCGGTGGTACGCAACCTGGAAGGCATTGGCTATCGGCTACTCTGGAGGAAGCAGGACGCGGTGGACGGGTTCCTCAACTTCCTGGCATTTACTCTCCTAGGGATTCCATTGGGTTTGGTGCTGCACTTTATTCACCCGCATTTCTCGAGCGCCTCTCTCGGCCAGTTGCCTCTGCAGTTCTTTGCCATTTACCTTACCATTGCCATCCCGGAAGAATTGCTTTTCCGCGGCATCCTGCAAAACCTCTTATCACGGAGCATCCATCGAGGGCCGGCGGGCGTTTATGGCTTGCTGATTGCCTCGGTCATATTCGGAGCTTCCCATCTTCATCACGCTCCGGTTCCCAACTGGAGATACGGCATTCTCGCGACGTTGGCAGGATTGTTTTACGGATACACGTACCGAAGCCGCCAGAGGATTTCCGCCTCGGCGCTGACGCATGCGCTCGTCAACACGGCCTGGCATTTCTGGTTCTGATGGGCAGTTGACAGTCCACAGTCAACTGTCGGCAGCTCCCAACAAATCCGCACTTTGACGCGTGTGGGGCATCGCGTGCCTGCGTCATTTCGAACACATCATCAGGATACGGTCTCTCGACTGTTGACCGTCCGAATGCCGACTGGGTGCACGACAAGAATGTGGTAGAAGTCACACAGGGTTCTTCACAACAGATCGCTGTTCCCAGAAGTCCTGGAAGCGCCCGCTGAGTTTGCAGCACCGTAGGGCGATAATGGCGTTGGCCCCGCGCAGAGTCCAGTGCATGCCGCCTCTTTTCAGCCGAGTGCCGATCACCCCTTTACAGCCCGCTTCCACCACTCCGGAAGAGGTGCAGAGGCCCTGCGCATGGAATTCGGGGTAACGCATACGAGACCGATTATGGCGCAGATACTGTAAGCATTCGCGAGCCGGCTGGGAGTGAAGAGCGTGGCGGAGGAGAGCGGCAACGAGACTCTTCCATCGTCCCTCATCCAGTTCCCGATACCGCCTTTGCGTCCACGGCTTGGCCTTCTCGCCGGCCTCTCCGTAAAGACTCTTGCCCAGTTCACTCAAGCGCTCCTTGACATGGAAACGATCCACGATCTGAACCGCCTGGGGAAACAGTTCTTGCGCCAGATTCCAGATCCACGCCGCTCCGTCCCCCACGACCACCAGACGCTGGGCATCCCGGCAGCAGCGACGGATCGCTTCCCGCTCCACCCGCTGGGTGAACCGGGAAAGCTCGCGGTCGGTGTCCCGACGGGCGGCGCTCTCGAGGGCCGCTGAATAGCTCACCGAACCTTCGTCCCGTACCGGCCTGCCTTCCGCATCCCGCGACTCCGCACTCCAAACCGTACACAGCTTCACCTCGCGCGTCTTGGCCGAGCCGTCCGCTTGCTTCCCCCCTCGACCGCTCAATTCCGTGGCACGCATCGGAACCCCCGTCCCGTCCATGCCCAGATACAAGGTGGGAGCCGAAGGCGGGTCGCCCAGGGGCTCGGCCGTTTGTTGCTCCTCCGCCGCGATCTCCGCTCCCAACTGTTCGGCCACGCGCTCCACCTGCTTGGCCTGCACCTCCACATCCGCCAACTCCCGCAAGAGGGCGCTGCCTTCCTCAAAGCTCACCGCCGCTCCCACGCTGGCCACCCTGCGCTGCACGGCGGGGGAGAGCGAAGCACCCTCCAGCGCCAACGCTCGATCGCGAGGGTACCATCCCCGACCGCACCCCGGGCAATAATAATAGGCTCGCTCCAGCTTCAATTCCCCCAACACACTCTGGAAACACTTGGCTCGCCGCCCCACGTAGCGCGCTGACTGGCCGCAAGCACAGGGCTGGGTGGAGCGAGTTTGGTCGGAGTGATCCGCATTCAGGCGCTCCTCCAGCAGCCGGGCGGCCAGCCGCAACGCCCGGTGCCGTAAGGCCGTCTCCACGGCCTCCAGGTCCAGTTCCTCAGCCCCGGCGGTACCCAGCAGAGCCTCCAACTCCCCCTCGACCTCGACCGCGAAGCCCTCGGCCCACACCGTTTCTTTTAATCTCGGAGGATGACGCCGCGTTGGACTCTTGCAGCTGGGCATTACAAATCTGTTCGTTCGTCGCCACCAAAGCGCCAGCCAGCTTGCGAAAGCGCTGGTATTCCGTCATCTGGGCTCGCGTCCGCTCCAGCGCTGCGCCAGAAGAAACGGCCCGGCTGACTGTCTTTCCCTGCACGGTGTGGGTCACCATCCAGAGCGGGCCGTGTCCTCGGGTGCCGGTCCGGGCACAGTGGCAATTGGGCTTGCCGCATTTACGGTAGCACTCCACCAGAGAGCCGGGCCGCATTTCGCCGAGCTGAGCAATCTGAACCTTCAGTTCGCGATCACGCATCTGAAGTTTCTCTAGGACTGGGGATGAAGATTTCATAGGAAGCCTCCTATCTGTAAGTTATAAACGCTTACAGATTATAACCCCACACCCCGCTCACTGTCAAACTCTCACATTTGTGTCGTGCACCCCAGCAACACGGACAATTTGCCGCACGCGTCGGCCTGAGCGCCGAATCCGCAATCGGAGTTGAAATTTGACGGAACAAAGCGAGAATGTCTATGAAAACAAAGGAACGGCGCCTTAACTCGCGAGGGGTCGCCTGGCCCCCCAATCATCAAAAATCTGTCGCCGCCTTTGAAATGCGACACTATGACTGAGTTTGACATGCTCTTGACCCTGAACTAACATGGCTTTCAGGTCGTTGTGCACGATGAAAAGAGTGCTGAAAAATGGCCCAAGAAAAACCCGCAAATCTGGGATGTGAGACCGAACCGCCGACTCGACAAGCCTCCGATGCTGCGACGCGTTGGCGGGAAAAGGTACTCGGGCCTGCCTTGAAAAGAAGCCCGGAGCGGCGAGGCGTCTCTACGACGCTTTCCGGCGTCCCGGTTGAGAGCCTCTACACCCCGTCCGACCTTGCCGGCCTTGATTATGCCCGGGACCTCGGCGACCCGGGTGAATATCCCTTCACGCGCGGCATCCACCCCACCATGTACCGGGGCAGGGTCTGGACCATGCGCCAATTCTCGGGTTTTGGCAGCCCCGAGGATACGAACCAGCGCCTGCATTACCTCTTGAAACAAGGCCAGACGGGACTCTCTATCGCCTTCGATTTGCCTACGCTCATGGGCTACGACAGCGACCACCCGCTGGCGGAAGGAGAAGTCGGCAAGTGCGGGGTGGCGGTTTCATCTCTCGCGGATATGGAGACCCTGCTGGCCGGGCTGCCGCTCGAGCGCGTGACCACGTCGATGACCATCAACTCGCCCGCCGCCATCGTCTGGGCGATGTACCTCGCGGTGGCGGAAAAGAGCGGAGCAGACCTAAGCAAGATTTCAGGTACTACTCAGAATGATATTCTGAAGGAATATATTGCTCAAAAGGAGTATATCTTCCCGCCGCAGCCGTCCATGCGCCTGGTGGTGGATACGATTGTCTATGCCGCGAGAGAAGTGCCGCGCTGGAACCCCATTTCGATCAGCGGCTACCACATTCGCGAGGCGGGTTCGACCGCCGTGCAGGAACTCGCCTTTACCTTGCGCGACGGCCTCGAATACGTCGAGTGGGTCGAGCGGGCCGGCCTGAGCGTAGACGAGTTTGCGCCGCGGCTCAGCTTCTTTTTCAACGCCCACAACGATTTGTTCGAGGAGGTGGCCAAATACCGCGCCGCCCGCAGGGTCTGGGCGCGGCTGATGCGCGAGCGCCTGGGAGCCGCGAATCCGCGCTCCTGGCACTGCCGATTTCATACGCAGACGGCGGGGTGTTCGCTCACCGCGCAGCAGCCCTACAACAACGTGGTGCGCACCACCCTCCAGGCCCTTGCGGCGGTGCTGGGCGGAACGCAGTCGCTGCATACCAATTCGCTCGATGAAGCCTGGGCGCTTCCCACCGAGGAAGCCGTGACGGTTGCGCTCCGCACCCAGCAGGTGATTGCTCACGAAAGCGGCATAACCGGCACGGTGGACCCGTTCGCCGGGTCGTATTTCGTGGAGAAGCTGACCGAGGAAACCGAGCAGGCCTGTTACCGGTACTTCGAGAGGATCGATGCCCTGGGAGGCATGGTGGCGGCGATCGAAAAGGGCTTTCCGCAGAGGGAGATTCACGATGCCGCCTACGCCTACCAGCAGGCCGTGGAGCGCAAGGAAGCGGTGACCGTAGGTGTCAACGATTTTGTAACGGAAGAATCCCGTCCCATTAACATTTTGGTTATCGACGAGAACGTGGCTCGCCGCCAGCGGCAGAAGCTTGAGCAGTTGCGCAAGCAGCGGGATAATTCCCGCGTTCAGGCGGCGCTCGAATCGCTGGGCAGCGCCGCTTCAACCGACGCCAATTTGATGCCTCACATTCTCGAGTCCGTGCGCGCCTACTCGACCGTGGGCGAAATGTGCGACGTGCTGCGCAAGGTGTTTGGGACGTACACGGAACCGGCTTTCCGTTAGGATAAAGAGGAAATCGACATGGCCACCAAGACCCTGCTCACGATTGAGCAATTCGACGCGCTTCCTGTCAAGGAAGGCGTCCTTTATGAACTCAGCGAGGGGGAAACTATTACAGTGACCGAACCGATGCCGAGACATAATTGGGTGCGTGATAACATTGCGGCGGCATTAAGGGATTTTACCCACCCGCGGCGGCTGGGGCGGGTTTTTGTTGAAACCGGCTACCAGCTCACGCCCGACACCGTGCGCGTTCCTGATGTTTCGTTTGTACCCGAAGAGAGGATGCGCGGCATCGACTTGGACAAGCGTATTCAAGGCGCGCCGGCGCTGGCCATCGAGGTCGTCTCGCCGACTGACCTTGCGGAGGAATTGACTCAGAAGGTCAAACAATATCTGGCTGCCGGGTCCAAGGCCGTGTGGGTTTTTTATCCGAAGACTAGGGAAGTGCAGGTTTACCGCGCCGGCGGCGGATTCCTTGTGCGGCATGAACCTGAGACATTGGAAGAGCCTGGCGTGCTGCCCGGCTTTTCGCTGGATTTAAAGGTGGTGTTTGAACAATGACTGACAACCGTATCCGAGTTCTGGTTGCTAAACCTGGTCTCGACGGCCACGACCGGGGGGCGAAAATTGTGGCCCGCGCCTTGCGCGATGCGGGTATGGAAGTGATTTACACGGGCCTTCGACAAACTCCCGAGATGGTGGTGCGTGCGGCGCTCGATGAAGATGTGGACGCCATCGGCATTTCCATCCTCTCCGGCGCGCACCGCACCATCGTCCCGCGCATCTGCGAGTTGCTGCGCGGAGAAGGCCTCGAAGGTACCTTGGTGGTGGTCGGGGGCATTGTACCTGACGAAGACATTCCGGAACTGAAGAAAGCCGGCGTATCTGAAGTCTTCCAGCCCGGAGCGACCACGCAGCAGATTGTGGACTTCATCCGCGAGCACGCAGGAGCCGGACGCGGCTCGACCCAGGCGGTGTAGGGGTAGGGCTTGCCCTACCCTCGTCGGGATCGGCAGAAATACGGGGACGGCAAGCCGTCCCCCTACTTCAATATTCTACCTCCTGACTCCTTTCTTATGGACTTCTCCAGCTACAATTCTGTGGCCGTGTTGGCCTTTTCGCCGGGCGCAGCTTACCCTCGGCTCAGCAAGTCGGCGCTCACGGAGATCGGAGACCTTCTGAAGGAAGTCCGGTTTTCCGGTCTTTTTCAGGGCGTGGTGATTGCTGCGAACTCTCGGTCCTTCGCCACCGGCGCCAGCATTGAGGAAGTGGCATTATTGGAAGGCGTGGGAGCGCGCGATTTCGCTTGCGCTGGGCAAAGGCTCCTCAGCGACATCGTGAACTTCCCGTTGCCCATCGTGGCCGCAATCCGGGGGTATTGTTTGGGAGGCGGCTTGGATCTGGCCTTGGCGTGCCATGCTCGTGTGGCGGCCTTTGATTCCTCGTTCGGCCATCCGGGGGCTTCGCTGGGCATCATCACGGGATGGGGAGGCACTCAGCGTTTGACTCGATTGATCGGCAGGGCAGCGGCGACTCAGCTTTTCTTGACAGCCGAGCGCGTTCCCGCGAGCCAAGCTCTGACCATGGGCCTGGTCGATGAACTGGTCCCCTCTCGAGATTTGCTCGAAGCCGCGGCGCGACGGGCACTCTCGAAATCACGTCATTCCCGCGGAAACGGGAAGCCATTGAACTGACCATGGGCCCCCGCTTTCGCGAGGGCGACGGGTAACGTGGTTTCATGTGTGACCGGTACCGTGCTTTCGTGTGTTAGGATGTGATGACAAGCCCATTCAGGTCATTCCCGCGCAAGCGGGAATCCAGATGTGGCAACTCGATCAGCGAATTTCCAGTTTCCATTTTTCCCCTTCGAGGTGTTATATATCGGAAAGCATGATTGAGACCCAGGACTCTCCCCTGCCGCCTTCCAAGCGGGCCGCCCGCCGCATCATTCAGCGAGCATTCGTGCTCACAGGTCGGGACAGACAATTGCGCCAGCACATCCGCGAGGTGCAGCTTACGACCCTTTGGAGTCTTGACGACTGGGAATTGGTCTGGACTGTCGTGATCGATCGCGGCAAGATCGAGTTCGAACGGCGCCCCGCAAAGCATCCGGACATGACGCTCAGTTGGCAAACCGCCGACGAGTTCTTTTCCCGCGCCAGCCGGTCGTTCCGAACCAGACGCGGAACCTTCCCTCCTTCGGGTGTGGAGAGCGCGATTCCTCCTGGCCGCAACGCCCCACCGCGCATGGAAAGCGCTGGCGTTTTGCCGGAAAGCGTTCTGGAATCGGCTCCGAGCATCGAGCATCGGCGCATCGGCTCGCAACTGCTCAATTGCTTTTTTGGATACCTTGGTGACGTGCTGCGGAACCCTGTGGACAGCGCCGGAGTGAGCTTGCTATGAGCGTTGACCCGAAGGGGCGGTGTAGGGGTAGGGCTTGCCCTACCCTTGTCGGGACCGGCAGAATTGCGGGCACGGCAAGCCGTCCCCCTATCAGCAGCGAGGTTATCGCCGGTTTTGGGAACCCTACAAGACCTTGTGCAAAATCGTATTTAGGGTAGACTGTTTTTCCCGGGATTGCTTCTTACCCTGGCTTCTATGATGGACGCAACGATACCCACAGACTGGACTACTTCTACGCTGCGCGTGCGCTACGCGGAGACGGACCAGATGGGGGTGGTTTATTACGCAAATTACCTGGTCTGGTTCGAGATTGGGCGCACGGACTTCTGCTCGCAGCATGGCTTCGCCTACCGCGACATGGAGCGGGAAGACGGGCGCTACATCATGGTGGCCGAGGCGCGCTGCCGTTACAAAGCGCCGGCGCGGTATGACGACGAAATCATTGTCCGGACCCGCCTGACCGGCATGCGCAAGCGAGTGCTGGTCTTCGGTTATGAAGTTTATAAACAACTCGCCGATGAACTCATCGCCGAAGGTGAGACGGTACACGTGATCACCGACAACGAAGGGCATCCGTGCAGCTTGCCGGAGAAGTACCGCGATCTGTTGCTGGCAAGAGCGCAAGCTGGAATATAGAAATTAGGACGTGGAAATTAGAATGCCGTGCTATGTCTCAATAATTCGCGATATAGGTCGAGACGACGCGGCAGTTCGTCAGAAGCCCCGGTAGGGGCGGATGGACGGCCCTCACCCCGCCTTCGGCACCCCTCTCCCGCGCGGGCGGGAGAGGGGACGGGGGGAGAGGGAGATCCGCCAGAGCCACGGCTTAGAAGGTGTGAAAGAATCGATCCTACGTAAGAACCTGTCATTCCGAGCGCAGCGAGGAATCTGGCCCTGCCGATGGAAGTCACTGATAGTGGAGGAGAAACAGAGCGAGATTCCTCGCTGCGCTCGGAATGACACACGCGCGCTTTGATGGTTCGTCGGCGGCAGATGATTTTTTCACAGCTTCTTACGCCGTGGGCTACACTCTTACGCCCGCTCCGCGGGCTGACGCATTCAACGCACTTCTGAGACAGGACACGAGAAACCGGGTACTGATGCCCCGCGATTTACTGCTTACGGGACACGACCTGACACGGCGCGATTTTTATGAGGTGGTGCTGGACAACCGGCGCGTCGGACTCGCGCCGCGCGCGCGCCGGGCCATGGTGGAGTCCCGCAAGTTCGTGGAGGAAATCATCGGCGGCAAGGAGGCTGTGTACGGGGTGACCACGGGCGTCGGGAGCCTGTCTACGGTGCGCATTGAACCGGCGCAGGCGCGGGAGCTGCAATTGAACGTGGTACGAAGCCACGCCTGCGGGGTGGGTGAGCCGCTGGACCCTCACGAGACGCGTGGGCTACTCCTGCTTGCGGGCCAATACGCTGGCTATTGGGCTTTCAGGCGTGCGCCCACTCGTGGCCGATCTGCTCTGCAGCTTCCTTAATCAGGGGGTGCATCCCTGTTGTGCCGGCGCGCGGCTCAGTCGGGGCAAGCGGCGACCTTGCTCCGCTGGCGCATGTGGCGCTGGCGCTGGTGGGCGAGGGGGAGGTGGTTTATCGAGGCCGGCGCGGGCCCGCGCGATCGGCTCTCAAAGCTGCGGGGTTGAAGCCGCTCTCGCTCGAAGCCAAAGAAGGGCTGTCGCTCGTGAATGGCACGCAGGCGATGCTTTCCGTGGGGCTTCTCGCGCTGCGGAGCGCCGAAATCCTCGTGGATACGGCGGACGTGGCGGGCGCCCTTTCGCTCGATGGCTTACGCGGGTCCCGCAAAGCCTTTGACGACCGCCTGCACCGGGCGCGCCCGCATCCCGGGCAGAGGGTGACGGCCGCAAACATCTGGCGCCTGACGCAAGGGAGTGAGATCAACAAGTCGCACCAAGGGTGCGCGCGCGTTCAGGATGCCTACAGCCTGCGCTGCATGCCGCAGGTCCACGGCGCGGTGCGCGACGCGCTCGGCTACGCGCGCCAGGTGTTCGAAACGGAAATGAACAGCGCCACGGACAATCCCCTGGTCTTCGCCCGCGATGGGGAGGTTATCTCGGGAGGCAACTTCCATGGCCAGCCTCTGGCCACAGCGCTCGATCTGGTGGCACTCGCGCTGACGCAACTGGGCGGAATTTCCGAAAGGCGAATCGACCGCATGGTGAATCCTCTCACTTCCGACCTGCCGCCTTTCCTGACGACCTCGCCCGGGCTCGAATCGGGATTCATGCTGGCGCAAGTGACGGCCGCGGCCCTGGCTTCTGAAAACAAGGTCTTCGCTCATCCCGCCTCGGCAGACTCCATCCCGACTTCGGGGAACAAGGAAGACTATGTGAGCATGGGCATGACCGCCGCCCTCAAGCTGCGCCCGCTGATTTCCAATTCGACCGCCATCCTCTCCATCGAACTGCTCGCGGCCTGCCAGGCCCTCGAATTGCTGGCCCCGCTCAGGACCGGGCCGCTGGGGGAAAAGGCCAAGGCCCTCTTGCGAACCGTCTCTCCGCCCTTCACCAAAGATCGGCCTTTGCACAAGGACATTGCGCGAGTTGCGGAGCTTATACGGAAGGGTGGGTTCGCCGCGGTCCTGACCGCAAGGTAGGGGCTGCTTCGAAAACGGCTCCCCTCCACTCGGCTGCTGAGCCCCACAGGGGCGATCTAACACAGCCCAGGCCTGGGTCACTAGGGCGGCCCGTTTGGATTGGATCAGCCCTGAAAGGGCGGAATAGGGTAGTTCGCATGCCACGATCTTTGTCCCCACTGCACGTCCCTCTCGCCTTCGGCACCAGGGATCACGAACCCGTGCGCAGGAGGTGTATTTCGCCCCTACAGGGCTTCGAAATTGAAGGCGCAACGTTGACCCAGGCCGTTGGCCTGGGCTTTGTTAGATCGCCCCGTTGGGGCTTAGGTCGGACACAGATGCGAGCTTTCTGCGACGATCTGGCGGAGAACGGCCATACCGCGCCCGGCTAAGCAAACGTCAGTCAGTCCTCCGCCGCTCTTGCGTATGCGGGGGCCGCGACGCAAGAGCCGGCTGGATTCCCGCTCAGGCGGGAACGAGCCCCCTGAAGCGATTTATGAGGGAGCGGTGCGCGTCGCATAGCAGCCCGGGTGACGACGAATTTCCATGCCACAGATTTCAGCCACCATCGTTGCCCGTAACGAGGCTGCCAACCTCACGCGCGCCTTGCGTTCGCTCGACTGCGCCGATGAATTTGTGGTCGTCGATTCCGGCTCGACCGATGAGACGCCTGCCATCGCCGCAAGCCTGGGAGCGCGGGTCATCAACCAGCCCTGGATGGGATATGCGGCACAGAAGAACTTCGCCACAAGCTGCGCCCAGCACGACTGGATACTGAGCCTGGACGCGGACGAGGAGCTCGACGCCGCAGCGCAGGCCGCGATTCGCAGATGGAAAGCGTCCGAGCCTGTCGCGGACGGATACCGCTTTGCCCGCCGCGCCCGCTACCTTGGCCGTTGGATTTTCCATTCCGGCTGGTACCCGGATTACAAGGTTCGCCTCTTCAACCGGAGGTTGGCGGCGTGGGAAGGGAAGTACGTTCACGAGTCGGTTAAGGTCAAGGGCCGCGTCGGGACAATGCCGGGCGAGATTCTGCATTACACCTGCGACACGCTCGAGGAACATGCGGAACGGATCGAGCTCTACACTGATCTCGCGGCGAAGGAGATGCTCGAGCGGGGCGATACGGCCGGCTTCCTGCGGCGCGGGTTTGATCCCTTCTGGGTTTTCCTGCACACTTACTTCTTGCGCCTGGGAGTCCTCGACGGACACCAGGGATTCCTGATCGCTACCATGGCGGCGCGGTACGTGCGCAGGAAATACGCCAAGCTGGCCAGCCTGCGTGCCGGCGCGGCCCATCAAGCATGACTTCCTCGAGGTCCTTGAAGATCGCTCACATCGACACAGGCTCGAGCCTGCGTGGCGGGCAGCGCCAGTTACTCCTGCTGGCGCGAGGGCTTCGGTTGCGAGGGCACGGTCAGATCATCGTCTGCCGGGAGGAAAGCGAACTCGAGGCCTGCGCGCTCGAGGAAGGATTCCAGGTCTTTTCGCTGCCCCTATACGATCCCGGCCACGGTCTGGGAATCCTGCAATTGCGCCAGCTTCTCGGCATCGCGGGCTCGGACCTTCTGCATGCCCATGACGGACGGGGACAGACGGTGGCCTGGCTCGCCTCGGTGGGAATGCGGGTCCGGCGCGTCGCCAGTCGCCGCGTGACGTTCCTTCCCAAACGCCTCTGGACTTATCGCTTGAAGTACACCCGCACTTGCGATGCGGTGATCGCCGTTTCGGAGTTCATTCGACAGCGGGCGATGGGCTGTGGCATCCCCGAGTCGAAGATCCAGGTGATTCCGGATGGAATCGAGATACCCGCTGAATTGCCGTCGCCGGAAGCTCGAGCCAAAGCGCGCGCCCGCTGGGGATTCTCTGGGAACGAGTTTCTGGTTGGCCAGTTGGGCGCTTCTACACCCGAAAAGGGGCAGGATGTGGCCCTACGCGCCTTCGAGATCTTGCAGGGAAGGTTGCCCCAGGCGCGTCTGCTAATGGCTGGGGAAAGTCCGACCAACAGGCATTCGCATTTGATCAGCAGCGAGACATTGGGCAACCGCGTGCGGCGCTCGGGCGCAATTCGGGACCTTGCGGAATTCTTCCCGGCATTGGATCTATTCATCATGCCGTCGAAGTCCGAGGGGCTGGGCTCATCGGCGCTCCTGGCCATGTCGTACGGCCTCGCGGTGGTGGCTACCCGCGTAGGCGGCTTGCCGGAAGTGGTCGAGGAGGATCGCACGGGATGGCTGATCGAGCCCGCTTCGCCTGGCGCGCTTGCCGAGGCGATCACGGCCGCAGCCGGGGATCGGGCGAGCCTCCAGCAGCGGGGCCTCGACGGGCGCGAGCGTGCCCGCCAATTCTCTGTTGATATAATGGTCCAGCGAACCGAAGCGCTATACTACCGCTTAGTATCCGGATGATTCTCAATCATGCTCTACCTCTTAATCACAGTCCTCGGGTTGGTTTTTGGAAGCTTCTTGAACGTGTGCATCTTTCGCCTGCCACGGAAGCAGTCCATTATGATGCCGCGCTCGCATTGCCCCGCCTGCAAGCATCTCATCCGGTGGTACGACAACATCCCCGTATTGAGTTATCTCCTCTTGCGCGGACGCTGCCGGGATTGCCACGCTCGGATCTCTCCCCAGTACGCATTGGTTGAGGCCCTTACCGCGCTGCTGCTGGTGGCCACGTTCTACCGCTATGGCGTAAGCCCCGAATTCGCGAAGTATTCCGCGCTCGTAATGCTCCTTGTCATCCTCATCTTCACGGACTTGGGACTGCGGCGGATTCCGCACTCCGTGACCGTGTTCGGCATCGGTCTCGGCTTTGTCCTCAGCTTCTTCATCCCGGTTGACGATCGCCCTCTAGGTTGGTTGTTGGCCAGGCTTGGCTTGTTCCCCCCTGAAATGGCTCTGTCCGTTATGGGAGCAGTTCTGGGCGCGGCTATGGGCGGTGGGTTGTTCTATGCAGTGGGAGAGGCCTTCTACATTTTGGGCGGGCGGCAGAAAGAGTACCTGGGATTCGGTGACGTGATGTTGATGCTCATGGTGGGCGCGTTCCTGGGCCTGCCTTTGACACTGCTCACCATCCTGCTGGGTTCGCTTGCCGGGTCTATTGTGGCATTGTCGCTCACCCTTGCGATGCCCCGTTATCGCGACTATCACTGGCCCTATGGAACATTCCTCGGCATCGCCGCGGTTTATGTGGCGCTCGATGGCGCGCGCTTGCTGGAGGTTTATATCCGATGGTCGGGCCTGGGGGGATGAAAGGCCGCACGCGGCATGTCGTATGTGGTATGTCGTATGTGATATATTGTTAGTTTATATAATATATACCAAATACGACATACCACATGCGTATTATTATTCCGTAACCTTGCCAAAAATATACTCTCGAATGAGGCCACGGCTGGCCTCCGTTGGGTTGATGAATTCGATCGAGGTTCGGCCTGAAGTTTCTTTGCCGCGGACCTTGCCGGTGACTTTAATGGCGTCCTTGACATCAGGCATATTGAACTCGAGAGAAACGGTATCGTCGACCGCCGCAGCGCCCGAGCCCTCAAGTCTCATCCCGCCTTCGCCAATGTTGATGCTTGTGGTGTTGGTTCTTTCCTCTTCCCGGACGCAGGTGACGGAAGTGCGGTAGGGAATGCGCGCGTAACGCCGGCGCTCCGCCAGCATGGCTCCGCGAGCCGTGCGGAATATTGCGTAGACCTTTTCGCGAGAAATGGGCTTGCCGATGAAGAATGTAGCCCCGGCTTCAAAAGCCCGCCGCATGGTGTCGACGTCGTCCATGCCGGTAATCATGATGATCGGCGCCTGCCGGTTGGGCGGAGTGGCGCGGATCTTGCGGGTGAGCTGGAATCCGTCCAGATTGGGCATGGCAACATCGAGCATGATGCCGTCGAACTTTTCCTTTTCCAGGATTTTCGCGGCCTCGAGACTGTCCGAGGAGGTGTGCACCTCGACGCCCAAGGGTTCCACCATGCTCTTGACCAACCGGCAGATCTCCGGTTCATCGTCTACAAGGAGAATTTTCATACCGTGCTCATCGCTCGAGCCATTTCACCAAATTCGTGAAAATCTTAAGCCCGTCCTGCGAATAATGGGCGGGCAAAGAAACACGTTCCGGATGCGGCATCAACCCCAAAACCAAACCCGTTTCATCCATCACACCGGCCACAGCCCCGGGCGCACCGTTGGGGTTCGAGGGATATTCCATCGTGGGGTGTCCGTGGGCATCGGCGTAGCGAAACACCACCCTGTGGTCAGCGCCGTCGTCATCGCAAAAAATCGCGCGGCCCTCACCATGCGCGGTGGGCATTTCCAGAATCTCACCGGCCAGACCGTCGGTCCAAATGCATTTTTCGCCTGAAACCAAAAGCCGGATTTTCCGGTCCTCAAAGTGGGCGGACTGGTTTTCGAGAAGAGCCATGCCGCGCTCGCCGGGGGTGCGGCACGGCAAAATCCCCGATTCAGTCAAAACCTGGAATCCGTTGCAGATGCCCAGCAGGGGCTTTCGATCGGCCAGAAACTCCTCCAGTTGTTGGCGCAAACAGGCCACTAGCATAGTAGCAAATATGCGTCCCGCACCCAAGTGGTCGCCGTAGGAGAACCCGCCCGGAATCACCGCCGCATGGTAGTCCCGAAGCCGGGTGCGGCCATCCAACAGGTCGCGCAGCAGAACGAGTTCCGCGCTTCCTCCGGCGAATTCGATGGCGGCCGCAGTCTCCTCATGGCAGTTAGTGCCCGGGCTGTAAAGAACGGCAGTGACGCCCCGACTCATTCGATGACCTCCCGAAATGGCTTGCTCCAGACTTCCGCAAGGGCCGCAGCGGGTTCCTGCCACAGTATTTTTCCGCCGTCCTGGAGGGTTAACTGTGGTTCCGGCAGGACCTCTCCGATGATCCGATAAGGCACATCGCCGAGATGTTCGTCCAGATTACATTCGGGCGTCACTTCCAGCAGGACCGATCCTATGAACTCACCGAAAATCAGGCCGTCCTTCCTTGAGTGAGTCCGGCTAGCGCGGGCCCCCGCTTCCAGAGTCTGCGAGTTTTCGTTGGGCGAGCGGTCAGACCGCGCACCCTGAAGCCGTGCATCCGCGCCGCCCACAGAAAACGCGTCGAAGTCAATTCGTGCCCCGTATCCCGATCCCCAGCCTGCCTCAAAGAGGCGCAAAAGGATCCCGCCTTCCGCAATCGCGGAAGCCGAGAGGTAACCGTCCTTGCCGTGCAACTGCAGAAGCGCATCCCACAACGAGCGGATCGAGTTTGCGTCGTAGGCGTCAAAGAGGCGGTCGCCTCGCTGCCCGCTAGTGTCCGCGTAAACACTGCCGCCCAGCGCCTCACTGTCAAACCGGCCCACGAGGACGAGCCGGTTTCCCGGGCGCTTGAATTCCTTGCTCACGACTTTTGCCACGTCGGGCAGGCGTCCCATGACCGCCACCACCAGTGTGGGCGGCACATCGATGCGGCGGCCCGCGGTCTCGAATGTCCCGGAGCTTGAATCCTTACCTGAAATAAAGGGAACTCCCAGCTCGACCGACATGTCCGCGATCGTCTCGACCATGGCGCGCAAATCCCACGCCATCTCCGGGCGCACGCGCGGGGTATAGAAGTTGTCGCAAAGGACCATTTCCCGGTAGTCGGCGCCCGCGGCCACGGCCTTAGTAATGGCCTCAATGATCATCAGGCGCGACATAGCCGCCGGATCGATTTCACCATAAAAAGGATTGAAGGCAAGAGTGGTGATCACCCCTTGCGGCTTGCCGCGTAAGGGCGCAGAAACATAAACATTCGTGGGCATGCGGTGATTCTTGCCGCCGTAAGGCCCCACGGCAGTGCGTCCCTGGACAGTCGTGTCGAAGCGGCAACCGGCAGCGCTCTGGTCCGCGCAGTGGTAGTGCGCCAGGACGTTGCGAATTGCGATGCCCCACTCCGCTTCCGTCCGAGGCTCAGAAATGCGCAGAGGCTGGAGGTCACGCTGCGGCCGCGCAACCTGCAACGGGTCGATCGGGCAGGCTTCCCAAAGGAACGCCATGTCCAGGTCCACAACCTTCTGGCCGCGCCAAGTAGCCTCCAGGCGGCCGGTGTCCGTGAACTCGCCGAGGACCGAGTAGCCCACCTCGTACCTCTCGAGGATGGCTCGAGCCTCCGCGAGTTTCTCCGGCGGCACACCCAGCAGCATGCGCTCTTGTGATTCCGATAGCAGGATTTCCCAAGCGGTCAGGCTCTTGTCCTTGAGCGGCACGGCGTCAAGATCGATGCGCACCCCCGTTTCAGCACCCATTTCGCCCACCGCGCAGGAGATGCCACCGGCGCCGAGGTCAGTGATGGAGCGAATGCACTCGCGGTCGCGCAAAACGGGGATGGCGGAGGTGAACCTGCGTTCCGTGATGGGGTGGCCGATCTGCACTGCGGCGGATTCCTTCTGCAGCGTCTCGCCCGTCATTCCCGTGGAACTTGCCGTGGCGCCGTGAATTCCGTCACGGCCGGTTTCGCCTCCGATCAGCAGGGCTACATCGCCCGGTTGCGGTGCGTCTTTGAGGGCATATTTCCTGGGAATCAATCCCACCGAATGCCCCAGGGCAAAGCACTTGGCGTAGCCGGGATGGATACGGTAAACCGGGTGCATCATGGGAATGCCCATGGGGTTCGTGTAGTAGGAGGTGGCTAGGATTGACTCCGACACTATTAACTGAGGATGTAAGGCCCCGGCAGGGAACTTCCGAAATCCTCGGGTCCATAGTTCCCATAACGGTCGAGCCGCCAATGGGATAGCCCCCTTTGCCGAACCCCAGCGTGTCGCGAATCACTCCGCCGTGTTTGGTCGCGATGCCCCCGAAGGGAGCGATCGAACTCGGGAAGTTGTGGGTTTCACCTTTGATGGTCACCACCCAGTCGTCGTAGAATTCCATGCCTCCGGCGTTGTCTTTGAAGGAAGAAACAACCAACGGGTGGTTGATTTGCGCAGTCGCCTCGCTCAGCCGCTTCAGCAGCCCCAGGCTTTTCCAGGTCGTGTGGTAGCAATGATCGCTCCAGGATTGCACCAGGATCTCGATTTCGGCATCCGTGTGCGGCCGCCCCTGGGCCTTCTCCTGCGCCTGGAGAGCTTTCATCTGGGAAAGCGGCGCATACCACGAGCGGGCCTTCGAAAGGGCAGCCAGTTCCTCTTCGCTCAAACCCAGGAAGGAAATCGTTCCCACAGGATCGGGGTTCCCCGTGGGACGCAGCGTGGCAACCACTTCGCTCGGCTCCCTGATGCGCTCCACGACGCGGTTGTAAAGGAACCGGGCGGCAATTCCCCGCGCCTCAGATTCATCCAAGCCAAAGAACTGGTAGCGCCTGCTGAGCCGGGCAAACTCCAGGCCGTTTTCGCCAAGCGCTCGCGCTCCCGCCAGGATCGAGGGCGTTTCCGGGTCTGTCACGGCGGGACGATATGCAATCTCCACAATCGGTCCCAGCTTGGGATCAAGCTGACTGTGTTCGGCCGGCGACTGATAAAGCGGGTTCACAAGCAGCGGCATTAATCGGGGGAGATTGACCGAACCTTCGAGCCAATAAACGCGCTCGATCACCAAATTCTTCAGTTGCGGATAACCGCGCCGGTGGAAAAAGCTCAGCCAACTGCGGGCTTCGGGGTCATCTTTAACAAGTGTGTATAGGCTCTCAATCGGCATCGTCGCCTCGGGCGCGGTTTAAGTCGCTCTTAGTGTGTCCTGTGGGATGCCCCGGCACTTCGTCTTCAACAAGGGCCGGGCAGCAGTCCACGTCAGGATAACTGAAGAATCAAGCTGATTATTATAGCCGGGATGCATCCGGTTGTCTCCCCTGTAGCGCATGAGTGGTGGTGCAATTTGAGGTGGCATGGCCATCTTGGCCATGGCTTCGCACGGACAGGAAGCAGGTGCCACTTCAAAGCGCACCACTACCAGCGCATAGGGCGGTGACATAGCGTGCAAGACGCGCAGGCTGCAAGCTTGGCCACTACTATTCCGGTAACTCAACATCAATCGGCGTACTAAGCACCAGGTTTCCCCAAGCAACCTGTAGAGTGAGATGCTTGATGTTATCTTTCGGGTAGGACAAAGTGATGGTGAGTTTCTCAGTTGGGCTTTCCGCCTTTGCGACAATGGACATCACCGCTTCGAATTCCACTGGGGCTCGTTCGATCTGAAAAGCGTCGAGGTGCGCTTTCCGCGCTCTGGCGGGGTCGATGAATACCAGGCTCCACTCGGAACCTTCCTCGGAGCGATGCAGGCCAAGGTAGTAGGCTCCCGGCGCAACCCTCTTTCCGCTGATCGTCAAAGGAAATTCGGTGTCCAGGAGGGTCCAGTAATTGCTCCCCATCCGCCAGATCTTTCCGGTGGTCATGGCATCGAATCTGCCTTTGACTTCATACTCCTTCTTCCAGAGGGGCCGGCCGTAATCGATAGCGACCTGCCCGGCGGCGGAATTTGTTTGCGTGTTCCAGTAGAGCACTCGCGCCGCGGCCCGATCATCGGGCGTGCCGCCTTCCGCCACGATTTTGGGTCGCGCCTGCTGTCCTGCCGCATTCAACGCCAAGAGCAGCATCACACCGGCCAGCAATAGATGGTTTTTCACAGCTACCCTCCTCAATACGCAAGAAAAACGGCTGTGTTCCTCCGCCTTGACCAATCCTCTACGGGTAATGACCTGAAATATTGACCCCTCCCGCATTACATTCGGAAAGCGCGATTTCGTCAAGACCAATTCCTCTGTACCGTAAAGTCGTCGACTAAGTCAATCGTGATCCTAAGCCCGCGGAGCGGCCCGCAGATGTGGCCCAAAGGCGAGGTTGAAGCTGTGAAAAAATCGATCCTACGTAAGAACCTGTCATTCCGAGCGCAGCGAGGAATCTGGCCCTGCCGATGGAAGTCACTGAAAGTGAAGGAGAAACAGAGCGAGATTCCTCGCTGCGCTCGGAATGACACACGGGCGCTTTGATGGTTTGTCGGTGGCAGATGATTTATTCACACCTTCTTGCGCCCTGGGCTACTCTATGCCGCCTCTGACGGGCCTCTAAAGAGCGGTCGCGCATGAGAAAAGCCATCTTAACGAACTTTTGGCTCAGGACACCAGGCATGAGAGCTCCTTTCCAGCATCGCCCCTTTGTTTTCATAGACATTCTCGCTTTGTTCCGTGATTTTAGGTTTCGCAGGGGTGGGCGATTCGCCGGTGAAGCGACATATTGGAGTTCTGCAAGACGACGGGCAGGGTCTTCCGCGATGTGCCGGCACGGTTGGGATGAAAGCTCAACTTCCATGCTAGCCTATACTTATGGGCATAGTTTGTCAAGGGGCCACTCATCCCGCACTTGGGAGAACTTGACTTTGGCTGCACCAAAGGCTAAATTGAGGGGGAGTTGATGAGAAGTAAACTATCTCTCCCTGACGCCGGTTCTCGGCACGTCCCCGACCACCGCAGCAGACTGATTCTCCTATCTATGGGAGTGTGAGGCATCCACAAGAAATGAAAACGAGTGTGAAAGTTCTGAATGGAGTTGAAGAGTTAGTGGGAACGCACGATGGGAACCTGCGGTTGCTCGAGAAGTCTTTCAATGTCTCGGTGCACATTGGCGCAGAGGCATTCGAGATCGAGGGCGGGGAGAAGGAAGTGCACCGCGCTCAGAAAGCGCTCGAAGAGTACGCCCACCTGGTTGAAACGGGGTCCCATTTTGACAGCGCGGAAGTCGAATCCTTCCTGCGCATCGCAGGCCAGGACCCGGAGGCTTCGCTCAAAGGCCTTGCCGAGGCCGGTCGCGCCCGCACCTTCGGGAAGAAATCCATCACTCCCAAGAGTCTTAACCAGCGCACCTACGTGGATGCCATCGAGCGCCATGACATGGTGTTCGGAATCGGCCCCTCGGGTACGGGAAAGACTTATCTGGCCGTGGCCATGGCTGTGGATGCGCTGCTCAGCAAAGAAGTCAGCCGCATTATTCTGGCGCGCCCTGCCGTGGAAGCGGGGGAGCGCCTGGGGTTCCTGCCGGGCACGCTTCAGGAAAAAGTGAACCCTTATCTGCGCCCTCTCTATGACGCCCTTTACGACGTCCTGGACCCTGATCGAGTGGAGCGTTCTCTTGAGAGAAACATCATCGAGATTGCCCCCATCGCCTTCATGCGCGGCAGGACTTTGAACGATGCCTTCGTAATTCTGGACGAGGCCCAAAACACCACCAGTGAACAGATGAAGATGTTTCTTACGCGGCTGGGCTTCAATTCGAAGGCGGTGGTTACCGGCGACATCACCCAAATCGATCTGCCGGACGGGAGGCGTTCGGGCCTGGTGGAAGCAATTGAGGTGGTTTCGCGAGTGCCCGGAATCAGCTTTGTCTATTTCACGGAGCGGGATGTCGTCCGGCATACTTTGGTGCAGCGGATCATCCGCGCTTATGAAGAATTCGACCAGTCACGTAATGCGGCCGGAAATAATAACAAGAACTATAAGGGAAATTCGACGTCTTGAAGCCGGACACGTCTTCGCTTAGGGTCGGAAATCAGACCAGCGGCAGAATTTGACTGGGCCCTAAGCAGGATTTCTCACTATGGATTCGGAAGAGCGGGGCTTTAGCCCCGCCGCTGGAGTTTCTAGATTTCTGGTGAAGCATCTGTTGGGTCGTGTTTATCTGGCGCGGGAAGGGCTCCGCCCGCTGCTCCGTGGAAAGGCTCGGCCTTTCCATGGCGTTCTCCGTACTTATTTCTTTCGAGGAGGCTGTGCCTCCCGACCTTTCATGCTTACGATTTCCCGGGACGCTCCGTGGGACCTGGACGAGATCGTGTGGCCGAGACCACGATGAGGGTCCGGCGAGGCGCAGCCTCGCCGAGCGAGAGAGAAGAGGGGGGGAGGCAGATGGAAAGGCCGAGCCTTTCCACGGAGCAGGCGGCGAAGCCGGAAGAGGTGAGAGCGTTAGCAACCGGCGAAGCCGAAAGTGGTGGGAGCGCTAGAAACCGGTTGACCTCCATGTGAAATGTACAAACTCCAGGGGCGAGGCTGCAGCCCCGCCCTTCCGCGAACTCATCGAACTTGGTGATAAATCCGGGCTAACCTATTGGTCCTTAACCGGCAGAAAAAATACCTCGTCAACCATTCGCGAATCGGCGAATACATGGGCCGGCTCGGGCGGGCTCTCAGTGTTGACCGGCAGGATTACAATGTTTGCTTTGTAGACGACCGGGAGATTGAACGCTTGAATTTTATCTATCGAGGCAAGAAAAGCTCGACCGATGTATTATCATTTCCCTGGAGTGCGAAGCAGGACCCGCGTCGACCGCGTGACAGGTCCGGGCGGCTTGGTCACAAGAAGGCCAGGCGAGGCGCGGTGGACCGCATCGGGGAGGAATTCAAGAACTTTCTCGGCGACATTGTGATTTCCGTCGAGACGGCCAGGAGAAACGCGCGCCAAGAAGGCCATTCAACCCTGAACGAAGTCCGGTGGCTTATTTTGCACGGCCTTTTGCACCTTCTGGGATACGATCATGAATCCGATAGCGGTGAGATGACGAAGCTGGAGCTTCGGCTGCGGAGCCGGCTGGGGATTTCGGGAGATTAACGGACTTCTCATAGTGTCGGCGCGAAACTTCTTGGCGGCTTGCCTGTGGCCTGAACAGTACGAACCATTGCGGGGGTTCGGCGCTCGCTCCAAAGCCGCGGGGTCGAGATTTGAATAGTTTCTATGGATCTTAAAACCATCCTGATTACACGTTGCCTGGCTGATCATTCTGGGCGCGCTGCTCGTGGCCGCCTCGGTGGCTTCTTACTTGAGGTTGCTGATGCGCCGCCTGACCGTAGTGAGCGCCCGAAAGCTGTTTCGCCCCGGTGAGGAAGGGCGCATCACGATTGACCGTGAGCGTGTCGGCGTATCGATTTCCGCGTTGCACGGCGCTGCGATGCACTTATTCGCCGTGGGCGTGACCGCCTTGCTGGTTCTGCGCAGGCCGGACCACCTGTGGGGAAACATCGGCGTGGCCCTGGTCATAGTCTTGACGGCGGTGGCCATCGCTGACCAACTTATCCCATTCCTTCTGGTAGCGCGCCACGATGAGGCCGGAGGTGCATCCTTGAGCTCTGGATGCCGGTGGTGCGAAGGTTGGTTTACCTGGCTTTGCCGCTCACTTTCCCCATTCTCATTTCCACCACCATGAGCCGCTTGCTGGAGTCTACGGAACAAGAACCGGAGGTCCCCAGCCCCCAGGAGAACCTGCAGGAGTTTATCGAGGTCGGCAGCAGGATGGCCTGCTTGAAAAAGGAGAGGCTGAACTGGTGCAGTCCGTGGTAGAGTTCGGGGAAAAAGTAGTGCGGGAGGTCATGACGCCGCGCACGGAAATTGCCGCCATTGACGTGAACGCCCCGGTGGAGGACCTCCGCAAGCTTTTCCGCGAAAAACGCCTGACGCGCTACCCCGTTTTTGCGGGGCAGTTGGACCACGTTGAAGGCATCGTGAGCGTTCGGGACCTGATGGAGTTGCCGCCGGAAGAACAATCGCGGGTGACACTGCGTAGCTTGATCAGGCCCGTTCCCTTCGTTCCGGAAACGCGCCACATCAAGGACCTGTTGAAGGAACTGCAGAAATCCACGACCCAGATGGCGATCGTCATCGACGAGTATGGCGGCGTGGCGGGACTGGTGACGATCGAGGACATGCTGGAAGAAATTGTGGGTGAAATTAAGGACGAATTCGAGCCCCACGCGCTGGACATCGTTAAGGAATCAGAGAATTCCTATCTTGTGTCGGGCCATACTGATTTGTCGCAGATCGGTGACGAATTGCACGTCCCCCTGCAGGCGCCGGGCTACTCCACGCTGGCGGGGTTGGTGCTGACCCATCTCGGGCACGTCCCCGTTCCCGGGGAGAAAGTGCAGGAAAACGGTCTTACCATCGAAGTGCTGGAAGCTAACAAACGAACGGTCTTGAAAGTTCGTGTGACTCTTTCTCCGGAGGCCACCCAGGCGGTTACGAACCATGGCGGATCAAACTAAATCAGGATTTGTGGCCGTCGTGGGAAGGCCCAACGCCGGCAAGAGCACCTTGGTCAACGGACTTGTGGGGACCAAGGTCTCCATCGTTACGGCCGTACCGCAGACCACGCGCAATCGCATTCTGGGCATCGTGAACCGGCCCGGAGCGCAGATGGTGCTCATGGATACGCCGGGAATTCACCGGCCGCATTCGCGCCTCAACGAGCAAATGATGACCTTCGTTCGACAGGCGCTCACGGAGCGCGACGCAGCGGTCTTGATCGTTGACGCCTCCGAGCGCTTTGGCCATGGCGACGAGTTTGCCGTCCAAATGCTGAAGGAATACGCGCCGCGCACGATCCTGGCGCTGAATAAGATCGATCGAATGAAAAAGCCGCAGCTTCTACCGCTCATACAGCGCTATTCCCAGCTTTACAACTTTGAGGAAATCATACCCATCTCGGCCCTGCGGGGTGAGGGCATCACGGAGCTTCTTGACGCCATCGTCAAGCTGCTGCCCGAGGGGCCCCAATACTACCCGCCCGAGATGTACACGGATCAACCGGAGCGCTTCCTGAGTTCGGAGATCATTCGAGAGAAAATTATCATTCACACCCGGCAGGAGCTTCCCTACGCAACGGCCGTCATCATCGAGAGCTTCGAGGAGGGAGAAAGCATCACGCGCATCCACGCCAGCATCGTGGTGGAGAAGGATTCGCAGAAGCCCATCATTATTGGCTCCGGCGGCGATATGCTGAAGACGATCGGCACCGAAGCGCGCCTGGAACTGGAAAAGTTGTTTCCACCCAAGGTCTTTCTCGAACTCTACGTCAAGGTGGAACCCCATTGGCGCGACGTCCGCCCCGTGGTGGCTTCGCTCGACTACCGCAACGAAGAATGACCTAGCGCTTAGTTATGTTAATAAGCGTAACTATTCTGAGTCCTGGAAGGGCGGGGCTTTAGCCCCGCCAGCACGCAGAGCACGGTTGAAGGGGCCTTTAGGCCCTGAAGCAACGCGGCTTCAGGGGCTAAAGCCCCGAGGACTGGCCTGTTCTCTGCGGCGGGGCTGAAGCCCCGCCCTTCCGACGCCGTACGAATAAGAACGCTTACTTCTGCAAGTAAGCACTAGCGCGCCCTTTCGGGTCTGTGTCATTCTGGGCGGAGCGAAAAACGCTCTGGAGGGAGTTTGCATGGAAAAACGAAAGTTGGGGAATAGCGATCTTCAACTTACCCGGCTTGGGTTAGGCGCCTGGGCTATAGGAGGGCCGGGCTACAAGTTCGGCTGGGGGCCGCAGGATGATAAGGAGTCTATTGCCGCCATTCGCAAGGCTCTTGATTCCGGCATTAATTGGATCGACACGGCCGCAGTCTACGGGTTGGGACACTCGGAGGAAATGGTGGCGCGCGCCTTAGAGGGAGTCGCGCACAAGCCTTATGTCTTCACCAAGTGCGAGCGCGTGTGGAATGAGCAACGCGAAATCAGCGGCAGCCTCAAGGCCGAGTCCCTGCGACGCGAGTGCGAAGCAAGCCTGCGACGGCTCAAAGTTGACGTCATCGATCTGTACCAGATTCATTGGCCTCAGCCTGAGGAGGACGTCGAAGAAGGTTGGTCCACCCTGGCCAAGCTCAAGGAAGAGGGCAAAGTTCGCAACATCGGTTTATCGAACTTCAGTGTGGGCCAAATGAAGCGAGCCCAGGCGATTGCTCGCATCACCTCGCTTCAGCCGCCTTATTCGATGCTGGCCCGCGGCGTGGAGGCTGAAACCCTGCCTTACTGCGCGGAGCAGAATATTGGAGTGATCGTTTACTCCCCGATGAGGTCAGGGCTTTTGAGCGGCGCGATGAGTCGAGAACGGGCCGCGGCCCTTCCCGAGAACGACTGGCGCCACCGCGATGCGGACTTCCAGGAGCCGAAGTTGTCCCGCAATCTCGAATTGGTGGAACTGCTGCGCGCCATTGGCAAACCGCACGGCCGTACTCCAGGCGAGGTGGCCATTGCCTGGACGCTGCGCAATCCCGCCGTCACCGCAGCGATCGTGGGCCTTCGCAACCCTGGACAGATTGCAGGGGTCATCGGCGCGGCAGACCTTCACCTGAGTGACGGGGAAGTCAAGAAGATCGACGGCTTCCTGAATCCTGCAGTTGCGCAATAGAGTGATGAGCGCGTTAACACGCCCGCCCGCGCTGCAGACTTTCGCAGATAAACAAACGCTGCTTATCATTGGCTCGCACAACCTCAATCACCCGTGATTTCCAAATCGACGTCGTAATAAAACGCCGACATCGGCTTGCCCGAACGCGGCTCGATATTGTCAGCGCGGACGAGGGCGTGATAGAGGCCTTTCTTCAACCCCGTCGGGGAAACTGTGTTGGTGAGAGTCTGGGTTTTGCCTTGACGGGCTACGGACACTGTCAACCAGGACGGCAATCCCGGCCGCACTTTCCAGAGCGGCAGCGCATCGCTTCCGGTAGTCTTAACTGTGACCGTTCCAGTGAGCTTCTGAGCAGTTGGGCGTCCCGTGCGCAGCGCCACAAGGTACGTGTCGGCGACGATGATCGGCGGTAAGGGGAAAGCGCTGGCTTTCGCAATGCGGAGCAGAGCGACGTCGTTCGGCTCGACCGTGAGGGAGAGGCCGCCGCTGATCGGCCCGGTGGTCTGATGCGTCCACAAATTCCGCACATACATCGCCGCAGATTCCTCAAGCCCGACCTCCGGCC
Source organism: uncultured Acidobacteriota bacterium (assembly GCA_963770415.1). Classification (GTDB taxonomy): domain Bacteria; phylum Acidobacteriota; class Terriglobia; order UBA7540; family UBA7540; genus CAVROP01. The sequence goes on from CAVYPU010000018.1 coordinate 177,400, forward strand.
ATGGCACCTTAACTTGGGCGGGCGTTTCTCCCTGGTTGAAGACCAGCACCGCTTGGCTCCCGTCGAAAAGGCGCTTGCCTGCCCAGATTTCCACTTTACCGTCCGTGCGCACGATGCGCCCCTGAATGCCTAAGGGGTCCTGGTTGATTGCGATTGCTTCAGGGTTGGTGAGGATGCGGAGCGCCTCGGGAGTTATCTTGCGCACGTCGTTTCCAGCCATGAGCGGAGCATCCATCATGCACCAAAGGCTGAAGAAGCTCCTATTCTGGGCTTCATCCAGGCCATTCATACCAGTGATCATCATGTCAGGATCGTTCCAGTGACCGGGGCTGGCCGCTTGGTAGAGTTTCTCATTGGCGGCCGCGACTTTCATTGCGTTCTTCCAGTCCGCCTTGCCCGGCCCGCAAATGTCGCCGGTGGTCCGCCAAAGATTGCCGACGGCCGCCGCCCACTTCCACGGCTCACCCTCACCCCACGAGCACAGGCTCAAGACGACGGGGCGGCCCGAGGCACGCAAAGCCTCTCCAAGCTTGGTGTAGGCCTTGGCGACGTCCTGGCCTTCGGTATTACACCAATCGACTTTGACGTAATCCGCGCGCCACTGTGCGAAGACCGCCATGTCCTCGAACTCATGGTCCTTGGTGCCCGGCATGGCTTTGCTGCAGGTGCGCGTCCCGGCGTCAGTGTAGAGCGCGTACTTCAGCCCTTGCTTGTGAATATAGTCGCCGAGCCCGCGCAGGCCGCTGGGGTAGCGTTCGAGGTTGGGGGTGAGCTTGCCGTTCGCGCCGCGGGAAAAAGTGATGCCCTCGTCGGGACCGACAAAGGCATAGCCTGCTTCTTTCATTCCATTGCTGACCAACGCGTCCACAATCTCTTCAATCAGTTTCTCGTTTTGCGGCTCCTGGCCAAACTCGTTCCAGGGGTACCATCCCATAGGCGGAGTGAGCACCAGGCCATTGTCCCCAGCGTGAACCCTTGGGGCGGGGTGTTGCGCGCTCATCCGAAGGGCGGAGAGCAGTATGACGATCATAATACTTAGGACAACGTTTGACTGTTTTCTCAACAGAAGACTCCTTACAGAAGTTTGCTGGTTAGAAAGGTAAATGAATCGAAACAGCTCATCTCCTCGTCAACTTTCGTAGTAGGTCCACGTCGTTGAATATAGAGACATCAAAATCGCGACAGAAGGCAACAACCTTCGGATCGAAGAAATCCCGATCTAACGTGCACAGCACGTCCGCCTTGCCATGAATGGCGGTGTAGACCACGGGGTCATCGTCAGGATCCCGACAGCACTACAGGACTTGCAATCACCGGATGAACCAACTCGGAGATCCTAACGAGAAACTGAAGATGTTCTTGGATATCCGGTAGACTCAGCCGCCACAACTTCTTAAGGCGGGGATAAGCAAGAGCGCGTTCGACCTCGCGCAGCAGGAAAGGCGATGTGATAAGAACATGCTCGCTGTAAGCGATCGTCAGTAGCAGATCGCGGGCCGGACCCCGTGCTTTAACGTTGGCCCGCACGAGGATGTTAGTGTCGAGGACGATCCTCATTTCAGCTTCGGGCGTGTATGGTGGAGGGCTTCGTCAATTACCGCTTCTTGATCTTCATCGGGAACGTCGCGTACGGCTTCGGTCGTCTTAGCGATTCGATGTTCGAGCTGGCGTGCAAGCTCCTGGCGGACCTTGCCCGTGGGTGCTTCGCGGGGTGCGAATGCCATAATGCTCACCTCCTCATCGGGTTCAAGGACACGCCCCAGAACGCTCTCCACCACTCGGCGCGCCTCCGAAGGCAGTTCGTCCGCCTTATGAATAGCTATGTTTCCCATAACCGTATCCTACCCGCCTTCGGGGTGGGTTGCAACCTGGCAGACATCGCAGCACGAAAGTGGGAGAGTCTTGGCGTTTAGTCTGCCTGGGGCGCTCATGGTTGCGGGTTAAGAAGGACCGCCACTAGGCAAGACTTGTCACGTCCTGCGTAATTCGTGCAAGCTTTGATTCATTGCACCCGCCGTTCGCGTCCTTCCCAACACTTCTCGCGCAGGACTCGCTTGAGGATCTTACCGGTGCCGCCCTTGGGAAGAGTGTCAACCAGCTCGACTGTCTTAGGGACCTTGAATCCCGCCAAGTGCCGGCGACAGTGCGCGATAATCTCTGCATCGGTAGCCTGCTGGCCGGGCTTGAGGGTCACGATGGCTTTCGCCACTTCGCCCCACGTATCATCCGGCACGGCGATGACCGCGCATTCCATGACCGCAGGATGGCCGTAGATTACGCGCTCGATTTCCGCTGAGGCGATGTTTTCACCGCCGCTGATAATCATGTCTTTGCCGCGGTCCACAATGAGGACGTAACTCTCATCATCGATCGTTGCCAGGTCACCGGTATGAAACCAGCCATCATGAATGACGTTGGCGGTGGCCTCCGCCTGGCGCCAATAGCCTTCCATCACCACGTCCCCCCGCACAACAACTTCTCCAACCTCCTGGCCGTCCGGTTTGACGTCGCGTCCGTCTGGCGTTACCACCCGGATTTCTGAACCGGCAAGAGCGTGCCCCGCCGTGGCCTGGCGGCGTATTTTCAAGTCCTCCGGATCGCACTCCCGGTGGGCCTTCAGGTGGGCCATGCTGATAAGGGGTGAGGTTTCGGTAAGACCATATCCGCCGATTGCCTGGCAGCTCGGTATTTTCCTCTCGACCTCACGCACGAGAGCCGTGCTCGTGGGCGCCCCGCCCATGATGACTTCCTTCACGCTGCTCAAATCGTATCTCGAGAAATCGGGGTGATTGAGCATGGCGATGATCATTGTGGCCACGACCTGGAGACGATTGACGCGCTCGCGCTCGACCAGTTCCATGGCCATGGCCGGATCGAACTTCCTGATTATGATGTGCCGCCCGCCGAGGAGCGTAAAAACATGGGGCGCGCCCCAGCTATTCACGTGAAACAGCGGAATCGTGTACAGATGCACGTTGTGGTCATCCCCGCCCAGCGCCAAGGCTGCATAAAAAGCGTGCAAGTACAGATTGCGGTGTGTCAGCATCACTCCCTTGGGATGAGCGGTTGTCCCGCTGGTGTAAAAAAGTTCGGCTACGGAGTCCTCGTCGATGCTGCGGTAATCAATTTCGACGGGCTCCGCCTCTGCCAGCATCTCGTCGTAGAATTTCGGATGGGCCCAGTCCGGTTTCGTGTCCCGCAAGGGGATGTACTTCTCGACGGATTTCACCCGCGCCCGCAGCGCTTCTACAAGGGGAATGAATTCAGGATCGAAAAAGAGGACCCGCGGCTCCGCATTGTTCAGGGTGTAGACAAGTTCTTCCGGGCTGAGCCGGATGTTAAGGGGCAGAAGGATGGCGCCGATCTGCGGCACGCCGAAGTATGCTTCCAGGAGCCGGTGGCAATTGAAGCTGAGATAGGCGATGCGATCGCCCTTTCGGATTCGGAGCTTCAGCAGGGCGTTCGAAAGCCGGTCACATCGTTCGTTGAATTGCCTATATGTAAACCGTTGCGGATCGCAAACCACTCCCTCTTTGCTTCCGAAAACCTGTGCCGCGTGCCGCTTCAGTCGCACTGGGGTGAGCGGGAGAATCATGGAAACCTCATCAAATTGGATTGTGATTGGCCCTTGAGGGCACGGCCGAATGTGCGATGCCCCTTGATCCTTCAAGTCTATGATAGAGGCCGAAACGGCTACAAAGCAATCAAGATCGCAGGCATCTGCGAATGGCGTTCTTACGCCGCGGGCGGGGCCGGTTCACCCTCCGGCCAAACCGCAGTAAGAATCAGAGCCACTCCGATTCCTACCGACACTTCGATGAAGCGATGGAACGCCACGACCCACCCGGGCTGGGTACGCGCCACCAGCATTACAATGGCGAGCGTGATGCTGGCAAAACGGTACGCCGTCCTGTCAAGGCGCAAAAGTGAGCTGAGCAGCCCGATGCCAAACACCAGACCGCCGAAGACCAGAAAGTTGGGCCGCAGGTAAGTTGCGGCAAGCGCTCCAACCAGGGCGCCCAGCGCGGTTCCGGCGAAGCGCCTCCAGGAGATTGTCAACGCAGCCCCCAGGGTTGACTGCATGACAATCAGCGTCGTAATCGCTGCCCAATAGGCTTCAGGAAGCCGTACTACATGCGCCACCGCCAAAGATACAGCGGCCGCGATAGCTGTTCGGGCTGAATGCACCAGCGAGCGATGGTTGAGGTCCCTCAGGAGCCGACTTCCAGGTCCAGCCATGCACTTCTCCTCGCATTCGTACCTTAGTGATGGAATTTCGCGCCTGATTCCAGCTATGCGAAATATATACCGAGCCAACTTCGCGGGGCAATGCTTGAATTCGGCAAGGCTCTTGGAGGGAACAAAAACGGAGCAATTGATCGCCGCGACCTTTGGGGTGCGCGCCCTCGCGGCTAGGGTAGGCGCATCCACGCTATCTGCGGTACAATCGACGGTCAACATTCTGAGCGGGAGCTAGTGTGGCGTCCCATGTAATTCTTGATAACGAAGGGTGGCGCAGACATTGACTTCAATGTCTGCGCCACCCCTACTAATTGGAAAATGCTGCATGGGACAGGACACTAGACCGCCAGGCAGAATTTCGCAAAAGCAGGGTGAGCGAAAGCAATCATGTCAAACGATAAGAACTACCATATGGGCATCGAGGAATTCCGCCGGAACGGCCGAGCGGTGATTGACTGGATCGCGGATTACTACGAGCGGATCGAATCGTTTCCGGTGCTGGCCCAGGTGAAGCCGGGCGAAATCCGAGCCTCGCTTCCGCAGGAGCCTCCCGCGACCGGCGAGGCATTTGACGACGTGCTTCGCGACGTTGAGAAGCTAATCTTGCCGGGCATAACGCACTGGCAGTCGCCCAATTTCTTTGCCTTCTTTCCGTGCAACGCTTCGGCTCCCGCTATCCTGGGCGACCTGGTGTCGTCCGGGCTGGGAGTTCAGGGGATGCTCTGGGCTACGAGTCCTGCATGCACCGAACTCGAAACTCACGTGCTCGACTGGCTGGTTGAGATGCTGGACTTGCCGGAAAAATTCCTTTCCACCACGACCGGCGGGGGAGTGATTCAGGACAGCGCTTCCAGCGCCGCGTTGTGCGCGATTCTGGCGGCCCGCGAGCGCGCGACCTGCTATGCCAGCAATAAGCAAGGGTGTAATGGCCAACTGGTCGCCTATACTTCCCCCCAGGCCCATTCTTCGATCGAAAAAGCAGTCAGGATTGCCGGGCTGGGCGACGCGAACCTGCGCATGATTGAGTTTGACGCGCAATATGCTCTGCGGCCGGATGCGCTGACGGCGCAAATCTCCCGCGACCGGGAGGCCGGCAAGATTCCCTGCATCGTCTGTGCCACCATCGGAACCACTTCCTCAAACGCCCTCGACCCGTTGCGGGAGATCGGGCGTATCTGCCGGGAGCAAGGCATCTGGCTGCACGTGGATTCCGCCATGGCCGGCACCGCAGCCCTGTGCCCCGAGTTTCGCTACATCAATGAGGGCCTGGAGTTCGCGGACAGTTACTGTTTCAACCCTCACAAGTGGATGTTCACGAATTTCGATTGCGACTGTTTTTATGTGGCCGATCGAAAGTCCTTGATCAATGCCTTGTCGATTCTGCCGGATTATCTTCGCAACAAAGCCACGGAGTCGGGCGCGGTCATCGACTATCGCGATTGGCAGGTCCCCTTGGGCAGGCGTTTCCGCTCGCTGAAGCTGTGGTTCGTGATTCGTCACTACGGCGTCGAGGGTTTGCGCCATCACGTCCGGCGCCACATTGCCTTGGCTCAGCAGTTTGTTTCCTGGGTGCGCCAGGACGAGCGATTTGAACTGGCGGCTCCTGCCCCCTTAAACTTGGTCTGCTTCCGCCACCGCTCCGGGGATGCTTTCAACGAAGCCTTGCTCGACGCCCTCAACCGAAGCGGCGACCTTTACTTGACGCACACCAAGCTGAATGGCCGCTACGTTATTCGCCTCTGCGTCGGCCAGACCTATACCGAAGCCCGCCACGTCGAGCGGGCCTGGGAACGGATTCAGGAAGAGACCGCAAAGCTCGAGTCGCGCGGCGGGTGGGACAAAGGGTAGGGGGACGGCTTGCCGTCCCCGCATTTCTGCCGGCCTCGACAAGGGTAGGGCAAGCCCTACCCCTACACCGCCCGGGTCGAGCCGGGTCCGGCGCAGGGGCGCATGGCCGTGCGCCCCTGCCATCCTCGCCTTTCTTATCGACGGATTAGGGTTTCTACGTTCTCTCTTGCTTTCTAATCTGCTTGTCACCCCAAGAGCTTGTGGCATGAAGCAGGGGGCGGGGAATGACCCGGAGCAGGGCCACAAGGAACTTGTACCGCCAACCGGGGACGACGAATAGCTCGTTGCGCTCGAGGCCCGCGAGCGAGGCCTCGACGACCTGCTCGACGGGCGTCCACCAGAAGTCCGAGATGCGCTTGCGGTCGAACCCGATGACGTCGTGAAACTCCGTTATCGTATAACCGGGGCAGAGCGCCTGCACGCGCACCGGCGAGCGCGCATCTTTCAATTCCAAGTAAAGCCCTTCCGTGAAGCTATTCATCCAGGCCTTGGTGGCATGATAACTGATGCTTCCCGGCCGGGCGATGAAGGCTGCCACCGAGGACACGTTCACTAATGAGCCCTTGCCGCGCCCCGTCATACCGCGCAACGCGGCGTGAGCGAGTTGCAGAGTTGCCATGACGTGGAGGCGGTGCATGATGACCTGAGTTTCGAGAGGTGATTCGTAGAAGCGCCCGCTCCCGCCAAACCCTGCGTTGTTAAGCAGAAATTCGAGGCGGTCCTCGCGCGTGATGCGATCCTCGACTGCTTTGAGATCGGCGTCACTCGTGAGGTCGGCGGCGAGCGGTTCGGCATGAACACCGTTCCGGCTCGACAGTTCGGCGGCCAGTGCTTCGAGGCGATCCGCGCGCCGCGCTACAAGGATCAGGTCGTAGCCCATCGCTGCAAGACGACGGGCGTAGGCTGCTCCGATACCGGCGGAGGCTCCTGTTACTAGAGCGAGGGGTCGAGTGGTAGCCATGGGATGATCCTTTGCTGTGGCACGCGCATCCTGCCCGCGCGCCCGGCCAAGATGGCCGTGCCAGGTAAGGCGGAGCGGGTGGCATTATTGACTAGCGTTCCCGCCAGGCTTCAGCGTGAACCTGGGGTTCTTGAAAGTTCCAGTCAGGCTGAATGGAAGCGACATCTTGCCGTGCGAAAGCCTGATGCCGGACATGCTTCCCATAAGGTTGGTGAGGGCGTTATCGCTCGCTGCGATCCTTGCCACGCCTTGATAATCGAGGCTGCCGTCCCCCATTACGGTAAAGCTGCCGGTGGCGTTAATTTCAATCCCATTGCCAACGATGGCGGCCTTCGTGGTTTTGATGCGGCTATCGGCGATGGTGAAATCCACGGCAATAGAGGAGAAAGAATAGGGATCACCGGAGGCCGGACCCACCTTCGCCACCCGTGCCAGTTGGAGCAGGTTCTGGTCCAATTGCAAGCCGGGCGCTCGCCCTTTGTGAACGGTGACTTGCCCTGCGGCGCCAATCCCCGCCAGAGGATCGGGCGAATGGCTGACTGCGCCGTCGAGCTTCACGGTCCCGTCGAGCGTGCCGCTCATCTTCCCTCGCGCCTCCGGAAAGGCATCGAGTAGCTTCGCCAAATCCACGCCGCTCAGTTTCGCCTGTGTGCTGTACTGTGGGTTCGGGCCCGCAAAGGTAAACGAGACGTCCCCCGTAGCGGTCCCGTCGTAACCTTTAATCTCGAGGTTGTCGAGGAGAACCTGCTTGGGAAACAGGCGAAGCTGGGTCTTGAGGCGGGTCGCCACCAGATTCGTAACATGCAGAGCGTTTATCTCGAGCGTCCCCTCGGCTACAAGCCTGCCGCTTTGCTCCGCGGCATAACCAACAGTATTGAGCCAACCTCCTTCGGAAAACGCCCGAGACGCAGCAGCGACAGCGGCGGGGTTCATTGCAGAAGATGCGTTCAGGGCGTCGAGGTCGACTTGGCGGAGCCCGCTCGAAACGCCCTCCGCTTCAAAAATTGTGGGGCCGGTCTGTCCGGAGGGCAGGAGGTTCGCAACGCTCACCTTGCCCTTACTGATTTTGATGTTTGAAATGAGCCCCAGCGTAAACAGAGGCTTGTCCCCTGGCGGATCGCCAGGCGGATCACCTGGCGGATCGGCACGCGGGTCGCCGGGCGGATCCGATGCCAGCAGCTTGGTCTCGAAATTCCAATTGCCTTTGGCGTCGCAAAGCAGGGCGATGTCAGGTGCGTCCAGATCGATTGATTTAATAATGACCTGGTGGCGCCAGAGTCCACCAGCATCAAGGACAGCATAGATCTTTTCAGCCTTTACGATATAACCCGCAGGGAATCCCACAGGATTCTTCAGGGCGAAGTTTTCCACGCGGACGGATAGGGCGGGAACGATCGTCAGGCTGAGACGCCCGATCTCGGCGGGCTTGCCCGTCTGCTGCTCGATAAGCGACAGGACCTGCGGGCGATAGCGGTCCAAATCAAAGAGCAAGGGAACCAGGATAACGATCGCAAGGAAAATGACAGCCAGGAATATGAGGATCCCAAGGAAAACTTTTCTCCCCGTCGTTGCGGAAGTCGCTCTTTGGCCCTCATTGTGAATGTGCCCACCGCCATTATTGATTTGGGTCATCACCGGCCTGTTATTTCACACCCAGCTTCTCTATTGAAAGGGGGATGGAGAGGCTTTTGCGGGAGCCGGGCTTCGCCTTCTCCGCCGGCGTTACGCGGAACAATTTGGCGACATAATAATCAAAGAAGCTCTTGTTGGGAGGCGCGGCCTGAACGGTTTCCAAGAACTCCTGAGGATTGGTTCGTTCGATGACCGTACGAAAAAGCCACCCAGGTGGAGGCTGCTCGCCACCGTCAGGATTGATACGAATCTCCGGTCCCTCCACGGTCACCTGGTATTTCGTCATGAAGCCAGTGCTGGAAAACATGCGTAGCGCGAATCCACCTCCTGTCGCGTTCGTGGTGAGGATGCCCAGCCATGTTTCCTTCGTAGTGGGGGAGGGTTTGGTCGTCTGGAATGATGCTTCCCCACGCAGGAGCATAACGCGCTTCTCCAGGTCATAGCTGACAGACAAGTGGAGCTCACCCGGAGTCTTCTGGTCAGTCGTCTTTCCGGCCCATTCGCCCACCAGCCAATCGAGCGAGGTGAAGTCCGGTTTGGCGGGCATCGGGATTTGGTAAGTAGTTGGCGGTTTCTCCTTAGCGACAACAGGAGCGGCCCCGAAGAGGCAAACAAGTGTAAGGATAATGGGAGTCATCGCGTCTTAATGATTATAATTGAATATAGAGGATTGGGATTCATAACTTTTCAGAACATATCGAGACGCCGTGAAATAGTGCGGACCTCAATTCCAGGGTCGAGTTACTTTTTTCCCACCCAGCGAAGCCGGCCGGTGAAAGCCCTGCGCTGGCCCCCCGCGAAAGCGAAGGGAGTAACAACTGTGTCCACTGAATTGAAGTTGTCGTGATTGGTGGCGTTGATAGCACTGACGCGCACCGCCCACACGTTGCCACGGAACGCGAACCGTTTCTCGAGGCCCACGTCCAGATCGAAATAGCCGGGGAACCGGTACTCTCCCGGGGCGCCCAATAAGCGGCCTTGTTCATTCACATCGTTGAAAGGGTAGCCCGAACGATATTCCACCCGATAACTCAGAAACAGGCCCCCAAGCGGAACGGGCGTCTTCCCCCAGGTGATCAGGCGATTGGGCGTGTCCCACAGGAGCGGCCCCGCAGCCTGGGCTGCAAAATACGGACTCAGCAATGAATAGTCGAGGGCCTGGTTGCTGCGGGCGCTCGAGCGGGTGTAATCCGCATAAACCTCCGTCCTGCGCCTGAAGACCCGGCGGACCCAAACTTCGGCGGAGCTATAGCGGTCGCCCCGATGGTCCTCAAACAAAAACATCCCCCCCAAGGTTGGGGCGGGAGGGGCTTCGTTATAAGCGAATCCATCGTGTTCTATCCGGCGCAGGAGGGTAACGCCCGTGTACGTGTTTGACCCGAACTTCTGTTCCCACTCGACGCTGGTGGTGTTGAACCCTGTTTGTCGAAGCCCGCCGGGGGGTAAAGAAAACTGCGTAAGGTGGGCGCTTCCCGGTTGGCCGGCAAAGGGTATCCATTCTCTCTTGATCGAGCCCCTCACCCCAAAGGGCCATGTTGATAGGACGATAGTAGATTCCCCAGCCTACGGAAAACTTGGTGCGATTATCCCTAAAGGGCAGGTAGTTGGCGGACAGCCGGGGGCCGAGCAAGGTCTTTCCCACAATCTGGTCCCAATCCGCTCTTCCCCCCGCGCTGATGACCAGCGGGCGAAGCACTTTCCAGGAATCTTGCACATAATAACCAAACTGTGTATTCGTGAGATGAAAATAGGGAGTGCCGTTGAAGGACGTAGTCAGCAATAAAGCATTATCGGCACTGCGTGTTTCGATCGGATTGCGCACTGCGCCTTGAGAAAACCCGATCCCGGCGGCGTTGAAGCCGACTTTTACCTCGTGCGCGCCGTGCCAGCGAAGCGAGGAGAGACTCAAATCGCCGATGGCCTGCAAGCGGTGGTTCCGCTGCCGCAGGCGTTGGAAGTAATTGCCAGAGGCGGTCAGAGGCTGGACGACATAAGGCTCCGAGCCGAGCGGTTCGCTGAGGCTCGCGCCGGCATCGATAGCGGCGCCCAGTTCAAACATGTTTTTGCCGAAAAAGATCTGATCTTTCACCGAGACGAACTCGCGTTGGTCGTGCTCGTCAGTCGTAGTGGAGAGGGGAGTAAAAAGGCCGAGGCCGAGATGCGAGTCCGCAGTCAGATTGTAGAGAAAATTCCCTTGCAGAATGTTGGTGGGCGTCAGGTTCATCTGCACGCGGAGGAGGTTGTCGCCTGCCCACTGCTCTTGCGTGTCCGCGTTCGTGGGCAGCCCTTGGATCAGGGAGAAGGTGTGCTGGACGCTGACGCCGTCGGAGAACCAGGCGCGGCCCTGGCGCAAGGGACCAGAGAAGTTGAACCGCGGGTACCAATTTCCGAGGTGCAAGCCTTGCTGGAGATTGACAGCGGGGAAGAAATCCGTGGTTCCGAACCGCCAGCGATCGTCGCCGACATAGGTGTTGAGTTCAAGCACGGACCCCCGGCATGAGCGTACTGCGCGCCGTATCGACCGTCCGTCACCTTCGCTTCACGTACGCTGTCAACATTCAGCCGGCTGGTCAGTTGGCCGGAGACAGGATCGCCGATCTCGAACCCGTCCAGCAAATACTCAGAGTCCCCGGAGCGTCCGCCGGCTACGTGGATGCCACCCGAGTTGTCCTTCACGACGCCGGCAATCATGGGCAAATAAGCGGTCAGATCGTGGGTGCTGTAAGTGGGTATGTCCAGGATGTCCTGGGCATCCAAGGTCTCCTGATGTTCGGGCTGCAAAGGCTCAATCTGTTTCGTCGAGGAGCGAACTTCGACATTGGTGTGTACCTCGAATTCGTGGCTGAGGGTAAAGGTAGCCTCGTTGGTTTCTTCCTGCAATGGCACGCGCTGGTCAGTCAGGCGAAAATAATCAGGCTTGCTGAGGCTCACCATATAGTCGCCCGGCGCCGGAACTGTAACCTCGAAATGGCCGGTGTCATTCGTGTAGGCTTGTTGGGCGACTCCGCTCGCGGACTTCACCGTGACTTGGACGCCGCTTACCGGGACCCCATTTTCATCGAAAACAGTCCCGCTCAATTTTGTGGCTGCCGTTGCTCTGGCCGTCATCAGCAGCATGAACAAAATGGACTGGATGCCGAATTTCTTCATAGGTTCGACGGCCCGCCTGTCTACCATTCTATTCGACGTGCTGGAGAGAGTGTAGTGGGACTTCGCCGAAGCCTGCCAGGAACCGCGAGTTCGTTTTAACAGCCCTGTCCGGGGCAGGGAAGCGGCCCCTCGCCTGGCGTGTGGGGGCAGAAGAAAGCGCTATCGCGGACGGCCCTCTGCCCAGGGGAGAGGGTTGTGATCTCAACTCAGGGTGTCGTGGATGAGCCCGGAATTTGTTTTACAATATTAGAGATCGGGAAGTGGCCTGGGAATCAGGCCGGAGGGATCGGGCTTGCGCTATTCCATTTGGGAAGAGGGTCCCGGGTTGAGAATAGGGGGACGGCGAGCCGTCCCCCTACGCGCCGGAACGGCCCTTGCTCGACAAGGCATGAATAACCGCGCCTCGAGCCTGTTCAGGAGAACTACCACAAGAAGGAACGCATGACGGCACCGAGGAATACCCTCCAACTCGCGCTCTTGTTCATGGCAGTTGCTGCGCCGCTCTTTGGGCAAGGCAACTATGAGATTCAAGTCTACGGGGCGGATACGGTCCCGGCCGGGCGCACCATGGTCGAGTTGCATAGCAATTTCACCTTTGAAGGTTTCAAGACCGCGGTCAACGGCGTTCTTCCCGATGAGCATCAGCTGCACGAAACCGTTGAGATCACACAAGGCTGGAACGATTGGTTTGAAACAGGGCTCTATATCTTTACGAGCGCGGGTCCCGGCCAGGGCTACAAGTGGGTTGGGGATCACATTCGGCCGCGCGTGAAAGTTCCCGATAGCTGGAAGTGGCCGGTGGGGGTGAGCCTGTCAACTGAAATCGGCTACCAGCGACCCATCTTTTCAGCCGATACCTGGACCTGGGAAATTCGGCCCATTGTCGATAAACAATGGCACTCCTGGTATGTCTCATTCAACCCGGCGCTCGAGCGGTCGTTCCACGGGCCGAGCGTCCACGAAGGCGTCGGCTTCTCTCCCAATTTTAAGTTTGCCTACTCGGTGACGCGCAAGCTGAGCGCTGGCCTTGAATATTACGGATCGTTAGGGTCCATCACCGGCTTTGATACGCTCTATTTGCAGCAGCACCAAATCGTCCCGTGTATCGATTACGATTTCGGCCCCAATTGGGAGTTTAACCTCGGAATTGCCACAGGGGTTACGCGCAGCACGGACCATCTGCTGGTCAAGATGATTATCGGGCGGCGGTTCCGTTTCATCACCCCGCGCATACCGCGTTTTCTTAAATCCGGTCAGGTGGACATTGACCGGTGGGGGCCCTGATGGCGCGTGGTGGCAAGCTGGCGAGCGTGCTTGTTTTCAGCCTGTTCTCGACTTGGTGGGCGGTCCGCGAGGCTCATCCTGCAATGCCGGAGCCGCCGGTCCCTTTGGGCCTTCCGGCACTCCCATGGCCCCAGGATAATCCTTACTCGCCGGCCCGCGCTGAACTCGGAAAGATAATGTTTTTTGATGGCCGGCTTTCTTCGAACGGTATCGTCTCCTGCGCATTTTGCCATGAGCCGGCCCACGCCTTTGCGGCCAGCACTGCATTCTCAAAGGGGGTGACCGGAAAGCTGGGAGTGCGCCACGCGCAAACACTGATCAATCGCGCCTGGGGTAAGTCGGAATTCTGGGATGGCCGGGCGCCGACACTCGAAGCACAGATCATCGTTCCGGTGACGAATCCCATCGAAATGGGCTTGACGGTCGAGGGTGCAGTTCAGAGAATCGAAGGGATCAAAGGCTATGCGCCGCTGTTCGCCGCTGCTTTTGGGGACAGCGCCGTTACCTTCGATCGCATTGCCAAGGCGATCGCCACTTTCGAGCGCACGATCGTCTCCGGGAATTCCTCTTACGATCGATTTGTTGCCGGCGACAAGTCGGCGCTCACCAAGCAGCAGAAGGCAGGCCTGGAATTCTTCAACCGCAAAGGCGAGTGCGCCGAATGCCACAGGGGCCCGAACTTCACCACCGAAACATTTGCCAACTTGGGAATCGGAATGGACCAGGCGAATCCCGATCCGGGACGCGAAACCATTACGAAAAAGCGTGGGGATTTCGGGAAATTCAAAATTCCCACCCTGCGCGACCTTGCCCATCGCGCGCCCTATATGCACGACGGCCGGTTCAAAACACTCGAGGAGGTGCTCGATCTCTACTCGAAAGGCGGGATTCCCAATCCTCACCTCGACACGCGGCTCACGCCGTTTTTTCTGGATGAAGAAACGAAACGTGATTTGTTGGCGTTCCTCGATTCATTGAACGGAGAAGGTTGGCAGAAGATCACGCCACCGGATAAGTTCCCGCAATAGTGAGTTGGAATTATGACTTGCCCTACCCACTTTGCGGAATACATTTTCGGAGGCAAAAAGGGGATGGTTATTGAGCCCTACATAAGTTATGTCCCATGCTGTCATTCTGAGCGTAGCGAAGAATCTGCTTTTCCTCTGGTCCTGATGGGACGTTACTTTTGCAGTTGTCAATAGCCATCAGCCTACGAGTTGGATAATCAGCTAAAGTACCGGTTGAGATGTTGGTTCGTCAACCTCGATCTGCGGATCTTGAACACGCATGATAATATTCAAAAAAGTCTTCTCTCGATTTCTTTTCCCCATTCCTTTGTGTCTCGAAGTTCTCTTTATTGGGTTGATGCTGCTATGGTTCACAAGAAAGCAAAGAACGGGGAAATTGGTGGTGGCGCTCGCCGGAGTTGTGCTGTTCCTTTTCAGCAACTACTCCTTTTCGAACCTGCTTCTGGCACCCTTGGAGAGTAGATACCCACCACTATTCATCACTGCGGGAGCACCTGCCCCCGCCGCCGTCCGGGGAGCGAAGTTCATCGTGGTGCTGGCAAGTGGTTCTTCTTATGACGCCAGGCGGCCCGCAGCGCTCCAACTGGACGACAGTTCGGCGGCGCGCTTGGTGGAAGGCGTCAGGGTGAGCAAACTTTTGAATTGCTGCAAACTGGTCCTCTCCGGCGGACCCGGACCCGTGAACGTTGGTTCATCTCCCGCCCAAGCGATGGCGCAACTTGCGGAGGAACTCGGCGTCAATCATCAAGAGATCATAATCGAGGCACAGTCGAACGACACGGAAGATCAGGCGCGGCTGGTCTCGCCCATTACCGGGGACCAACCGTTCATCCTGGTAACGGAAGCTTCGCACATGCCGCGCGCTATGGCCCTCTTCAGGAAGTTCGGAACACACCCGATTGCAGATCCCATGGGCTTCCGCGTCACTCGAGGGGAGCCGAAGGCCCCCGGCGACCTATTTCCCGACGCCGAGCGGCTGCGCGCCTCACAAAGAGCGATTTACGAGTACCTCGGCTTGGCGTGGGGAAAACTCCGCGGCGAGCTGTAGTTTGTAGGGGGAGAGCTTGCCCTTCCCCGACGGCCGTCATATTTATGGCCATGACTGGGAAGGCCAAGCTTGGCCCGCGCGCTACCTTGTCAGAACTTTTCCCAATGCAGGACGTCGGCGAGGGATCTCTTGGTCGGCTCCGGGACCTCCGCCGGGTAGCCGAGGGGAATCAGGCTGACCAGCTTGTGGCCTCGCGGGGCACCGACCAGGCGGCAGATATCCGACGCATACGGCTTCTTGTCGCCGGCGACCCAGCATGAGCCCAAGCCGTGGGCGCGCGCAGCTAGCAGAATATTTTGCGCGGCGGCACTGCCATCCTCGAGGTAATACTTCGTATCCCCGCACAAAACCAGCACGCACGCGGCGGCCTGATCAATGAACTTGCCGTAGTCGGTCGTTCCGGCGATTCTGCGCAGCATCGCTCGGTCCGTCACCACCACGAAATCCCAGGGTTGTATGTTGATGGCAGTGGCCGCCATCCGCCCGCAATCGATTACGTCCTCAAGGACGGTTCTTGGAATCGGTTCGTCCCTGAAAGCGCGGACCGACCGCCTCGTCTTCAAAGCCTCGAGCGCATCCATGGTTGCCTATCCTCCTCCCAAGCGCCGCCTGTTAGGACACACCACGGGAGAGAGCAACGCCCGGGCAGCCGATATTGTAACAGCGCCACAAGACTCGCGCTCTAGGAAACCTTACCCTTCAGCGGCGCTTCGTAGCTTGCCGCCGTGACTCCAACGGGTTCAGGCGAGGGCACGCGGCATACAAACGATGCGGCATTTTCCCTCTCGTTTGCGCAGTCTAATTGAGTGAGGGGGGCTAAGCGCATGTCTCGATCCGAAGGCCGGTTCAAGGGTATTCGTGGAGTCCTCTGGCTGGCCATCGGCCTTCTCCTCTTCCTGGCTGTCCTTGGAAGTATAGCCTACATCATTGCTCACCTTGGGGATTAGAGGGGAAATGCGCATCACTTCGCCAACCTGGGAATTCGACAAGAGTCACTTCGTTGGACTCCCTCCCGGAATCGTCGCTACCGGTCGGAATGACATTTCATGAGTCCCGGGCGCCCGCCAGCCGGCGGGCATGAGCGACTGCTCAGAAGACCTGCGGTAATCTCATCATGTTTCTCATTCAGGGAAGCCGATCCTCGCTGCACATGACCAACGGTGTAGCCTCCGCCGATGGCGCCGCCGTCGGCCTCGACCGGCTTCCCCCGCCCACAAGCCAGCCGGTTTAGGGTTAACCGACGCTGTGCTAAAATTGATTTCTTGTCACACATCGGCCATTCTGCAAGTCGAGTCCCTGAAACACGGTTAGATTGAGATTATGAAAAAGATCCAGATTTACGACACGACATTACGAGATGGCTCGCAGGGCGAGGACATCTCATTTTCCTTGGAAGACAAGCTTCACATCGCGAGGAAGCTGGACGAGTTGGGCGTGGATTACGTCGAAGGAGGCTGGCCCGGCTCGAACGGCAAAGACATCGAGTTCTTCGACCGTGCTCAAGAGCTGAAGTTGAAGCACGCGAGGCTCGCCGCATTCGGCAGCACTCGCCACCCCCGGCACAGCGCGGCGCACGACCCGAACCTTGAGGCGCTTCTCGAAGCCAAGACTCCGGTCGTGACTATATTCGGAAAGACCTGGGACCTGCACGTAAAGGTGGCGTTGGGCATCTCGCTCGAGGAAAACCTGAAACTGATTCACGAGTCGGTGGTTTTCCTGAAATCCAAAGGGAAGGAAGTGATCTATGACGCGGAGCATTTCTTTGACGGATTCAAAGCCGACTCCGCATATGCGCTGAGTACGCTTAAGGCCGCCGAAGATGCCGGCGCCGACACCATCGTCTTGTGCGACACCAATGGCGGCACGCTGACCGCCGACCTGTGCGAACGCTTCCTGGCGGCCGCGAAGCATGTGAAGTGTCCGCTGGGAATTCACACGCACAACGATTGCGAAATGGCGGTGGCGAGCTCCATAGCCGCCGTCCAACATGGCGCGGTGCAGGTGCAGGGCACCATCAACGGGTACGGAGAACGCTGCGGCAACGCCAACCTCTGTTCCGTGATCCCCAACATCGAGCTGAAGCTTGGTCTGCGCTCGATCGGCCGGGAGAACCTCAAGCATTTGACGGAGGTCTCACGTTACGTGAGTGAACTGGCAAACCTCCATCATCGCCAGGACCTTCCTTACGTGGGCAAGAGCGCCTTTGCCCACAAGGGCGGCATTCATGTGAGCGCAGTGGTGAAAGACCCATCATCTTATGAACACGTGGACCCGGAAGTCGTGGGCAACGAACGCCGGGTACTGGTTTCGGAGCTTTCCGGAAAAAGCAGTGTCATCTACAAGGCGGCGGAGTTGGGTCTCGAAATCGACAAGTCCTCGCCCCATGCCAAGCTTGTGGTCGACAAGCTGAAGGAGATGGAACATTACGGCTACCAGTTCGAAGGCGCCGAGGGCTCGTTCGAAATCCTCTTTGACAAACTGGTGCACCACTCGAAGGGCTTTTTCGAATTGGACGGTTTTCGAGTCATCACGGAGAAGAAAGGAACCGGCCTGCCCCAATCGGAGGCGGTGATCAAGCTGCGCGTGGACGGGACCGAAGAACACACGGCGGCAGAGGGGGTCGGCCCGGTGAGCGCACTCGACCGGGCGCTGAGGAAATCGCTCGCTACCTTTTTCCCCTGCATTGGCGACATTCGCCTGACCGACTACAAGGTGCGCGTGCTGGACGCCAAATCGGCCACCGACGCCAAGGTGCGGGTGCTGATCGAAACCACCGACGGGCACGAGACCTGGGGGACCGTGGGTGTTTCGGAGAATCTTATTGAGGCTAGCTGGCTGGCTCTTGTGGACAGCATCACCTACAAGCTGAAAAAGGAGCACGGCTACCGGAGGCAGCCAGCAGGCAACAGGCAATAGGGAGTGGGCAGTTGGTTTGCCGCGGCGGCAAAGGCCTAGGGGTGCAGGGGCACGCCATGGCGTGCCCGTACCCTCTTCACCGCTCGTTATCAAGGCTTGGTGGCCAGAATCAGCGGCGACGGTCCGGGGGCCTCGATCGTACGCACGTTTACGAAGCCCGCCTCGGTAAGCCAACCGCTGATCTCGCGAAAAGAGTAAGTGTCACCGTGGTCGGTGTTCACCAGCATGTTGACTGCGAAAAGCAGCCCCACCAGCGGTTCGGTGCGTTCGTCGTTCACCAGGAATTCGGCCACGGCAATGGTGCCGCCGGAGGCAAGCGCGTCGAACGTCCTGCGCAACAGCGCCCGGCTGCGCTCCTCGCCTTCGCTGTGAAGAATGTGGCCCAGAGTGGCGACGGAATGATTGTGCCCAAGGTCAGCGGCGAGCAGGTCGCCAGCGACAAACTGGAAGCGTTTCATCAGGCCGAGCCGGGCCACGGTTTTCCGCGTGACGGGGATCACCTCGGGCCAGTCCACTGCTGTCACCTGAACTCGCTGCGACCTCTGCGCGAGTGCGACGCCCCACACGCCGGAACCTGCCGCGAGATCGAGCACGCTGACCGGTTGGCCGGAACCGTCCAGGTCGAGCACGGAAGCCAGCTTTTGTGCCGAGCCGTAGCTCATGGAGAAGATGTCCTCGACGAATTTGTGGAAGAATTCCCCTCCCGAACGTTCCTGGTTGACCGCCTCGACGGGCCTCCCCGTGGCGACAATTTCGTTAAGGCGCAGCCATTTTGGCACCAGTTGCTCACTACAGTGGAGAATTATGCCGCCCTGGAAAGTCGGCTTTGTGCTTACCAGAAAAGCGGCGCTTTCCGGAGTGAGCGAATAGCGGCCGGCCGCGTCCTTACTGAGGAAATTCAGTCCCACCAGCGCGTTCATCACCGCCGTCAAGCCACGCGCAGAGGCGCCGGTCGCATCCTCGACTTCTTCGATGGTCTTTGCGCCATTGTCCAGCACATCGAAAACACGATGGCGCAGCGCCGCCTCCAGAATGAGCGGCGGTGCGTAGCCCCATGTCAGTTGCATGAGGCGCTCGGGCGTGACTTGCCCATGATTGGAAGTGCTCATGTTTTCTCCCTTGCAGTTGAGAGTCTTAATGCCCTGATTATTGTCAATATATCGCAGTCCCTGCCTTTGGAGCAACTGCCCGTGGATTGCGGTGGAGCGTGAGGTTGGTCTATCCGCTTTCGTGAGATGGCGGAGCCCTAGAGGCTTCGGGTCTAGTAAATCTTACAGGTGGTCGAAAAGGGCTTGCAATTCATCTTGGAAAGGCGTAAATAGGAAGTATGGTGACGGAAGGAGAATTTACTCCGCCGGGCACACATGCGTAAGACGACAACCACACCGCTCTTGCGGTGCGCACTGCTGGCGACGCTCCGCGGACGTTGCCACGGCGCAAAAAAGAGAAGTAAAAAGCGGGGAACCAGAAATGGTTCCCCGCTTTCATTTTAATCACGTCATTCCCGCGCAAGCGGGAATCGATTGACCTGCCCATGGGCCCCCGCTCTCGCCGGGGCGGCGCCGATACTGCTTTTCGTAAGCCGGGGTGTGTCGCGGACCCATGGCAACTCCCCTCGACCAAATCAGCAAGCACAAACCACGAAGGGCTCGCAATCACCCTTTTGACACCGCAACATGATTTAACCGCGAAGTTTTCCATATGTAACCGTGGCTTCACAGAACTGAATCAAACTCCCGTTTAAGCAACCCAGGATCAGTCTAAATTCGTACAGAGGAGGAGTCGTAATGAAGCGCGTTGAGCGAAGGGTGAAGTGTCTTCCCATTTTTGCGGCAATTCTTTTGAGCATCGGCCTGTGTTTTCAAGCAAAGGGCCAATCGACGTACGGCGTGTTGGTCGGAACCGTTACTGACGCTACGGGTTCTGTAATCCCGAGCGCCGCGGTTGAAGCCCGTAACCAAGGCACCGGCGTGGGGCTCACGACTCACACCGATAGCGCCGGCGATTACCGTTTCGTGAATGTGGAGCCAGGGACTTACACGATCAGTGTCACGGCCCAGGGTTTCACGACTGAAAAGAACCAGAGCATCATTCTGCCAGGCGCGCGAAACGGTGCGGTCGGATTTCAAGCTCCAGGTCC
Source organism: uncultured Acidobacteriota bacterium (assembly GCA_963770415.1). Taxonomy (GTDB): domain Bacteria; phylum Acidobacteriota; class Terriglobia; order UBA7540; family UBA7540; genus CAVROP01. Next base: position 197,649 of record CAVYPU010000018.1, read on the forward strand.
AGGGTGTGAGCCAGGAAGTGGTGGTCACCTCGCGCCAGGAAGTGGTCAGCGAGGACCTTGCCGAATCCAGTTCGATGTCAGGCCGGGAAATCGAATCATTGGCACTGAACTTTCGTGCCACCAACGCTCCCAGCCCGATCGGCACCGCCACGCTGACCGCCGGCGTCAACGAAGATCCCGGCGGCAACCTGACCTTCTCCGGCCAGTTGCCGACGGCTACCTCATTCTCCCTGGACGGCACTTCGGTCCAGTTGGTTCGCTATGGCGGTCCCACTCGCGATCTGTTTCCGTCTGTCGAGGGTATTGCGGAATTTCGCGTCAACACCGCGGGCAGCAACGCCGAATTTGCCCAGCCGACCGACTTGACCGTGGTCACCAAAAGCGGCTCCAATCAATTGCATGGCAGCGGCTTCTGGTACCTCCAGCGCAAGGGTTGGAATTCCATGGACCCGATTGCACAATACAATCCTTCGCTCGACGCGAACACTGTCGGCGGCTCGATCGGCGGTCCGATTGTCAAGGATCACACCTTTTTCTACTTCGATTACGAAGGTGTGCGCCTGGACCAGAACTCCCTGATCGCCACTCAGACCATTCCGGCGGCGTGGGCTGGCGGTGACTTCTCAGGAGTTCCGGGCTTGACCTTGACGAATCCCCTCACCGGCCAAGTTATTTCCGGCAATCACCTCACAAGCATCGACCCGACAGCGGCGAAGATTCTTCCGCTATTTTTTCCCGCTCCCACGATCGGAGGCACGAATATCGACTCCACAGGCAACAACCTGCTGACCACCATGCCGGGCAAGTATTCGGTGAACGGCTACGATGGGCGCCTTGACCACGTCTTCAATGCCAACCATCGCATCTTTGGCCGTATTACGCAGAAGAGTATTACGAGCAGCGGTACGGACGGAACGGCCGCTACGGGAGCGCTGGGATCCACCGGCGACACCAGCTACAACCCCCTGATGGGGACGTTTACGACCACCTCTGACCTTACCAATTTGGCAGTCTCCTACAACTGGGTCATCCGGCCGAACCTCATGAACGAGTTGCGAGGCGGGTGGACGCGCGCCAATTTCAACTACACCTACCCGCAGGCTGCACAGGGTAACTCCATCATCTCGCAACTGGGAATCAGCGGCTTGCCCGGCTCGCCAAAGAACGGCCTGGGCGGTGTGCCGGTTTTCTACGTGGGGAACTTGTTGGGCGGCGCCACGAATCAATATGGACATCCGCGCGTGGAAGCGAACCGCATTTTCGAGTTGGGCGACAACCTGAGCTGGATTCACAACCGATGGACGTCGAAATTCGGGTTCGATTTTCGGCGTATGAACTTTCGGGATAATATCACCTTCAACTTAGGTGACGAGTACGGGGATTACCACGTGACCGGCGCTTACACCTGCAGCGGCGCGGAAGTTGAGGCCTATCCGGATGCCTGTGCGGTTGCGCAATTGCTGCAAGGATATATTGACTACGGATTGCAGGCCCAAAACGGCCCGGACGGCAAGCCCTATGGGTACCACTACGACGGCTTCGCCCAGACAGAGTGGAGGGTTCGGCCCAACCTGACGTTGACCGCGGGCCTCCGCTACGAAATCAATCCTCCTTTCCAGGATGCCACCAACCAACTCGGCAACTTCGACTACAAAGTTCCAGGCGGTACACTGGTGGTTAACCCAAATGAAAATATCAACCCACTTTGGAGGGAGGCTGTCGGCAGCACTCCGTTTGTATTAGGCAACTCGGTCGGCTTGGGCTCTGGGTTGCGTTACACCTATTGGTCGAACATTCAGCCGCGCCTGGGATTCACTTGGAGTCCCACCACAAGTCACAACACGGTGATACGGGGTTCGGCCGGAGTCTACTCTGTTCCGGTGCTCGGGGCGGTGCTCTATTCTTTATTGGGAATCGACACCAGTTACTATGGCGTCTATCAACCCACCAACACCACTCCCATATTGGACTTCGGGAACATCTTCTCCGGCACGCCGGGTGTTTCCTCGTTCCCGGGCTACCGCCGGGCCAACCAGTGGAATCTGAAGGACCCGAGGGTCTACCAGTGGAACGTGGCGTTTGACCGCAACATCGGCTTCCAGACGCTGCTGCGCCTTAGCTACGTGGGCTCGCACACTGTGGACCTGATCTATAGCCCCGACCTGAACCAGGTGGAACCGAATACCGCGTCCTACACTGATCCCAGCAACGGCAAGACCGTGTACGGGTTCGCTGCTTTGACGGCCACCCCCGCGCTGCGCCAGCAGAACCTGAGGTTCCCCAACTTCGACGAGGTTCTGACTCGCAACGACGGGCCTAGCGACAAGTATCAAGCGTTTATCGTCGAGGTGAACCGGCGCTTCGCGCGCGGGCTGAGCTTCTCCAACAGCTACACCCTGGCTTGGAACAAGACCAATGCGTTGGGCGTCGCGCCGAACTCGGCCATCGGGACGGGCGGGCAAGGCGACAACGGAGCCAATGTCAACAACATTTACGACATCACGTCGCAAATGGGAAATGCCTTCTACGATCCGCGCAACAGTTTCATCAGCACCCTGGTTTACGAGTTGCCGTTCGGCCGCGGCAAGACTTTCCTCGGCAATGCCAGCCGCAGTACCGACTTGGTGGCAGGGGGATGGAACGTTACCGCAATCACCCTGCTTCACTCGGGGTTATGGATGACTCCATATTATCCGAGCAGCGTATATGACGCTTCAGGTACCGACCCCTCGGAGCGGTCGGTCAGCCAACAGCGCCCGGACTGCTCCGGTGGAAGCGGTTATCTTTCGAACCCCACCACTGCGGCGTTCTTCAACGTTTCCCCTTATAGCGTGCCCACGCATCCTACGGACTCCGCCGGCACGGCTGAGCCGATCGGACGCTTCGGGAACTGCGGCGTCGGAACCCTCGATGGGCCTGGCACGGCGACTTTTTCGATGTCGACCGGAAAGACTTTCCACTTGAGCGAGCGCTTTGGTCTCAGGTATGAAGCGCAGTTCTCCAATTTGTTCAACCTCGCCAATTGGGGGCTGCCAAGCATGAACATCACCAGCAAATTCGGGCTCATCTCCAGCAGCCAGGCGGTGGCGCAAGCCGGACCTCGCACCATTCAGATGTCACTTCGCTTCCAGTTCTAGCGCGTAGCCTGATCACAGGCGGCGCCGGCGGATGAAGGTCCGCCAGGCGCCATCTTTCCGGATGCGAGGATTCACCACGGATGGAAAAACACAAGCTGTTATTCACACCTGGGCCGCTCACCACCAGCGAGAGCGTCAAGCAGGCGATGTTGCGTGACCTGGGCTCGCGTGACGACGAATTTCTCGAAGTCGTGCGCAAGATTCGCTGCCGCTTACTCGATCTCGCGAATGTGGCCGCAGGCCACTACGAAGCCGTTCTAATGCAGGGCTCCGGCACTTTCGCGGTTGAGTCAGTCATCTCCTCAGTCCTGCCGCGGGATGGGAAATTACTGGTCCTCGTCAACGGTGCATACGGCCACCGCATGGCGAGGATCGCACAGACGCTCGGTATTTTGACCGAGACCCTGGTCTTCGCCGAGTCGCGTCCGGTCGATCCCTCTGAAACGCATCGAGTCCTCGAGCGCGACCCGGCAATCACGCATGTTGGAACCGTCCACTGCGAGACCTCCACAGGAATCACGAATTCCGTCAACGAAATTGGCGGCGCTGTCAGGGACCATGGGCGCGTCTTTCTCGTGGACGCCATGAGCAGTTTCGGGGCCGTCCCCATTAACCTCGCCGAATGTGGGATTGATTTCCTGATTTCCTCGGCCAATAAGTGCATCCAGGGTGTGCCGGGCTTCGGTTTTGTTCTGGCTCGGCGAGATCTGCTGCTCGAGGCCGTGGGCCAGGCGCGCAGCGTAAGCCTGGATCTCGCGTCACAGTGGAAAGGACTGGAGGGCAACGGCCAGTTCCGCTTCACGCCTCCAACGCACGTCCTCTTGGCGTTCTGGCAGGCCCTTCTGGAGCTCGAGCAGGAGGGAGGGATCGCCGGGCGTGCGGCGCGTTACGCGGAAAACCGGAAAGTCTTGGTCGAGGGCATGAGCGACTTGGGCTTTGACGCTTATCTTGCGCCGGGACTCCAAAGTTACATCATCACTTCGTTCCACTATCCCAAACACCCGAACTTTAATTTCAAGCAGTTCTATGAGCGCCTCAGCCAAAAGGGATTTGTAATTTACCCGGGTAAGGTGAGCGGCGCGGATTGTTTCCGCATCGGCACGATTGGCCAGATCTTTCCTGCGGATATGCGGGCGCTTGTAGCGGCTGTGGGTGAGACGCTGAGGGAGATGCAAATCCCCAGGGATCAAATGTGATCCCGGATTTAGCGCGGGCAAGACTCCGCGCCACACCCTCGCACGAGAGAGTATCGAATGAATGAAACCACTCACGTTCGGAAGAGATATCGCGGCAAGTTGCAGGCCGTCATTCTTGACTGGGCTGGAACAACGGTCGATTACGGCAGCCTCTCACCTATCCGCGCCATGCAGTACGTGTTTCGACAGAGGGGCATCGAAGTCTCCGACGACGAAGTTCGCCGTGACATGGGCCTGCTGAAGAAGGATCACATCCGCTCCCTGCTGCGCCTTGCGCGTGTTCGAGAGGCGTGGCAGCAGCATTCCGGCCGACCGCCCGAGGAATCCGACGTCGAGCAATTATACGCGGAGTTTCAACCTATACAGTTGGCCCGCCTTGACCGTGACTCGGACGTGATCCCGGGCGTCACGGAGGCCCTCGAGCGCATGCGCCGCCGCGGCCTGAAGATCGGCAGTACGACTGGCTACACGCGCCCCATGCTTGAGGTGCTGCTCAAGAGAGCCGCTACGCAAGGCTATGCACCGGACTGTTCTCTAGTCCCCGATGACGTCGGCGGAGGCCGGCCGCTGCCCTGGATGTGCTACGAAATCGCGGTGCGGCTGAAAGTTTTTCCTCTCGAATCGTTCGTGAAAGTGGGCGACACCATCGTTGACACCGAAGAGGGCTTGAACGCCGGCATGTGGACGGTGGGGGTGGTCCGCACCGGAAACATGGTAGGCCTGACGCAAGCGGAATTCGCGGCCTTGTCGACGGCTGAACAGGCAAGGCGCCTTCAAGCCGGCCGCGAACGCTTGATGAAGCCGGCACTCACTACGTGATTGACGCCGTCGCCGATTTCGATTCGGTTTTCGACGAAATCGACGCGAGGCTCGAGCGTGGCGAGCGTCCGTAAGGCTCCGATGAGCACGCGGCCTTTGAAAACAAACCGCCGTCTCCGGTGCTGGCAGGTTCTGGTCGTTACTCTGTTGGTGACAGGCTACGCCGGATTCTACGTCTGCCGCTCGAACTTTTCTGTAACCCTCCCCCTGATCACCAATGATCTGGTGGCCCACGGCGTCCCGGCTGATGTGGCGCGCATCCGCCTCGGCCAGATTGTTTCTTTGGGTGTGTTGGCGTATGCCCTGGGCAAGTTCTTTCTAGGCGGGCTGGCGGATCTGTGGGGAGGCAAACGCCAGTTTGTTGTCGCCATGGGGGGAACGATTCTATGCACCTTGGTGGCTGCGGGCGGTGGCCTGCCCGTATTCGCGGCGGCCTGGGTGGGCAACCGGCTCGTTCAGTCCGCTGCCTGGGCCGGGTTGGTGAAGATAACCTCACGTTGGTTTTCGTTCGCCAGCTACGGCACGGTAATGGGCGTTATGAGCCTTAGCTTCCTGTTCGGCGACGCCATCGGCCGGCATTTAATGGGCCTCTTGATCGCATACGGCCTGGGATGGCGCAGCGTGTTCTTGGCTGCGGCCTCGAGCTTGTTAGCGCTCTTCCTGGCTAACCTCCTGCTTCTCAAGGAATCAAGCACGGAGATCGGAGAACCGGAACCTGCCGCGAACCCCGACAATCTCTTTGCAAGCCAAGGTGAGAAGAAGCGGACGGGACGCGTCTCGGCGCTGCTTGGGCCATTGCTACGCAGCCCTGCATTCTGGCTCGTTTGCGCTCTTTCCATGGGCACCACGTTCGTGCGGGAAACATTCAATACCTGGACGCCAACCTACTTTTGTGAAGGTGTGGGGTTCACTGCCGCGAAAGCCGCCCAGTTAAGTGCGCTCTTCCCTCTGTTCGGTGGATTCTCGGTGCTTCTTTTTGGTTACTTGAGCGACCGGTTGGGACGGGGAGGGCGGGCGATGATAACCTTTGCCGGGCTTCTTTTCGCCACGCTCACTCTTTTCTTGCTTGCCTCGCTTCGATCCAACGCCCCTCATAACTTGCCCGTCGCGCTGGTGGCACTGGCGGGATTCGTCATTGTTGGTCCCTACTCTTATCTGGCTGGCGCCATGGCACTGGACTTCGGCGGCAAGCAAGGCGCTGCCACTTCATCCGGCATCATTGACGGCGTCGGCTACCTCGGCGGAGTCTTGTCGGGTGACGCCGTGGCGCGTATTTCTCTAGCCGTTGGGTGGGAGGGCGCCTTCGTCGTCTTGGGGGTCGTCACGGCTTTCTCCGCTCTCGCTGCCGCTTTTTTCTTTGTGCTTCAACGCCGCCCGGTGACTCCGGCTGCAGATTCACTGGCCGTTTCCTGATCAGCAGTTTGGGCTCTTTAACCTGCGCGTATCTCACATACTAATTCTTACTCGCGCTCTCTGTGATGCGCACATCCTGCACAAAGTTGCGAATTTCGAGGCCGGCATCGTGGGCGCTCGTGATGGGTCTTCCGTTGAAACGTAAATTCCCGATGGCCACTCCTCGCACATCGTGCGCGGCGTCCAAGCCCGTGAAAGCCGAGGGTGGCATGGTCTTACCCGTCACGAAGATATCTTTGAACACCACGTCTCTGACTGTGCCGGCTTCGCGGTCTTTGGTGATACCGGTAGGGTGAATGACGATCACAAACAGGTTGGGGACGTAGACTCCTTGAGCGGGGACTGTCGCGCATCCACCGCACGCCGCGGCCGGGACGCGGGAGCTGGGATCGTATTTCTCACCAGGATGGTTTTGAATCAGGGGAAGGGGATTCGAGTCGTCCACTTCCACCCGCACGTTTTCAAAGCGTATGTCGTGAATGGCCGCCCGGTCGCTGTGTTGGATGTCCATGGCGATGTGCGTGTTGTGGATCACATCGATGTCGCGGAATAGCACATCAGTCATTTCCGGAGTGCTGGTCTCGGCGCCGATCTCGAGCGCGCGTCCCCAGTCGCACCAGATCACGAGGCCCGTCATCCGAATGTTTCGCTCCGGCAGTTCGTCATAGGTTTGCCCAGCCAATGGCCTTGCGCCTCCCGAGTGGCCCTTGACGCCTTTGAGTACCATGCTGTCGTCGAAGGAGCGTATGAAGCAATTGCTGACCGTCACATTCTGGGTATTGCACATGTCAATGCCATCGGTGTTGTAACGCCAGAATCCGACCAGCTTCACGTCCGAGATCGCCAAGTTGTGGCAGCCGAACGCGCTCACGCCATACAAGTCCGAGTCGCGCACGATGATGCCATCGATCTTTATATCCGAGGAGTCCTCGATGTGAATCGAGCCGCCGCCTTTGCCGCGCGGGAACTCGCTGGTGTCGATGATCCCACGCCCCAGAATCCGAACTCCCGTTACTCCGCGTCCCTCGATCGCCGTGTAGACCACCGCTCCACCCGCCAGATAAACCGTCTGGCCGTTCTTGAGTTGGATCTTCCCCGGCCTGTGCACGCCCGCGCCAAAGTACAGCACGTTCGGGTCACCGAGCTTGGGAGCGTCGGCCTCCGGCGGGTCGGCGAACAGGTGCAAGGCATGGTGTGTGCCGTCTAGCTCCACCGTGAATTGGCCTGGGCTCGAAAGCTGAAACGTGATGCGCTGACCCTTGATGGCCGGCCGGATGCCTCGCGAACTGGGACGGACGGCCACCAACTTGAACGGTCGCTTCGAGAGCACTTCCACGCTGACAGGGCCGGACATGCTCCAATAGGCGAACCCCGAGAGCTCTGTCTGATCGATGGGCCGCTGGTAGCCCGGCCACACCTGATTGAAGGGCATGGCTGAGACGCGGCAAGAATACACAGGCACAGCGTGGCCGTTGACTCGTACCGAGTAGTCTTCGTAAAGCTTCTCTTCCGCGGGCGCCGGCCAACTCATCACTCCCCGAGCTCCGCTATTCGCACCCTCCTCCTGTGCAGATTCGGGCCCCTGGCTCGCGGCCAAAGTGATCGTCAGAAACATTGCTGCGTACACGAAAATCCTAGTCAACATCATTAAGCCCCTCTTCTACTCAACCACCAAAACCCGATGAATGTCTACCCGAGGCACGTTGACCGTCACCCACCCATCTTTGTAACTCCAGTCGATGTGCACGTCCGAGGGCACCATGGCCACGGACTTGGGCCGGCTGTCCCTACGCACGCGGACCACGACGCGCTCGACGATGGGCGGGAGTTCCTCAACGATCACGCGGCTCGGCGACAGCGTTTCACCAGAACCGCGGTTGACCAAATTGACCAGAAGTTTCCCGTTCTTCTGCCGCAGCACTACTTCCAGGTGAGGCGGGCCTTCAACCTGGGCCAGCCAATGAATCCCCAGGCCGTCTATAAGATTACTGACGAGTTCCCTAAGGTCCGGGTTGTGCTCGGAGTAGTAATTGCGGAAGAGAGGTCCGTAAACGGCGAGGACCGCGCCTTTGCCGACCACGCGTTTTGTGGCCACGACCTGGTCAGTCACATCCTTGCTTGGTTCCTGCTGCTTCAGGCGACGGATTAACACTTCAGTACCCGCTGCCGGAGTGACCGGCTGCCAGGCGGGACTGACCGGCACGGCGCGATTCCCCAGCGGCAGGCTGAGGCCGTCCGTAATTGCGGGCTGGCCAGGCGTGGCGCCCACTAAGGCGGGATAATCTTTCGCCAATTGCTCACCACTCATCAGCACGTAGCCACCGGCGCGGGCGAACCTATCGAGTGCGGCAAGCACCGGGTCGCTCAATCGGGTTTCCTCCGGCACGACTACCAGCTTGTACTCGTCCAGGCGCTTGAGCGCGGCATCCTCCGTCAACACGTCGGTCGAGTGATGAGTTTCGAGCAGCGCCTGGAGCGCGCCTTGCACAGGCTCGACAGCATCGGCGAAGTTGAACAGAGGCTCGTTGTGAGCATAGTAGTGCTCCGGCAGATGTAGCACAGCCGCTTGGGGGACGGTTTTGGAGTGGAAGCAGGTTTCCCGGCGGGCGCGGCAGAATTCTCCCACCTGAGCCATGATCTCATTGTGCCATCCGGTAAGCCAGCCGTTGCGCTGGGGATTTTCGTAGATCATCACCGCACCGCCCAGCGCCACTACCTCCGAAACCTCTTGTTCGAGGTGCACGGCCGGCTTGAACACCCAGGGCATATTATCTCTGCCAGCCCTCGTAAATCCCCAGGCCATCAGGTCCCAGCTCATTTCGCGCGAGTCCATCACGCGGCCTTCGAAAGCGGCGACATCGGCGCCCCAACTGGGTGAAAAGTCGCCGCTCAAGTAATCGATCGGAGCTTTCACGGCGTCCGGCTCGCGCACGGTGTACATCCAGTTGCTTACCACCAGACACCCCTGCTTGCGGGCGTGTATGGCCTGCGTGTATTTCGTTACGTGCTCGACGAAAAGGTCACGATGGAAAGCCAGCCAATCTTCCCAGTGGGCTTGGCCTTGCGCAGTGGGAACCTCCTGGATGCCGGTCCGCCGGGTGAACTCCGCCCGGCAACGATCGCACCAGCAGGGGAGTGCGGCCCAATTCTCACCATCCACCCAGAAGCCATCCACGTCGTACTTGTCGATGATCTCCATCATCTGGGGAATCATCAGTTGGTCGTCGTATCCGTGCAAGCGGCAGGTGATCCTAGTGTCGCTTTTACCTTTGGCATCAACGCGCCCCCAGTCCGGATGAAGCTCGACAGCGCGAGCGTCCCAGACGCCCGAGTAGTGAACGCCTAATTTGATCCCCAGTTCTCGCGTGACATCGCGATAAATTCGCAGCGAGTCCTTCACCACTCCGGGCGACGGCGACCCCACGCTGGTCGGCCAGCTCGTGTACCCGGGATGGCCCTTGCAGTCCGTTTGCACCCAGTCGGGGCGGGTTCTCATCAGACGCTCGCGCAAGTGCGCCGCGGTCAGCTCACGGCCCAATTCAGTATCCTGAGCGTTGGCGTGCAGATCATAATGAATGCCGAAAAACGCGTTCTCGTGCCAATTGGAATTTGAAGACTGGCTGTTCAGGTGGCGGGGTAGGGTGGACAATCCGAACAACAGTCCTGCGATAGCTATCATCGGGAAGGTTTTCGACATGCGATTGCCTCCTTTGTCGAATGAGGTCGCGGCTCTTGTCATCTTGCGGGGGCCCGCGGGGGCCTGATACCGTAGAGCGCGTGTCATCATAGCACGCCGGTTCAGCTCGACGCGCGGAACCTTGAAATATAAATTCGACGAGCGGAGGATCGAGGCGTGCGTGCCAAGCAGGCGTCATGAACTGGTGGCCATGAGGTATACTATGTCCGCTGAGTTGGAGCGTCACTTGTGGCGTTCGCAGATTGGAAGTAAGGTAGTGTCGTTCTCAATTATAACTGCAAGCGATCGACACGTGCTCAAGTGAGGCATGGATGGCGTCACCCCCGGTCATTGATAAGGGAATTCTGGATCGCCTGATCGGAATGATTGTTGAATCCGTACAGCCTCGCCGCATCATTCTGTTTGGGTCGGCGGCCCGCGGCCAGATGGGACCTCACAGTGACTTGGACCTGCTGGTGATAATGCGGGATGGAATCCATCGCCGCAAGACAGCCCAGCGGCTGTACCTGGCGTTGACAGGATTGGGGATTGCAAAGGATATTGTGGTAGTGACCGAGACGGACGTTCGTCAGCTTGCCGACGAACCCTCGTTGGTTATTCAGCCTGCGTTGAAGGAAGGGCGGGAACTTTACCGTGCCCCCTAAGAGCCGCATTCCTGGTTCTCCCAGTGATTGGCTGCGCCGCGCGCGCAGCGACCTTGCGTTAGCTAAAGCGCCATTGCCTGAGGGTGCACTTTACGAAGACCTATGTTTTCACGCCCAACAGGCGGCAGAGAAGGCTATTAAAGCGGTCTATCGTGCCCAAGGCCACGAGTTTCGCTATACCCACGACCTTGCGGAGTTGCTGACGGGGATCGAGAACCACGGCGTGACCGTTCCGGAAGGAGTTGCGGCAGCAGTCCTGCTTACAGATTTCGCGCGGCAAGTGCGTTATCCAGGACCGGCTGAGCCAGTGTCCGAGACTGAGTACCGTGAGGCTGTCGCTTTGGCCGAAGGAGTTGTGGAGTGGGCAGGGCGGCTCGTCTAGTGGGATTAGGTGCGATCCCTCGATTCTTCGATGATGCATTGATAGGTGGTGTTCGACGGTGAAGAAAAGTGAAAATTTCTAACGGTGTAGATAGGTGGGTAACAATGCAGCACGTGATATCAGCAGTTATTGTATTGCTATTTCCAGTCTCCCTGTGGGGACAGGCCCAAGCTCAGATAGGTCAGGCGGGAGTTTGCGGCCGTTGCCACGTCGTGTCGGTGCTGGAGTGGAGCATTTCCAAGCATTCGAAAGTGGGTACGAATTGCCAGGCTTGTCACGGCACGAGCCAAGGGCACGTCAAGAACGAACGCAACGAGGTGGAGCCGGACCGCATCCCTCACGGCGCGGCCATTGCCGGCCTTTGCGAGCGTTGCCACACGGCGGGATGCCCCAAGACGGCACAGAAATCGGGCTGCGAGACCTGCCACCACGTCCACGCGCTGGTAAGTCCCAAGCAGGCCCAGACGGCAGAAGATCCTGAAGTGGCGAAGCTCTACGCGCGTTGGGACCAGTTTCAGGGCAAGATGAAAGCGGGCGATAATGCTCTTGAGCAACACAACTGGGGTGCGGCGCGGGAGAGCTTTCAAGCAGCCTTAGGGCTGATTCCCGGCAACGCCCAGGCGAGCGCGAAGCTCGAATTGTGCGACCGTCGCCTGCATCCGTCATTGCCGGGCTTTGAAATCGAAGGGACGCAGTTTGATCCAGCCAGCGGGCTGCCGAAAGAGGTAAAGGTCGCGGGCCTGGGAATTTCCATGGTGCTGGTGCCGGGCGGTGAAGGTGACATCGGCTCCGATAATCTCGCCGGCTCGCAGCCCGTGAATACCGTGCGCGTGGGTGCTTTCTACCTGGGGAAATATGAGGTGACCCAGGCGCAATGGAAAGCCCTGATGGGAACGAATCCGAGCGTACACCAGGGCGACGACCTGCCTGTCGAACGAGTGTCGTGGTCGGATTGCCAGGCATTCCTTCAAAAGCTGAACGAGCGGATCCCCGGGCGAGGTTTTCGCCTGCCCACTGAGGCAGAGTGGGAATACGCCGCCCGAGCGGGCTCAGACCATGCCTTGACGGCAGCCGATCTGGCGCGTGTCGCCTGGTTTCATGATGACTCTGTAGCGGCTTCAGTCGCCCCTTCTACCTTCTTGCAAGTCGAGGCATTCGCACCCCACGCCGTTGGAACGAAAGCTCCCAATGCATGGGGCTTTTATGACATGTACGGGAATGTGTGGGAGTGGTGTTCGAGCCTGCTGAAGCCTTATCCCTATGACCTTGCGGACGGTCGCGAGTCGGCATCCGCGGAAGGCCAGCGCGTGCTGCGTGGCGGAAGTTTTGCGGATGCGGCAGATCTTCTTAATCCCGCGTTGCGGCATGGCGAACAACCCGCGCGCCGATATCGCTGGAACGGCCTGCGGCTCGCTCGCAGTGTGGCCCAACAGCCTAAAGACTAACGAAGGCAGGAGTGGATTCCGCTAATCCGCAAAAAACACGGACTCTGCCGTTTTGCGAAGGATCCACTCTTTGTCTTCCGCCGACAAGAAACTGAGCCGGTCGCGGAGCAGGTAAATGCCATCCTCATAAGTCTCTTTCATCACCTGGTAGGGGCAGTCCGATCCCCACATCATGCGCTTTGGGCCGAAGGCTTCGTAGACGCGCCGGATCAATGGCGCCAAGTCGTCATGCGGAGGACGCTTGAGCCCCAAGGCATAGAAAGCCGAGACCTTGACGTAGACGCGTGGATACTTGGCCATGGCGCACAACGCTTGCAATTCGCTTTCAACTATCTGGCCTTGCGCCCCCACGTGTGCCAAATGATCAATTGCAACCGGCATCTCAGGGAAACGTTCGCACTGCCTGGCAAGAGCCGGTAGGGCATCGGGGTTAAGAAGCGGGCACATCACTAAGCGCTCCTCGGACGCGCAGCGAAACATCCTGTTGAACCCCTCATCATCGAAGGATGGAGCGCCAGCGCTTCCACCCGGCACAATCCGGAACCCCCGCACCCCATGTTTCTTGAGATCTTGCATCACCTGTTCGGGATTTTTCCCGCCTCTGTCGATCACCGCAACTCCCTTGAACACCCCCGGCGAACGCCGAATCACATCCAGCATGTAGGAATTATCGAATTTGTAATAGCTCATTTGGATTAATACAACTCGATTAACGCCGGAGGGGCGCGCATGCCTCAGGATGTCCTCTGGGAGGAAAGTGCGGGGTTGCATGTCGCTAGGCGCAAACCCCGGGGCAAGCGGGTAGTGCTTGAAGTCGTCCGTCCAAACGTGTACGTGAACGTCAATAAAGTTCCCGGTCTTGTCATTCCGCGAACCTGGTCCGCCGGGGTCGGCTTGGGACGGGCGGGCGGCGAAAAGAGCCGAAGTCCCCACGATGGCAATGCTCTGTTTCAAGAAGTCGCGCCGATGTAACGGGCGCCGGTTCGACAGGAACTCAGGAATTCGATGCGGTGAAGTGATGTTGATCATGAAACCTCCCGAAGCCGGCGTCTCGTGCATCTCATTGGGCCGGCGTATTGTGCGGCTGCATTTTATCTCAAGAGGCCGCAGTTGGGGAAGGCTTCCAGAAGTCGTTGAAAACGGGACGGTTCAAACCTGTCGCATGTGGATCTCGCGGCTCGTTATAGGAGGAGCAATTTACTTTCTAACCTTTCCAGTACTCAGACGTCTAAGTAGTGTAAGATTCGAATATGCCAAAACCTGACTCACTGCAAGGCTCGCTCGATCTGCTGGTTCTGAAGATCCTCTCGCGCCGGCCGGGGCTGCACGGCTACGCCATCATGACCGCGATCCAGGACGAGGTCCGGCGAAGTGCTTCGCGTCGAGGAAGGCTCGCTCTATCCGGCGCTGCACCGCATGGAGGAGGCCGGCTGGATTCGCGCCGAATGGATCACCAAAGACACCGGGCGGCGGGCGCGCATCTATGAACTGACGGCGGCGGGCAAGAAGCAGCTGGCGAGCGAAGAGTCGCGCTGGCAGGCGGTGACTGCGGCCGTAAATCGCGTTCTGAGGACGGTGTGATATGTCGTTGTGGTCGCGCATTGCCAATGTGTTTCGCGGCGATCGGTTGAGCCGCGAGATCGACGAAGAGCTCCGGTCGCACATCGAAGAAGCCATCGCGCAGGGGCGCGACCCGGCGGAAGCGCGCCGCGCATTCGGCTCCGCGCTGCGGCTGCGCGAGGAGAGCCGCGACGTCCGGGTGGTCGCGTGGCTCGATTCGCTGCGCGCCGACGCCGTCTTCGGCTGGCGGCAGCTCAAGAAGAGAAAGGTGACCTCCGCCGCGGCGATCCTGTCGCTGGCTCTGGCGATCGGGGCGTGCACCGTCGGCGTTCCGGCTGATCGACGCGCTGCTGCTGCGGCCTTTGCCGGTGGCGGAGCCGGAGCGGCTGTACGCCATCGCGTATGAAGGATTCGATCCGGATGGCAAGCCCCACACATTCGACGGTTGCTCGTACCCCTTGTTCCGCCGGATGCGCGCCGCGGTGAAGGACCAGGCCGAGCTGATCGCGGTCTCCTATGCTGACCGGACCGATCTGACCTACGGCTCGGACGAGGAGATGGAGAAGGCGTATCCGTCAATACGTTTCCGGGTGGATGTTCGGCTCGTTCGGACTGCGGCCCGCGGTGGGGCGGCTGCTTCACCGAAAACGACGATCTCAAGCCGGGCGCGCATCCCTACGCTGTGCTCTCTTACGATTATTGGACCCGCCGCTTCGGGCGGGATCCGAAAGTGATCGGGCGCACCTTTCGCATGGGCAACGACCTTTACGAGATCGTCGGCGTAGGTCCGGAAAGCTTCACGGGCACCGAGCCCGGCACCGTGACCGACATCTTCGTTCCCGCGATGATGATGAATGAAGCCACCCTCAACAGTGCAAACTCGATTTGGTTTCGGACGTTCGTTCGGCTCAAACCGGGCGTTGCCGTCCAACCGCTGCGCGAGAAGCTGGACGCCTTATACCAGGCCTGGGAGCAGGAGCGCGCCCGAGGATACAGCAAGGCCCTCAAGCACTTTGTCGAGACGCACCCTAAGCCGAAACTGGTCTTGAATCCGGCAGCCTCGGGCGTCTCCGGGATGCAGAAATACCTCCGCACTTCGCTCCTGGCTCTCGGCGTGTTGGTGGCGCTGGTGCTGCTGATCGCGTGCGCGAACGTCGCCAACCTGATGACGGCTCAGGCGGCGGCGCGGGCGCGCGAGATGGCGCTGCGCGTCTCGATCGGCGCGGGACGATGGCGTCTGGTGCAACTGGTCCTGGTGGAAAGCGCCTGGCTCGCCTTCCTCGCGGCCGCGATCGGCGGGCTGTTCGCTTGGTGGTCCGCGCCGTTCGTCGTCAGCAGGATCAATCCGTCCGACAATCCGGCGCGCCTGTTCCTCCCGGCGGACTGGCGGGTGCTGGGGTTCGGCTTGGCGCTGACGCTTGGCGTAACGCTGCTGTTCGGCCTGGCGCCCGCGCTGCGCGCCTCGGGCGTGCAGCCGGCGAGCGCGCTCAAAGGCGGGGAAGACCCGCACTCGCGGCGCCGACTGATGCACGCCCTGATCGCGGTGCAGGTGGCTTTCTGTTTTCTGGTGCTGTTCGTCGCCGGCCTGTTCGTCGCCACGTTCGACCGGCTGTCGAATCAGCCCACCGGCTTTTCCGCTGACCGCCTGCTCACTCTCGAGACGGTCGCGCAGCCCGCTCAGTCGCCGGTGTTCTGGACCAGGTGGCCGAACATCTGCGAGCGTGCCGGGCGTGGAGACGGTGGCGTTGGCCGGCTGGCCGCTGATGAGCGGGACCATGTCGAACGACTTCATTTCGATCAACGGCGCGCCTCCCGGCGAGTTCTGGCCTTCTTTCTGAATGTCTCGCCGGGCTGGATAGACGCCATGAAGATTCCCTTGATTGAGGGCCGAGACTTCCGAGCCGGCGAGACCCATCCCGGGGTGGCGATCGTCAACAAGACATTCGCGAGGCAATACTTCGCCGGGGAGAACCCCGTGGGAAAGTTCTTCGAGACCCCGGGCGGCAGGCGCGCGGACTCGCTTCGAGATCATCGGCTTGGTTGGCGATGTACGCTACGGGGACATGCGCGAGCCAATTTTGCCGCTAGCTTATACACCTTTCCCGTCAATCGACGCCAAGGGGGCATTGGAACCGCGGGGTTCGGGGACGTTCATCGTGCGCACATTCAGCTCCAACCCACTGGCGCTGGCGTCCACCCTGCGCCGCGAAGTGCCGCGCGCGCGGTCCGAATTCCGCGTCAGCAACATCCGCACCCAGACGGAGGTCAACCAGTCGCAGACCGTTCGCGAGCGGCTGCTGGCGAGCTGGCGTTCTTCTTCGGGGTGGTTGCGCTGCTGCTCGCGGGGGTCGGCCTCTATGGGGTGCTCGATTATTCCGTGCTCCAACGGCGGCGCGAAATCGGCATTCGCATGGCGATCGGCGCGCAGGCCGGCGACATCGCGCGGCGGGTGACCGTGGATGTTTTCTCCATGGTGCTCGGTGGAGCGCTCGCCGGTCTCGCGCTCGGCTTCGCGGCGGCGCGCTACATCGAATCGCTGCTCTACCAGGTGAAGCCGACCGACCCGAGGATGCTGGCGCTTCCCGCGCTGACCATTCTCGCCGCGGCGCTGCTGGCCGCGCTGCCGGCGGTGATCCGCGCCGTGCGGATCGACCCGGCCAGAACGCTGCGCGCCGAATAGGCGCTTCGAACCAGGTGCACGCTATGGGCTCACGGCGGAGGGTAAGAAGCAGGTTGCCAGCGAAGAGTCGCGCTGGCTGTCGGTGAGGCCAGATGTAAATCGAATTCTAAGGACGGTGTGATATGTCGTTATGGTCACGTATCGTAAATGTATTTCGCGGCGATCGTCTGAGCCGCGAGATTGATGAAGAGCTCCAGTCGCACATTGAGGAGGCCGTTGCCGAGGGCCGCGACCCGGCGGAAGCGCGGCGGGCCTTTGGGGCGGCGCTGCGGCTGCGGGAAGAGAGCCGCGACCTCCGGATTATCGCCTGGCTCGATTCGCTGCGCGCGGACGCTATCTTCGGCTGGCGGCAACTGAAGAAGAACAAGGTCACGTCGGCCGCGGCGATCTTATCGCTGGCGCTTGGGATCGGGGCCTGCACGGGAGCGTTCCGGCTGATCGACGCCCTGCTGCTGCGGCCCTTGCCGGTGGCGGCGCCGGAGCAGCTTTACGCACTGGCGCGCCAGGCCATCGGCCCCGAAGGCAAGCCCGAGACGTTCGATGGTTGGGCGTATCCTGACTTCCAGTTGATGCGCGCAGCGGTGAAGGATCAAGCCGAACTGATCGCCGTCTCCTATTCGGACCGCACCGACCTCACCTACGGCTCGGACCAGGAGATCGAAAAAGCCTACCGGCAATATGTCTCTGGATGGATGTTCAGCTCGTTCGGACTGCGGCCCGCCGCAGGACGGCTGTTCACCGAAAGCGACGATTTGAAGCCGGGCGCGCACCCCTACGCCGTGCTCTCCTACGACTATTGGACGCGCCGCTTCGGACGGGATCCGAAGGTGGTTGGGCGCACCTTCCGAATCGGCAACGACCTCTACGAGATTATCGGTGTCGGCCCGGAACGGTTCACCGGCACCGAGCCCGGCACGGTAATCGACATCTTCATTCCCACCATGATGCATCCCGGGGTCACGCACTCAGACTGGACCTGGATGCGCACGCTGGCACGGGTGAAGCCCGGAGTTGCCATGGAACCCCTCCGCGCGAAACTGGACGCAATCTCGCGAGCCTTCGAAGCGGAGAGGTCAAAGGGCCTCGGCGGACTCTCCAAAGAAGAAATGGATGAAATGCTGACCGAGAGGCTATTGCTGGAGCCCGCAGCCGCGGGTGTCTCCGATCTCCAGAACGACTACCGCACTTGGCTCGGGGCTCTCGGTGTGCTCGTGGCGCTGGTGCTGCTGATTGCCTGCGCCAACGTCGCCAACCTGATGACGGCGCAGGCTGCGTCACGAGCGCGCGAGATGGCGCTGCGCGTCTCGATTGGCGCCGGACGTGCACGCCTGGTGCAATTGGTGCTGGTGGAGAGCGCATGGCTGGCGATGATCGCGGCTGCGCTGGGAGGCGTGTTCGCCTGGTGGTCCGCGCCGCTCGTCATCCGCATGATCAATCCGCCGGACAATCCCGCGCGCCTGGCTCTTCCGGCAGATTGGCGGGTGCTCGGGTTCGGCCTTGTACTGACTATCGGCGTCACGCTGCTATTCGGTTTGGCGCCGGCCCTGCGCGCCTCGGCCATCAAGCCGGTGAGCGCGCTCAAAGGCGGAGAGGACCCGCACTCGCGCCGTCGCGTGATGCACGGACTGATCGCGGTGCAGACGGCTTTCTGTTTTCTGGTGCTCTTTGTGGCCGGCCTATTTGTCGCCACGTTCGATCATTTGTCGAATCGCCCCACCGGTTTCTCCGCCGGCCGGGTTCTCACTCTCGAGACGGTCACGGCGAGGCCGCAGCCACCGGCCTCATGGGATCAGGTGGCGGAACATCTGCGCACCGTGGCAGGTGTAGACACGGTGGGGATGGCCAGTTCGGTGCTGCTGGGCGGGTGGAGTTGGAACAATTCCATATCGGTCAACGGCGCACCCCCCAACGGGGTACCGGCCTACATGCTAAAGGCATCGCCCGGGTGGCTCGACGCGATGAAAATTCCGCTCCTCGACGGTAGGGACTTCCGCCTCAGCGACACGTATCCCGGTTTCGCGATGGTTAACCAGACTTTCGCGAGGGCGTACTTCAGCGGTGAGGATCCCGTCGGAAAGCCGTTCGAGGTGGTGTTCAGCGGAGGCTTTCGCCTGCGCTTTGAATGCGTGGGCTTGGTCGGCGATGTAACCTACCGCGACATTCGCGAGCCCATCTTGCCCCAAGTCTATGTTCCGTTTCACTCGATCGACGCCAAGGGTGCGTTGGAGCCGATCGGCGAGGGAACCTTCATCGTGCGCACGTCCACCGCGAACCCCATGGCCCTGGCGTCCCTGCTGCGCCGCGAAGTGGCGCGCGCGCGGCCCGAATTCCGGGTCAGCAACATCCGCACCCAAGCGGCGATCGACCAGTCGCACACCGTGCGTGAGCGGCTGCTGGCAAGGCTGGCGCTCTTCTTTGGGATCGTCGCGCTTTCGCTTGCGGGTGTCGGCCTTTACGGCGTGCTCGACTACTCCGTGCTTCAGCGGCGGAAGGAAATCGGCATTCGCATGGCGCTGGGAGCACCCGCTGTGAGCATTGCGCGAAACATGACCACCGAGGTCTTCTCGATGGTTCTGGGCGGAGCACTCGCGGGCCTGGCGCTCGGCATGGCCACGGTGCGTTATATCGAGTCGCTTTTCTTCCAGGTAAAGCCTACTGACCCGGCGATGTTGGCGATTCCCGCTTTGACCGTTCTCGCCACAGCCCTGCTGGCTGCGCTGCCGCCGATCATCCGCGCGCTGCGCACTGACCCCGCCACGGTGCTCCGGGCTGAATAGTTGCAGGCTCCGACCGGGGATCATTCAACGCAATCGCAGGTAGTCATCAACACTGAATCCTGCGTCTTTAAGGATACGAACTGCCAAGCCGCGGCCAATGTCGCAACCAGTTCGGACAGGGATGGTGACTGATACGTTTCGCTCCGCATGCCACAGGGTAAGATGACTTCCCGCTTGCCGATCCTCATCGAAGCCTTGCGATTTAAGGAATCGCAACAACTCGCGCGGGGTAACTTGGGGCATGCGGCTCATTCGGGAACTGCCACGGTCAACTCTTCCACGTGGACCAGGAGGTCGTTCTGCGGAACGGGCTGAGCGTGCATGAGCATGGAGGATAGATGCTGCTCAATCGCTTCGCGAATGTTGCGCTTGGTCTCCTCGATGGTCTTGCCGTTCGAGAAACACCCGGGGACAGTCGGAGTGTAGGCATAGTACCCCTCGTCCTGGGGCTCTTTCTCGATGAGAATCTGAAACGAGTAGAACTTCATGGGCATAGTATACACCAAAGTGAACCGGCGACTAGCAATGGCACAGGGTCGAGCGAGGTGCCACCGGCGTCTGATGGGGCAAACTCGCCCGCCTAGCGCGCCGGCTGTTTTCGAACACTGAGAACTGACCACTGATGACGGACGACTCGATTCAGTAAAGCGCCGCGGCGTCGAGCAGCTTGCTCTCGCCACTCGACCAGAGCGCGTACTTGAGCCGATAAGCAGCCTTCATTGAGGCGGCTCCAATATCGCCGCGGTTGTTGATGGCGATCACGCAGCAGTCTCCGTTTTTGTTCCTCGGGTCGGTCTTTACCATGTGGCGCAGCAATTCGAGGCAGGCGTCCTGGGGAGTCATACCGCCGGCCATGTAGTGGACAATCGAGATGCTGGTGCAGTAGTTGGTCATCAGGTCGCCGTCGCCGGTGGCGGAGGCGGCGCCCACGTTGTCGTCGGCATAGACACCACAACCGACCAGGGGAGAGTCGCCCACGCGCCCGGGGATTTTCCACGCGAGGCCGGAAGTCGAGCAGCCCGAGACCACGTGGCCTTTGCCGTCGTTCGCCACCATCCCGATCGTGTCGTGATTCTCAGCCGTCGCCCAAAAGGTCTTTCGCTGCGGGTCGGCTTTCCAATCCAGCCACTTTTTGAGGCTCTCAGGGGTGAGCAATTGGATCGGCTCGAAACCCATTTTGAGTGCGAAGCGGAATGCCCCTTCGCCCGCGAGCGTCGTGTGGCGCGTCTTCTCGAGCACCAAGCGTGCTACGGATATGGGATTCTTGATGTGCTGGAGGTTCGCGACCGCACCGGCGTGATGCCGCGTGCCGTCCATGATGGCAGCGTCCAGTTCCACCTCTCCTTCTTCGTTAGGAAGGCCGCCGTAGCCCACGCTCATCACGCGAGGATCGTCCTCGGGGACGTTGATTCCTTTCTCGACGGCATCCAGAAGGCGCCCGGTGCTCGCGAAAACTTCTGCCGCGCGCTCGTTTGCCGGCTTGCCGTGCGCCCAGGTAGAGAGAAACACCGGACCCGATCCGACCGCCGCTGCCGGCTCAGGTTCCACTGCGGCCAGAGCCGTTGCCCCAGCCATGGAAATCATGAAGTCCCGCCGATCAATCCCTTCCATTTTGCCTCCGTGTCTAGCTGCTGAAAAACCCGCCCTAACTGTCATGCTGAGCGCAGACCTCATGATCCATCGGCTCACCACTGTGCATGAAAAAGACCTGGATCCCCGCTTTCGCGGGAATGACAACAACTGCGTCATCCCCGCGAAAGCGGGGATCCACTGGTGCCGCGTCGGCCTATTTTCATAGCAGCGAAGGATCTTTGCAGTTCGTTCGGGCTTGCAAATCCCCGCGCCCTCATTTTTTATCGTGGCACTCCGGGCCTGACTCCTGAATCCTGACTCCTGAACCCTGCTTTTCCCCCCAACCTCCGCCGCCGGGTGTTTTAATCCTCAGGATACTTCCCCCCGGGGCGCTGAACACGGCCTTGGAGGGCAGATTTCGCATACGGCGCGGCTGACTTTCCACTTTCGATTTTCGGCTTTCGTTTTTCGAAATGCGATCTTCTGCCAGGAAGAGTTCGTTCCTTCCGGCTTCTCCTGGTTTTCCGCCGCGAGCCCGTAAGGAGTGATTCGGCGGCGGTCGGAGAGAATGCTGCCGCGAACATCGGCAAGGAACTCGAGTTCACGGATGATACCATCACCCCCGCGGAATTGTCCTGCTCCGCCAGAGCCGCGGCGCAGCGAGTATCGCCGCATGCGCACCGGGTAGGCAGCCTCGAAGGCTTCGATGGGCGTGTTAAGCGAGTTCGTCATGTGAGTGTGGACGCCGCTCAGGCCATCCGCCGTGGGACGCGCGCCCATTCCCCCGCCGATCGTTTCGTAATAGGCAAACGGTTTGCCGCGTGCGCGGATCGATGCCGCCGAAAGAAAGGTTGTTCATAGTCCCCGAGCTCGCAGCGGGAATCTTATGAGGAAGCGCTTGGGCGAGCGCCCGTAAGAGCACGTCCACGATTCGCTGCGAGGTCTCGACATTTCCCGCCGCCACCGCCGCCGGCGGCTTCGCATTCACTACACTCCCGCCGGGAGCCAGCACTTCGATAGGTTCCATCAAGCCGGCGCAGGCGGGGACGTCCTCTCCCAGCAGGCAGCGAAAAACATAAAAGACGGCGGAGGTGGTAATCGCCATGACCGCGTTGACGCTTCCGCGGCAGGCCGGGGCGCTGCCCGCAAAATCCACGCTGGCTCGCCCGCGCTTGATCCGGATCGACACGCGCAGTGGCACAGGGTCGCGGCTGAACCCGTCGTCGTCCAGGAAATCCTGCGCGGAGTATGTGCCGTCGGGGATTTGCAGAAGGGCTTCGCGCATCATGCGCGCCGAGTAGGCGTGCAGGGCTCCGAGGTAAAAGCGAACCTTGCGGTGACCGTATGCATCGAGCAGTTCGAGCAAGCGCCGCTCACCGAGGCGACACGCGGCCACCTGGGCCATCAGATCACCCTCGCGCTCGACGGGTGTGCGGACGTTCGCGAGCACCACCGCCAGCACGTCCCTTTGAACGGCTCCTCTGCGGACCAGCAGGACCGGCGGAATGCGGAGACCTTCCTGGTAAATGTCTTCGCTCAAGCCCATCGAGGCCGGCTGCGCGCCGCCGATGTCGGAGTGGTGGGCGCGATTGGCCACATAAAATGCTGGCGCCAGCTTAGAGCGCTGGCGGCTGGCGGTCCCTGTGGGCGGTACGACCGGCATCACCAACGTGATGTCAGGTAGATGAGTGCCGCCGGCGTAGGGATCATTGAGCATGGCGATGTCGCCCGCGCCAAGATCGAGGGCTGCGAGCGCAGCCGCCACCGACATGGGCATCGATCCCAGGTGAACAGGCATGTGGTCGCCCATCGCCACCACGCGGCCCGCGCCGTCGAACACCGCGCAGGAGTAATCGCGCCGCTCTTTGATATTGGGTGAAAAGGCGGAGCGGCGCAGCGCCGCCCCCATCTCCTCCGCCACGGAGTGGAAGAGGTTCTTGAAGATTTCGAGTTCGGCTGGGTCGATAGCCATAGGTGTCAGGTGTCAGGTGTCAGGTGCCGGGTTTCGGGCGCCAGATACATCGCGACTCGAGCGGTTTCTTGGGAGCGCGGGCAAGCAGCGAACCCCAAACTCGGCCGGCCTGGGGCCACCCGACCTTTTGTTTTCATATACATTCTGGCTTTGTTCCGCCGATAACGGTGTCGAAGAGTCAAGAAGTCGAGGAGTTGAGAAGCGGAACGCCGCCACCCCGACTGTGATTGGGGCCTCGGTCGGTTCTTGCTTCACACCTCTCGACTCTCCAATTTCTTGACCACTCAACTTCTTGACTTCTTCCTTTGTTTTCATATACATTCTGGCTTTGTTCCGCCGATAACGGTGTCGAAGAGTCAAGAAGTCGAGGAGTTGAGAAGCGGAACGCCGCCACCCCGACTGTGATTGGGGCCTCGGTCGGTTCTTGCTTCACACCTCGCGACTCTCCAACTTCTTGACCACTCGACTTCTTGACCTCTTCCTTTGTTTTCATAGACATTCTGGCTTTGTTCCGTGATTTTAAATTTCGCACCCGCGGAAAGGTCTCGGTTGGGGCTGACATATTGGCATTCTGAAGGGATGGCTGACAGGTCTTTCCACAGTCTGCCGTCACTTTTGGCACGAAAGCTCATGTTCCTTTACTAGCCTATACTAGTGGGTACAGCTTGTCAAGGGGTCACCCCCAAGTCAGGGAGAGCACCAATGGCGGCTAGCACAGCCCCGGAGGGCCGACAGCAAGTAGCCCACGGCGCAATCCGTGGGACCGGGAGTGGCCCCGGATTGTATAAGCCCCGGAGGGGTGACAGATCCCCCGGCAACTGTCTCTGCCGCCGCTCCGCGGCTGGTGAGGCTCTCACAACTTAAGTTAGCGCCTATAGGGAAGCGGGCTGTGTCTTCGATTTGATTCATCTCCTCCGTAAAACCAGATTGAGATATTCGTCCACCTCGCATGAGAAATCGGGTGGCACGACGGTCGTAGAACTGTACTCCACGACGATCGCTGGGCCTAAAATTCGGGCGCCCGTTCTAAGCCGCTCGCGGTCAAAGAGATTTGTTGGTTGGAAGCGTCCGGCGAACCAGACGGGTTTTGTCCTCAGCTTGGCGCTCGCGGGAGCGGGCGCCCCATTTCACTGGGACGCCCGTCCGACCATGACCATCGAGCCGACTACTTGCAACCCGTCAGCGCTGCCTGATATGGGTAGAACTGGAACGACGGGCCGCCGAAATAGGTGTGGTTGTATGTGTAGCTGGAACTCACCGTGTAACAGGTGCCGCTTCCGGTGTTTCTGGCGGTGAACATGAGGTAGACTTCGCTGGACGTGAGGGGCGAATACAAGAGGTAGGCCGTTACTGGGTAGGTGCCGTCGTTATTGATTGTTGACTCCAGGGTGTTGGCTATGGAGTATGCTGTGTCGTACTCGCCATAGCTGTACGTCTTGGTTTTTCCGTTGACGGTAATGCTCACCGTGCCTGAGTCGTAGATCATCTGACCGTTCCACATTCGCGACTGTTCGGTCCCGTCCATCTGTCCATCACCTGTCCCGGGGCAGGCTTGCGAGGCGGCGAGGACGGCGTTGTAGGCGTTCACACGTCCGCCGGTTTTGGTTGTTCCTGTCAGAGCAGTGGTCTTAACCACACTATTCAGGATATTCGACATCAGCCAGTTCGTACCCCCAAGGCACTCGGAGAGTGAAAGCGCCGCCGTGCCCGTCACGAAGGGAGCTGCTGCTGAAGTGCCGCTGAAATCCTCAAGGGTGTTCCCGCTGCCGGTCGTGTATTCGTACACGCCTGGCGCTCCAAGGTGGACGGTATTTGGACCATAGTTCGAGCTGAATGCATCGGATGGGGTGCATGACAGGCAGGCCAGACGGTCGAGATTATCGGTGGCGGCTACGGAGATGATGTTGGGGAGGCCGTAGCTTGCGGGGTAGAATGGAGTAGTGTCGTTGTCGGTGCCGTTGTTGCCGGCCGACGCCACGAACAACATGTCGGCATCGTTAATGTAGCCGATCTCGTTGTAAAAGGCCTGGGAAAACTGGGAGCCGCCGTAACTATTGTTGAGGGCCCGGATGTTCGCCGAACCGCTTCTGCCCCCGAACTCCCACTTCACCCCTTCCATGTACTGGAGGCCGTTGATGATATTGGATACGGCACAGTTCTGGCTCGCGTCGCACACTTTGGCAGTGATGATCGAGGTATTCCAGTTCAAGCCGGTTACGTCAAGGTCGTTGTTCCCCACAGCTCCTAGCTCGCCCGCAACCATTGTGCCGTGGCCGAATTGACTGTCGTCATTGGGGTCGCACGTGTTCGTGACGGTGTTCCAGCCGTGCGTCCCGGCGGGGCAAGTATACTCAGTCGAGCCTTGCATAAAAACGTACTGAACCGGCGCCGACCACACGTTCGCCGCGAGGTCCGGGTGGGTGTACTGGACTCCGGTGTCTAGAATCCCGATAAGCACGCTTTTCGCGCCCGTCGATATATTCCAGGCTGAGACTGCGCCAACGTCAGCCCCTGGCGCGCCAGCAACCCCCCAGATGGTCTGTCCTGTATTCTGCATGCCCCACTCATAAGAGAAATAGGTGTCGTTCGGCGTGTTGGTTATGTGATAGATCCAGTTGGGTTCGACGTAAGCGACGCCGCTGGCCCCGGTCAGCATGCTCATCAGCGTCGTGACGTCGTAAGAAGCAGAGTGAAATCGCTTCCATCCGGCGCTGCCGACGTCCTGGGCCGCGTCGATAGCGGCGGCGACTTGCGCCTGTTGAAGATCGGCTGCGACCTTTGCTTGCCCCGCTGCGTCGGTCGCCGCCGCTTGTTGAAATTGGATCAGGACTTCGTTGGCTACGGCTTCGTGCCCCTGGTAGGATTGAGTGACTGTCTGGGCAAAGGTCGTGATTGGCAGAGTAGGAGTCATGAGAAGGAAGACGAGCAACTTCAGGGAACGAGCTTGAACGCTGTGCATAAGGATCTCTCCTTTAAACAGGGTTATTCGGTTTTTTCCGGTAAACTACATCTAAAATCGCCACGCAGATAACTCTTTTTTTTTGCTTGTCAAGCATAAACTCTCTTGGGTATAACATTGTGCGATTGACTCATGCTCCAGCGGGCCAGTATGAAAGGTCAACGATGAAGATACGGCTCAGTTTCCTGCTCATCACGGCTCTTGTGACGTTCGCATGCGGCTTGAGCGACACCCAAACGTCCCAAACATGCTTCCAACCGCAACCGGACACCTATTACATCGATCGCGACGCAATCTTCATAGCCAATACGGGTTCCAAAACCGTTTCAGCGTTTCAGGCGGTTTATTTTGGACAAGGGTATTCTGGCGGCGACGTGTGCGGCTCGCCGTTTGCGGTGGGTGCGCCGCCCTCGGCGCTGGGAGGAGGATTATTATTTCAACAGGGCCTGCTCATCACGAGCCAAGCGCAAAAGTCCGTCTCGATGTACTCTCTGGATTACCTGACCAGCGTGCTGACCGGGCCGCTCTTCACTATCACCACGCACTACACGCCGGTGGCGGTGGCAGGAAGGCACGGCTTCTTCTATGTGGCGAACGCGGAGGGGGGCGTCTCCGCTTATCAGGTTTTGGCCAATGAAACGGGGGCCACGGAACTTGCGGGCTCGCCGTTTGCGAGCGGGTGCTGGCCGGTGGCTCTCGCAGCCAGTGGGGATCCAGGGGTTCTGTACGTTGCCAACTTGCAATCCAACAGCGTCTCGGGATACAGCGTGAACGACAGCACGGGCGCGCTGACACCCCTGGCGGGATCGCCCTACGCGGCCGGGCAGGGTCCGACATCGATCGTCCTGACTCCCGCAGCGCTTCCCAACATAGTGGGCGCCACCCTGGTGATGGTCGCCAACAAACTCTCGAACAACGTTTCGGTTTTTTTGGTTGCCGGTGATGGAAGCCTGAGTCCCGTGCCGGGGTCACCTTTTGCGGTCGATGGGTCGCCATCTTCAGTGGGCGTCACGACGAATGGTATGCCTATGAAGTTCGCTTACGTGACCATCCCGGCATTGAACGAAATCGAGGGATTCAATATTGACGCGGCGAGCGGCGCGCTTTCGCCCCTGGCGGGTTCCCCATTTCCTGCGGGGACGGGGCCTTCCGCAGCGGCTGTTTCCCCAAGCACTCGCTACCTCTATGTCGTGAATGCGGGTTCGAATAACCTCTCGGTTTATTCAATTGACCAGACCAACGGCGCGTTGACCCCTGTTTCCGGCTCCCCCTTTGCGCTCGGGACGTCCCCCAGCGCGATCTTGTACTTCGAGGTGCCATCATAACCGAACGCGGCCAAAGAATCCGCTGCGAAGGCGCCACGCGCCTCTCGCCGTCGGTTCCTTCCCAAAGGGGCGTGACGCACACGTCGCGAGGCTTTTTAGTGCCCACTGTTGTGCCGTGGATGATGTCGAGTTGGCCCACGTGTGGAACCGGGTCAACCAGCCGGCGGACGCCCTCGAGAATACCTCGCGAAGCGTCGTCAGGGGTTGAAAAGACCTTGAGGATTTTGACTTCGCCTCGTTCGAGGACTACGCAGTCTGTGAACGTGCCGCCGGTGTCTACGCCAATGCGCATAAGAGCAGGATTCGGGAGTCAGGAGTCAGGAGCCAGAAGTCAGTAGCCAGAAGACTTGCTTTCTTCCTGAGGGGATATCCCATGAGCTTTCACTCGCCATTGCGCATGAAAAAGGTATGGATTCCCGCTTTCGCGGGAATGACAAACCGGGCGTCATTCCCGCGAAAGCGGGGACCCACTGATGCTGCCTTAGCCTAATTTCATGCCCGCAAAGGGCCTCCGCAGTTACTTGTCGAACGGAGAACCCAATAATGAAATGCAGAGATTCTTCGCTTCACTCAGAATGACAGCGCAGGGATTCAGTATGAGCAGACGAAAAGGTCCGAAGGATCCTGCAAACGGCCTATTCTGACTCCTGGCTCCTGACTTTTGACTCCTCCTCCATTCCCAGCGGAAGCGAGGCATGCGCGGCAAGAGTCGAGTCCGCGCGTTCTCCGGCTTGCAATTTGTAATATCCCGCGGCAGCGATCATTGCGGCGTTATCGGTGCACAAGGCTGGGGAAGGGAAGAAAACCCGGAACCCCTGCATTCTTCCCCCTTCCATGAAACGTGTGCGGAGAAGGGAATTGCAAGCCACTCCACCCGAGACGAATATCGAATCGACTTGCGCGGCTTCCGCTGCGGCTGAAGTGCGTTCAAGGAGGTCGCGTACCACGGCGTTCTGGAAGCTTGAGACGAGATCCAGCGTCGCCTGTGAACAATGGGCGCGCAACTCGTCGGTTGAGATGGTTTCGCGGTCCTGGCGCCAGCCCCGGCGCTCCTCGGCTTCGGTGGCAAGCTCAGTGCCTCGGACGCGATAGAGGACCGCGGTCTTAAGCCCGGAGAAACTGAAGTCAAGCGGGTTGCCCCTCATTTTGATACGGCCGAAATCGATCGTTTGGGCATTCCCGCCGCGAGCCAGTTGGTCGATTACCGGCCCCCGGGGTAGCCCAGCGCAAGGAGCTTAGCGACTTTATCGAAAGCTTCGCCGGCGGCGTCGTCACGCGTGTGGCCTAGCCGCTTGTAACGGTAAAGCCGGATGTGGATTGGCGGGAGACGGCCTTCCTCAACCCGGAACAAGCTCGTGTGCCCCCCGGAAACGACCAGCGTCAAGGCGGGGAGTTGCGCCTGTTCTACAGGCTTGCCCGCCGGCGATCCATGTGGTTTTCGAGCAGCACGGCTTGGATGTGGCCTTCGAGATGGTTCACACCCACCAGAGGTTTAGATAAAGCAGCGCGAGAGCCTTGCCAAAGACGAGACCGACCAGGAGCGAGCCGATCAATCCCGGCCCTCGGTGACTGCCACGCCATCTATTTCCGCTAATCTCACTCCCGCCCGCTCGCAGGCCTCGCTGACCACGGGCTCGATCTTGCGCAGATGCTCACGCGAAGCTAATTCGGGAACTACACCGCCGTATTTAGCGTGGGTGACGATCTGTGAGGCAACGACACTCGAGTGAATTTTCACCCCATCGGACACGAGCGCGGCCGCCGTTTCGTCGCAACTGGATTCGATGCCGAGCACCAACATGAGAAGCTCCCAACTCTAGATGCTAGCACAGGAGTCAGAAGTCAGGAGTCAGAAGAGCAGGGGCTCGTGTCACAGGCTTCGAGCCCTCAGCCGATCCACCAGCCGACCGGCTGACTGCTGATAGCTGACGGCTGAGAGCTGATAGCTTTTTTCCCCTAGCCCCCGGGCCCTAGCCCCAAGTCCCTTTCCTTTTGACGCGCCTCGGGAAGCGGAGCTAAACTGTTTATCTAATGCAGGCAACTGATCTCTAACCCACGCTGAGGTGCCCATGAAGATTCGAAAGCAGTTTTGCCTGTCGCCGGGCTTGGCACGCGGTTCCTGCCCGCCACGAAAGCGCAACCCAAAGAGATGCTTCCCATCGTAGATAAGCCGCTGGTCCAGTACGCGGTGGAGGAAGTTTCTGCTTCCGGCATCCCACTGGTGATTTTCGTAACCGGGCGGGGAAAGACGGCCATCGAAAACCATTTCGATTTGTCGGCGGAACTGGAGCAGGAACTCGCGGGGAGAGGGAAGGAGGAGCTTCTTAAGCAGTTGCGCTCTATTTCGGACCTTCTGCGCTTTGCTTACGTTCGCCAGCAAGTCCCACGCGGGTTAGGCCATGCCATACTCGACTGCGCGCGACTTCGTCGATGAGGAGCCGTTTGCCGTCCTGCTCTCCGACGACGTGATCGTTAGCCCCGTGCCCTGCTTGAAACAAATGCTGGCGGTTTGCGAGCGCTACGGTCGAAGCGTCGTGGCTCTGCAAAAAGTGGACCGCAAGTCGGTGGCAAGTTACGGAGTGATTCGCGGCCAGCTCATGCCTGACCCGCAATGGAATGGGCGGCTTTATCGAATCGACGACATGGTCGAAAAGCCGAGTCCCGGCCAAGCACCTTCCAATCTGGCGATTATCGGGCGATACATCCTTACGCCAACCATCTTTCATGAGCTTGCCGCGACCACACCCGGCGCGGGTGGCGAGGTTCAACTCACAGACGGCTTGCGGCGATTGCTCGACAAGGAACCGGTTTACGGCTACGTGTTTGAAGGAAAGCGGTACGATGCCGGCGATAAGCTGGGTTTTCTTCAAGCCACCGTAGAACTGGCACTTCAACGGCCGGACCTGGGGAAGGCGTTCCGAAAATACCTCAAGTCAATCAAGCTCTGAGTTCTCTTCGTCAGCTTTTCTTTTCAGCAACGGTCTTATTGTCAGCGCTTTTCGCCGACGATGCTTCAGTCTTGACAGCCTCCGTGCTCTTTCCCTTATCCCCGTTGCCGGAGTCGGCTGCGGCGCCAGCAGGCGTGGAGGACCTCTTGGCATAGTCGGTTATATACCACCCAGTCCCCTTGAACCGAATGGCTGGAGATGACAAAAGCTGCTTGAGTTTTCCTCCGCATTTTTCACATTTGGTAAGCGGGGGATCAGAAAACTTTCGAATTTTCTCCATGTGCTGCCCGCATTGGGCGCAGGCATATTCGTATAGCGGCAAAATGACCTCCTTACAACACTCCAGGTCTATTATAGTGGCTTGCTCCCCCGGCGTCAAAACTGCGCCGCCTGTTCTCGATTGTCATTGTCAGAGTGAGTTGATACACTGAAGCTGTTGAGTCACTTTAGACGGTTATGCCGGAACCATTGAATTTGGTCCAACCAGGATTGATGGACCCTTTGGAGGCTACGAGCGACGGCTCCAAGGGCAGGCTCTTCGTGGTTGGTACACCCATTGGGAACCTGGAAGACATCACGTTGCGCGCCATCCGCACGCTTAAGGAAGTTGACCTGATTGCCTGCGAAGATACCCGGCGGACCCAGCAGTTACTCAACCATTATCAGATTCCGACCCCCACCATAAGCTACCACGAGCACAATGAGATGACTCGCGCCCCGGAGCTGATCATCAAGCTGGAACAGGGGAATAACATAGCGTTGGTAAGCGACGCGGGAATGCCCGTAGTGTCCGATCCGGGTTTTCGCTTGGTCCACTTGGCGATTCGTCACACCATCCCGGTGATCCCCATTCCCGGGGCCTCGGCTTTTGTGGCGGCGCTGGCTGCCTCCGGCATGCCTGTTGACAAGTTCCGTTTCCTCGGTTTCCTGCCCAGCAAGAAGACTGTCCGTAGAAGGGCCCTGGAGGAACTGGTGTCCGCCACAAGAACCCTGGTCTTCTACGAATCGCCCTATCGTGTGATGGAGATGCTGAGTGACGTCCGGGATATTTTGGGAGACCGCGAAGTGGTGATGGCGCGCGAAGTGACCAAGGTCCATGAAGATTTTTGGCGCGGTACGATTTCCGCATTGCTCGAGCGAGCTAAAGGCAAGACAGTTAAAGGGGAAATTACACTCTTGGTGGGGGCTGCCGCCGCGCCGGCGGAGAGTTCCCAAGCCGAATCGGCTATCGAACCGGAGATCCAGAACATAATGGCCCAACGTGGCCTTGATGAGCGCGCCGCTCTGAAGGCCGTCGCCAAGGCCCGAGGTATCTCTCGCAGCCAGGCGTACCGCCTCTTGCAAAGTGAGAAAGCCAAGCCGGAGCAAAACTAAGCCCAACAATTGGTTGTTTTGAAAAGGTGCGGGGTTGGACTCGCCCTACGCTGTGCAATGGGCACGTGTAGGAGTATGGCCTGCCTTACCCTCTGCACAGGGGACGCCAATCCGTCACCTGTAGTTTCTACATTTTCATAGCACTCGTTGGCGGTACGGCCGTTCTCGGCCGCGTAGTGGCGGAAAGCTCGCGTCTGCGTCCGACTTAAGGTAGAGTAGGAGAGGAAGCGATGCGAAGGGCACGACAGCCTTTCCTACTCTACCTCAGCAGCCGACGTGCGCACGACCGTCTGCGAGCTGAGGCGACACGAAAAAGGACCCAAGTCGGAAAAGCCCCTCCAGAAATGTAGAAACTCCGCGTGAGGGGATCGCTCGCCAAGGACCCGTCAGTAGCATCACCCAAGCATCGTCTCGACGATCGCCTGCACAGCCTGAATCGATTCGTCGAGTCTTCCGGGGTTCTTGCCGCCGGCCTCTGCCAGGTCCTTTCGCCCGCCGCCGCTGCCTTCCACATAAGCCGCAGCCTGTTTCACGATCTTGCCGGCGTCGAGCCGGTTCGTGAGGTCTTTGGTTACAGCCGCAATCAGGCTGACCTTGCCGTCCGAAACGCTGCCCAGCACGATCACGCCGGACCCGAGCTTGGCGCGCAAGTCGTCAACCATCTGCCGCATGGCGCCGCGATCTGTGACCTCGACACGCGCCGCGACCACGCGCACCCCTTTCACCTCGCGCGCTTCTTTGGAAAGGTCACCGGCCGCTAAGGCGGCGCGCTTCATCTGCTGCGCCTCGAGCTCCTTGCGCAGCTTCTTTTCTGATTCGGCAAGCTTCTCGACAGCCGGCAGCAACTCCTCAGGCTTGGCGTGCAATGAGCCGGCCACGCGCGCGAGCGTCTCACTGGCTTCGCGCAGTTGCTTCAGCACGCCTTCACCCGTCACCGCTTCGATGCGCCGCGTCCCCGCCGCCACGCTGCCCTCTGAAAGGATCTTGAACAGGCCGATGTCGCCCGTCCGCCGCACGTGCGTTCCGCCGCAGAGCTCTTTCGAGAAGTCATCGATGGTGAGCACGCGCACCTGGTCGGCATACTTCTCCCCAAACAATGCCATGGCGCCGGTGTTCACGGCCTCGTCGAGGTCCATCACGGTCGTCACGACTTCTTCGTTCTTGAGGATCTCCTCGTTCACCAAGTCTTCGATGTCAAGCAAGTCCTGCTCTTCTAGCGCCGTGTAATGAGTAAAATCAAAACGTAAACGGTCTGGCGCCACCAGCGATCCGGCCTGCTTGACGTGCGTCCCAAGGGTCTTCCGTAACGAGGCGTGCAACAAGTGCGTTGCTGTGTGATTGCGGCGCGTGGCGGCGCGCCGCTCCACGTCCACTTTGGCTGTCAGCAGATCGCCGACGCGCAGCGTCCCGCGCGCTTCAGCCTTGTGAACAGTTAATCCGGTGACGGGAGAGTAGGTGTTTATAACGTGCGCTATCTCGCGATCACTATCCGGCGAGAGGAGCTTGCCAACGTCGCCAACCTGGCCTCCCGACTCGGCATAAAAAGGCGTGTGGTCGAGAACTATTTCAACCTGCTCGCCTGGTTCGACTGACTCGACGCTCATCATGGTCGGCTGCGTCGGGACAGCTTGGGCACCGCGCTTGTTACGTTCCGTCGCGCCAGGCGTGGGCTGCGGCTCTGCCGCCTGACTTGCGGAAAGGCTCTGCCTTTCTGCGAAACGCGCCTCCTGAGAAATTTCTTCTGAGTCTGCTGGAAGGCCGCTCCTTCCAGCGGGCGAGGAAGGGGAACGGGGTTCGGCACTGGCCGAAAAGCCGGAGGCTTTCCGCGAGTCGGGGCGGCGGAGCCGCTCGTCGTCGGCCGGCTGGCTGCCAGTTTGAGTGGCTCGGGAACTGCCTTTAGTTTCGACGATCAGTGCCAGAACGCGAGAGCCAGTGGATGTCGTCTGGGCGTAGCCATCAAATACCGTCTTGCCCTGTTCCGCCAATTTCAAAAACACCGGCGAGGCTGTTTTCTTCTCGACACCCTTCCAACTCGCTCGCGCTCGCTCGCGTTGGCGCTGCATCTCGGCCTCGTAGCCAGCGCGATCGATTGTTAGCTCGTAGTTCTTGACGATATCCTCGACGAAATCGGGGCGCAATCCGAAGGTGTCGTGGAGCTTGAAAATCTCGTCACCGGGTATCCAGCGTAACCCCTCTGGTGGCAATGGCCGCTCCGAACGTTGATATAAGCCGCTGTAGACAATTGGTGCCTGTGAGGGAGAGGGGAACTTTCCACCGAACTCCTGTGTGTGTTCCTTGAATTTGTAGAACGGGACTTCGACGCCTTCGCTTGTTACTACTGGTACATGCTCAAGGCGCTCGATCCCGACGCGCGTCGTATTCGCGTACCGTTCCTCCTCAAGCTTGATCGCCTTGGCCACGTGCCTTTCCGCCTCGACCAGTTCCGGATACGCGTCTTTCATCATTTGCACGACGTGGCCGGACATCTTGTAAAGGAACGGTTCATTCATGCCGAGCGTCTGACCGTGGTAAAGTGCGCGGCGCATGATGAGCCGCAGCACGTAGCCTCGGCCTTCGTTCGAGGGCAGGACTCCATCGGAAATGAGGAACGTTGCAGAGCGGGCGTGGTCGGCGATGATGCGCAGCGAAACATCCGTATCGTGATTCGCACCGTACTCGACGTTGGCAAGCGCGGCGGCCTCGTCGATCAAGGGTCGAAATAGGTCAGTGTCGAAATTCGAAAGTTTCCCTTGCAGCACTGAAGCCAGGCGTTCGAGGCCCGCGCCGGTGTCAATGCTGGGGCGGGGCAGGGGAGTCATGTTTCCCTGTTCGTCCCGATTGAACTGCATGAAGACGAGGTTCCAGAGTTCGACATAGCGGCCGCAGTCCTGAGGGCAGGGAAACGAACAGTCGGTATGGCCTAGCGAACTGGCCGCAGGTCCTAGATCGTAATGAATCTCGGAGCAAGGCCCGCATGGCCCTGTATCTCCCATGGCCCAGAAATTATCGTGCTCATCCAAGCGGAAGATGCGCTGGCGCGGCACACCGACGTCGTTCGCCCAGATCTCCTCGGCCTCGTCGTCTTCGCGAAAGACCGTCACGTAAAGCTTATCAGCAGGGATGGCATAATCTTTGGTGACAAGTTCCCAGGCCCAGGGGATGGCTTGCTTCTTAAAGTAATCGCCAAAGGAAAAATTACCCAGCATCTCGAAAAAGGTGTGATGACGCGCCGTGCGGCCCACCTGCTCGAGGTCGTTATGTTTACCGCCCGCCCGCACGCACTTTTGGGAAGTCGTAGCGCGCGAGTAGTCGCGCTTTTCGCGCCCCAGGAACACGTCTTTGAACTGGTTCATGCCCGCATTCGAAAAGAGGAGCGTCGGGTCGTTGGCCGGGACGAGTGAGGACGACGGCAACACGCGGTGTCCGCGAGCCTCAAAGAACTTCAAAAAATGGCTTCTGATTTCGTTGGATTTCATATTCAAGTCCGCCAAAGCAATTATGAATAATGAACGGCTAATATTGAATAGTACCACGCCGCTGGAGAATATTTGTTCACCACCAAGGCACAAAGGCCCAAAGCTGGAGTGCAGTATTGACTTCTACTGGCAGGTCCTTCCTGTCTTGGTGTCTTGGTGGTTGTTCGGTGTAAGTCAAAGGTCAGACGACTCGGGATTCCCGTCCTCGAGTGTCACCACGTCGTTCGTGAGAGGACGCAGTTCGGGGCGCGCGCGCACGGCTTTCATAATGTCCTCGCTGCGAAATCCGCGGCGCAGCAGACCTTGGCAAAGGGAGGCAAGCTTGGGGCGGGTCAAAGGAAGGCGCAAAGTGCGGATTTTCTTGTCCAGCGTGTGGTCAAGCAAGTCTCGTTCGCTGGTCTCCTCGAAAACCTGTGTGAGGGCAGGTTCAATATGACGATAATCAACCAGCTTGGCTTTCAGTTCGCGGCGAATTCGCAGGCGGCCAAAGGCGCGGTTGCGCACCAGCGAGGAAGCGACCTGCTCGGCGAACTTCTTATCGTCGAGGTAGTGAAGCTCGCGAAGGCGGGCAATAGCGCCAGGTATACGATCCGAGTCCGGGAATTTCCTCTCCAGCGCGCGGCGCATTTCCGCCAGCGAATACGGGCGGCGGGCGAGCATGCGCAGAGCGGCGTTCAACGGGTCGGATGGCGCTTCTTTATCTCTCCGCAAACCTTTCCACCTGAATGGCTCTTTCCATTTCGTCGCGCGCGGCGTCGGCAGTGCTGCGCACGCCGGCAATCCGGAGCTTGAATTCGTCGGGGTTCGAGGAGTTGGCCAGGGCTTCTTCGATGGTAATCAGGCCTTGGGCGTAAAGATCGTAGAGCGACTGGTCAAAGGTCTGCATACCATACTGGGAAGTGCCCTGCGCCAAGGCATCTTTGATCAACCGGGTTTTTTCAGGACTGACGATGCAATCCCTGATGTACTCGGTGGTGACCAAAACTTCCACCGCAGGCACCCGGCCCATACCGTCGCTCTTTCTCACCAGCCGTTGGCAAACCACGGCTTTTAGCGTACTTGCGAGTTGCAGGCGCACGCGCTTCTGTTCGGCGGGTTGAAACACTGAGATGATGCGCAGGACTGTTTCAGTGGCGTCGGTGGTATGCAAAGTGGACATTACCAGGTGGCCGGTCTCGGCGGCCAGCAGGGCTGTCTGAATTGTCTCGAGGTCGCGCATTTCGCCTACCAGGATGGCGTCGGGGTCCTGGCGAAGTGCGGCACGGAGGGCGGTGGCGAAGCTGGCGGTGTCCACTTCCACTTCCCGCTGGCTGACGAACCCCTTCTTGTCGCGGTGCAGAAATTCGATGGGATCCTCGATGGTGATGATGTGGTCGGTGCGGTTGCTGTTAATGAAATCGACCATAGCGGCGAGGGTGGTAGACTTGCCGCAACTGGTAGTGCCGGCCAGCAGGATCAGACCTCGAGTTTCCTCGCAAATCTTCTCCATCACCTTGGGGAGCGAAAGTTCTTCGAAGGTCAGGATGTTGGTCGGAATGACGCGGAAGACCATGCCCACGTTTCCACGCTGCTGGAAAATATTGGCCCGGAAGCGTGCCAGCCCCGGGATGCCGTAAGGCATATCCACTTCGGTATTCTCTTTGAACTTTGCCTTCTGGCGAGCGCTCATGATGCTGAACGCAAAGTCCAGCATATCTTCCGGTGAGATGCGTGGATATTGGTTGAGGGGCCGAAGCTCGCCGTCCACGCGGACGTAAGGATAGTTCCCCACTTTCAAGTGCAAGTCGGAAGCCTTGATGTCGCAGGCGGTGCGAAGCAAGGCGTCGATCGTGACGCTTGGGCCGCTCATGAGTGATCCTCGCTGCTGGGCATTTCGGATTCCTCCGCGATTAGAAGGCGCGCGTTCTAGCGCCCTGCAGCAACGGGCTGGTTACAGTGAGTCAGCCAGCCATACTTGTCCTCCGCCTGCCCCTGCACAATGGAGAGGAAACGCGCCTGGAGGTTCCGCGTAATCGGCCCCGGTTGGCCCTTGCCCACCACGATGCGGTCCACGGAGCGGATGGGGGTGATCTCCGCCGCGGTGCCGGTGAAAAAGACTTCGTCGGCGATGTAGAGCATTTCGCGTGCGATCACCTGCTCGACGACCGTGTAGCCAAGCTCGTGGGCAAGCGTTATGACGCAATCGCGCGTGATGCCGGGAAGAATCGAGGACGAGAGCGGGTTTGTAACGATTTTGCCCCCGCTTACCACGAAGATATTCTCACCGCTTCCTTCGCTGACGTGGCCGGAAGTGTCGAGCGAAATGCCTTCCGCGTAGCCGTTGGTCACCGCTTCCATCTTGATCAGTTGCGAATTCATGTAGTTGGCGGCCGCCTTCGCAATCGATGGGAGCGTATTAGGCGCGATGCGCTGCCAGGAGGATACGCACACGTCCACGCCTTGGCGCAGAGCTTCCTCGCCCAGATACTTTCCCCATTCCCAGGCGAGCAGATAGATCTCGATGGGGTTCTTCAGCGGGCTCACGCCAACTTCGCCGAAGCCGCGGAGGATAATAGGGCGAATGTAACAATGCTTGATGCTGTTGACCTGGACCAGCTCGATCATTGCCTGCGCCAGTTGCTCGCGAGAATATTCCAGTTCCATGCGATAGATCTTGCAGGAGTTCACAAGTCGGTCGGTATGCTCCTTGAGGCGGAAAATGCTGGGCCCCGCAGGCGTATCGTAGCAGCGGATGCCTTCGAAGAGGCACGACCCGTAGCTAACCACATGCGAAGCGACGTGTATCGTGGCTTCGTTCCAGTTGATGAATTTGCCGTTGTACCAGACTTTTTCGAAATTGCTTATCGGCATGCTTTCCTCCTTGGCCGGAAAAGGCGAGTACGCCTCCTGCCAAACCTGGCGCGGACAAGACTCCAAATCCCACTGGCCGCGCAGTCGGTGCAATTATAGCACGAAGGCTGAACCAGCCATCAGCGGTCAGCTATCAGCCTTCTCCAATCGGGCGCTGGGATTGGGTGCCCAGTCCTACGGTTGAGAAAAGCTCCGGGCGGATTCTCCCCGAGACCTGACACCCGGCGCCTTACACCTGCTTCTACGCGGCTTGCAGATTCGACGTGCAATGCGGACAACGTGTGGCTTGCAGGGGAATCGATGAAAAGCAGAACTTGCATTCCTTCATAGCAGGCGGAGCGGGCGCTGGAGCGGGTTTGGGGAGGAGCCTGTTAACTTGCCGCACCAGCAAGAAAACGGCAAACGCCACGATGAGGAAGTTGATCACTGTGTTCATGAACATGCCATAGTTGAGGGTCGCTGCTCCCGCGGCCTTAGCCTGTGCCACGGTATCGTAGTGCCCTTTGAGGGAAATGAAGAGGTTCGAGAAGTCTACTTTTCCCAGCAGCAAGCCGATCGGCGGCATCAGCACATCGTTGACGAACGAGGTCACAATCCCGCCAAACGCCGCGCCAATCACTATGCCCACTGCCATATCAAGTACGTTTCCACGCATGGCAAATTCTTTGAACTCTTTCAGCATGAGTTTTTCCTCCTCAGTTTAAGTATTTTCGACCAGGCTTGGAGTTCATTGATTCAACCGTTCTCATACTGCGGCCGGTCGTGTCATGCCTTGCTGATCCGTCGCGTAGCGCAGTCTTCATGCCTGTTGTGGCGGGATCGTTTCAACCCCGCGCCGGTGCAAGATAGACACGTCAGACCGGGCGAGACGCCCGCGGCGTCCCAATAAGCCGATTTCATCTCCGTGGATGGGCCTCAGGCCCACGACTGCCCTGGATAATACGAAGTCTGTGCTATTCCCTGCTTCCTATGCCCTATTTCGTCGGGTCTTCCCAATTATCGGTGCGAAAGGGGGAAGCTGGCAAGCCCGCGCGGTTATAAAGGTTACACGACGGGTTCATGCCCCAGGCGTAGCGCACAGCCACAGGGTGTTGCACGCTTTCGCTGCGCACGACCACTGTGTCGCCGTCAATGTTGGCTTCCGCACTGACGAATTTCCGATCCTCACCCGAAATCTCAAACCCGGTGAGAGTTGACGCAGAGTGTTTAGCTGCCAACCCGCCGTATACATGCTTAAAGTGCAGACGGATCTTGTCTCCTTCGCCGGACATGGATTCATAGATAGGGCCTGAATACGCCACGTCTCGCCCATAGGCGATGGCTTGCGCGGAGAGCGCGAGCCGATAGCCCACCTCCTGCTTGTTCTTGGGATGAATATCGCTACCATCGCCGATGTCGATGGTAACAGCCATGCCGGTCTTGGGCAGGGACAGCGTCATGAGTTGCGCTTCTCTAAGTTCAGGCCAATTCACATGGGGCTGGTAGATTCCCCAGTTGGCTAGTTGAACGAAGAGGAAGGGGAAATCGCCCTCGCCCCAGGCGCGTCTCCAGTCGCCAATCATCGCCGGGAACAACTTGCGATATTGGATGGCCCGGCCGGCGTTGGATTCTCCCTGATACCAGATAGCACCCCGGATGGCGTAGGAGGTCAATGGCATCAGCATGGCATTGTAGAGGCCTGCAGGACGCCAGGGATTTCGCCGCGGGTCATCGGGGACTGTCGGGGGCGCGGATATCGGCGCGCCGTCAGCTTCCGCTTTGTCCGAGTCACTGCGCCAATGTGCCAATCGTTCGTTGTACTCCTGGAAGAGGTTGGGGTAAGGCGAAAGCAGCTTCGCGCCGGCGTCCAGGATGGTAGCGTATTCGGGATCGGATTCAAGCGTGCCTCGGCTCGTCCAAGCCTCCGCCGGAGTCCCGCCCCAGGAACTATGAATCATACCGACTGGGACGTTGAGAACCTTGACCAATTCCCGCCCGAAGAAATAACCCACGGCGGAAAACTCACCCACAGTTGTTGGGTTTGCATTCACCCAATAGCCTTTCACGTCGCGCTGGGGCTTGCCGGCAACGGCCTTCTGAACCGTAAAGAGGCGCAGTTTGGGATAGTCCGCGCGAGCGAGCTCATCCAGATAATTGTTGACTCCCCAGCTCCAGCCTTGCGGGTTTGTACCCACGGGCATTTCCATATTGGACTGCCCGGAACAGACCCAGACTTCACCCACCAGCACGTCGTGCAGCGTAATGGTGTTTTTGCCGGCGACAGTCATCGTGAACGGTCCACCGGGGCTTAGCGGCCCCAGCTTCACGTTCCAATCGCCTCTGCTTTCGGCCGCTGTGCTTGCGTGCTGATCCCCTAACGTGACAGTGACCCGTTCACCGGGGTCAGCCGTTCCCCAGATGTTCACTTTCATGCCTTGCTGAAGCACCAAGCCGTCGGTGAGCAGACTTGGCAGCTTTACCTCCGCCCGCAGGCCGAGCGCTCCCATTATGAATGCGGTACAACAAAGCAGCGTGGTTACCTTCGCCTTGAACCTCGTCTGGCACATGACATTCCTCCGGTTAAGTTGCGGTGATTGTTGATATGGCGTTTTCACTCGTCCACTAACAGGTCAGCGGCATGACTATTGCCGCCAGTTCAAGAATGGACTCTGCGATTTTAAGCCATAGTTCATCCACATGCGACTAATCTTTTTGATGAATCACCGAAGGCTCCAGTATGATGATTGAGAGGCTGCGCGATTGGGCGTTTTGTTGAGAATGCGAGCGCGTCGGGCTACGCCTCGCGAAGGGCTTTCCGGACTATGGCCAGCGTAAATGAACCTCTGCGGGACAAGCCGGCGAACTCCCGCTCGCTCAAAAACGAGGGCGCGCCGGGGGAACCGGAGAGCCGCGTTCCGGCGATGTTCCGGGCGATGCGCTATCGAAATTTCCGGTTGTTCTTCAGCGGCCAGATCATTTCCCTCATCGGGACCTGGATGCAGTCTGTGGCGCAGTCCTGGCTGGTTTATCGGCTTACGGGATCGTCACTGCTGCTTGGTGTCGTAGGATTTGCCGGACAAATTCCAGTATTCCTTTTGGCCTCGATTGGCGGCATGGTGGCGGACCGGAGAAGTCGCTATCGCATCGTCATCGTGACCCAAACCACAGCCATGTTGTTGGCACTTGTACTCGCGGCACTGACGCTCATCGGGCACATTAAGGTCTGGGAGATCATGCTGCTGGCTTCATCCCTGGGGCTCGTAAACGCCTTCGATATCCCCGCCCGTCAGGCATTCATCGTGGAAATGGTGAAGCCGCAGGACCTGATTAACGCCATCGCTCTCAACTCCGCCATGGTAAATGGGGCGCGCGTAATGGGGCCGGCAGTGGCAGGTATAACCGTTGCGGCGATCGGCGAAGGCTGGTGTTTTTTCGCCAATGGGGTAAGTTACATTGCGGTCATCATCGGGCTGTTGTTGATGGTTGTGACGCCACGTCCGCGAGATAGCCAAAGCTCGGGGTTGCACAGCATCCTCGAAGGCTTCCGCTGGGTCGTTCACAAGGGGCCGATTCGGAACCTGCTGCTTCTACTGGGACTGATCAGCTTAACCGGCATGCCTTACATGGTGCTGATGCCCATTTTCGCGGACAGAATCCTGCACAGCGGCGCGCGAGGGCTGGGGGTCCTGATGGGATCAGCGGGAGTAGGGGCGCTGACCGGGACCATGGCGCTCGCGGCTCGCCACGGTGTGCGCGGCCTGGGGAGATGGGTGATGTATGCGGCCATGGGATTCGGCGCCTCCTTGATCCTCTTTTCCTTTTCGCACTGGTTCTGGATGTCCGTCGTCTTTGTTATGCCGGCGGGATTTTCCATGATTCTGCAGATGGCCTCCACGAACACCCTGATTCAAACCATGGTCCCTGATGAGTTGCGCGGGCGTGTGATGGCATTTTACGCTATGGTTTTTATGGGCATGGCGCCCTTTGGGGCGTTGCTTTCGGGAGCCATTGCGCAGCATGTAGGAGCGCCACTGACCGTTCGCCTGGGAGGGATTGTGAGCTTGGTCGGCGGCGTGGTTTTCGCCCTGACTTGGCCCGCCCTGCGCGGCGAAGCGCGCCAGCTCATCCTGGCGCAGTCGCTAGCCGCGGGCGACCCGCCCGAGGAAATTACCGGACAGGCAGTTCCGCTCGAGCGTGACGCAAACAGCAAATAGTGAGCGGTCAAAGTAAGTTCCACGGCATCGAGAAAGTGGGCCGCATGGCGATCCTTGCAGACCCTCAGAACGCTGCGTTCGCCATCATCGAGCCGGAGGCGCAGGGACGGATGAACTGCGGGATTCAGGAGCGAGGCGATGGGCCGGCGATTGATACGCTCATCGTCGCGCCGTCGCGCCGGCCTTTTTGCCTTCAGTTCTGGACAGCACGTGGGTGAGCTTGACTGTCTTGTTGGGAAGCACCGCGTAGAGTTCAAGTCTTCCACCCAGCGCCTCAACGTAATTCGCGATGCTTTCCAGAAAAACATTGGGACGTCGCTCTAGCCGCGAAATGGCCACTTGGGTCACCTTCAATCTCTGGGCAAGCGTCTCCTGGCTGAGCTGAAGCGCTTCGCGTAACTCGGCAAGCTCCATCTCTGCGAGATCGCGTGCCGCGAGCTTACGTGCCTGCTGTTGTTCATCTCTGGTCATCGTTTCTTTCTTTATTTGTGTCCAAGTCTTTCGC
Organism: uncultured Acidobacteriota bacterium; assembly: GCA_963770415.1. Classification (GTDB taxonomy): domain Bacteria; phylum Acidobacteriota; class Terriglobia; order UBA7540; family UBA7540; genus CAVROP01. The sequence continues at coordinate 240,573 of CAVYPU010000018.1, forward strand.
ATCAAATCAGGCCCTCGCTCTTAATCTCCTCAAGATATCGCTCATAAATCTGTTCAGCCTCCGGGATGGCTGTCTTATACCATTTCCTGTCTGCCTTGCGACCTCCAAGCAGCAGAATCGCAGTCCGCCGTGGATCGAAGACGAAGATCACTCGGTATGGGTCGCCTGCATGCTGGATAATGAGTTCCTTGAGGTTCGTGAACCTTGCTCCTTTAAGCGTGTCAACATGCGGACGCCCAAGCGAGGGTCCCTTCTCCTCCAGCAAGTTGATCTTCGCCGCAACCGAGATACGCTCGGCCGCAGTCAACTCAGAGAACCAAACGCAAAACTCCTCCGTTCCTTCGACCTCCCATGCCATTTGTGTAATATAACTCAGAGGTTATGGACTGTCAATGAATCTTCGTGGACGTAGGAAGCAAGGTAGGACCTCGACATCGACAGCCCAGATGCGTTTTGATGCGCTGGACAGTCGGACTTGACGCAGCGCAGCGCTAGGTTCTATGCCTCATCACACGCCTCGTCGCAGCGAAGGACAAGGAGCGCGTGGCGCGATTCCATGAGAAGATCGCCGCGTGGGGCATCCGTGCCGAAGGTATCCGACATGACGTATGCCCCATGGTGACTACGATCCGATCCGCCGCCGAATCGCCGTGCGCAGGCGAACCGGCCCGACCAGGCCGGAGACCAGAAGCGGCGAGTCCTTATCGAAGTGCTTCCAGGTCGCGAACGTGGTACGGCCGCCCGCGGGCTTGGGCTTGCCTTGAGTGTACCAATCCGGAATGAGCTTTGATTGCGCCGTCGGGCGAGTACTCGTTTTCGGGCGGTAACTGTTCATCGCCGATCAGGCGATTGACCCATTGATTGGTAACCAGCACTTCGAGCTTGTTGTCGCCGTGTCGGGCGGCGCCGGTGATGTCCACCCGGAAGGGCGGCTTCCACAGCAAGCCGAGATCCTTGCCATTCAGCGCGAACCTGGGCGATGACGTGCACCCAGCCCAAGTCGAGGTAAAGGCGTCGCTCGCCGGACGCCGCACCGGGCGAGAGCTTGAGCTGCTTCGTGTAGGTCGCCGTGCCGGAGAAGTACTTCACCCCGGGCTCGGAGTGCTTGTGCAGCGAAATCAATTCCGGCAGCGTCACCTCCGGCGGCGCGCCGAAGCTCGGCGGGAAGCTGACCTGCCACGGGCCAGAAATTTCCACAGGCTTACCAATTCCCGAGATCTTAACGGCCGACTTGCCCACCGCGCCTTGCAACGTGTAGCTGCCGTCTTGCCAGAAGAGCAGCCCGGAGCCCGCGCCGCTTGCCAATTCGACTGCCGGCGGCTCGACGGGGCTGGGGATGCGGGCCCGCTGCCAACGTGCGAATGCGCTCCTCGCTCAGCGCTTCTTTGAAGAGTTCCGGATCGCTCATGTCGCCGTCGAAGTATTCCGCCCCGTCGCGCTCGCTGGCATCGTGGACTCCGGGATGAACGACGGCGCCCGAGGCCTCTGCTTGCCCCGCCAGCTTGCCATCGACGTAGATTGACGGCGCCCCGGCCTTGTAAACCAGCGCCACGTGCACCCAGCCAGAAATCGGCATAGGCGTCGAAATCACCGTGTGCCAACTCGAATGCGTCGCGCTCGAGCACCGCCACTTCGTTACGCCCCGCCAGCAGACCGCAGGACACATGCCCGGAGCCGTACACCGTATCGCCTTCGGGCGGCGAGATCACCAGGCTGCGGGTAGGAACATCGTGATTCTTATCCCCTTTGGCCGGCTGATAAGCAGTTCAGGTCAGGCTTGATCCAGACGCTGAGGGTGAAATCGTTCGTCACGTCGCGATGACGCCCGGCTCGAAACGCGGGGAAAGGTTCGGTCGCCGCGATCGCCTTGCCGTCCTTGTCAATCGAGCGGAGATGCCGCGCGGCAGCGGGAGAACGAAACAAGATGAAGACAGATCCTGCCGGGTCGAGTTGCAGCGGGCACTCGAGTTCCCGCATCGGTCTTGTCGTAAACCTCGAGCGGCGTGATTTCGCCAGTCTCGGGGTTCCAGAGTTCCGGCTGCTTGTCCTTGACGCGGAAGGTGCAGACCACGTCTTCCGCGCGCCGGCGGCGGTTGGCCACGAAGTAAATCTCAGCGTCGCCCGCGCGCCGATGGATGAAATTGATGGGCGCGTCACCGGAGCGCGAGGTGATGTCGCAATCCGGTTTGATGCCCAGCTTGTCGAGCACCGCCGCCAGCGGCAATCCCCAAAACACCCGGCCCTTGCCGTAGGTGCGCTCGGTGACGGTGGTGCCGTTCAAATCGCCCCACACCTCATCGGCGATCTGGCGCAATTCCGCATCACTCGATGGGGTACTGCGCAAGCCCGGGATTCGCCTCCGGCTTCGGTCCCACCACTGCGACGCCTTCCTTGACCATGTCGCGCACTTTGCGCAGCACCTCGATATTGAGCCGCTTGTCCTCGGGAAGAACCAGCACGCGATAGCTCAACCCGTCGGGAAAAACGATGCGGCCGTTCTCGCCTTTCATGCGGGTCAGGATGGCTTCTTCGTTTGCGACATCGTAGTAGTAGCCCTCGGGAGGCGTAGGCTTCAACTGCTCCGGGAAGACCGGCGTATCCACGGGGACTTCCACGCCGATGTAGTAAATCAGGTCAGCGACCAGCGTTCCCTGGCGCAGCATATTCTGGCTGCGGGCCGCATAGTCGAGCCAGCCCGCAAGGCCGTCGTGCAGCGTGTTGGTCCGATCGCACTCCCATCCCCACGGCCCCATGGTCATGCCGGGCAGGGCGGTGGGGTGCGGCTGCATGGCATTGCGATGGAAGATGTACTGATTGAGCCCCTGCGTGTACATCAAATCGCCCTGGCCTTTCATCTGGTAGGGATAGTTCTGCCACATGGCGAAAACCCAGTCGCCGGTAAAGGATTCGGCGCCCACCACGGGTTTCCCAAACACGTGCCCGATGGAGCCGGCAAGCTTCACACTGTAGATTGTTATTGCCCTGGCCCGACCCAGAACTCGCCCATGGGCACGTCGAGGCGCGCGCCGCTTTGCAGTTCTTCAAACGGCCCGCCGCTGTAAGGCTCGGCGTAGGCTTTCAGCTTGTTCTCGCGGCAGCGCTCCGCAAAGCGGCCGTAGTAATAGTCTGCCCATGAGGTCGGCGCAGGTGCGGCGAATGTCCCACAGGAAGCGCTCAGAAACCTCGGCGCTCTCCACCACGCGGCCGGTCATGGCAGGCAGGTATTTACGAGGTCATAGCCTCGGCGCTTCGCGAACTCCTGCGGGAAATCGCGCGTCCAGTTCTGCATGCCCGTTTCGTAGCTGTCAATGAGTCCGCCGGCCAATCCCTGCGCTGCCAAGCGGGCCGAGCGCCTCGCAGCAGCTCTCCAAAGAAGTGGTCGAAATGATAGTCGTAGGCCTCGCGGCTGAACTTGTCGCACTCGAGTCCCCAATCCGCCATCCGGCGCGGGATGGTTCTGCACGCCGGTGGTGGTCTGGCCGATGCGCAGAACCATCCACGTTCCTTCCGGCGCGTCCCAGGTCGAGTTGGCCGTCGATGTCCATGTGGCGAGTAATATCGACGACCTTGGAGGGATCGATGATCGATCCTTGGGGCACTTCCACGGCGTTCGAGCCGAATCCTGCCATTGCGCGTGAAGTTGGCCTTGCGCGTCCAGTGGGGTAGGCGCGCCGCGCCGCTCATACGGAAGTCGGTGAAGCGCCGAGCGATGCCAGGATACGACGCGATAGAACTTGCGCCCGCACGGCTGGAGAAGCTCGCCGTAAAGGGATACTCCACTGATTCCATCGCCGCTATCGCCCCAGTCGAGGTCGCAGACTTTGCGGAATTCGGCTCCGTCGTCGGAGACTTCGAGCCAGATGGGTGTTGACCCGTGCTCGGGGGAAGGACCTGGCGCGCCGGGTATGGGCACGGCATAAGCTGTCAGCGAGCGCGCCTCGAACGGTTCGGAGAATTCGAGCAGGAGAAACGCGGGTTGGTCCGAGGAGGGACGAAGCTCGACGCCAATTCGTGGATCGGCGTAGATCAATACTCCTCGATCCACCGCGCCGGCGTTTGTGCTGGCTCTTTGCAGGTTCTGTTCCCACAGTCTGGCTCTCGCCTTCCAGGGCGGGGAACGCCAGCACGAATGCATCGCGATAGTAACCGAGCTTGGTTAGCGGTTGTTTCAATTTGGCAACAACACGTTGTCCTCCGCGCACCAGCGTTTCGCTCCAGGTGAATTGCTTCATCGATATTTCGGGAGTGATCCACGGTCCGCCGCTCGATGACCAGCCGGGGCAGTTCATGATGTCGAACTCGATTCCCAGCCGTGTCAGCCTCTTTGGCCGCGTGCTCGAGCAGCCGCGTGTGCTCGGCGCTGCTATAGTCCACAGGGCCCTTGGGGATGCCTGTGCCCACCTGGAAAATCTGGAAGCCGCGAATGCCGGCGCGCTTCATGGCCTCGATATCGAGCGTGATTCCCTCGGCCGTGATGTTGCCGTTCATCCAATGCCACCATGTTTTGGCATACGCGCCGGGAGGCGGTTGGCGAAACGCCGTCTCGAGCGTGCCTGCTGTCTCCGCCGCGAAGTCGGTCTGAGGTTTGAAGCGGATCAGCGTTACTGCCCCTGCTGCGATGCTTTGAATGAACGTGCGTCGTTGCATGTGAATACTCTCCTTCGATAATGGCATTCCGCGGCCTATTTCCCAACCGCGAATAAAGACAGAGACTGAATTGTGTGGGAGAAAAACTACCCCTCTTGCTGTGGAAAGTAAAGTGATTTTGCCGAGCCTCCAATCCGTCGATAACGACGGAGCGGTAGGGGGACGGCTTGCCGTCCCCGACTTTCTGCCGGCCCGACAAAGGTAGGGCAAGCCGTACCCCTACACCCCTCTGGGAGTTTTGGTGGCCCTTTGTTTTCATAGACATTCTCGCTTTGTTCCCTCGATTTTGCAGTAAGTAGCGCGGACCGCCGTTTTTGCGGTCCGCGTCTTTTCCGTGGTGATTATCACGACCGTGCCGTAGAGCACCCATGAACCGAACGCGCGCTACGTTTTGATCACCGAGTGAGAATCCCCCCGATGCACGTGTAAGAATTTGAGCTCTCCATCAAGGGGTCGAAAAGACGCGGACCGCAAAAACGGCGGTCCGCGCTACGTGCTCTTCTTGACCTCGTCCTTTGTTTTCATAGACATTCTCGGTTTGTTCTCTCGATTTTGCAGTCGAGAAGTTGAGGAGTTGAGGAGTTGAGCAGTCGAGGAGCTGTCCGCGCCTTCCGGCTGGCCCGCGGCCCGAGGGCGAGACTTTCGGTCGGGTCTTGGTCTTCCACTCCTCAACTTCTCGACTCCTTAACTCTTCGACTTTTTGACATTATGCTTTGTTTTCATAAACATTCTCGCTTTGTTCCGCTGATTTTGCAGTAAGTAGCGCGGACCGCCGTCTTTGCGGTTCGCGTCTTTTCCGTGGCGATTATCACGACCGTGCCGTAGAGCACCCATGAACCGAACGCGCCCTGCGGTTTGATCATCGAGTGAGAATCCCCCCGATGCACGTGTAAGAATTTGAGCTCTCCATCAAGGGGTCGAAATGACGCGGACCGCAAAAACGGCGGTCCGCGCTACGTGCTCTTTTTGACCTCGTCCTTTGTTTTCATAGACATTCTCGGTTTGTTCCCTCGATTTTGCAGTCGAGAAGTTGAGGAGTTGAGCAGTCGAGGAGCTGTCCGCGCCTTCCGGCTGGCCTGCGGCCGCAGGACGAGGCTCTCGGTCGGGTCTTGGTCTTCCACTCCTCAACTTCTCGACTCCTTAACTCTTCTACTTTTTGACCTCTTCCTTTGTTTTCATAGACATTCTCGCTTTGTTCCCGTGAATTTCCTGTAGGGGGACGGCTTGCCGTCCCCGCCTTTCCGCCGGCGACGACAAGGGTAGGGCAAGTCCTACCCCTACGCCCGCGTCTGTGATAGCCTATGTGTCTAGTTATGTCAAGAGACAGAAAGTCTCTCGCGAAGCGCCGCGCTCCGGCTGCAGGGGGCACGCACGGGACGGAGGGGTAGGGGGACGGCTTGCCGGCCCCTGGTCGGAACGGGTTCGACAAGCCTGAACCTTCCTGCGGGCGACTTAAAGCCTTGAGGCAAAGCTTGCCGGCTCAGGATAGGGAAGTTAGAGCCTCACAAGTTGTTGCCTCACACCTGCGATGGAATATAATCATCCCCTGAAAAATTCCGGTGAGAATTCATGAAGCGAACCCTTTTTGGTTTTGGAAGCACCTCATCCGACGCGGCTTTATGTCTTGCCACGCTTGCGATGCTCTTCGCGTGCCCGGCAAGGATTTTTACCCAGGAGGGCGCATCGTCGGATTCGAAACCTGCAACGGTGTCACAGGACACAGGCGCCACCCCGCCGAAGCATAACGACACAGAACAGGAATCGGCCCCCGGATCCAAATCGAGCGGCGGCCAGCGATTGTCGAAACACGAAGTGTCGACGCTGCCGCTTAATAAACGCGACTTCAGCGCCTTGCTACTGCTGGCCGCAGGCACCATGACGGATGCCAACGGCGCGGCGAATTTCACCCAGCAGTTTGCGGTCAACGGCCAGCGCGGCGTGACCACGGTTTTCTCAATGGATGGCATCGACACCACCGACCCGGAGATGGGCGGGTCAACTTTCTCGAACTTCAACGTCAACGCGATTCAGGAGGTGCGCTCCAGTTCCGGCGTGATGCCGGCGGAAGTCGGCCATGGGGCTGCAGGTTTTACTGAAATCGTCACGCGGAGTGGGACCGACGAACTTCACGGTTCGGTCTTCGAGTTCCTGCGCAATTCCGCTTTTGATTCGCGGAATTTCTTCGACGAGCGCACTCCCCTGACGCCCGGCCGCTTGCCCCATTTCGTACGCAACGAGTTCGGGTTCACTCTGGGCGGGCCCTTCGTCATCCCCGGGCTTTACAATGGCCGGAAGCGGACGTATTTCTTCGGGCAGTACCAGGGGTTTCGGCAGGTGCTCGGGACGACGCAGGTGCTTCCCGTGCCCTCCATTCAGGAACGCCATGGCATAGACACCACCGCCTTCCCGGGTGATACCTTGATGGTCCCTGTCAACCCGGGGATCAGCACTGTGCTGGCTCGCTATCCGGCGCCCGATGATCCTCAGGGTCCGTTCGGGGATCACACCTTCGCGGCTTCCTCGCCCGTCTCGACGGTGACCGATCAATTTTCCTTTCGAGTTGACCACCACATCTCCGATGCATCGCAAATTTTCGCTCGCTTCAGTTTCAACCAGGTCAATGGCCCTCTGACCAATCCCGATCAGACGGCGCTTGACCCCAGTTTCGCCATCCGTTTCTTCGATCATCAGCGCAACGGCGGCATCCACTACTCGCGCACTCTAAAGCCGCAATTGATTGCAGAAACCACAGCGGGCGTAGAACGGAGCACGCCGTTCTTCCCCACCATCAACACCACGCAGCCCGCCATGGCGTTTGGCGACGGCTTGTTCGAGCCCTTCAATAATCCCGCCGGAACCAACATCGGCGCGTTCACGTCTTTAATCCAAGTCAGGCAGACGTTCTCCTTCGTTCATGGACCACACTCCATGAAGTGGGGGTTCGAGAGCCGCTTCAACCGGGATACCACGGTCTTTGATATGAACCCCGACGGCTTCTATACCTTCGGCGGCGGCACAGCCTATGCGCAGGTTGCAGTTCCTTCCTTGAGTGGCCAGCACGACGTCAAAGTCGGCGACCCACTCCCTGATACCCTGAGCGCCTTTCTCTCGGGCACGCCGTTCAGCTATACCACTACTGGCGCGCCAACATATTTCCCGCAAGGGAGCAGAGTGGGTTTGGATGCGGCGCGGCGCTCGGCCTACGATTTTTACTTTCAGGATGCCTGGAGGGTTGCACCGCGACTCAGCCTCAACTACGGGTTGCGCTACGAGGTCAACTCGCGCTTTGCCGAGGCTCACCATCTCACTGCGACCGCCGAGCCCATAGATCCCCAAGGCGCCCGGACGGTTCCTTGGGAGCCCGGCGCAACGCTGAAGTACCTGGTCAACCCTCAGCCGCCCTACGGCTTCGACTGGCGAGGTTGGGGACCTCGGCTCGGCCTCGATTGGCAAGCTACTGACCACACGGTTTGGCATGCGGGCGGCGCCGTCACCACCATTCTGACCAACATCTGGCAAAACAACTTCGCCACAGGCGGCTTGCCTTATGTCGTATCGCCGCTCGTGACCGCCCAGGCAAACGTCATGATACCCTTTGCCGACACGGTCACCGCCGGCTCATTCCCGGACGTCTACACCGTGGGTGGCCAGGACATCTACGCGCAGCGGCCCAGCACCGCCATCCCTGCGAATACTCAAGTTGATATGTTGCGATTCCAGCGGGACCTGACCGCGTTGACGCCGGGGCATGAGCCACAGTTGTTAATGGCCACAGGGTTTTCCCCGGACTTCCGCAACGGGTACATCGGAACCTATACAGCGGGGTTCGAGCACGCTTTCGGCGATGTCAAGCTGAGCGCATCCTACGTGGCCACAATTGGGATTCACTTGTCCGCCATGCAAGTGATCAACGGATATGCGGGTGCAAGCCCCGAATTTGCTCCCTTCCTCGAAACCGATTCGAGCGGCAACGCTACCGGCGGGTACGGGCCTTCCTACTTGATATCCACGCGCTCGCATTCCACTTACCACGCGTTGCAATCGGCCGTGGAGAAGACTTCAGCACGCTTGGGTTTGGGATTTCAAGCGAGTTACACGTACAGCAAATCGCTGGACGACACGAGCGCCGTGCTGGGGGGCTTCCTTGGGGCCTCGGACCCGATCCTTCAAACCATGCCGCAAGACCCCCGCCATCCTGCGCTCGAAAAAGGGCCTTCCACTTTTGACACGCCACACGTCTTCACCCTCAGCGTGGTCGAATCCCTGCCTTTCGACCGAGTCGTTTTCCTGCGGCCCGTGAGCCGGAAGCTCACCTCGGGCTGGCAAATCCTGAATCTCACTACGCTCACCACAGGTTTTCCCTTCAGTGCTTACTCCGGTATTCAGCAGACCGGGATGGGATCAGGCGGCGCCGACCGGCCGGACCAGATCGGCCGGCCGGTCCTATCCACCAGCCGCCAGGTGCGAGAAGACTACTTCGGAGAAGGCAGCGACAACGCCAGCTTCTTCCGGATTCCCATCGGAGTCCCTGGCGGCACAGGGCCCAACCAGGGAGTATTCGGAACTCTGGGACGTGACACCTTCCGCGGTCCGGATTTCCACGATCTAGATTTCTCGCTCATCAAAGACACCAGCTTCGGCCAGCGGGGCAACACCGAAGCCGCAGTTCTCCAGTTTCGCGCCGAGTTATTCAATGCTTTCAATTTCGTTAATTTCGGCCTTCCCCTGAACATTATTCACGGCACCGGCTTCGGCGTCATTAACAAAACCGCCGGCACCTCACGTCAGATTCAGTTCACGCTTCGATTGATTTTCTAGCAGTAGCTCAGTCCCGTCTGCGGACGGGCACCCGGAAACTATGAAAATCGATTCCCCTCCTTGGCTAAGGAGGGGGTAGGGGTGGTTGGCGCGTCGGGGTGGCCGCCCACCACCCCCAGCCCCTCCTCAATAAGGAGGGGAGTCATTTTCAGAACGGAAGACAGTCAGGCAGTCGCGAGTCCCGCACAACCGACGCCTGAAGTTCGCCTTCTGAATCCTGCCTTCGTCTGTTTGACTCACTTTCACTGAGCCGCTATAGTAAGTTGAACACGAACACTTTGCGAAGGCAGTTAGGAGATAGTGGAGTTGGAGAACGAGATACCCAAGGTATATTCCCCCGAGACTATCGAGCCGCACTGGGCGCGGCTATGGGTGGAGCAGAAGCTTTATCGCCCATCCGACGATGGTCGCCGCCCAGGCTTCTGCCTGGTGATTCCTCCGCCCAATATCACCGGTTCGCTTCACATGGGCCACATGCTGGAGCACACGGAAATCGACACGCTGATGCGGTGGCATCGCATGCAGGGCAAGGAAGTGCTATGGCTGCCCGGCACGGACCACGCTTCCATCGCGACGCAACTGATCGTGGAGCAGGAAATCGGCCGCGAGGCGTTACCCAACCTCGAGCCGGGGGCAAGTGCCCGCGCAGCCTGGCGCCGCGAGGGCCAGCGGCGGCGCATCGAGATGGGCCGCGAGGAATTCCTTAAGCTCTGCTGGAAGTGGAAAGAGAAAAACGGCGGCACCATCCGCCGCCAGATGGAGCGCCTGGGGGCCTCCTGCGACTGGACGCGCGACCGCTTCACGATGGACGCGGCGTATTCGCGCGCCGTGCAGGAAGTGTTCGTGCGGCTTTACCGCGAAGGTCTGATTTATCGCGGCAAGTATATCGTGAATTGGTGCCCGCGCTGCGGCACCGCCGTCTCCGACCTGGAAGTTGTGCACGAGGAGCGCCCCGGCCACTTGTGGTACATCCGCTATCCGTTTGAGGACGGCTCCGGTTCCCTTAGCGTGGCCACCACGCGGCCGGAGACTATGTTGGGCGACACGGCAGTTGCCGTGAATCCCGCTGACGAACGATACCGCTCGGCGGTGGGTCGCAAAATTCGCCTGCCGCTTCTCGACCGCGTGATCCCTGTAATTGCGGATAATTTCGTAGATCCGAAATTCGGCACGGGCGCAGTCAAGGTGACGCCGGCACACGATCCGAACGACTACGATATGTCGGTGCGTCATAATTTGCCGCGCATCGAGGTGATTGATACTTCGGCCGTAATGACGGACGAGGCCGGGCCCTACAAAGGAGTGGACCGTTTCGTGGCCCGGGAGAAGGTTGTTCACGATTTGCGCCGGCAAGGCCTCCTCGAGAAAATCGAAGATTACCCCTTAAGCGTGGGGACCTGCCAACGCTGCAAGACCGTGCTCGAGCCGCTGCTCTCCGCGCAGTGGTTCATGAAGATGCAGGAACTGGCGGAGCCCGGCCATACAAGTGGTCGAGGAAGGGCGCATCCGCATCACGCCCGAGAACTATCGGAAGATCTACTTGGACTGGATGCGCAATATCCACGACTGGTGCATCTCGCGGCAGCTCTGGTGGGGACATCGCATTCCCGTCTGGTACTGCGACGCCTGCGGCGAAGTGGTGGTGGGGCACGAAGCCCCGCCGGCCTGCCCGAAGTGTCAAGGCAGGGAACTGCGGCCCGACATGGATGTGCTCGACACCTGGTTCAGTTCTGCGCTGTGGCCCTTCGCCACGCTCGGGTGGCCCGACGACACGCCGGACCTGCGCCGCTTCTACCCCAATGACCTCATGATCATGGGCTTCGACATCCTGTTTTTCTGGGGCGCGCGCATGATCATGATGGGCCTGAAATTCATGCGCGACGTTCCCTTCCGCGAGCTTTACATTCACGCCCTGGTGCGCGACGCGGAAAAGCAGAAGATGTCGAAAACCAAAGGCAACGTCATTGATCCGCTCGAGGTCACGGAAAAGTACGGCACGGATGCCGTGCGCTTCGCACTTGCGATCAGCGCCGCCCCCGGCACAGACATTGCCTTCAGCGAGGATAAGATCGAGTCTTACCGCGCCTTTGCCAACAAGATCTGGAATGCCGGGCGCTTCATCCTGATGAATCTCGAAAAGCTGCCGGAGGCCTGGCGCGACCAGCTTCGAGAAGCCTTGCGGCCGGTGCCGGAACTGGGTTTCAGCGCGGTCAGTTCGCTCGAGTCTTTGGCGTTGGCCGACCGCTGGGTCTTCTCGCGTTTGCAAGGGGTGACGAGGAAAGTGGACGAAGCGTTTGCCGACTATCGTTTCCACGAGGCAGCTTACGAAGTCTACCACTTCTTCTGGCACGAGATTTGCGACTGGTATCTGGAGTGGGTCAAGCCGGAGATCACTCGACCGGGCGAGGGAGGCAAGGTCTCGCCGGCCTGGGTTAACTTGACGCGAGTGTTTGAATCCGCGCTCCACTTGCTTCATTCCTTCATGCCCTTTATCACGGAAGAGCTGTGGCGGCGGCTTCCGCGCCCCGGGACGCTGCCCCTTCGTCCCCTCTCCAGAGCCGAGGTCAATTCGATCTCCTTGACGAGTTTCCAACTGGTCAGTGAGCGCGTTGCGGACCCGGTCTCAGAAAAACAGTTTGCCTTGCTCCAGGACTTGATCGTGGCTCTGCGCAATGCCAAGTCGGAAATGGGCCTGCAGAAGGTGAAGCCCAGCGCGCAGGTGGCTTGCGAAGACTTGCGCTGGCTGGAACTTTTCCGCACGCATCTGGACACCATTCTGCGCCTCTCCGCGTATCAAGCGCTGAACTTGACTCGCGAGAGCTTGGATGCTGCGTTGCCGGGCGTTCGCGTCGGATCGATATTCTCCTTGCGCGTTTTCCACGAGCAGCCAGTGGATCAGGATGCGGAGCGGTTGCGCCTTGCGAAAGAAAAGGAGAAACTGGAAAAAGCGCTGGCACAGGTGAAGACTCAACTCGAGAACCAAGAGTTTCGTAACCGGGCCCCCCAGGAAGTGGTTCGAGGCATGGAACGACGGCGCACAGAGCTGCAAGATCGGTGCACTCAAGTAGTCGAAGCTATGGAAAGGCTCCATTAAATCGTGGGATATCTCAGTCCAACAGGCACGGGTGACATGACGGGACCCCTTGACCTGTCTTCAGGGGAATTGCGGACATTGGTCGAGTTGGCACTGGCCGAGGACCTCGGCCAAGGCGACTTAACCACTTCCGTAACCGTACCCGCAGATATGAAGGCTTGCGGCACTTTTCGCAGCAAGCAGAATCTCGTCGTGGCCGGCCTTCCTGTCGCCGCGATGGTATTTCAAGTCCTTCAGCCGTGCGTCGAATGGAAGCCGGTGATCGATGACGGCACGGAAGTGGCGGCCGGCACTGTTCTCGCGAGCGCCTGCGGCCCCGCTGCCACTTTGCTCGCCGCCGAGCGAGTGGCGCTCAATTTCCTTCAACATCTGAGCGGGATTGCGACCTATGCGCGGCGGCTCAAAGAAGAGCTGGCGGGAACCCAGGCGGAGTTCCTCGACACACGCAAGACCACGCCCGGACTTCGCACCCTTGAGAAATACGCCGTGCGTGTGGGTGGGGGCCAGAACCATCGTCTGCGGCTGGACGACGGAATCCTGATCAAGACTAATCACCTGCAACTTGTGGGTGGAATTCGCACCTCCGTGGAAAGCGCCAAGCGCCATCGTCCGGCGGGTTACCACATCGAGGTGGAAGTCAGCAGCCTCACCGAACTCGAAGAGGCGCTCGAGTGCGGCGCTGACGGTGTCCTGCTCGATAACATGACCCCGGAAGAGGTTCGGCAGTGCGTGGGGCGCGTCGCGGGACGAATGCGTTTGGAAGTCTCTGGCGGAATCGACGCCACAAACATCCGCGCATATGCCGAGACGGGTGTGGATTATATTTCCGTGGGAGCCGTGACACACTCAGCTCCCGCTGTCGACATCAACTTCCGCATCGATCCGGAGTAGTGTCGGCCTTCATCTGAGGTTGCATCGTGCTCAACAAAAGGCCAGCGCCGCGAATCGAGCCGGACCTGTGAAGTAAGTTGCGAACCTGCGTGCGGCATGAAAGCGGCAACCGTGATGGGACGGGCCGCAATCCAGAGTGGCCATCGTACACATGAATACCGGAAGCACAGGCCGCAACATCGATAAGCTGATTTACTTATTGGTGAAGAACGCTACGGTTGTGGTTCCAGGACCCAAGATTGCTTCCCAGATCAGGGTGTCGCGTTCCGCCGTCGGCCAGTGGGTTGACAAGTTGAGGGATCTGGGTGTCGAGATCAAAGGGCATCACGGAATCGGATATCAGCTTTTGAAGATCCCGGACATCCTCGTCCCCAGCTTGATCGAGGCGGATTTAAGGGGGAGCGCGATTGGTCATGCGATCATCCACTACTTCCGCACTGATTCGACGAACACCGTCGCTATGAATCTCGCCCAAGAGGGTGCAAAGCACGGGACGGTTGTCGTGGCCGAGGAGCAAACGGCCGGGCGCGGGCGTTTGGGTCGCGCCTGGCATTCGGAAAAATCGAGCGGCATCTATGCGTCGATCATATTGCGTCCTCCATTCTCTCCCGCGGCGGCGCCCATTTTGACCTTGATGGCCGGAGTGGCGGCCCGCGACGCCCTAAGCGCGGCAACGGGACTTGGCGTGGATATCCGCTGGCCAAACGATTTGCTGGTGAACGGCAAGAAAGTTGCCGGCATCCTCACTGAAATGAGCGCGGAACTGGGCCGGCTGCACGCCGTGGTGGTGGGAATCGGAATCAACGTCAATCATAGCGAGATGCCCGGTGAGCTGAAGTCCATCGCCACGTCCTTGCGCATTGAGAGCGGGAGGCAATGGTCGCGCCTGCAGATCTTCACCGCCCTGCTTAGGGAATTAGAAAGGTGCTACCTCTTGCTCTTGGAGAAGGGCAACGTGGCTATCGCCGAGCGCTGGGCCGCCGCCTCTTCTTTCGCTCAAGGAAAACGCATCCGTATTTCGACTGCGGAAGCTGAATCGCTGGCCACAACCACGGGGCTCGATTCCACGGGGGCGCTGCACGTGCGCTATGACGACAATCGCGAAGAGGCCTTGGTGGCCGGCGAAGTCAAGGAAGTTAAATAGTAATGACCGACAACTTACTCGTCATCGACGTCGGCAACACGAATACCGTTCTGGGAGTGTATGCGGGCAAGGAATTGCGCGTCCAATGGCGGCTGAAGACCGATAAGTCGCAAACCGCGGATGAATACGGCATTCTGACCCGCAACCTCTTTATGCTCGATAGCGTCAAGGCGGACGAGATCAAAGGCATCATGGCCGCCAGCGTGGTTCCCACGCTCAACCCCGTGCTCGAGGAAATGGCCTGGAAATACTTCCACCTCAAACCGCTGTTCCTCACTCCCGGAACGCGTACGGGGATGGCCATTCATTACGATAACCCGCAAGAGGTGGGCGCGGATCGCATCGCCGACGCCGTGGCCGCGTTTGAGAAGTACGGCGGCCCCTGCATCGTAGTGGATTTCGGCACGGCGATAACCTTCGACCTGGTTTCCGAGAAAGGCGAGTATTTGGGCGGGGCCATCGCGCCGGGCCTGGGCATTTCAGCGGAAGCGCTCTTCGAGCACGCGGCGAAATTGCCGCGCGTCGAGATTCGCGAACCGCAGCGCGTGATCGGGAGCAATACGGTGGCCAGCATGCAATCCGGACTCTTTTATGGCGCGGTGGGAATGGTGGACGGCATCCTGGACCGCATCTGTCACGCGCTGGGCAAGAAGATCCAGGTCATTGCTACGGGCGGCCAAGCGTCGCTCGTGGCCGGCGCTTCCAAGTACAAGCCCCCTGTCGAGTCCTCGCTCACCCTCGAAGGCTTGCGGATCATCTACGAGAGAAATCGTAAGTAGTTATCAGTCCCCAGTTGTCAGTTATCAGTGGTCAGTTGGATCTGTCATCTGTCAGCTATAGCGGAGAAGATCGAGAGTGGCGCAGACCTGCCGTTCTGTGGCATGCCAGCGCCACCCAAAAGGGACGCGTTAAAACAGCAGCTTTGAGAATGACGATTGCATAATGACCACTATTGTATCAAGAGCTACAACTGATAACTGTTAACTGATAACTATTAACTTTTTCGTGGAAAACTACTTCAACTACTTCACCGAAATCGAGGAGCACTTTCAGAAGTGCCGCGGGACTAGGATGCTGCTCTCGCCGCTCGATTGGGCTCTTATTGAATCCTGGAAGGACGCCGGGGTGCCGCTTGAAGCCGTGCTGGTCGGTATTGGGCGCGCCTTCGAGAAATACAAGGCTCGCCAGCGAAAATACAGGATGGTCAACGCGCTCGCATATTGCACGCAGGAGGTCATGCGCGCCGCCGAGGAGGCGCAGGCCGGCGACACTCGATCCGGCCCCGAGAGAGCATCGCCTCAGCCATTTGCGTCGCAGGATCTTGCGCTTTTCCTGCGGCACAACGCGGAGGCAGTGGAGTCGGCTTCGTGCAAGGCACGGGAGCAGAATCAACAGGTTCTAGCGGACGACTTGGCATCGACCGCGGCCGCGCTTCGCGAAGTGGCTGCGCAGGAACCAACCAAGCTCCTTGGCGACCTCGAGGGGTTGGAAACGCGCCTGACCGCCATGGAGGAAAAGCTGACTGCATCTCTCACGCGCGCGGCCTCGGTCGAATGCCTGGCGGAGATTCAGGCCGAAGTTGACCGCGGCCTTGGACCGTACCGGCGGAAGATGTCCGGACCACAAATCGAATCGCTGGGGCGGCAGTTCCGCAAGCGGTCTTTGCTGGAGGCTTATCAGCTTCCACGGTTGAGTCTTTTCTACATGTGAAGCGAAAGCAGTAGGTCGAAAAGCGAAATTCGAAAATCGAAATTCGCTGCCAAAGACGGGTTTCGATTCTTGGTTTTTCGAGGTTCGCGTCATGCCTTTCGAACTTACTCCCACCAAACTGGTTTACGGCGGCGAGGCTCTTGGCCACCACGCGGGGCGGACCGTTTTGGTTCCTCGTGTGCTTCCTCGAGAGCGCGTCGAGGTGGAAGAAGTCCGCACATCGAAAGGCGTCGTCCACGCGCGGCCGCTTCGCATCCTGGAAGCTGCGCCGGAAAGAATCGAACCGCCGTGCCCGTACTTTGGCCGCTGCGGAGGCTGCCACTACCAACACTTCAGCCCGGAGCTGCAATCCCGAACGAAGCTGGATATCCTGCGCGAAACGCTCCGGCGGCTGGGGGGAATTGAGTGGAAGGGAGAGATCCCGTTGCACGCCGGCCCTCCATGGAACTATCGGAACCAAGCCCAATTCAAAGTCGCCCGGCAAGCGGAGGATCGAATCGAGTTGGGCTTTTTCGAGGGCCAATCGCGCCGGGTATTTCCCATCGATACGTGCCTCATCGTTTCGCCGCGTGTCGATGCGGTGCTCAGCGAGTTGCGGCGGCCGGAGTGGGCGCAGCGATTCGCGACCCTGCGGGAAATTGATGTGGTCACTGACCAGAGCGACGAGGAGGTCATGATCACCTTGCGAAGTGAAGCTCCCGGCGAAGCTGATGAACAGGTGGCTCGCGACCTTTTGGAGAAGATCCCCGGCGCGGTATGCGTGGCGTTCGAGTTGAAGGCCGGGTTGCGGATGTTGGGGAAGCCTGCGCTGCATTATTCGGTGGGTGGAATCCGATACCAGGTCAGCCCCGGGTCGTTCTTTCAGGTTTCGCGATTCCTCATGCTCGAACTCGTCCGAGCGGTGACTGAAGTCGAGGGTGGTGAACTGGCCTTGGACCTCTTTGCCGGAGTCGGGCTTTTCTCGCTGCCCTTCGCGAAGCGATTCAATCGCGTTATGGCGGCGGAGGTGAACTCCGTTGCCGCCGCCGACCTCGCGGCCAATGCGCAAGCCCATAGTCTTCCAAACCTGCACATCGCTGCGGAAACGACTTACGATTTCCTGCGCCGCTTTGCTCATCCGGAGCCTGACCTCGCGGTAATGGACCCGCCACGTTCCGGAGTCGACCCCGACTCGTTGAGGCTCCTCGCCGCCCTGCGCCCCCGCAAGATCCACTACCTTTCTTGCGGCCCGCCCACCCTCGCGCGGGACCTGAGGTTTCTCGTGGGCCAAGGGTACAATTTGTCCTCGATCGAGATGTTCGACTTGTTCCCTCAAACCTTCCACATTGAGGCCCTCGCGAAGCTCATACGACCGTAGTTGCATATAAGATGCCGTGTAACTTCTTTGTTTTCTATGCGAAACAGGACAACATGCGTAAGTATATGTGTTTTCAATGACATTCCGGCTTTGTTCCAAGGTTTCCAAGTACGGTCCTTTGTTTTCATAGACATTCCCGCTTCGTTCCTTCGATTTTGAAATGCGCACGCGTGAAGGTCCACGACCGCAGGGCTATTTTGTTGGGCGGTAAGGAAAATACGAGGTTCGCGACCTGGCTGCATTCTTCCGGCTAAGAAATAACATCGCGCTATTTCCATGGCTTACCAACGCGGTCCTTTGTTTTCATAGACATTCCCGCTTCGTTCCTTCAATTTTGAAATATGCGCGCGCGAAGGGCCACGACCGTAGGGCTATTTTGTCGGGCGGTCAGGAAAATCGGGGATTCGCGATCAGGACGACATTCGCGGTCCTTTGTTTTCATAGACATTCCCGGTTCGTTCCTTCAATTTTTGAAATATGCGCACGAAGGTCCACGGCCGCAAGGCCATTTTGTCTGGGGGTAGGGAAAATCGGAGGTTCTCGATCGCGACTGCATTCTGCCGGGTGGGACCAACTAGCATCGTTTTCTAGCCTACTCCGGCAAAGGCGGCCTGTCAAGTGTTTTGTAGGTCTAGGTAACTCACCTAGGCGAGTGTGGGGAACAACGCAGCGTATTTGGGCTTCGAAAAAAACCCGGAATCAGCAGCAACCGGCTTTTTCCCCAACTTTGCGGGGCGCAAATATTCCGCTGGACATGGAAATCTGTTGCGCTAGAATGTGGCCCATAAAAGGTAAGTCGTTCACCGAGGTTGACAATCATGTGAGCAAAGCAACAGGAGGTATCTCTCCATGGCAACCCGCACCAGAATTTTGTCATTAGTACTCGTCGCGGTGGCAGTGAGCCTGGGAGCTTTGATTGCTCAGGCTCAAAAGAAACCCGGCATCGCATATCCGGCTTATCCCAATGACCCCCGGCATTGGAGGCAAATCAAGACTATGGTCATCTTCAGCTCCGACAACAAATTATTTGAGCGGTTCGGAGGCCTCCATAATGTGTATGTGAATGATATCGGCTGGCCCGCGTATAAGAACGGCAAACTATTCCCCGACGGTTCCATGCTGGCGCTCGAACTGTTTGGCCTCGCCAACTCTGCGGGAGCGATCGAAGGAAGAGGGCTGAAGTTGACGTTCGTGATGAAAAAGAATTCCAAGCTTTACGCGGACACAGGGGGCTGGGGTTTCGAGGTCTTCAAGGGCGCTGAGAACACGCCCTCTCTCAAAGACATGAAGGAATGTTGGGATTGCCACAAAGTGGGGAAGAGCAGGGACTACGTGAAGTCGGAGTACATGGAGTAGTCCATCCGACTGAGCAGCACACTCTTGCGAGAGGGCGCTAGTCTCCAGTCCCACGTAGCATTTTGCATGTGGCAGGGGTGGCGGAGACATTGAAGTCAATGTCTCCGCCACCCTTGGTTATCGAGAATTACATAGGACATCACACTAAGACGCTACGCGGCGCGTGGTCAGCCGCCTTCAAGGGCAGGGTGTGCCATACGCGGGCGCATACCCGGCTTGCTCCGCCGCTCTTTGGGTCATATATTGCCCAGTCATTGTGCGGCCGTACCAAGGTGAGTCGGGGCAATGATATTTCATGGCGCGGGCGTTGACCCAAACTTTAGTGCCGGGGTTGCCCGCCAGCGGAATTTGGCGCCTGGCTCCCGAGGGCATCGCAGGGTGCGGGGAGTAAGGTTGCGCGCTGGACGCCGCGGGATTGTCCGAGGGGCGAAGGTGTCCCACGGTCGCGATACCAATAGCGATCAGTGCGGCGATGGCCAAAACGCCGGCGCCTGCCAAAAGAAGGTGCCGGCGCAGGAATGATTGCGGTTTGTTCCGGGGCAGGGAGCCGGGCTGGCTGGACTCCCCTTGCAGGTCAAACAGGACTTCGCGCGCCGTGCGGTAGCGGCGGGAGAGGTCGGCATCCACGCAGCGCTCAATGATGGCGGCGATGCCTCTGGGAACTGAGCCGGGGACCTTGAGGCCGGCCGGGAGCCGGCGAGGCTTTGCGGCTGAGGGTCTTCTCCCGTGGCCATCTGGTAAAGCAGGATTCCTAGCGACCAGAGGTCGCCCTGAGCGGAGGCGGCGCCCGGGCGCGGAGATCGTACGGCGGAACCAAAATCCACGCACTTCGCCTCAGCGTCGGGGCTGATGAGAACGTTTGAGGCCTTCAGGTCCCGGTGGGTGACCCCGTGCTCATGGGCGTAGGCTAGAGCCTCAGAGAGCTGCGTTGCGTAGCGCAGGGTCATCATGGGCTCGAGCGGGCCGTTCTGGAGTGTTTCCGCGAGCGATGGGCCATCCACGTACTCCATGGCGATGAAGGCTCGATTGCCTTCTTCCTCTTCGGCTTCCCCCACATCATAAACCGTGCAAATGTAACGGTGGTCGAGGGAGCTTGCCAAGCGTGCTTCTTCGAGCACGTCGGACCAGGCGCCCTCATCGGTCCGGTTCAACACCTTGAGAGCTACGCGGCGGTCCAAGCGCATGTCGCGAGCCAGGTATACCGCGCCGTTCTGCCCGTGGCCGAGTTCGTGTTCGATCGTATAGTGTCCGACGGTTCGCGGGGGCATACTCATAACTGCGGCATGGGGGATTCGAGGCTATGATCATTAACCGGACCTCGTCCCCCAGATATGATACAGTCGCCAAGGGTACCATCAGGCATTGTCGAAGGCAATAACGTTTACGAGAACCCCACTTATGCCCATGGCGGTCTCTTTCGCCCTGGGGATATTCCTGGCGGGTTCCGGCCAGACCCACACCTTCTTGCTGGGCGCGCTTCCGGCGTGCGTGGGAGTTTGTTTATTGGCCGGCTTGTTCGCGCTACGCACGGGGTGGGAGCGGCCCTCGTTATTACTGGCGCTCCTCGGCTTTCTGGCCGCGGGTGCTTCCTCCGGGTGCCTGTTTCAGATTTCGTTTCCCGCCTGACCATGTGAGCAACCTGGCTGCCCAAGGAGTTGGCTTTCTGGACCCGGTTCGTCTGCAAGGGAGAGTTGCTTCCACACCCGTCCGCACGCCCTATGGGCTTCAGTTTGACTTCGAGACCGAGCGTGTCGAAAGCGGGGGAGTCTCGCACCATCTGACGGGAAAGGTCCGGCTGCGCTTGCAGGCGGCAGAGCAAGCGGAATTCGCCGGCGTCGCAGATTCACTACGGCTCGAGTACGGCGACGCCATTCGCGCCATGGCGCGCTTGCGAAAGCCAAGGAGTTATCAGAACCCCGGCAGCTTTGACTTTCGCCGCTGGATGGAATCCACCGAAGACATCTATTGGATAGGGACGATCAAGAATCCCTTCTTGATAGAAAAACTATCCCGTCCAGACCATCCGGGGATTGGGGCGCTCATCGAGCGAATTCGGACCAGGTTGCTGCGGTCGATCGACGGCCTCTACCCGCGATGGTCCGCCGAGGGGCGTTGCGGCACCGTGCTCAAGGCGGTTTTGCTCGGCGACCGCTCGTCGCTCGATTCGGAAACCATCGAGAATTTCCGAAAGACTGGCCTCTATCACTTGCTGGTGATCGCCGGCCTGCACGTTGGCCTGCTGGCAATGCTGGCGAGTTGGCTGCTGCGCCTCCTCGGGCTCCGCGAGCGGGCGAGGAGTTTGATCGTTCTCGCTTTCCTCATTTTCTATTCTCTGCTGGTCGAACAGCGGGCGCCCACGTTGCGCGCCACCTTGATGATCTCGCTTTATTTGCTGGCCCGGGTGCTTTACCGGGATCACTCCACACTGAATACTGTCGCGCTGGCGGCTCTCGTCCTGCTGCTTTGGCGGCCGGCGTGGCTTTTCGAATCCGGGTTTCAACTTTCCTTTTCCGCAGCGCTGCTTATTGCCGGGCTTGCCGTACCCATTCTGAAACGCACCACGGAGCCTTATCGTAACGCCCTGCGTAATCTTGACGAAACCCCCTTGGACGCGGCACTGCCTCCCCGGCTCGCGCAGTTTCGGCTTGATTTGCGCGCGTTGATCGCCACCCTACGAGCGTGCTCCCGAGTTTTGGAGCGGCATCCTGCTGTGCCTCATGCTCTCGTGACGGGGCCCACGGACTTGCTGCTCTGGACGGCCAACATTCTGCTTTTCTCGGCCGTGCTTCAAGTGGGCCTGCTGCTCCCCATGGCAACAATCTTTCATCGGGTATCGTTTGCGGGAGTCGGCCTCAATGCCTTGGCCATCCCTTTGGTGACCCTGCTCCTGGCTTTGGCTGTCCCAACCGTGTTACTGGGAGCCGTCTTTCCCTCTTTGGCTGTTTGGCCTGGGAAGGCGCTAGCGCTCGTCATGTCGGGACTGTTTGCCTTGACCGACCTGCCGCACCTTCCGGCATGGCTCTCCTTCCGCGTGCCCGATCCGCCGCTGTGGGTGGGCTGCTGTTTTGTGATTTCAATTCTCGTGGCGGCCTGGGCACTCGGCAGGCGCGCCTGGGCGTTCTGGCTTGCCATGGCTGCGCTGGCAGCAATGACCGCGCTGATTGCCATCCACCCATTCCCTCCCCACCTGCCTTCGGGGATGTTGGAAGTGACGGCGATTGATTGCGGGCAGGGAGACTCGCTCTTCCTGGTGCTTCCAGACCAATCCACGATGCTTGTGGATGGCTGCGGAAGCCGCCAGCGCAGCACCAGTGAAGGCGCATTCCAGGGCCGTCTCTGGGACCCCGGTGAAGAGATCATTTCGCCTTACCTGTGGTCCAGGGGAATCAAGCGGATTGATATCGTGGCCCTCTCGCACCCGCACGAAGACCACATTGGAGGTTTATTCGCAATTGCCCAGAACTTCAGGATCGGTGAATTCTGGCACGCCGCACCTTCTCCCAACGCCGCTTACTCGGCATTGCTCGAAAGGGTGCGAGAAAGGGGAGCGGTGGAGCGGACGCTTGCGCAGGGAGACGTGGTGGATCGTGGCGGCGCTACAGTTCGAGCGCTGTGGCCGGCGCGGTCTCAGCAGGAGCCTCATGCGCCTCCAAATGACGAGTCGCTGGTTCTCCGCCTCACCTATCAAGGAGAAAGCGTGCTTCTGACAGGAGACGTCAGCACTAAAGTCGAGCGGCAGTGGCTGGATTCGGGGGAAGCCCTGGCGAGTGAGGTTCTGAAGGTAGCGCACCACGGGTCGAATTCATCCAGCAGCACGGAATTCCTGGCGCGAGTTAATCCTCGCGTGGCGCTTATCACGGGTGGCTCGGGAGACTTTGGAAATCTGCCCGGCGCGGAAACTCTGAGGCGCTTCGAGGAGCGTGGGATTCGTGTTTTCCGCACGGACCTCGAAGGCGCGACGACAGTGCAACTGAGCGGCGCCTCCCTGACGGTGCGCTGCTACGCTGAGGTGTCAAGCCAGGAATAGAGACAGGCCGGATTCTAGAGGTTGCGGCAAAAACGCCTAAGGCTGTCATCCTGAGGAGCCGCAGGCGACGAAGGATCTCTGTAGTTCGTCGAAACTGCAACTACCGAGATTCTTCGCTTGGCTCAGAATGACAGTGCTCAAGCGTTTTTCCACAGCCTCCAAAACCCCGCCTTCCGGTCAAGCGACACCGTCCGAGTATTCGTCCGCACCTGAAGCAGCCACTTCCAGGCCGTGAGGCTTGACTTCCAAGGTTCGATATAGAGAGCGCGATACCTGCGCGCCAAAAAGCATGATCGCGGAGGAGATGTACACCCAAGTCATCAGAGCCACCACGACGCCGATCGAGCCGTAAACCAGGTGGTAATTGAAGTAGGGAAGCAGGCGCATAAACAGCCCGCGCGCCGCCTGCCAGAATAGCGCCGTGAGCAAGGCTCCGGGGAAAGCCTGGCGAAGGTGCATGGGGCGATTGGGCAGGCGCTCGAAAATGACCAGAAACATCACGAGGGTGATGGAGAAAGTCGCGAGCACGAAAATTCCGCGGTAGACTAATTCCGCAAGGGGTAACAGTGAGCCTGCGATCCAGCTATTGAGCCAGGCATGGGAGTACTTTCGCGTTCCCACCAGGAAAGTGGAGAGCAGGGCAAGCACGCCGAAGATTCCCGCCATCTCGAGGGCGAGCAGTCGCCGGCGCCACCAGCTACGCCGCTTTTCGACCTCCCAGGCGCGGTTCAGAGCCATTTCGAGCGGCAGAAAAACGCCCGAAGATGCCCATAATAGAAGCAGGAATGACAGCAGGCTTACCCGTCCGTAAGCGCGCGAGATGCTCACCAGGTTGGTCATGATGAAGTCTGTGCGGACAGGCAGGTAGTGTGCCAAAACCAGAGCCAGCCGGCCGGAGAGTTCGTAACGGCGGATGAATATCCCGCTCGTTCCGAGAAGCAGAAGCATCATCGGGAAGAGGGCGAGCAGGCTGTAGTAGGCGATCGACGCCGAGACAGCGAAGGAGTTCTCACGGGAGAAATTCACCAGCGAGTCGCGAAGCACTTCTCGCACTTGCCCCCAACGCCCCAAGAGGAATCTTCTCCTTTCGGCTGTAATGACGGTTGCCATGGTTGATCAAAAACGGAACCAAATTCCCCAACCTCTATTAGCTTATACTAGAATTGTGAGGGGCAGGGTAAGTTGTGCACAACGGATCAGGATTATGCGGCGGGAGAGACAATCCCCATATGCCGGCGCGTCGAACTGAAGATGTGACCGGAAGGCTCGCCGCTCGGGAAAGGAGGCCGCCCGCATGGCCAGCCAAGAAGAAATTCTGGCGGAGAACCGCAAGGTAAGAAGATTGCAATTCGTTGTGAACCTGGTCCTGAACGTTCTCGCTCAGTCGGATATTCCCATTGAGGAGGCCTCGGAACTGGTGGCTAATACGCGCCGCTACGCCTTGAATCTCTTCCCCGACAAAGAACTCGCCTACGACATCATCTATCAGCCTAAATTCAAGCGCCTGCTGGCAGAGAAATACCGCATGGTGTGAACGCTTCCATCCTGTCAAATCTCCCCGTCATTCCCGCGCAAGCGGGAATCTATTTAGGCAACATGGACCCCCGCTTTCGCGGGGGTGACCTTGTGGGCGATTTTCATTCCCCCGGGTGGGCCCCCGAAACAACGCGGCTTCAGGGCCTGAAGAGTCTGTATGAAAACCCAGCCCTCGCCCCCTTGGGGGAGAGGGTGGCGCGCGACGGCGTTCTCGCCAGCCGTCGCGGGCCGGGTGAGGGGGTCCAACCCGGACTCGTTACGTCGCGATCGAAGGTTTTCACACAAACACAGAAGCTCCGCCATTCCAAAGTGTCCCGTTATGACCGCGTTCTTCGTTATTGAGTACTAGGATGCAGGGGGATGGGTTGCCGTCCCCTTTTCGGTGGCCGTGCTAACTGACTTCAAGGTGGCGGTAATGGGCCCGACGGCAATCATGAATTTGATGCGCAACGGGAGATGTCGCTCGTCTTCGCTGAACCAGACGAGCATCCGTCCCTTCCTTTTGAACAAGCCGCTGAAGACCTTGGGTTCGACGCGGATTGCCGCGCGGTTGCCGAGCGGGGTCTGAATCGTCTCGCGGGCCTGAACGTCGAGCGTGACATCGTAGGTCTTCGAGCCGTCGTTCACCTCCATGTGAAGGGGCTTGCCGATCTGAAGGTTTTGCCGGCGCAGGTAGTAGAAGGCGGTAACCACATCCTGGACGCAACTGGGAATTTCGTTCTCCGCATGCTTGGGCGGGTCCTGGGGTTTGGCTAAATCGCGTTCGTCCAGAATGGCGAGCTTCCGCTGCGAGTCGAAGACGATCTCGGTTTCCTTCTTCCGGCGCCCCTCGCTGATCTTCTTCGAAATCCTCTGGGAGCAGAAGGAGCGAGGATCGAAATAGGACCGGAATTCATTGTGAACGTCAAAGAGCATGGAGACAAAACCCTGCGATTGAGCGGTCACAACGAGCGTGCCCAGGTCCTTCGCGCCCTGATGTTCGCTTTCGAAAGTGGAGGTTACTATTCCGGCCTGGAAGATTGACCAGGAGACGTCGTAAGTCAGGCGTTCGCCCGCCTCGAGGGGTGCGAGCTTGACTTGCGCGAGAAGAACGGGACTCGCTAGTCCCCACGCGGCAAGCATCCAGCAGCCGAATTTGAGAACCTGATAACGCACTCTGCTCAGTTGGACGCTCGTCACCGCGCGAACGTCACACCCTCAACTCTATCGCAACCACATCCTTAATACCAGAAAAAGCATGGCCCCGACGAAGCCGAGGGCGGCGTTGTACTCGCGGTTTCTCAGGTAAAGCGCCCCTTGAAACTTCTCACTGGCGCTCGAGTGACGGGGAATTCTTGGAAAAAAAAGCGGCACTTGCCTGGCGTAAGACTCATAGGCCTGCGGGAATTCTCCCTCGAGAAATCGCGCTTCGCGCTGCATCACCGGCCAGTACACCAAGGCGAAGAAGGCAACAAAGGCCAGGGCCAAAATCCACGAGCGGCCGGCCACTGCGGCTCCCACCCCCATCATCGCGCTGCCAAGGTAAAGCGGGTTGCGAGTGCACGCATACGGGCCGCTCGCGGCGAGCCTCTGATTCTTGGCCAGGTGACCCGCGGCCCAGGCCCGCAACAATAGCCCAGAAAGCGCCAGGAGTCCGCCGCAAATCAAAGGCGCGAACGCGGGGCGGGCGAGGATAAAGTAGGCAACGCCGAGTCCGAATCCCAACGTTACGCGCCATCGAGAGGCCCAGGTGGCGTAATTCTCAGCCATGGATCCTCGCCAGGCGTTCCTCGACCGCCGCGCCCACTTGCTCGACCGATATGCCCTGGATGTACGCGGCGTTCTTATTGCGCCGTGTGTGATTAACTGGAGCCTGATTGTAGAGCGCGATGTCAGCCTTGTTGAATGGACCATTTCGCGCCGGATCAGTGGGACCATGTATGGCCACGATCGGCGTTCCCCCAGCCGCCGCAAGATGCATTGGGCCCGTGTCGCCGCCCAAAAACAATTTGGCTCGCCGTGCCAGCGCAATGAATTGCACGACATTGGATGGGAAATAAAAGGCTCGGTTTGTCGCCGCGGCCTTCAGAATTTCTGAGATGGAATCATACTCTTGCGGCGAGCCGGTAAGCAGAAATGCGCCGCAAATCCGGGAGTCGAGAAGACGGATAAGCAACGCGTAGTTCTCGGGCGCCCAACGCTTGGCCTTCCACCCCCCACCTGGGTTAATAATTATGAACTCCTGCGCGTGAAGGCGAGCGAGTTCATCGCCAACGTACTGTTCCGCCTCGGGAACGTGCGGCAACGGGAACTGCCAGGCGCCGGTCCGCGCTCCCAGATGTTCGACCAGGGCGAGGCATTCCTCAACCACGTGCCGTCGGCCCTGAGCTGAAACGCGTTCGGTGTAAAGAACGCGCGCGCTTGGTTCACGAAGCCAAGGCTTGGCTAAGCCGACTCTCCTTTTGGCGCCGGCAAGGAGTGCGATGACGGCCGATTTCCAGAGACCCTGAAAATCCACGGCCGCCTCGTAGCGGGCCGTCCGCAATCGCTTGATGGTCTCTAAAGTTTCTTCAACCACGGAGAGGGGCGGAAGGCCCCCGCGCCAACTGAGAGTATCGATCGGAATGACGCGGTGCACGTACGGATTCCCCGTGAGCAGTTCGGCGTAGCGCTTTTCGATCAGCCAATGCACTTCAGCCTGGGGAAAGGCTTGCGCGAGCCGAGCGACGGCAGGCAGAGCATGCACGATATCGCCAATCGAACTCAGACGAATCACCAGAAATCGGGACTGGGACTCGAATTGCCACGCCATAGGTCAGCCCGGTCGATACCGCCGTGCGATCTCCGCCAGCAGCCCGCGAGTTGAATGGTCCTTGGGATCGCCGACAATAGCCACGGCTATCCCCAGCCTATCCGCCACCGCCCTTTCGGGAACCGTCTCGGCCGTGTAGTCGGGTCCTTTGCAATGCACATGAGGGCGAAGTTCGTCGAGTACAGCCTCCACATTCAATTCATCGAAAATGACAACGTAATCGACCGGCTCGAGCGCCGCGACCAATTCCGCGCGGCCTTCGGCAGGGAGCAAAGGTCTTCCTTGGCCTTTGAGGGCGGCAACGGAGCGGTCGCTATTAATTCCCACTACCAGGGTGTCCCCTTGCTGCTTCGCCGCTTGAAGGTAGCGGACGTGGCCGGCGTGCAACACATCAAAACAACCATTGGCGAAAGAGATGCGGAGGCCCGCCTGGCGTAGTTGGCCGCCTAGCGCATGAACTTCTTTTCGCGGAATGATCGGGGCGCTCGTGCTTTTCGACATACCCTGCACTCAAGAGTTACGTATGGCTTCCCGAATCTCACTTTGGGAAACGGAAGCTGTGCCTCGCTTCATCACCACCAAACCGCCCGCGCAGTTCGCAATCATGGCGGCGTGCGGGAAGCTCGCGCCCGCCCCTAACGCCAGCGTGTATGCGGCAATCACCGTGTCGCCGGCCCCGGTAACATCCACAGCCTGGTCCGAGCCGAAGATGGGCAAATAGCGAGGTTCGCGGCGCGGCTCGAAAAGCACCATGCCGTCGCGGCCTCGCGTGACGAGTAGAGCTTCAAAGCCCTGGCGGCGCATCAGCTTTCTGCCCAGGGCATGGAGGCGTTCGAGGTCTTGGCCGATTGTCTCGCCGAAAGCCGCTTCCACTTCCGGCTCATTCGGGGTCGCGGTAGTGACGTTCTTGTAGGTCACGAGGTCGTAGCGGGAATCCACAGCCACAGGCAATGGAGCGCGAGCCTTTCCGCGGCGGAGAAAATCCACCTCGCGCGCGTCCGTCGAGCCGTAACCGTAGTCGGACACGAGCAAGGCAGAGGCGGAGCGCGCAAGGGATAGGACATTGCGGGTTAAGCGCCGGCGTGTTGCGGCGGTCGGCGCCTCGGCCGGTTCACGATCCACGCGAACGATCTGCTGGCGTTGCCAGTGGCTTAGCCCCCCCAGGATGCGCGACTTGGTTGGAGTCTCGCGACCGCGCATGCGCACTATGAAGCGAGTAGTCACGCTCCGCTCTTTGAAATAACTGAGCAGCGCCTCGCCGGTCTCGTCGTCACCCACCACTCCCACCGGAATCGCCTGGGCGCCAAGAGCGGCCAGGTTGTTCGCGGCATTGGCCCCACCGCCCGGCGCAACCTGCTTCTCGCGCTGTTTCAATATCAGAACCGGCGCCTCGCGGGAGACGCGGGCGATTTCCCCGTAAACGTACTCGTCCGCCACCAAGTCTCCCAACATGAGAATTCGCTGACGAGGAAACTTTTCAATGATGGCCAGCAGGATAGCGCGTTCCTGAGAGGTGATCTTCATTTCATGTAACAATGCCCCAGCTCTTTACCGATTCCAGAGCCGCTTTGTAAACGTCGTCCACGGAAAGTCCGGTCATACAACGGAAATCAACCGGGCATTCACGCAGGCCGCAGGGACTGCATTCGACAGGACGCTTCACCACCCGCACCTGGCGTCCGATCGGCCCTGTCGCGCTCGCGTTGGTAGAGCCGAATATTGCCAGCAGCGGCAACTGGAGCCCCGCCGCAAGGTGCATGGAGCCGGAATCATTGGTGATGGCCAGATGGCACCGGGCCAGCAAGGCCATGAACTCCCGCAAGGAGGTTCTTCCCGCTACAAGGACCGGCGTATGTTCCATGCCCCGCGCCACCACCTCAGCCAGAGGGGCCTCGGCGTGGGAGCCAAAGATTAGCACATCGGCGCTCAGGGCATCAATCAAACGGTCCGCCAGCATGGCATACCGGTCAGGCAACCAGCGCTTGGCGCCTCCAAACGCCGCGCCCGGCGAGATCCCAATCAGGAACCGCTTGCCGCCCAGGCCCAGGTTTCGAAGCTGCTCTGCCGCCCACTTGCGTTCCGAGTCTGCAAGCTCGAGCCGGATCTCGTTCGACTGTTTGCGGCTTCTCAATTAACCCGGAACGAAATAGCAAATGGAGGTAATAGTAAACTTCGTGTCCATAAGCTGCGCCCGAGGGGGGCTCGACAGCCTCGCTCAACAACGAATGCCGCCCGTCCCGCGCATAGCCGACGCGGAGGGGAATGCCCGCGCACCAGGCCATCCAGGCAGCCTGGAAGGCATTCTGAAGCAGTATGGCTGCGTCGAAGCCCTCCGCACGAATTTCCTTCACCAGTTTCCAGAACCCCCCGGGCCCACGATGCTCGCCATCGGCGTCATAAATGATTTGGCGGCTAATGGCCGGATGGTGCCAATAAACTTCACTGACCCAAGGCTTCGCCACCAGAACGATTTCGGAGTTTGGAAAGCGGGCGCGCAGCGCCTCGATAGCGGGCAGGGACATCACCGCGTCGCCGATCCAATTGGTGGCCCGCACCATGATCTTTTTCGGATCGTACGAGTTGCTGTGGTGGTCTTTCACGGCGCCCTCCGCGCTCGGTCGAGGTCGGCTACGAGCGCTTGCTCGAATTCCATCTTCTCCTCGATTTCAGCCTGAATGCAACAAGCATACACCGGCAGGGGGACATCCCAACCCCGCGGCAGGTTCATGAGATCCTTCTCGGTGGTTAGCATGGCTTGTGCGCCCGCGCTCTTCGCAAGGGTGGCGAGGCTGTCCAAATCGCTTCGGGTGTACACGTGGTGGTCGCGAAAGGGGCGTTCGTGGGCCACCTCGAAACCCCACCTGCGCAAGTCGGCGAAGAAGCCTGCGGGATTCCCGATTCCACAGAAAGCTGCCACTTTCTTGCTGCGCAAATTCTCGACGGGTTCTTCGAGACCGCTTCGAGCCTCCGCGAGGCCGGTGAGCTTTGTCGAGCCATGAAAGATCCGCGCCCCCGGATGCACCGCCCGGACTTGCACTTCGAAAGGACTCGCGTCGCCGAGTTCGGTCCGGGTAAGAATCACCCAGTGAGCGCGGCGGATGGCTGAAAATGGTTCGCGGGCCCGCCCGGCAGGCAGCAGGGCGAATTCGGACCAGGGGCGCGTAACGTCCATCAAAACCACATCCAAGTCGCGATAAAGAGCGAGGTGTTGAAACCCATCGTCCAGCAGGTACACCGTAGGATGAAATTGCTCTCCGATTATCCCTCCGCGAAAACGGTCGGAAGAAACAATGATGGGAACGCCCGGGAGGGCTCGGGCGAGCGCAGCCGGTTCGTCACCGACCGTCCTGGGATCGAAGATGAGGTCAGCGGCGGGATCAAGAACCACGGGATACTTGCCTCCGCTCCGGCCGTAACCGCGCGTCAATATGCAAGGCCAGTGACCCGCAGCCAGCAGCGTCCTGGCCATTTTGACCACCATCGGAGTCTTTCCCGTGCCTCCCACAGTGAGGTTTCCAACGCATATAACAGGGCGATTTAAACGGCGTGTTCTGAGCCAGCTTCGCCGATAGATAGCACAACGCAACTCTATTACTGTCAAATAAATAACAGAGATGACTTGAAGTAATAGATTCATTATTCCGGCCCTGGCATCAGCCTCACGAGTTCAACTCATTTTTGTTGGGCTAGCTGGCTAGGCTGAGCGAGCAGCCTCACGATTTGCTCGAGCACCCGATCGGTTGCCCCGGTTTGCTTCTCCAAGACCTCTTTGGCGCGCTCGCCGAGGCGTTGGCCCGCAGCGGGGTCCCGAAACAAATCGAGTACGCATTCGGCCAGATCGCTCGCGTCACGCACCTGGATGCCGGCGTTGGACGCGAGGAACAGCCTGGTGATTTCCTCAAAGTTCTCCATGTGCGGCCCGAAAATAACCGGCTTCGCCCAATAGGCGGCCTCGAGAATATTGTGGCCGCCGGTGGGGACCAGACTCCCCCCTATGAAAACTACGTCTGCGAGTTCCATGATCCCCGCCAATTCTCCTATGGTGTCGAGCAGCAGGACATCAGGCGCAGCCAACTGGCATGAGACTTCTGCTTCCTCCGAAGCCAGGAGGGTACGGCGGGCGAAGTTCGAAGCGGAATGCGACAAAATCTGAGCAACCTCGTCGAAGCGGGCCGGGTGGCGCGGAGCTAAAACCAACAAGGCCTGGGCATACTGAGCCCGGACCCTGCTCCACGCTTCGAGGACCATGGGTTCTTCGCCTTGCATGGTGCTGGCGGCAACCATGATCGGACCGCGTCTCGCGCGGACGTCGGCTTTCTTGAGAAGCTGTGGGAATTCCGCCATGCGAGGCGGCTGGGAGTCAAACTTCAGATTTCCGGCTAAAGTCACGCGGCCGGGCGCCGCGCCCAAATCACGGAAGCGTTGCGCATCGGCTTCCGTCTGTGCGCAGATCACATCAATGTTTTCGAGCACGCGGCGCATGAGCGGACGCAGGAGTCGATAACGGCCGAACGAGCGCGTTGACAGGCGGGCGTTAACCAGAATAATCCGTGCTCCAAACTCATGCGAGGCGCGTAGAAGGTTCGGCCACAATTCCGTCTCGACGATCACGAGCAATGAAGGCTGAAGGCGCTTCAAGGCCGCGTCCACCGCCCCCCGCCAATCCATGGGCAAGTAGAAGCGTCCGGCCAGGGGAGGCAATCGGCTTTCTCCGGCCGCG
Source organism: uncultured Acidobacteriota bacterium (assembly GCA_963770415.1). GTDB lineage: Bacteria > Acidobacteriota > Terriglobia > UBA7540 > UBA7540 > CAVROP01. Next base: position 272,664 of record CAVYPU010000018.1, read on the forward strand.
CGCCCCGCGGGCGTGACGCTGCTCATGAAAATCTTCCGGTTGGGGTAGAGCCCCTGGAGATCGCGCACCAGCCTTGCCACTGCCAGGGTCTCGCCCACGGATACAGCGTGAATCCAAATCGGGCCGCGCTCGCTCTGCTGGAATGACTCCGGCAACAGCCCGAACCGTTCCTTCCACAGCCTTCCAGCCAGCTCGTCACGTCGTTTCCAAAGGTAATAAGGGGCCGTCAGCAGTACCGCGAGCGTGAACAAGAAGCTGTAAATCAGATATATCATCGGGAAGGAAAGCGCGTTGACGAACTTGCAAACCCAAAACCAAATCAGATTATATGCCGAGAATTCCGGACCGACAACGGCGGGCAATGTCGAAACAGTGTCGTTTCCGAGAAAGAGGATATCCACGGGAATTGTGGAGTGCCCAGTCTCGACGAACTCGATTCAGGCTCTTGAAGGAATGACTGTGACAAGGCAATCCACTGAATTAAAGGGGCTAGCTGGAAGGACTAAAATTGACCTCAGGACCTCCGGAAAAAGCCGACTGCCTCCTCTGGTCAGAATCATCGCAGGCAATGCAGTCGCAGTGATTTCAAGCGCCAACGCGAGCGGCGCCTACACTGCTTCCCCACCCGAATCCCAATGGCGAAGCCAGTCAATAGTGGTTGACCGTGGCGTCCCCCCGCCGGTCAAATGTTCAATCTTCCTTCTTCTTTTTTGGCGGGTTCAGGACAACCAGATTATCGGTAACAGAAAAGACGTTGGGCACCTCGTTGGCGCGTGTCCGGATGAGTGTGTCGTCGAACTGATTGTTGACCACTCCCTCAAGCGTCACGTTTCCATTGTCAACAATGATATGGATCGATGGCAATGCCTGGTACCCGTAGCGCATGCCAATATCCGGATTACCGTAAATGGCCTTGGCCTCGGCGCGACGTATCTGCCAATCCATTTCAGAGAGCGGGAGAAGCTTAATCTGGTTGATGACTTGCGTTACACCAGAAATCTTCTTGACCACGTTCTCCGCGTCAGACTTGATATTCCAGGGAGCCTCGGGAGGGCACGCACCCTCTAATGTCACCACACTGCCATTCAACTGAAAAGCCAGGTCAGTGAAAACCGAGTAGTATGGCAACGTCAAGAGGTTGTGGCGGATCTGCCGGGCCAACTGTTGTTCATCCGGAGGTCCCGAGGTGAAGACGTCGTTGTGCGTTTTCTTCTGATCGGCCACTCCCAAAGACACTGCCAGGAGAGTCATGGTTGCCAGTCCCAATGTTCTGCGCATTTGTTTATCCTCCTCAGCGTTTCATCTTCAGGTTCAAGCGTTCTTACCCGCAATGACGTTCCGGCATGCGGCTTGCGCCGGTCGGCACATAAGCGGCACTCGCCCTTGAATGACTCCACCCCTCGTAAGCCTCTCCAGACCCAACGGGGTGCGAGTCACCGCCCACAATGCGAATCATTTGATTCAGTGCCCTACGAAGATGGATGCATTTCGAATCTGAAAGGGTGCAGTTCCCAGCTTGGTTCACCCCTGCAAGACATAGGAATAGTTGCTTCGAGAATGCTATCATTGCAGCTTGATGATTGAAGATGAAGGTACGGCCCGCCAGCCTGATTGCGCAATCGTCGCCGCGGCAATCGGAGCCCGACGATCGAAACCACGCGTGATGTAAAGTACCTTCCGGCACCCATGCAACCTCTCGGCATTTACGTTCAGGTTCCTTTTTGCGCCTCGAAGTGTAGCTTCTGCAATTTTAGTTCTCGAGTCGAGCTTCCCGTGCTTTTTGATCGGTATTGCGCTGCGGTGGAAAAGGAAATCCGCCGATTGCCGGCTGAGTTTGAAACCCATGGTTTGGATCGAAAGGTCCTCGCGTTGCCGGCGGACACGCTTTATTTCGGGGGAGGAACTCCTCCGATTGTGGGCGCGGAAGGGTTGTGGAAAATTGTCCGCGCCCTTGAGGCAAGTTTTGGGATTCAACCCGGCGCTGAATTCACCCTGGAAGTCACACCAGGCTCGGCCGACACACAATTCCTAACTCAGGCCGTGAACATGGGAGTGAATCGGCTGAGCATCGGAGCGCAGACGTTCGAGGACCAGGAACTCCGCGCCGTGGGGCGGCTACATTCCGCGCTCGACACGCGCGACCTTGTGCAGCGCGCGCGCAGCATGGGCATTGCGAACGTGAGCCTCGATCTAGTGGCCGGATTGCCGCATCAAACTGCTGAGTCCTGGCGGCGCAGCCTCGACGCTGCGGTCGAGCTTGCCCCCCGGCACGTTTCCATTTACCTCTTCGAAATCGACGAGAAAAGCCGCCTGGGCAGGGAAGTGCTGCACAGCGGAACGCGCTATCACGCTGCGGAGGTTCCCAGCGAGGATTTCATGGCCGACGCATACCTGATGGGGCGCGAGGTGTTGGGACGGGAAGGTTATCTCCAGTACGAGATATCGAATTTCGCTCGGCCTGGGTTTGAGTCCCGTCACAACTTGAAATACTGGCAGCTCGCTCCCTATGTCGGGATTGGCGCGGGCGCTCACTCTTTTGACGGCATCAACCGGTGGGCTAACGAAGTTGATGCGAAGCTTTACATCGAAAGGCTGAATGATGGCCGCGCAACGATCACGGAAGTGCGCAGGCTCTCGCGAGAAGAGCGGATCGAGGAGTTCTTCTTCCTTGGATTGCGGCAGAGCGAGGGCGTGAGCCTCGAACAAGCGCGCGCGCGGTGGAAACAGGACCAATGGAGCCGATTGATTGATCGTATTGAAAGGCTCGCGCAAGATGGCCTTCTGATCAAATCCGGTGATAATATCAGGCTGGCGGAAACGGCGTACCTGGTTTCCAACGAAGTTTTTCAGGAGTTTGTTTGATGAACACACCGATCGTTGATTTGCGCAGTGATACAGTAACTCGGCCCTCGCCCGCCATGCGGCGCGCCATGTACGAGGCGGAAGTGGGTGACGATGTTTACCGCGAGGACCCCACAATGAATCGCCTCCAGGAACGGGCCGCGGAGATCTTCGGCCGGGAGGCGGCGGTCTTCGTAACTTCCGGGACTATGGGCAACGAGATAGCTCTCAAAGTCCATTCGCGGCCCGGCCATGAAGTGATTTGCGAAGCGCGCGCGCACATTTACGCGTTTGAGATGGGGGCTGTGGCTGCCCTTGCTGGTTTGTTGCCGCGGACTATCTGGGCTGAGGACGGAATCTTAAAGTGGGAAATGATTGCCCCCTTCGTACGCGGACGCAGCGACACGCGCACGCGGACGGGCCTCGTGGAACTGGAGAGCACTTCGAACATCGCAGGCGGCTCTGTTTATCCTGTCGAAGTATTTGACGATATTGTTGCCCATACTCACGCCGCGGGTTTGCCCCTGCACTTGGACGGCGCGCGCATCTTTAATGCCAGCGTCGTTGTGGGACGCCCCGTGGCAGAGCTTACGAGGAATGCCGACTCGGTGATGTTCTGCCTCTCGAAAGGACTTGGCGCGCCCGTCGGTTCTATGCTGGTGGGAAGCAAGGAGTTCATTGAGGAAGCGCGGGTCGTCAGAAAAATGCTGGGTGGGGGAATGCGCCAGGCAGGTATCCTGGCGGCCGCGGGCCTTATCGCCCTCGAGGAAGGCCCCAAGCGCCTCGCCCTCGATCACGAAAATGCCAAGCTGCTGGCTTGCGGGCTGGCCGAGATTCCAGGCATCACGGTTGAAATGGAGAAGGTGGTTACGAACATCCTCTTCTTCGACGTTTCCGGCACCGGGTTGACCGCCCCCGAGGTTTCCCAGCGCCTTAAGGCCAGAAATGTTCTGGCGAACGCGTATGACTCAAAGCTGATCCGAATGGTAACTCATCTTGACGTGGACCGCTCCGGCTGTGAGCGCGCCCTCCAGGCCTTGAGGGAGGTAGTCGGCGTAGCAGGAGCGAGGGCCTAGGGACAGGGGCCGGGGAAAACGAGAAAGGCGTCGCTCACGCCAGTTGGCTTACAGGCAGCCGGAAATCTTGAAAACTGATTCCCCTCCTTGGCTAAGGAGGGGGTAGGGGGTGGTTGCCGTTGTTGGCCGCCCACCACCCCCAGCCCCTCCTCAACGAGGAGGGGAGTCATTTTCAAAGGAGCGGGAATTCAGGCCGACCTTTCGGCGTGGGTCCCCGCTTTCGCGGGGACGATGACGTTTGTAGTCTTGGGTGGACCGGGGGGCCCATGTCCGCCCAAGATGCCAGCTTGCATCCGACATGCTTCGCCTGTGTACGGAACGAGCCCGTGGCGCCGTTTACTTCTTCTTGGCCTTTTCCTGCGCCAGCTTGGAGAGGATGTCGAAATAGTGAGTGCGGTAGGTAGGATCTCCGGGATCAAGCTGTGTAGCCTTCCGATATTGTTTCACGGCATCATCCAGGTCTCCCATTTTTTCCAGTGCATAGCCAAGACCGTTGTAGGCGTCGGCATCCGTGGGGTCATGCCGGATGGCCTCCAGCATCTCGACGCGTGCACGCTTCCAGTCCTTTCCCAACAGGAAAGTGATGCCCAATTCGCGGTGAAGGTCCGAGTTCTCGGGATCGAGTTTGAGTGCGGCGCGCAGGCTTTCGACTGCCTCATCCAACCTTCCCCGCGCCCGCAATTGCACTGCTTGTTGGACGAGGGAGCTTAACTGAGTTCTAGCTTCGGCGACACTGAGCGCGGGACTGGTTTGAGGGTCGGATGCCGATTCTGACTTGACCCCGCCAATGCTCGTATTCTCTCCGGAACCCGGCGAAATGAAGTAAGCCGTCTCTTGTTCGTTGGGACAACGAACGTGCACGTAATGATCTCCCGGCTCAACCTCCAGGATGACGAGGGCGCCGCGGTCGCCCGTCTTTCCAGCGTGCTGATCGTCGATGTCCACCGCACAACCCGGCCCATTCGCGTGCACGGTCACTTGCGCGAAATAATTCCGGCGCGTCTTCTCACTCGCCCGGAAAGGCCAAAGGCTGGCTGGGATGAGCAAGAGGGCAACAAAGAAGAAAAGGCGATTCATGTTGGTTGACACTGATCTCCCGCTTCCCTTGTAACTTAAACCATGTCCCTGCCGTTCGGCAAGCTGTCGCCGGCAAAATGCCAGGGCAACTCCGTCCTGGCCCATTTCTTGACGCTGCTAGCTATGTGGTATAGCCTTGGACTTGGCGACAAAGGACCAGACGATTGGACCGGTGATATCCGGCGCATGGTGATTGCCCGCGATACACCTCGCCGAAATCAAGGCGGGCCCTGCCTCCACATGACGGATTCAATCGAGAAGTGGGCTGAGAAGGTAATGTCGCGGGACCGACGGGCCATCGCACGCGCCATCTCGGCGGTGGAGGCGGGTGCTTCGCCGGGCGTCCAACTTCTGAAAAAACTCTTTCCTGCTTCAGGGAAGGCGCAAGTGATCGGGGTTACGGGTTCTCCCGGGGCAGGGAAGAGCACCTTGGTAGAGAAGTTGGCGGGCGCGTATCGATCGGCCGGAGCGCGCGTGGGAATCGTCGCAGTTGATCCGACGAGCCCTTTTTCGGGTGGCGCCCTCCTGGGGGATCGCATTCGCATGCAAAGCCTGGCAGGCGACAAAGAGATTTACATTCGTAGCATGGCGGCGCGCGGCCATTTGGGAGGACTTGCGCCAACCACCCACGATGTGGCGACCATCCTGGACGCGGCCGGTTGCGACGTGGTGCTGATCGAGACCGTGGGAGTAGGGCAGGACGAAGTTGAGGTCGCAGGCCTGGCGGACGCGACCGTTTTGCTCTTGGTCCCTGGCATGGGTGACGATGTGCAGACGTTCAAGGCTGGGGTGATGGAAATTGCCGATCTCTACGTGCTGAACAAGTCGGACCTTCCCGGCGTTGACCGCCTCGAGCAAGAGATCGGGGCGATGCTTTCCATGGCGGCGCGTGAGGACGGCTGGCAACCTCCGGTCGTCCAGGCGGTTGCCACCACAGGCTTGGGCGTTGGTGAAGTGAAGCAAAAGCTTGAACAGTTCCGCTGCTTTCAAGAGAACAGTAGTGGCAAAGAGAAACGTCAACGAAGTCACTGGCGGCGGCGTCTGCTCGAAGTACTTCGCCAAAGTCTGTTCGAGAAAGTGACCAGGGATCGCCTGGGCGAGGTTTCGCTCGAGCAGTATGTTGATGCCTTGCTCCAGCATCGCACGGACCCGTACACATTGGTTGAGAGAATAGTCAATGAATTTGTGGGTGCTAAAAACTGATAACTGAGGACTGCTAGCTGAAGGCCATCCTTATGAAACTTCATCACATCGGCATTGCGGTCAACTCGCTCGAGGCGGCGCGTCCGGTTTTCGAAAAACTGCTGGGTAAGCCGCCGGACTCGGAGGAAGTGGTCGAGGAGCAAAAGGTGCGTGTCGCGATGTTTGAAGTGGGTGAAAGCCGCCTGGAGCTGCTCGAGGCCACGAGCGAAGATTCGCCGATTGCGCGCTCTATCGCGAAGCGCGGGCAGGGCGTGCACCACATTGCAGTGGCGATTCACGACCTCGCGGGAACTCTGCGAAATCTTGAAGCTGCGGGGGTACGCTTGATCGACCGCGCGCCACGTCGCGGGGCGGGTAACGAGCAAGTCGCCTTTCTACACCCCGCCAGTTCCGCCGGCGTGCTGATCGAACTCGTGGAAGAGAAATGATGCAACGCGGGCCTCTCACACGCCGTCCTGCCGGCATCACGCCCGCGCTCGTGTCGCGGGAACAGGGCGCGCGCACGACTAGGGGCGAGACGCACGAATTACAGAGGTTGCACGAGACACAATGAAGCTAGGCAATTTTGAACTCCATATAATCAGCGACGGATCGTTCGCGCTGGATGGCGGACAGATGTTCGGCATCGTGCCGAAACCCCTCTGGGAGCGCAAAGCCCCGGCCGACGAACGCAACCGCATCCGGCTGGGCCTGAATTGCCTACTGATTCGCAGCGGGCGGCAAAACCTCCTCATCGAAACGGGACTGGGAGAAAAGTTCGACGCAAAGTTCAAGAATATCTATGATGTGCAACATCCGCCTACACTGATGGCGGGACTTGGCCAACTGGGGATCAAGGCGGAGGATGTTCACATTGTAATCAATACCCATCTTCATTTTGATCACTGCGGTTGGAATACCCGGCGCGTCAACGGGAAAACCATCCCGACTTTCCCGGCGGCTCAATACTTCATCCAGCGCGGAGAGTGGCGGCAGGCGACGAGTCCCAGCGATCGTGAACGCGCCAGCTACATCGAAGAGTTTTTTCAGCCGGCCGAATCGCAGACGGAGTTTCTGGATGGCGACGCGGAGATAATTCCCGGCATCCGGCTCGAGGTGGTTCCGGGCCACACGCGCCACTTGCAGTGCGTGCGCATCGAATCGGAGGGTGAGTGCGCCTATTTCATCTCCGACACCGTGCCCACCGCTGCGCATCTGCCCTATCCTTGGATCATGAGTCTTGACTTGTATCCCATGGAGACTCTCGCCAGTAAGAAGCGCCTGCTGCCGGAGTTGGCGCAAAAGAAGGCTATCGTTATTTTTCCTCATGACCCGAATGTGCCCTGGTTGCGTTTGATCGAAAACGAGGGCAAGATTACCACCGAGGCTGTGAGTGAGTAAGGGGGACGGGCATTCGGCCACAGGGTAAGCGCCGCTCGCCGATGCGCCCAAAACCGGGGATTATGAATTTAAGAGGAGAAGACCTTTGCCACAAGCGGAGATTGGGATCATCGGAGGAAGCGGCCATTATCATTTGCCGGGCATTGAACGACTCAAGGAAGTTCGCCTGACGACGCCTTTCGGCAAACCGTCGGATGCCTACAGGCTGGGTGAACTGGAAGGGCGCAAGGTGGCTTTCCTTGCGCGGCACGGGCGCGGCCACACGTTGTTGCCGACGGAAGTAAATTCGCGCGCCAATATTTATGGGTTCAAAAAGCTGGGGGTGCAGCGGATCATCTCTCTGAGCGCTGTAGGGTCTCTCAAGGAGGAATACCGCCCCATGGACATGGCATTGCCGGCGCAGTTTTTCGACCGCACCCGCCAACGCGCTTCCACATTTTTTGGCGACGGCCTGGTTGCCCACATCAGCTTTGATGCTCCCGTTTGTGCCACTGTGGTTGAAGCGCTGGCCGTGGCATGCCAGGAAGCGGAAGTTCGCTGCCATAGGGGCGGCACCTACGTTTGCATGGAAGGGCCGACATTTTCCACTAAGGCCGAGTCGAATGTTTACCGCTCGTGGGGAATGGACCTGATTGGCATGACCAGCCTGCCGGAAGCCAAGCTGGCGCGCGAGGCGGAGATCTGTTATGCCACACTCGCCATGGTCACCGATTACGACTGCTGGCATCCTCAGCACGACGCCGTGACGGTGGACCTGGTGCTCGAGTACCTCACGAGAAATGTTGCAAATTCACAGAAGATCATCCTGAGGGCCATTCGTTCCATGCCCCAGCAGCGCAACTGCAAATGCGGATCGGCGTTGGCCCACGCCGTACTCACGGACCGCCAGAGCATTTCCCCGAAAGCCCGGAAAAAGCTATCATTACTGATCGGAAAATACTTGAGCTGAGGACCCATTATGGCTTTGTTGGTGGTTGGCGCGGTAGCATTCGATTCCATCCGGACCCCCTCCGGGCATGCCGAAAACATCCTGGGCGGCGCTGCGACGTACTTTGCCGTCACCGCCAGTTGGTTTGCTCCGGTGCGCGTCGTGGCAGTCGTGGGAGACGATTTCGGTGAGGAGTACCTGCGTGTGTTTCAGGACCGCAGCGTGGACACGGCGGGGCTCGAGCGCGCTCGCGGGAAGACTTTTCGATGGTCGGGCGAATACGTCGGCGACATGAACGAAGCGCGCACGCTTGAGACGCACCTCAACGTTTTCGAGCAATTCGCTCCCAAGATTCCCGGCATCTACCTCGACACGGAATTCGTGTTCCTAGGCAACATTGATCCCGTCTTGCAGCTCCACATCCGCCGTCAACTTCCTAAAGCGCGTCTGGTGGCGCTGGATTCCATGAATTATTGGATCAAGGGTAAACCGCAGGAGTTGAAGGAAGTACTCGCGGAAGTTGATATCCTGATGCTTAACGAGACCGAAGCGCGGATGCTTTCCGGCCTCTCCAATCTTAAGAAGGCTGCGGAAGCCATCCGCAAAATGGGGCCACGCACTCTGGTCATCAAGCGGGGGGAACACGGCGCTCAGCTTTTCTTGGAAAGCGGGATTTTCGCCGCGCCCGGCTTGCTCCTCGATGAGGTTCACGATCCCACCGGCGCCGGAGACAGTTTCGGAGGCGGCTTCATGGGATATCTGGCCAAAGTGGGTGAGATTTCGGATGTTCAACTTCGCCGGGCCGTGATTTACGGCTCGGTGATGGCCAGCTTTGCCGTGGAAGGATTCGGACTCTCGCGGCTCTTGCGGCTCACCCACGAGGAGATTGAAGCCCGCTACCGCGAATTCAAGAATCTTACTCACTTTGATGTTTAACCGCGGCCGCACAAATGGGGCGCATCGCGCCTGCCTGTCATGTTAAGCGAAGCGAAGCATCTCGGCGATGCGTCGAGTGCTGCTGAAGTCAAACGGCAACTGCGGAGATTGTTCGCTTCCCTCAGAATGTCGCCGAAAGGGCTCAGCATAACCGCAGCAGCCAGCGACAGCCAAAACACTGTGGCGCCGAGCTTCCATGGCCCTCTAGAATCCACCGACCACTCGCTACCCTTGCGTTTCAAGTCCGACGGCGCCGCGGCGGCTGTTATTGTTGTTGTCACCGTGGCCTCGCTTGCCTTTTTCTATTCGCGGGGCCTGACGGACGTTTATGGCGACGCCATCGCTCACATGGAGGGTGCGCGGCGCATCTTTGATTCGCTGACTCCTGGATACCAGGAAATCGGAAGCGTTTGGCTGCCCTTGTTTCATCTGCTGGCCGCCCCCTTGGCCGTGAGTGACTTCCTGTGGAAGACGGGGCTGGCCGGAAGCATCGTTTCATCGGCTGCTTTTGCGGGGACAGCGTGGTTCCTGTACCGGCTTGGGGTGGCGATCAATGGAAATGGAGCGGCAGGAGTGCTGGCGCTTGCTGGCATTCTGCTCAGTCCTAACCTGCTGTATCTCGCCTCGACCCCGCTGACGGAGTCGTTGGCCATCTTCTGGGCCGTCCTGGTTGTTTACGAGTTTTTCTGCTACCGGGAAAGCGGCCGTCTGCGAAGCCTGTTGGTTGCTGCAGGCGCAGCGTTTCTGGGCACGCTTACTCGATATGAGGAATGGTACGTCCTGCCCTTCGCCGCCGTGTTTGTGTTCCTCGCGCGTCCCGAGTCCTGGCGATTGCGTTTCCGCCACGCGTTAGTTTTCTCCATCGTTGCCGGGGCCGGCCCCTGCTCTGGATGCTTCACAACGCTCACAATTTTTCGAATCCCTTGGAGTTCTACAACGGGCCGTTTTCCGCCAAGGCCATCTATGCGCATCAGCTCGCCACTACAGCGTTTGCTTATCCGACTGACGGCAAGCTTGTGCTTTCTGCACGCTACTATCTCGAGGACCTCAAACTGGTCCTCGGGATATGGCAAATCGAGTTGGCTGTTCTGGGCTTGATAGCGTGGATAGTGAACCGTTCCGTTTGGCGAAGAGGAGCAGTGAGTTTCCTTTTCCTGGTCCCCTTGCCGTTCTATGTCCATGCCCTTGCGCATGCCGCCTTGCCGCTCTACGTGCCCACCCTGTATCCATTCACGTATTACAATCTGCGGTATGGCATGGAAATGGTCCCGGCGCTGGCACTGCTTCCCGCCTTCCTTCTTCCGCGCGCGCTGCCGCGGCATTGGCGTTACGGCTTGCTGGCGCTCTTTGTTGCCGTACTTGCCTGGCAAAGTTATTCGCTTCTGGCCGGGGGAGCGCAAGGACTGGGAGTGGTCAGGGAGGGCATGTTGAATAATCCCTGCTGCTCAGCGCGACAGCAAGCCGTGACGCGCTACTTTCGCGACCACTATGACGGAGAGACCATACTGCTCGCCGCCGGCAAGTGGTCGTGTGTCATGCTCGAAACCGGAGTCCATTATCGAAGTACGATTACCGAAACGAATCGCAAGTATTGGCGCGCGCTACGGCCCAATGCGGCAAAGTGGGTAGGATGGATTATTCGCAGTGATGGCGACTCGGTCGATCTGTTGATGCGTGCCTATCCTGAGGCGTTCGCGCAGTTCAGGCTACTCGAAAGAGACTCGTTTCCAAATGAAGGTAATGTGGCAATATATCGGAAGAATCAGGACTAGGCGTTGGGATCGGAGGCAGGACCTGCGATCCTGAGTCTGGGGAGAGGAAGAAGGGAAGAATCAGAAACGGTCGGTTGAGCGAGGGTGGGCGAAACATGCAGCTCAGGGGTGGAAAAGCGCAAATGACATATAACATTCCGTTTGCAAAGTTTCACGGACTCGGAAACGATTTCCTGGTTGTGGGAGAGAAGGGCCTGCCGCGTTCCTTGGCAAAATTCGTGCCCGCGATTTTGGACCGGCACACGGGTGTCGGAGCAGACGGACTACTAGTGCTGACAGCCCCCCACAATAAGAAGCATACGGCGCATCTCCGGTTTTTTAATGCAGATGGAAGCGAAGCGGAAATGTCGGGCAATGGCATCCGGTGCGCGGGCGCCTTCCTCGCTGAACTTCGACCAGGCCACCACACATTCCTCATCGAGACGGCAGCAGGAGTGAAATCCCTCGAGAAATTAAGTGCAACAAAAGGGAAGTGGCAATTTAGGGTTGGCATGGGCGCTCCGGTATTCGATCCTGCCAAGATCCCCTTTAAGGCGGGTGACCATCCTGCACCCGTGAAAGAATACGGCTTGAGTACTGAGCACGGCTTGATACAGGTTACGGTGACTTCGATGGGCAACCCCCACTGCTCAGTCTTTGTGCAGGACTTTGAAAGCGCTGCTCAGGTGGGAAAGGCCTCAGATTCTCCGGAGAGCGAGACTCTGAAGCGCTACCCTGCGGGATGGGAGATGCTGGGACGAGGGATTGAGATCAATCCTCTTTTCCCGAATCGCACCAACGTGGAGTTCGTGAAGGTGCTCTCGAGGTATGAAATCGAGGTGCGCTTCTGGGAGCGCGGTGTGGGGCATACGATGGCCTCGGGAACTGGCTCCTGCGCGGCGACGGTGGCAAGCATTCTGAATGGTCTCACGGAGCGGCGAGTTCGAGTTCGAACAGAAGCAGGGTCGCTCCGGGTGGAATGGCCGGAAAACGGAGAAGTCGTCCTGACCGGCCCGGTTGAACGCGTCGCCGAAGGCACTTACAATTACACCTCTCGCGCTAAGTCTTGAATGCGAAACTTTGAAACTCGATTCTCGAATACCGGATCTTGAATTTCAAATCTCGATCTTGGACGGTATAACCCATGACCTCCCGTGAAAGAGTTCTGACAGCCTGCAATCATCGCCAACCCGATCGTGTGCCGATCGATTTTTCCGCCCACCCTTCGTCGGGCATTGCCGCCATCGCCTATGCCAGGCTGCGAGACTACCTTGGACTGCCCAAGACGACCATCCGCGTTTACGACCCGATTCAGCAGTTGGCGGTGGTGGATGACGATGTTCTGGAGAAATTCGGCGTGGACGTCGTGGACCTGGCGCGCGGGTTCGGCCTCGACGAGAAATCCTGGGCGGATTGGGTCTTGCCCGACGGTACCCCCTGCAAGATGCCCGCCTGGTCATTGCCCGAAAAGGCAGACGGAAGGTGGGTATTCCGATCGATGTCCGGGCGCGTGATTGCCCACATGCCCGCAGGAGCGTTGTACTTCGAACAAACCTACTTTCCGCTTATGGATGAAAAAGGACCTAAGGACATCCGCGATGCCATGCAGGAGTCCATGTGGCACGCCGTCGTCGGCCTGCCAGGCCCCCGAATTGATCAGGCACAGTTGAGGGAGGGAGCAAAACGATTGCGGCAGAATACCGACAAGGCCATTCTAGGCGGCTTTGGCGGAAATCTTCTTGAAACCGGCCAGTTCTTCTATCGCAACGACAATTTCTTTATGCTCCTGGCCGCCGAACCTGAAAAGGCGCACAAGTTTCTCGACGACCTTGTGGACATTCATCTGGCGAACCTCGAAAAGTACTTGGCGGCGGTGGGAGATTCCATCGACATCATCAAATTCGGCGACGATTTGGGAATGCAAAGCGGACCGCAGGTCTCGCCCAGGATGTACCGGGAATTCTTCAAGCCTCGCCACAAGCTGATGTGGAGTCGAGCCAAGCAGTTGGCCAACGTGAAGGTCATGCTCCATTGTTGCGGCGGGGTGAGGGAACTGTTGCCGGACTTGATTGACGCGGGCCTTGATGCCATCAACCCGGTGCAGATTTCTTGCTCTGGCATGGACGCCGCGGAGCTTAAACGTGAGTTCGGAAACGATATGGTTTTCTGGGGCGGAGGCTGCGACACACAAACCATTCTCCCCGACGCCAAGCCGGAAGAAGTTCGCCGCCACGTCAAGGAACAGGTGCGAATCCTCAAGCCCGGCGGCGGCTTCGTTTTCCAACAGGTCCACAACATCCTCGCCTACGTCCCGCCGCAAAACGTGGTGGCCATGTTCGAGGCCCTTGCAGAAATCAGGTGACCGGGAAAACCGAGGATCGCGAGAGCCGTCGCGATGCCCGTCGGGCACGCGGAAACCATGAAGACGACACCCGTTGCAGGGGGACGGCCTGCCGTCCCCGGCGGGGCGTGTGGGGCAAACCTTACCCCGGCTGCAATCAAAGCAATTCAGACGATCAGATGGCTGGAAAAGTTCAAGGCAGAGTCAAGCGCCGCAGGTCTTCTGTCACCCGCACTCCCCATCCGCCCATTAAGTCACGGCCTCACGTATAAATAGAGCTTGAAGTCAACACCTTCTTTGGCAGTGAATACTATCGACTCCGCGGGCGTCCATCCGGGCACTTGAAATTCGTGTGCGACAATGCGCGCCCCGGAGCGGAGTTGTTGCTCGAGCATGGGGCGCAGCCGCTCGTTGACCTTGGTCAACAGGTATAGTGTCACGACCGTGGCATGGCGGACATTCACTTCGAACATGTTTTCATGGAGGATCCGGGCACGGTCCTGCAAACCCAATTCTCGGATGCGTTGCGAGGATTTCTCACAAAGGGCGGGGTCGAGTTCCACTCCCACGGCGTGAGCACCGAATTTCTGCGCAGCCATAATTACGATGCGGCCGTCACCGGAGCCAAGGTCGTAGACGACGTCATCGGGCTCGACCTTGGCAAGTTCCAGCATCTTCTGCACCACCTCCGTTGGCGTGGGGACAAAGGGCACAACATGTTCCAGGTATTTGCCGGAATCGGACCGCGGGGGCGAAAACGGCACAGTCTGGGAGATGGCCGCCTGGCAGGAAAACAGAAGGGCAGGGATAACCGCAAATACCGCAGTCCTTGAGAGAGTAATGATATGAACAAAGTTCGCATCTCGTCGCATAAGGCAATTGTAGGGATTGCAAGGCAGGTTGTCGAGGGAGAACCTGGCTCCGCTTTTTTGACTTGTTCTTCCGGTGACGTCAACCTAAACTCTCGACTGTGAACTCTCAACTCTCGACTACCAACTCTACTCTCCGCCGCGAACTGACCCTCACCAACGGCACGGCCATCGTTGTCGCAAACATGATCGGGGCAGGGATTTTCGGCATTACTGGCTTTCTCGCTGGGGACCTCGGCCAGCCTTATTTAGTGTTGAGCATTTGGCTGGCGGGAGCCGTGGTCGCCTTGGCAGGGTGCCTGTGCTACGCGGAGCTTGCTGTCAATCTGCCGCGCTCCGGCGGCGAATATGTTTACGTCCGCGAGGCTTGGGGGCCGGCATGGGGGTTTCTGAGCGGCTGGATTTCTTTCTTCGCAGGATTTGCCGCTCCCATTGCGGCCGCAGCGCTGCTTTTTTCCGAATATCTGGCGCACTTCTATCCCGCATTGTCGCCGCAATCTCCGGCGGGAGTGCTCTCCACCTCCTCGAAGTGGATCCACACCGGTAACGGGCACTTGCTGGCGGTGGCGGTGGTCGCGGTGTTTGCTGTGACAAACATCATCGGCGTGCGTTTCGCCGGCAGAATCCAAAACGTGCTTACCGGTATGAAAATCGCAGTCCTCGGAACTTTCCTCGTGCTCGCATTCCTGCTGGGGAAAGGAAGTACTTCGAATTTTTCGGCAGTGGCAATTCGAACCTCACATCACAGCCTGGGCGGGCAATTCGCGGTATCACTTATCTTTGTCATGTTCGCCTACAGCGGCTGGAATGCCGCAACCTACGTGGCCGAAGAGATGAAATCGCCGGAGCGATCACTGCCCGCTTCACTTGTGGCGGGGACTTTGATCGTGGCGGCTTTTTATCTGGCATTGAACACGGCCTTCATCTATGCCATGCCACTCGAAGCCATGAAGGGCATTGAGCGGATCGGCGGTGCGGCGGCACAGGCGCTTTTCGGGGGGAAAGGCGGAGACATCTTCAGTGCCGTGATGTCGATTGGGTTGCTTTCCACAGTGAGCGCCATGGTGATCGTGGGTCCGCGTGTTTATTACGCCATGGCCCAGGACGGCTGTTTTTTCGAGGGCGCGGCGCACGTGCACCCGCGATGGGGTACTCCCGTCCAGTCCATTCTCTGGCAAACGCTCGCGGCCACACTGATGATCCTCACGGGAACGTTTGAGAGTCTGCTTTATTACATCGGATTCGCATTGGTGTTGTTTGCCGCCTTGGCGGTGGCAGGCCTGGTGCGCATGCGCAAGCGGCCCGGTTGGAAACGGCTGGGGGCCGTAAGTTGGGGATATCCCTTGATTCCCGCGGTCTTCATCGGCGCCAGTGCCTGGATGCTCTGTTACACGATAGCCTTGCGGCCCAAGGAATCGGGCCTCGGCATGCTGACGATGGCGGTTGGAATACTGGTTTATCGGTCCTTCTTCCGGCGCCACACGAAAGAATAGGAAAGATCTGATCACCGAGGGCACGGAGAACTGTGGAGGAGTGGCAGAGGCGTACTGCATAAGCGCACGGCCAAGATGGCTGCGGGTGAGCCTAAACAAAAAGGGCAGGGCGCTGACGCTCTCGATGACGGAGTGATTCTACGTTCTGCCATCGTCCGCCGCCGTGGGTTCCGGTTTGACCCACCTGCCCGTGCGGGCGCTCTCAAGGACGGCCTCGACCACCGCCTGTGTTTCGAGGGCGTCGCGGAAGTCCGGACGTAGGCGTTCTCCCTTTTCGATGCCCTTCAAAAAATCCGCCACCACGTGCACGAAGGTGTGTTCGTAACCAATCACGCAGCCCGGAACCCACCAGTTGGCCATGTAGGGATGCTCGGACCCGGTCACGAGAATCGTCCGCCAGCCCTGCAGGCGTGGCTCATCCTGATGGCTGAAATACTGGAGCTGGTGCATGTCTTCCAGGTCAAAATAGAGGGAACCTCTTTCTCCATTGATCTCGAAGCTGTTCTTGTTCTTTCGTCCGCGGGCGTAGCGGGTGGCTTCGAATGTGCCATTTGAGCCATTGACAAAACGCGACAGAAAACTGCAGACGTCGTCGATCTCAACTCTGGCCGGGTTGCCATCCGGGTGCTTGCGGTCCTTGATGAAGATCTCCGTCATGCCGCAGACTTCCGCCACAGAGCCGTTCAGCCATAGGGCCGTATCGATATTGTGTGCGGAAAGGTCGCCGGAAACGCCCGCGCCTGCGACGGCCTTATCCAGCCGCCACGTACCAAGCCCCCCCACAGGGACTCTGGGAGAGATGGTCCAATCCTGGAGATAGGTGGCGCGGTAATGAAAGATATTGCCCAGAGTGCCTTCTTCGATGATTTGTTTGGCCAGGCTGATGGCGGGCACGCGGCGGTAGTTGAACGACACCATGTTGGGGCGGCCGGACCGCTCGACCGCCTCCGTCATTTCTCGTGCCTCGCGGAGATTCATAGCAAGCGGCTTTTCGCAAAGAATCATTTTGCCGTGCGCGGCTGCCGCGAGTGCGATTTGATGGTGAGAATTATTAGGCGAGCAGATATCGATCAGATCAATATCAGGCGCTTCGACCATTTTCCGCCAGTCACTCTCCACCCGCTGCCATCCCCAGCGCTGCGCAAACGCTTCGGCGCGATCCCTGGTTCGCGCCGCCACAGCCTTTAGCACAGGTTGGTAGTCCACATCGAAGAACTGGTTAACGCGGTGGTAAGCATTCGAATGGGCGCGGCCCATGAAGCCACATCCCACGATTCCGATATTAATGGTTTTCATTATAGTAACGCTCCCTCTGACCTATCCCCTCAAGCGGCATACTTATGGGCCATCCCATCGAGGAAGCGTTTGGCATCCGCGGTAGCTTCCCAGGCGTTGGGCCAGAAGCAGAGGTCGATTGTCCACCAGTTCGACGGGCAGCCGGAACGAATCAGTTCCGGAATGAGGCGGTCAAACTCGAGCACTCCCTGACCGAATGGCGCGTGGGTGCTGGTCTCGTTGTTATGGAGCGAATTATCGGAGTCGATCAAATGGAGATGTCCGATCTTGCCGCGCAGGCGAGAGAGAAGCTCCAGGGCGCCGCCGGGCAAGGTTTCTTTCTGCCCTGTTTGCCGCGCGCCTATCGCCGCACACATGTGGGCATGACACGTGTCGAAAAGGACAGAAAAATTCTCGTGGTCGACCTCGCTCACTAGCCTCAGGATCTCAGATGGTTTATTGAAAGCGAATCCAGGCTCGAATTCCCACACGACGCGGATGCCGCGCGTGGCCGCCTTTATCGCGGCTTGTCGAAAGGCCTTGATAAGCCGCTCCCAACCGAGCCGGGGGTCGATCTTTTCTTTCTCGAATACTTCGGGAGGGCTGACGCTGTCCACACGGATGCAATCGATGCCCAGGTCGCTGGCAAAGTCCAGGTTGTTTTCGAAAGTGGACATCCACCGATTGTTGTCCGCGACAGGAATGATCGGGCACGACCACAAGTCCGCCGCGAGGCCGGAGAACCCTAGGCCGCTACCGGCCGCTTTCTTGCGCAACTCCTCACGTTTGGCTTTCGTATCAAACTCTGCAGGATTGGGGTGGGGCGGGAACCCTCCCAGTTCGACGCCGTCAAAGCCCAGGCTACTGAGTTTCTCGATAACGGTGTCAAAGGGAACGGGGTTGTCCTTGTAGGGGCCAAAGCAGTACGCCCAACTGCCGATTGAGAGCCGGACCTTGCTCATGGCGTGCCTCCTCAACGCGTTTAGTAATGATAGCGTGCTTGAAGGAAGTCAATGCGCCGTTCAGTTACCTTGTGAACCAGCCGGTGTTCCTGGGTGATCCTTCGCGACCAGCAACCCGCAAGTTCATACTTGAGCGCTTCGGGTTTGCCAAGGCCGCAAAAAGGGTCGCGCAGCGCAGCCTCAACAAGCTCCATAACACGAAGAGCTGTCTTGCGATCCGTCTCTACCCAATGCCGCAAGTCCTGGAGAAACTCCTGGTGAAAGACCGCCGCGCGCTCAACGCTTGGTGACAAGTCCCATCTCCTGCCGCAGTTTCTCCACCGAATCGGGTTTTGTTGTGCGCTGCTTTGCTCGCCGCAACGCCGCAAGCAGCCTGCGGGCGTTTTTCGGAGACCGGAGCAAATGAGCCGTCTCCATGAGTCCCGCGAGTTCCGCGGCTGGCACCAGCGCGACGTCCTGGGCGCTCTTCCGCCGCACAATGACGACCTCGCGGTCCTCCGCAACCTGTTTCAGGACAGAGGCCAGTCTTTCCCTCAGGCTCGTATAAGTAGTCTCAACAGGCAAATGGCACCTCCCTCCACAATGTACAGGAGTCCTGTACTTTTTACAATCCTGGAGGCAAAGGTTTCTGGCTGGTCAGGATACGCGCGTAACGATTGACTCGAGCGTGTTCCATCGAACTGTGCCGCGCGGCGGTTACGTAGGGAATGAATAGAAAAGGGAGGGCCAGAATACTGAATAACATGTTCCGGAGGCGGACGGCCCCAGGCAGCTCACCGTTGCCGAGCGAGAAAACCATGGGGTAGTAGCGCAGCACTACGCCGTAGATATCCGCCGCAAGCGATAGATGATCCGAGTGCGCGCCAAGCACCTGGCTGCGGCCGGCGCGGATGGCTTCGATGAATTCCGCGCGATTCGAGGCGGGACAGGCCGTGTAAGTCCGCCCCAGGCGGCGAAGGGTGTGCGAGTCGCTTCCACCGATAACCCCCACGGGGCGCCCGCGACGGCGGAAAGCCTCAACAAGTTGAGCGATTAGCATGTTGTGGTCGCGTTCTTGCGTTCCGTTGCGGGCCTCGAAGATTTCGAATACCTCAGCCATGCAGTCCGTGAACTCGCGAACCCGCGCCACATCGCCAAAATCGTGGAAGAAGTGGTTCAGCACGAACAGGAGTTTTTGCTGCCGGAGATAGGGTACCAGTTCACGGGCATTGGGGCGCAACCGTTGGATCTCCCGGTGTTGCGCTTCGTTCAAGCCGTAAACCCCGAGGTGAACTGTATGGTTGAATTCCGGAAAAGTGGTGCTCACTTCTTCGCCGGTAATGAAATCTTGCGGGTTGGCGAGGCGGTCAATCAAATCGAGGCAGCCGTCGAGTGAGTCGTGATCGGTTATGGTGACGAGATCCATTCCACGTCGCTTCGCCGTCCGATAGACGTCGAGGGGCTGGGAATAACAATCCCGGCAGCGCAAGAAGCGGAGGTGTTTTGCCCGGCCCGAGTGAAGGGTATGGCAGTGCATGTCCGCCTTCAGTAAGTTGTTTGCTTGTCCAGGGAGCACAAGATGTTATATTAGCAGGATTCGGGATTGGGGAGGCGGGATTCAGGAGTCCGGTGACTTCAGCTATAGACATTCGAGCATCGATCAGCAGCACCTTTCGGCCCAGCCTAAAACTCCCCATTGGGTTCTTGCTTCTCCTGACCGCCAACTCCGCCTGGGGCGCCTCCGAGCCTATCCAATACTTTCTTGACCTGCGCTCGCCCGCCTCACACCGGGCGGCAGTCGTGATGACGGTTGCTGAAGCCGCGCCGTCTACCGAGTTTCAGTTTCCGGCCTGGAATAATCTCTACCAGATTCGTGACTTCGCGCGGGACATCGAAGAATTGACCGCGGATTGTGACGGGGCAAAGGAAGCGCTGACGCGGGTAGACCTTTACACTTGGCGCTCGGGGGCCAGGCCCTGCGTATCATTGGCGCTTCGCTACGTGGTTAATGTAACCGGGCCACCGCCTTTCTCGAGCGCTCTGGACGGTACGCATGCCTTTCTGAACTTCGCTACGCTGCTTTTCTACTTGCCCAATGAGCGGGGCCGCGCCGTGCGTGTCAGGCTGCTCGTTCCGGCCGAGTGGAAAGTGGCCAGCCTGCTCGAGGAAGGCGCCGACGGGTTCGCCGCCGCGAACTATGACCTGCTGGCGGACAGCCCAGTTGAGGCAGGCCAGTTTCAGGATTACAGCTATTCTCAAAGCGGTGCAACCTATCGCGTGGTGGTTCACGCGGACGCCAAGGACTATTCCGCGGACCGCTTGCTAGCCTCGCTGAGCAGAATTACGGCCACTGAAACCGCGCTTATGCGTGATGTGCCCTTCGCGCGCTACACGTTCATCCTGCATTTCCCGCGCGAGGAGGGAGGCGGCGGCATGGAGCACCGCAACGGAACCGCCATCACGGTCCGGGCGGGGCAACTTCGCGAACATTTGGAGGCACTCGAAGATACGGCGGCGCACGAGTTCTTCCACCTTTGGAATGTAAAGCGCATCCGGCCGCAAAGGCTCGAGCCCATCGACTACATACAGGGCAACGATACGCGGGACTTGTGGTTTTGCGAGGGCGTCACGAGCACCTACGGCGCGCTCGTCTTGCTTCGAGCCGGATTGATCTCACGCCAGACTTTTTACGGGCGATTGGGGACTGCAATCGAGATGCTGGAATCCCGGCCGGCGCGTTCCTACCAGAGCGTTGAGGAGTCGGGCCTGGAAGCCTGGTTCGAGAAGTATAACGATTATCTGCGCCCTGAACGCAGCATCTCTTATTACAATAAAGGTGAATTGCTTGGCTACTTGTTGGACTTGGCGCTGCGCCATGCGAGCGGCAACGGCGCCGGTCTTGACGACGTGATGCGCCGCTTGAATGAAGACTTTGCCCGGCAGGGACGATACTTTACGGATGCCGATCTGAGGCGAGTGATGGCTCAAACGGCCCCTGCTTTCTCCGGGATCGATGCTTTCTTCCAAGATTACGTCAGCGGCACGCGGGAGTTGGACTATGATACCTACCTGAACTACGCAGGCCTCGAGCGGGAGGGTGAGGGATGCTCGCCGACACGTCCCGGGGTCGAGCCAGCTAAAATCACGTGCCGCGTAAAGGAGATTTCTCATCCTTCGCCCGAACAACTCCGGGTGCGCGAAGGCTGGCTCAAGGGGGAAACCGCAGCCGGGCCGGAGAGGAACAGAAAGGAATGATGAATAGTAGATCATAAATGATAAAGTATGGCTTCTTTTGATTGCCTCGGCCGGTCGAGTGGCGGGCAGGGCAAAGCAAGCACCGGATCAGCAAGAAACAGCGAACCGTTAACGTCATACAATTTACTATTCATAATTTAGTATTTATAACTTCGAATGCTTCGAGCTTTCCTGGTAACACTGATCACTTTCATCTATACGTTGATTGCCGGCCCTCCTGTGCTGGTCTATGCGGCGATAAGCGGTAATGGCGGCCCCGTCTACTGGGTCGGAAAAACGGGCGCGAAGTTGGCCTTGTGGTTAGCAGGCGCACGGCTTGAAATCCACGGGCTGGAACGTATCCCGCCGCGACCGCCCGCCGTCTTCATGGCCAACCACCAGAGCAACTGTGACCCCCCGGCACTTATCGCTATCCTGCCGCGCGTGGTGGTGATGGTGAAAAAAGAGTTTTACCGTGTCCCGGTCATGGGGAGAGGAATGACGGCGTGCGGGTTTATCCGCGTCAACCGGGGAAATCGTGAACAGGCGCGCGACGCCGTGGAAAAGGGAGTTGAGACGCTTAAGGCCGGCAAGTGGTTTCTTGCGTATCCGGAGGGCACTCGCAGCCTTGATGGCCGCCTTCAGACTTTTAAAAAGGGCGTCTTCGTTATGGCCATCAAAGCGGGTGCGCCCATCATTCCAATATCGGTTTCAGGCGGCAACAAGATCATGTCCAAGGGAAAATTCGTCATCAAGCCGGGCGTGGTTCGCATCACCGTCCACGATCCGGTTCCGACGGAGGGATTGGACATCGAAGACCGGCAATTGCTTATTGATCGGGTTCGTGAAGCCATACTCTCGGGGCTCGAAAAGGACGAATGGCCCCTGCCACAATGACCCGTCAAAAAGGTATTGTGAATGGAGAAGTCGGATTCCAAGCAAGCGCCACCAGACGAAGATGCGGGTGTAATCCAAGGAGGAAGGAATGGGCAGAATCTGGCTGGCAGTGATCGGGATAGCAGTCTTAGCCATCCCAGTCGGCTGCGCAGATGCGGGAAATCCCATCGCGGTGAGCAGCGGAGGCTGGACAGTCACCTGTGAAGGACAACAGGGTGTTATCAGCATCGCGTACGGGAACCTTGGAACGATCTTGAAGGACGTTCGCCTGAATCTGCGCGACCGGGACGGGTTGCGGCAACTGAAAGGCTGGTCAGTGGCGAAGGTTGGGGAGAAGGAGCTTTCCATTCGCACTGCCGACTCGTTCACCGCCTGGGAGATCAAACTGGGTTCCGAGATCTTGACCATCTCCACCACCACGGCGGAAGGGGTGCTGACGGCGGAAGCGCCGGCTACGCAAGAACGAATTGTGGCGCGCCTGCAGGATCCGCAGGGGGTACCGGTCACCTGGGTGGGAACCAATGCGGGTGCGAGTTGGGGCGCGAGTGAAACCCGGAATGCATCGTTCCTTCCCAGCCGGAATCCGGAGTGCATGTACTTTGCTTTGGGGCGGGTGTCAAGTTCGAACCTGCACAGCCTCTTCGACCGCCCTAGCGACACGGCCATTAATTTCTCAGATCAGACCTCGATGCAGCGCAACCCTCAAGACCTCGATCAGCTTGATATGACCATTCCCGTCCCGGGGAATGCGCTCATTCGCATCCTTCCGGATTATTTCACGAAAGTTCTTGGGGCCCCTTTCTACGCAGCGTTCGACGATTCGTACTTCCCTAAACCCCCGGTGGTCTGGGGGAGTTGGAGCAGCTACTACCAGGATGTGACGGAACAGGACATAGTCCGGACTACTGATTGGATCGCGAAGAACTTGAAGCCTTACGGGTTCCAGTACATTCTACTGGACGACGGCTACGACCGCGGGGAAAAGGGAGAGCACAACTGGATTGGAAAGTGGGACCAGGCGAAATTTCCCCATGGGCCAAGGTGGCTGGCCGAATACATCAAGTCAAAAGGCTTGCACCCCGGCGTATGGATCGTCCCCAACGCCTACGCCGAAGCCGCAGTGGATCATCCGGACTGGTATCTGCGGGATAAGCAAGGAAATTTCATAAAGGATTATGACACTCCCGCCCTCGATTCCACGAACCCGGCGGTCCTTGACTTCCTCAAGAAGCTATTCGCGACGCTTGATGATTGGGGCTTCGATTACTACAAGTTCGACGGCGAGTTCGCTCTTCCCAAGTATGACCCTGCCGTTGACAGGGCCAGACTCTACGACAAGACCATCGATCCCGTGGCGGCTTATCGAAACCGGCTCAAACTCATCCGTGAGACGATTGGTCCCAAAGTAATGCTCGAAGGATCGCCGGAGGGCACTCCCCTGGATGGGATCGGCTACTTCACCACTCACTGGAACGGGTATGACGATTACAATAGCTGGCAGGGAATGCATAGGGTGTTGAGTTCCATCAACGACAATGCCTTTTTGAACCACATCGCATTTTACCTGATCGCCGGGGAGGGAATTGACGTCTCGCCCTGGATGACGTGGGAGGAAGCAAAGCAGAAGAAGCCTCCGGACTTTATAAAGAACGCTCAGGACCGTCAAGACCATGAAGCAGGATTCGGCACCACCCTGGCAGAAGCGCACACCATGGTCACTTACATGGCTTTGACGGGAGGTGTCTACTCTGTGGGTAGCGTGATGCCCGAACTACCTGAAGAGAGGACCCGGTTGCTGAAGCAGACGTTGCCGACCCTTCCCATCCTGCCCATCGATCTGTTCAGCCGCGGGACCGACATGAATTACGAGAGGTTCCAGTATACGAATCCCGACGTTTACATCCACAACTACCCGGAGGTCCTGGACCTGAAGATAAATGCTAAGTCGAGGGTCTATGATGTCGTGGGCCTCACCAACTGGCGGAGTGGAACGGTCACAAGAACGCTTTCCTTCGCGGACAAACTGGGGCTTGACCCCAATTCCCCCTACATTGCATTCGATTTCTGGGGCCAGAAACTGCTCGGTGTTTTCAAGAACCAAATGGAAGTTGACATAGAACCACATGATACGCGCGTGTTCCTGCTCCACCCCTTATTGAACAGACCTCAACTGATCGGGACCTCTCGCCACATCACTAGTGCGTATTCAGTTTTGGATCTGCGGTGGGAGGCCTTGAAAGGTCAGCTACTAGGTTCGTCTGAAACTGTGGCTGGCGATGACTACGCACTTTTCATTCACATCCCCGTGGGATTTACCGTCTCTGGGGTTCGAGAGACAGCGAAGGGGCAACGTAGAGTCCCTGAGCATCATGAACTGACCGGGGATTTGCTGAAGGTCAGTTTTCAAGGACAACCCGAACCCGTAGACTGGGAAGTGGGATTCACCGCGTCTGCCGCCAGATGAGGGCCCTCGCAGCACCCGTGGATCCCCGCTTTCGCGGGGATGACTCACGAGATGTCATTCCCGCGAAACTTGTCCTCCGCGAAAGCGGGGGAGCGGGAATTCAGGCCTTCTTCATGCACAGTGGCGAGCTAAAGCTGATGCAGTCTGTTTTGTATTTCAGAATTTATAATTTACTATTTAACATTCGTCACCACTTTTGGTCTCGCTCCCCCCTTTTCGACTCTTTGCCTACTGCTTTCCGCTTTCTGCTTTCTCTGCGGCTTTCGACTTTTCCAGCAGTTCCCCCACCTTGCGGTAGGTGGCGAACATTTGCGGCAAGCGTGCAAAGGCCGCGACGCATTTCATCCACTGGGCGCTGTCGATAGCAGGCGATCCGGACAAGATGCGATTGGGCGTCACATCGCTGTGAATGCCGGACTGCGCGGACACCACTACATTGTCGCCGATGGTGACGTGGCCGGCGATTCCGACCTGGCCGGTCAGAATAACATTCCGTCCCACTTTGGTGGTTCCGGCAAGTCCAACCTGGCCGCAGAGCAAGGTATTTTCACCGATCTCGCAGGCGTGCCCCACTTGAACGAGATTATCGATCTTGGCGCCGCGGCCGATCCGCGTTTCGCCTACCGCCGCCCGGTCGATGCAGGAATTGGCCTGGATCTCGACTCCGTCTTCGATGATTACCGTTCCGGACTGGACGATCTTGTAGTAGGAACCGTCAGCCTGTCGGGCGAAGCCGTAGCCGTCCGTGCCGATGGTGGCGCCGTTCTGTAAGGTCACGTCGTCGCCGATGCGCACGAATTCGCGCACCACCACGTGGGAATGTGCCAGGAACCGATTTCCGATTTTCGCTCCACGGTAAACCACCACATGGCTTTTGAGCACGCAGTCATCGCCAATCTCCACGCCTTCTTCGAGCACCGCGTAGGGGCCGATGGAAGGGTTGCGGCCGATCTTCACCTCCGGGGCGACCACCGCTGTGGGATGAATGCCCGCTGGAGGCCGGTAGGGCGGATGGAAAAACTCGAGGGCCTTGGCAAAAGCGAGGTAGGGATTCTCCGAGCGCAGCGCGGGCCGCCCTTCCAGGTCCTCGCCAGGGTTGGCAATGATGGCCGCCGCGCGCGTGGTTTTGACTTTACGCTGGTAGCGGGGATTGGCGAGGAAGGTCAGTTCACTGGGCGTGGCCTCGTCCATTCCGGCCACCCCGGTGATTTCGATTTCTTCCGGACCTTCCAGGCGGCACTCAAGCCGTCCCGCAATTTCCCCCAGTCTCATGGTCTTCTCCTTTTGTGGACTCCCGTGTGAACTCTGCTCACTCCATCTGGGAGGACAAGGTTCATCGGAATGAATGCGAATCTGAGTGTTCAGTCCTTGCCAATTACCACACTACCTGAAGCCGGCAAAGTTAACAACGGCGGGCCTTTGAGGCAATGGGCCGCGAAGATGCGGGGGAGGATGGCTCGGTGTCCCTGTCGGACAACGCCCCACATCGGCAGGCTGGGGAAAGCCCTCCCCGTACAGGATAAATCTTCGGAGTTTCTTCTTGCCATGGTGAAAGAAACAGGATACGCTTTCAGGGACAGGCTGGCTCGTTTCACTGGTGAACCTATGGATGAGAATCAGCGCTCCGGAAGGCGGATTCCGGTCGAGTTGAGGGTGGAAGTGTCTTGGAAGAGTCGCGGAGGGCATTCTCGCCGCGTGGAAGGAAAAACCGGGAATATTAGTGGGAACGGGTTGTTTATGAATATTCCTATACGGCCCCCGTGCAAGACACCCGTTACCATGAGAGTTCTTTTGCCTGCGACCGTGACTCCAGTTCCCGTGGAACTCCTCTGTAATGGCAGGGTCATCCGTTGGAGTTGCCCTGGCGAGGCGAGGGGAATGGGTGCCACGATCGACGAGTACGAACTGCGGCCCACGCGCGCTCAAGATGTTTGATGCTATTTGAACCGAGGGTACAAAATCTCGGGCGATTCAGCCTTCCGGTGCGGCGATGCGCCGCGGAAAGTAATTCCCAAAGACCAATAGACAACCCCGGTGCCGGCGGTCGCAATGAAAGTTGGCGGCTCGGCGGGCAGGTGGCATTGGGACGTGACTGCGGATGAGCTTGCGCAACGGCGCGAAGAAAAAGATCCGGGTACTCATAGCCGACCGCGAAGGCATCTTCAGGTTAGGGCTGAAAGAGCTTTTTGCGGTCGAAGATGATTTGCGAGTTGTGGCACAAGCGGCCTCCGCGCCTCAGCTCGTGGAGCTGACGAAATCCCTCCGGCCTCAACTTCTTTTTATTCAAGCCGAAATCGCCACGGAAGTGGGCGGCAATTTGTTTGCCGATCTGCGCCGTGCCGTGCCGAAATGCAAGATCGTAGTCACCTCCTCCACACCCCCAACGGAAGAGGCGGGGATGCGATTCGTGCAGTTGGGCGCCTCAGGGATAATTCTCAAGTCAGTGGAGCCGTCACTTTTTGTTCGCTGCGCTCGGAAGGTGGTTTGGGAGGACGAAGTCTGGCTACCGCACAAACAGGTAGCCTCCATAGCCAAGTTCGTTGAAACCAGTGCCTCTCAGCCTATGCGCCCCGTGGACACCTTGACCCAGCGCGAGAAGACGATCATCAGCTACCTCATGCAAGGCTGGCGAAACAGGGAAATCGCCCAACACCTTTCAATTACTGAACAAACGGTAAAAAATCACCTGAGGTCGATTTACGATAAAGTCGGTGTTTCAGACCGCTTGGAACTGGTACTTTACGCCATCCACCAGAAGTTGCTGCTGCCCCCCGTGGAAGCACCCCAACCCCAACCTGTAGTCAACGCGAAGCCTGCCCAGTAGCAGGCCGCTGGAGAGCTTTTCGACTGTTATCCTGTTGACGACGGTTTTACGGCGCAGTGTTGCGGACTTGCTGCTACGACTTCTTTCCTGCTTCCTCTGCGGCTGGAAACAGACCAATCTGGCGGTCGGAAATTGCGCTTCCGCTTGGACGTCCACCCCGTCTTTGCGATGGCCGTGTCGGCCGCCCGTCTGAAATAACCCCCAGCACGTCAGCCTTGCTCAGGGCGGTTCGGGGAACGAAGATCTTCAGATTGTTGGAGTAGAGGTCCGCCGGAGTGACTAAAAATCCCTCCGAACTCAATGCTACGAGGTCGTTTGGAAGAAGCCCTTCCAGAACTTCATTATCCTTGAAAATCATCCGAACCCAGAGGCCTGCCATGCGAGGGCGGCTGTAGAAGAGTTTGCGCTCCGAACGCTGGGGATTGCCGTCGAAATCTCTAACGAAAAAAACACCCTTGATCTCACTCAGGGGGACAACGACAGCCCGGCCTTCGCGGTCAAGCATCTCGATTCCGTCTGGTCCCAAAAACGAATTGGCGTCAACAAAACCCTTGATGATGCCGTGGTCCAGCCGCCGGACTACGACTTTCTTATAGGTCGATTTGTGGTTGGCTTTCACGCGAGCGCTATCCGAGGGAAATTTGATGCCGCGAAATGCAGCTTGGCCATGAGAAACGGCGTGTGCTAGTATAGGGGCTGCGTTGAGCCTGTCAAGCCTTTCAATGTAGCATAGGAGTGCTGAACTCTTGGTGAAGGCTCACAATCTATTGAAAAATAGTCGCTTAGATTTTGAACCGCGATTTCAGTCATGGGTCTGCGGCTGGGCAGGCGTGTCCGTGTGTTCTTGCTAGTCTCCTGATTACTCCGGCTGCAGGCCTGAGGCAAGTGACGAAAATGCCCGGCAAGAGCAAAGCTCATCAAGAAGACTTAACGACGACAGATACTTGTGCCGCCCAATCGGCAGGCGATATACCTGGAAAGGAAACCTCGCCTACCCTGAAGTCTCGCGTCGGTCCTTCCCCAGGACTTCCTGAAATCCACGATTACCTTGATTACGCGCGAGTTGAAGAAGGACTCTCGTCCAACAGCATCTCGAATTACCGGCGGGACCTGATGCATTTTTGCAAGTTCCTTAAGGACCGTGGAAGGAGCCTTGCCGATACCAGCCGAGATGACATTCGTGCTTTTCTTGCAGCCCTTTACGGTCGGGGTCTGAGTGCGCAAAGCGTGGCTCGTCACCTGATTTCTCTCCGCAATCTTTTCAGGTTCCTGAGGAAGGAGAATCGCGCTCGGACCGATCCGACGGTGGATATCGATGCGCCTAAGCTCGAACGGAATCTGCCCAGATATCTCAGTGCCGATGAAGTTGACTCGCTCCTCGAGCAGCCTGATGTTTCCACACCGCTTGGCCTTCGGGACAAGGCCATGCTCGAGGTTTTGTACGCCACGGGCATGAGGGTTTCCGAGTTGGTCCAGGTTCGCTCCGCGGATCTCGAATCCGGCCTGGGCGTGGTTCGCTGTTTGGGAAAGGGTAACAAAGAACGGGTCATCCCTGTTGGCAAGTCGGCTCTGCGCGCCGTGGAAGCATATCGAGTCGGCGCCCGCTCGACACTTTCCAAGAACGGTCAGGAGCCTTGCCTTTTCCTGAACCACCACGGTAAACCCATGAGCCGCGTAGGGTTTTGGAAGATCCTGGCGGGATATGGAAGAAAGGCGGGTTTTTCAGTTCCCTTGACCCCGCACCTGGTACGTCATTCTTTTGCCACGCATCTGCTCGAACGTGGTGCTGACTTGCGCTCGATCCAGCTTATGCTCGGTCACAGCGACATTTCGACAACACAGATTTACACGCATGTTTTGAAGCAAAGGTTAAAGCAGATTTACCAGACTCATCATCCTCGAGCCTGAGCTTCAGGCCCTTGGGTTTTAAGGAAATGGACGCCCCAACACCCATGAGCGACTATAACTTTCTAATGGAAAGCAAGCTCTCACAAGAGCAATACAGCGTGTTAAGCCTGGTTAGCCGCGCAGCCTTCGAGCAGGGGCTCAACCTGTACCTGGTGGGGGGCGCGGTTCGGGATTTGACGTATGGGCAGCAGGTGGTTCGTGACCTTGATTTCGCGCTCGAGGGCGATCTGTCCAAAGTTCTTCGCCGCCTGGAATCAAAGGACTTGCTTTCCTTGGGGGGGCTTGCCTCGCGCCCCGGCATGGACAGGATAGAACCGCTGTCCCTCGAGTATAAGGAGATTGACGCGCATACCGGCACGGCGGAAATTTGGTTTACGAATGGGGTGCGGATAGAACTTGGCCAATGCCGGGAAGAAATCATCACGAAATCCGGACAGCGTCCAGATATTCGGCCTGCCACCATCTTCGAGGATTTGAAGCGGCGCGATTTCTCAATGAATGCCATGGCCATTTCGCTTCATCCCAACTCGCGCGGCTTGCTGCTGGACCCCACCAACGGTGCCGGGGATATCGAACGGCGTGAGCTCAGGGTCCTGCATTCTCGCAGCTTCTCTGAGGATCCTCTGCGAATTTACCGCCTGCTGCGGCTTGCCGTGCGGCTGGACTTCACCACCGAAGAGCGAACCAAGAATTACTTCGAGACGGCCCTCGAGAACCATGCCTGGGAGCGCCTGACTTCGGAACAGCAGGGGCATGAGCTACGAGCTATCCTTCAAGAGAACGAACCGGCCCGCATCTTGAAAGTCCTTGACGAGCGGAAGCTCCTGGGCGGCCTGGACAAGAAACTTGGTTCAGCGCGCCTAACTTACGAGCGCTTCTCGAAGACCCGTTCCGCATCCCAGATCGTTCCAGGGGCCGATCCCCATTTTGTCAATTTTCTTTCCCTGGTCGAGAAGTTTGGCGGCAGTGAAAAGCTGCGGATGGCCAAGAAAGTTCTGCGGGTGGGCAAAGTCATTAAGGAAGTTCTGAACATGGAGCATGACGCGAAGAAGCTCAGCCGCCTGCTCCTCAGCTCCAAAGCCACGCTGCCCCATCAGGTTTACGCTCTCCTCTCGAAGGAATCCCGCCACCTCCTGCTTTACATGCTGGTCTATTCCCCGCAGGCCAAGGTTCAATCCCGCATCAAGAACTATCTCACGAAGTACTTGCCGCTTCGCGCGACTTTGCCGGTGGCGGAACTGCAATCCATAGGCTTAAAGCCCGGGGCGAAGTTCGACCAAATCATCGAGAGCGTCTTCATGGATCAACTGGACGGAAAGATCAAGGCTCCTCAGCAAATGACCAAGGTCTTGCGCGAAAGGTCGGGCATCAAGGAACCGCCGCCGGCGCCCCCACCTCCCCCGCGCCGTCAACGGAAAGCCAAGGAAGCGGCTTAGGCTTTTTGGCCAAAGTTAATGGTTGGTGTTCCGTTTGCTCCCGGCAGGTCAAACTCTTTTCTATTCCACCCTCTGCGCTGATTCCGATCGCATCGTATTCTGGCAAACGACAACATCCACATTACGCGCGAAACAATGTATACTGGCTTCCGCCGTGGCACGATCAAAAACATATATCGATATTACGAGTCCGGGCGCGCGATTTGCGCACACGTACGGAGGGGCCCTTGACATAGCGAATGGTGCTCGGATTACTCCGCGCGCCTGGATGGACCTAAAATTCGCGAGTCTTTTCTTTGAACGTATCATTGTCCTCGATGGCTACTTCCACGCCTACGGTCCTTTGTACACTCATATCAAGCACACGCTTCGAGCAACTCCGATAGTGAATGCGGAGGATGATCCAATCGCCCTCCTGCTCCGGCACGGCGTTATTGTTCCTGCTGTTCGAAAGGGTGAGTCATTGCATCATACCTTTGTGAACGCCGAAGCTGGAGTGAGGCCGGGTGAATACCTCTGTATCGTAAGGGAGGACGAGGATGTGCTTCACTTCGTGGATCAGCATGCGTCACATTTGTGCAAATGGCCTGAGCATATGGCACAGGGCATTTCGACTCGCCTAGGAGAGCTCGCTTACAGGATGTTGGGTGCTCCCGACAGTCCTTATTCTCTTCAAGGTCAACTGAAAGACGAAACAATACCGTTCGCGGATTCCGCCGAACGCCGCAAAGTACATTCCTTGTTGCACGATTTTGAGGATTTGGTAGTGACCAATAGGGATCACCCGGATTTTCGCCGGGGCAAGGTCGAGGTGCTTATTGCCAAGCATGTTGGCATCGAGCTCAAGTCTTACCAGACCTTTCTTGACCGCGGATTATGTTCATCCGCCGTGACCATAGACACCGCTGCTGTTGATTTATTAGAGGTATTCACAACGATTCAAGAAGCCCACTACGCACGGGCATTTAACACTGTTGGCGGCCTGTTTCCAGAACACGATCGCCAATTAGTCGTCGAGGCTGGATTATACGATAAGTTCTTGCATCTGCCGGAGCGGGAACGATCCGTAGCCAACCTGCCTTTGGCGTGGGGCTCCTTCGACGCGAGCGCACTGTCGTTCAAAGATATCATTGAAATCCGTGAGGACGAAAAGGGCCCTTTTGGAAAATACTGCGAATTACTTCGCGGCTTGCAGGTTGTTCCGGACGGTTCCAGCTTCCTGGACGCCAATCCTGAATACGTCCATCATGTCGTCTATGAGTACTTGCCCTACATTGTCGCTCGCTTTCCTCAAGTCGGCCAGCTGGTATGGAAAGTACGTGGGGCCTTGGTGCCGATAGTCTACTTGGCTGAACGCGGAGCAGCCGAAGTCCTTCGTGTGGGGAATCAGCCGATCATCACTGCGATTTTCGAGGTGATTGGCCAAACGGTTGCGGGTAGAATCACAAACTATCTCAAGCGACGCTTCACGAAACAATACCAACGTGAGTTTGAGAGTAACAACTATTGGGCTGAAGGTCCTTCACAGTCGAGTGGCGGAGGCCCAGGCAAAGGTAGGGGAGATCCAGGGCAAGCCTACTCCTGACGTGAGGTCGGCGGCAAACAACCGGTCTGGACCCGCGGCGTTCGTCTGCTGTATGGGAGAATATCGAGATGGTTGTAGAAGTCGCAATTCGTCAGGCGGTGGCGGGTGCCCTCAGGATAAGGGAAATGGCTCATGGTTTCGAGCCAGCACAGGCCAGTCTAAAGCCCAGCGACAGCTTCACGCCAGTTACTGTCATTGACCATGAGGCAGCAGAAGCAATGTTGCGGGTTGCGCATGAGGAATTGGCAGATGCCGTTTGTGTCATTGACGAAGAGTTCGGAACGGTTGGGAACACAAATGCCGAGTGGTATTGCTACCAAGACAGCTGCGATGGGACTACGAATCTGCTATTCGAGCCCGATCGCGTGTTGCCGGTGGCTGGAGTTACTTACGTTAAGAATGGCCGGACTGAGGTCTGTGCTGTGGCAGATCCCAAATCCGGGAGGGTTATCTATTCCGTTCGCGGCACCGATGTGCGCGTGCGAAATTTCGACGAGACGGCCGCGCCGGAAGTCTTGCAGGTGGCCAAGGCCCGCCCGCTCCCGAAGCGCTTTGTCATGTTCGATGCGCTTTTGAACCAACAGACGAGCCAGGCTGCAGGTCGGCTACTCTCGGCGTGTGGATCATACGCTCAGAATATGCGGACTTATGGCTCATGTTTACTGCATCTTTGGGCTCTCGCCACGGGTAAGGCTGACATTGTTGTCATTGATGCCGTCGGCGGGTTTTGGGATTTAGGACTGCACCTTGCATGCCAGGCACTGGGCTGCCGGGTGACGGACTTGCTGGGGGAGGACATTGTCGGCCCCAGTCTCGGCCAGTTCGGGGCGTACCCTTTTGTCTTAGCCACCGGACCGGGAATCGACCACGAGGCACTCCTCTCGGAAGCGCGTGAAGTGTTCGGCCCAGGCTACTCAGGCTTTCGCGGCGCCGATTAGTCTCTGAGGCCGCTTGTGCCTTCCAACGTTGACGCTTGCAGTTCGAGCAACTACACCTGCACAACGACTACCTCGGAGCGCTCGCGGCCAATCAGCGACATGCCCACTAATTCGGGGAACGTCTGTTCCCATCGCAGCCGTTGTGGCCCTGCAACATTCTGTTGAGTTAACGTGCGCCATTTGTGGTGACGGCTAGGCTGATTCCTGTGCCGACCGGCCTGGTGCTGTAGCGAGTACGAACAGGCTACCGGCGCTGGAAAGCCCGGACCATGTGTCACGTAACCGGCCTCGCAGACCGTTGCCTCCGGCCTGGAAACTGTTTTCGGAGACTGCACCCGAGAAATCCCCATCACGACTGTTTGACGTGTCACACCCAAACCGGAAGTTGACTGCTGCCGTGGATTCCTGTGGCGAAATCTATAGGGCCGTATCGGCAGTGCTCCGGCCCGAGAGAGTGGCAGGTAAGGCCACTGAAGTGGGCGGGCCGGAGCATTGCCGATACAGCGATTTCCAGTAAGCCGCTAGCGCGGGATCGACGAAAGTCTCGAAGTCCCTTCAATCCAAACGAGTTCACCTCACCCGCGCGCATAGGTGTGCCACATCGAGTCGTTTCTGCTAAAATGTTTTCGGGATGCCATCCGAAAACTTTGTCCATCTTCATCTTCACACTGATTACAGCCTGCTTGACGGCGCCTGTGAAATCGATCGCCTGATGAATCGCGCCGCCGAACTCAAGATGCCGGCCGTGGCCATTACGGACCACGGAAACCTATTTGGAGCAGTGAAGTTCCACCAGGCGGCGAAGAAGCGCAACCTGAAGCCGATTCTGGGCTGCGAAGTTTACGTAGCCACCACCAACCGGTTTGATCGCCAGCCCGATTCCGACCGGCCTTACCATCTGGTTCTCTTGTGCGAAAACGAGCGAGGGTACAGGAACCTTCTGAAGCTTGCCTCCTCCGCATACCTCGAGGGCTTTTACTATAAGCCGCGAATCGATAAAGACCTGCTGGCTCGCCACGCCGATGGCTTGATAGGCCTTTCGGGTTGTTTGCGCGGAGAAGTCGCGGTTGCCGTGAGCGCCGACAAGCTCGACGCGGCGCGCCAGTCCGCCTACGACCTTCGCGACATCTTCGGCAAGGGCAATTTCTATATTGAAATTCAGGACCAGGGGCTTGCGGAAGAGAAGCGGATTAATCCGCACATGGTCCGCCTCGCGCGCGAGACTGGCATTCCGCTTGTGGCCACGAACGACTGCCACTACCTCACCCGGGACGATGCGCGCGCCCAAGACGTGCTGGTCTGCATCCAGACGGGGAAGACCGTCAGCGATGTGTCGCGGCTGAAGTTCTCGACTGACCAGTTCTATTTCAAGACCCAGGCGGAAATGCAAGCGGCCTTCCCTGAGGTTCCGGAAGCGCTGCTTCGAACGCTGGAAATTGCCGAGCGCTGCAACGTGCACCTCGAGGAAAGCCAGCACGTCTTTCCCCATTTCGAGGTTCCCGCGGGCGAGACGCTCGACAGCTTTTTCGAGAAAGTGACGCGAGAAGGGTTCGCGTATCGCCGCCAGAAGCTCGAACGCTGGGCGGCGGAGGGCAAACTGCGCGATCCGCTCGAGGCCTATGAAGAGCGGCTGGAGCGCGAGATTGAGCTGGTGAAGCAGATGCGCTTTGCCGGCTATTTCCTGATCGTGTGGGATTTCATCCGGCACGCGCGCGACAAGTGCATTCCCGTGGGGCCGGGGCGCGGGTCAGCCGCCGGCAGTCTTGTGGCCTACTCGCTGCACATTACGGACATCGATCCGCTCCAGCACGGGTTGCTCTTCGAGCGCTTCCTCAATCCCGAACGGGTTACGTTCCCCGACATCGACATTGACTTCTGCATGCGCCGCCGTGGTGAAGTAATCACCTACGTGACGGAAAAATACGGGCGTGAAAATGTAAGCCAGATCATCACCTTCGGCACTATGGGCGCCAAAGCGGTGATCCGCGACGCCGGCCGCGCTCTGGACATCCCCTTTGCCGATGTCGACAAGATCGCCAAACTGGTGCCCAGTACGCTGAACATCAGCCTTGACGACGCCATCAAGCAGACTGCCGAACTTCGGCAGCTCAAGGAAACCGACCCGCGCGTAGCGGACTTGCTCCAGGTGGCCAGCCACCTCGAGGGCTTCGTGCGCCACGCTTCGACTCACGCTGCGGGGGTCGTCATCTCTCCCCAACCCTTGCAGGAGATCGTTCCGCTTTACAAGAGCAACAAAGATGAAATCACCACACAGTATGCCATGGACGATCTCGAGAAGATCGGCATGCTGAAGATGGATTTTCTGGGTCTCACCACGCTCACCGTCATTGACGACTGCGTGAAGCTGATCGGCGAGACGCGGGGCGAAAAGCTGGACCTCGATAACCTGCCGCTCAACGATGAGGCGAGCTACGCTACGCTCGGCAAAGGGCTCACGGCGGGCGTTTTCCAGTTTGAAAGTCCCGGCATGACGGACATCCTGCAACGTGTCAAGCCGAGCCGCCTCGCGGACCTGACCGCTTTGAACGCGCTCTACCGGCCGGGCCCGCTGCAAGGCGGCATGGTGGATGACTACATCGCCCGCAAGAGCGGCAAGAAGCGCGTCTCTTACGACTTGCCGCAACTGAAGGAGATTCTCGAAGAGACCTACGGCGTGATCGTCTACCAGGAACAGGTCATCCAGATCTTCAACCGCGTCGCCGGATTCACCCTGGGCGAAGCCGACGTGGTTCGCCGCGCCATGGGCAAGAAAAAGCACGAAGAGATGGTGGCGAACCGGGAAAAATTCCTGGCGGGCGCGAAGAAGAATAATGTTCCCGCCGCCAAGGCCGAGCGGCTCTGGGAACTGGTCGAACAGTTCGCGGGCTACGGCTTCAACAAATCGCATTCCGCCGCCTATGGTCTCGTGGCCTACCAGACGGCCTATCTTAAGACTCACTACCCCGTGGAGTTCATGTCGGCGCTGCTCTCTGCCGAAATCGGCAACCAGGACAAGATGACGAAGTACCTGAACGAATGCCGGGACATGAACATCAACATCCTCCCGCCGGACGTTAATGCGAGCGACCTCACCTTTACACCGGCGGGGTCGAGTATCCGGTTTGGTCTTACGGCAATCAAGAACGTTGGGGCTGCGGCCATCGAATCGGTGGTCGCGGCTCGGAAGGAGCTCGGGCGGTTTGATACCCTGGTACAGTTCTGCGAGAATGTGGATTTGCGCTTGTTGAATAAGCGCGTGATCGAGAGCCTCATCAAGGCTGGAGCCTTCGATTCACTGGGCGCGCGCCGCTCGCAGCACATGGCCGTGCTCGACCGCGCCATGGATCTCGGTCAGAAGCGGCAGCGCCAAACTGTGAGCGGGCAGCATGGTCTCTTCATGGATGACTTGAGCCTGGCTCCGCCTGCGCCTCTCGAGTTGCCCGACGTCCCGGATTGGACGGAGGCCGAGCGCCTTGCGGCTGAAAAAGAAGTTCTGGGGTTCTACGTAACCGGCCACCCGCTTGAAAAGTACATGGCGAAGCTGGCCGCAATTACGCGGCATGATAGTTCATCGCTCGAGGAACTGAAACACGAGACGCCTGTAACGCTAGCCGGAATCCTGACCGGCTTTCGCGTCCGGCCCAGCAAGAAAGGCGACCTTTGGGCGAGCGGCAACCTCGAGGACAATCGCGGGTCGGTCGAACTGCTGGTCTTCCCGCAAGCCTACCAGCAGCTTCAAGGGGTCCTGAAGCCCGATGCGGCCCTGCTCATCAAAGGCCGAGTGCGCCACGAGGAGAATCAGCGCACCAGGGTGGTGGTCAGCGAAGCGAGGCCGCTTGAGACGGCAGTGAACGGCCCCAAGCCCCGATTGAAGATTCAAGTGGACCTTGCCCGGGCCGGAGAAAGTCTTGCCGCGGAGGTGGCGGACTTGCTCGCGGCGCACCCGGGCGGAAATCCCGTGGTCTTGGAACTCACCCGCCCGGGAGAATTTGTGGCGAACCTTCGCGTCATCCGCCCGCGTGCGGTCGAGGCGGATGAGGAAGTGATGAGTCAATTGCGCGCCCTGAGTGGCGTGGCGGGCGTCCAGCTTGAGAAGGTTAACTAATGGCCAACCCCGAGAACCAACACACCGTAGTCCGCGAGATCGAGAAGCAGATTAGGGAGCTCGAGCAGGCCTCCGACTCGGAAGTCACGCGCGAGGAGATCGAACGGCTGCGGCAGCAGTTGGATGCATTGCGCGACAAGGTGGCGGGCACGATAAATGACCCCTGGGACCGCGTGCTTTTGGCGCGCCACCCGCAGCGGCCTTACACACTGGATTACGTGCAGATGCTCTTCACTGAATTCACCGAACTCCACGGCGACCGGCGTTTTGGCGACGACCAGGCGCTTATAGGCGGCCTCGCCAAATTTGAAGACATCCCAATAATGGTGGTCGGCCATCAAAAGGGCCGCGACACCAAGCAGAAACTCCTTCGGAACTTCGGCATGACCAACCCGGAAGGCTACCGCAAGGCACTGCGCCTGATGCAAACCGCGGCCAAGTTCGGCTTGCCGATCGTAACTTTTGTGGACACCCCCGGCGCGTATCCGGGAATCGGCGCCGAAGAACGCGGGCAGGCCGAAGCCATAGCTTATAATTTGAAAGAAATACCCAAGCTGCGCGTTCCCGTCGTGGTCGTCATACACGGCGAGGGCGGGAGCGGTGGCGCGCTCGCAGTGGCGGTGGGCGACGAAATCCTCATGTTCGAGAACTCTGTCTATTCTGTGATTGCCCCGGAAAGTTGTTCCTCGATTCTGTGGCGAGACTGGAATCATAAACAAGAAGCCGCTCGCGTATTGAAACTGACCGCAGAAGACATGCTTCGCCTCGGCATCGTGGACCGCATTGTGCCCGAGCCTCCGGGCGGAGCGCACAACAGCCACCAACTCGCCGCCGACATCCTGCGCCCGATATTAAGGTCGCACCTTCAAGATCTCATGAAGCTCTCTCCAGAAGAACTCCTCCGTCGTCGCTACGAGAAGTTGAGGAAACTCGGCACCTTCGTAAGCGGCGATTAAGTGGAAACACTCAATTTGGTATGACATGCCAGTGGCCGTGGTGCGTTTTGAGGTGCAGTGAGCTGAGGCGGCCAAGGGGCGGGAGGAACTCACGGTGATAAGGCCGAAATGAGTCATTGATTACCGCGTGAATACTTGACACATCGGTCACTTTAGTCTAGGGTAAATTGGCCTGTATGGACATTATATCCTAATTAGATCGCGGCCAAGCAGGCTAATTTCAATTGCCCAGGAGGTAATGTATGAGCGATACCGTTCCGTGTAGTTTGGGTCGTGACCTTCTGACTCGGTGCTTTCTTTTCGGGATGGCCAGCTTACTGCTCGGCCCCGTTTCCTCGCCTGCGCAGAACGGCGCTTTGGGAACATCGGCCGCAGGTTACAACGCCGCAACACCGCCTATCAGTTTAGGTAAAGCGTCGATCAACCCATTCAAGTCTTATCAGAACGCCTCGTACGGAACCGGCGGAGTCGCCCTTCGCAACCGCGGCAGGGGCGTGCTCCAGGTCAGTGGGGTGACGGGGCCGGTTCAAGACGCGTATCTTTATTGGGCGATTCTCTTTAACACACCCACTCCAGACAGGTCCTTCTCCAAAGCGGCCCTGCGTCCCATTTCATTTCCTCTACAGGATCTCGAGGAGGTTACGCTCGAAGGAACCCTGCTGGGGATAGGCACTGACCCATGCTGGGGCAGTACGGGGATTGCGGTCTTCCGCGCCCGAGTGCCCAGATGGGTAGCTCGTGGAAATGGCGCCTATGAGGTAATTCTAGCCCGAGGGGCGAGCGGCCGCACTGACGGCTCGGACCCATGGCTCACCCCGACAGTGTTTCCGCTTGCCGAGGGTGCTTCGCTGGTTATTGTCGGTACAGGGGCTTATTCCGTCGGCATTTATGACGTCCCGTTCTCGGCGCAAACCTTCGGGACTTCAGGACCGGCGACTTTTGATTACTCGTTGACCCTACCCGGGACACTCACTCAAGAGACCGGCGACGCATTGTGGGACAACATCGGGGCGGACGGGCAAACCGGCGGTGGGTTCGGCGGGGGTCGCGAGGACGATCCGGCTAGCAGCGCGAAAACCACCACCATTGACGGCAACTTGATCGCCGGCGCCACAGGCTCGGATAACGACGCTGACTGGAACGGGAGCGCCGGCCTTCCTATTCCCAAGCTCTGGGACGACACCGGCCACGACATATTCCCGGCACTGTTTACAAGGAGTGTTTCGCCGTCGCCTGATTTCATTTCGAGCGTCGATATTAGCTTTGAGACAGGTGGGGATTGCTTGTCGATGGTCGCTAATGTGCTGGCTGTCCGCTAACGCTGCAGATCAGACCGGCAGCGTCTCTGAACTCGAGATGCCACACCGAAGGATGGGCTGGCCAAGCGTCAACCCGCTCGGCTCCGCTCTGCGGCTTGGCGAGCCGAAGGGAATATCTAAGTAACTCCTCTAGATTGTTTAGGTTAAGTTTAAGATAGGCAATTTCAAGTCCAGCCATGCCAGCCCCTCCTCGTATGACCGGGTGAGCGCCCTCGGCCAAGATTTCTGACCAAGCCACCGGAAGTGCGGGGCTTCAGCATCGCCGCTTGAAGGCCCGCCCTTCCAAAGTGCCCCCTTATGGAGGCGTTTCTCGCCATTGAGTAATAACGGGCTGACATCTCAGACGAACTTCCAGCTCAGGACACTGCCGTTTCGGTGCTGCTTGCCCCACCATATCGGGGCAAGCGAGTAGTGACAATTAGTTCCCACTCGCTGCCCACTGCCACCAGTTGAAGCCCCGAAACCTGCCATTTGACGAAAGTCAGTTTACAGGTAACTCGACTAGCGACAAAATGGCATCCGTCGATCAAGGAAGTGCGCTCTCGCAGCACAGGGCTGAACTGTAATCAAATCAGGCCGGATACTCCGTGCCGTTTTCTCGCTCGCTGGGCCGTGCTGCACCGTCCCGGCAGGCGGGTTCGTTAATTTCCACCCGGGATCCTAGAAACGAGGTGACGAATGAGCATAAGTCCAATCAATGGAACACCAGCGGTCGGTGGCGGCTTGATCCAAATCTCCTCGCAGGAAGATTTGATCCGCCAACGCATGGAGGACGAACGCCGGCGTCTTGAAAAAGAAGCAGGGATCGAGAAGGCGGGCTCCCCAACAATTTCACAAACCTATCGAGAATCCCTTTACGAAATCCCAGCGCGACCGGACCACCATCCTTTTCGGCGGCCTCACGTGGAAGCATGAAAAGCTGATTCACGGGGCGCTCGAAAGCCTGGGTTATAAGTGCGAGGCGATGCCCGTTCCCAACAAGAGGGCCTTCCAGCTTGGCAAGGAGTACGGCAACAACGGCCAGTGCAACCCTACCTACTTTACCGTCGGCAATCTGGTGCAATTCGTCCAAGGGCTGGAAGAGAAGGGCATGAGCAAGCAGGAGATCATCGACCGCTACGTGTTCATCACGGCGGGTGCTTGCGGGCCGTGCCGCTTCGGGATGTACGAGGCCGAATATCGGCTTGGCCCTGCGCAATTCGGGGTTCGACGGGTTCCGGGTGCTGCTCTTTCAGCAGGGCGGCGGTTTGAACCAGGCGGAAGCCGAAGCCGGGCCTCGAGATGAACCTCGATTTCTTCCTGGGAATTCTGAACGCCATGAACATCGGCGACATCATCAATGATGTTGCCTATCAGATTCGCCCTTACGAAGTGAATCCCGGAGAAACCGACCGCGTGCTCGACGAGTGCATGGACCTGCTGCACGAGGCGATGCGCAAGAAGCGGCCATGGACGCTCGAAGGCAAGCTCGGGTCGCTCGTGGGCAAGACCGGCTTTGCCGGCACGGCGGAATACCTGGGCAAATTCCTGAACCAGCTCTATGGCGACGACTACACCGCGGCGCTGGACGAGGTGCGCGAGCGCTTCAACTCCATTGCGGTGGACCGCACCCGGGTGAAACCCCTGGTGAAAGTCACGGGCGAGTTCTGGGCGCAGACCACCGAGGGCGACGGGAACTTCAATATGTTCAAGTTCCTGGAAAAGGAAGGCGCGCAGGTCCTGGTCGAGCCCATCGGTACCTGGATCATGTACATGATCCACCAGGCCAAGCAGCAGACTAAGGACGAGCGCGGCTTGGACTTGGTCCAGGAAGGCGTCTCGAAGTGGAACCTGACGAAGGTCTTTGGCAGCCAACTGAATTCCCAGCAGAAGCTCGCCAAGCTGACCGCCGCCGAAGTTATCTTCAAGCGCGAGTACCACCGGCTGATTGACTCGCTGGGCGGCATCGCTCATCACCTGACCGACCAGTACGAACTTCAGCGCCTCGGACATCCCTTCTACAACTCACGCGCCGGCGGAGGCGAAGGCCACCTGGAGGTCGCGAAGAACATCTACTACTCGAACAAAGACCTCTGCCACATGGTCCTCAGCCTGAAGCCTTTTGGCTGCATGCCCTCGACGCAATCGGACGGCGCGCAGTCAGCCGTGGTATCCACCTACAAAGACATGATCTTCATTCCCATTGAAACCTCGGGCGAAGGCGACGTGAACGCGCACAGCCGCGTCCAGATGGCGCTTGGCGAAGCCAAGGTGCGGGCCAAGAACGAAATGAAGAGAGTGCTCGAGGAGAGCGGAGCCAGCCTCGAAGACGTGAAGGCCTTCGTCGCCGAGCATCCCGAAATGCAGCGGCCCATGTACAAGTACGGCCACCAGAAAGGCGTGGTGGGCGTGGCGGCGAACTTCGTGCTCCACGCCGCCGAGCGCCTGAAGGCCGAGCGGCGCGAGATGGTAGCTGTTGGATGAAAGCCTTGCCAAGGGCCTATTCGAGCTTTCTTGCTGCGTGTCAGGAAGGGCGGGGCTAAAGCCCCGCCCTGATTCCACCAGCTTGGCGAGCAATCCGGGCTGTAGTTTTGAATCTTCACGCGGAGGGCATCGACTCCCTATGGACCAAATCAATCCCAAGAATCTAATCGTCGGCCTGGACGTCGGCTCAACCACGGTGAAGTCCGTGGTGGTGGACACCGCGTCCGACGAGATCATCTGGAGCGATTACCAGCGCCACGACACCAAGCAGCCGGAGAAGTGTCTCGAATTCCTGAAGCGCATGGAAGCCGAGGCCGGCATCAAGGCGGGCGAAACCCGCATGTTTGTTACGGGGAGCGGAGGCGGGCCGGTCGGCCAGCACATCGGGGCGAAGTTCGTGCAGGAAGTGAACGCCGTTTCGCTCGCCGTCGAGCACCTTTACCCGGAATGCGGCTCGGTTGTCGAATTGGGCGGCCAGGACGCAAAGATCATCATCTTCAAGGAAGATCCGGAGACCGGCCGCAAGAAAAAGATTCCCTCCATGAACGACAAGTGCGCCGGGCGGCACCGGCGCGGTGATTGACAAGATCAACGCCAAGCTGCGAATCCCCGCCGACGAGCTTTGCAACATGGGCTACCTGGGCCTGAAGCTGCACCCCGTGGCAGGGAAGTGCGGCGTCTTCGCGGAGACGGATGTCAACGGCCTGCAGAAGAGCGGCGTTCCGCCCAGCGAGCTTATGGCTTCGCTTTTCGAGGCCATCATCCAGCAGAACCTTTCCGTGCTCACGCGCGGCAACACGTTGCGCCCGACGGTACTGCTTGCTGGGCGGGCCGAATACCTACATCAAGGGGATGAAGGACTGCTGGAAGTACAATATTCCCAAA
This sequence comes from uncultured Acidobacteriota bacterium, assembly GCA_963770415.1. Lineage (GTDB taxonomy): Bacteria > Acidobacteriota > Terriglobia > UBA7540 > UBA7540 > CAVROP01. The sequence continues at coordinate 315,789 of CAVYPU010000018.1, forward strand.
GTCTGGGAAGAGCGCAACTTCCCCCTGCCGCCGGACAAGGACCCCCAGGAATTGATTCAAGTCCCGAAGAACGCCCAGTACTTTGCCGCCCTCGGCTGCGTGCGCTTCGCCTTGGACGAAGACCCGCAGCATCGGCGTTTACGCAGGCAGCCGAGAAGCTCGAGTGGTACATCAACGTCGGGCGTACGGAGGAGAAACAGAAGAAAGGCGGCGCCGGCCTCTACAAGACGGAAGACGAGCTTACTGCGTTCAAGGAGCGCTACAAGCCCAAGAAGTTTGTGCCTCACCATTTCCAGCCCGGCGACCACGTCCGCGCCTTCATGGGGATCGACGGCGGCTCGACTTCCACCAAGGCCGTCCTCGTCAACGCAGAGGGCGAGGTAATGGTGAAGTGCTACCAGCTTTCCAAGGGCAACCCGCTGGAAGACACCATGGAAATGTTCTCGAACCTGCGCAAGCAGGTCGAATCGCAGGGCGCCACGCTGGAATTGCTGGGAGTGGGAAGCACGGGCTACGCGAAGGATATCCTGAAGGATGTGCTGAACGCCGACGTGGCTCTGGTCGAGACCGTGGCGCACACGCAGGCCGCGCTGCACTTCTATCCCGATGCCGATGTGATTTGCGACGTGGGCGGGCAGGACATTAAGCTCATCATCTTGCAGGATGGCCGCGTCAAGGACTTCAAGCTGAACACCCAGTGCTCAGCCGGGAACGGCTACTTCCTCCAATCCACTTGCGTGGGATTCGGGCACGACGTGGTGGATTACGCCGACCTCGCCTTCAGCGCCAAGGCCATGCCCATGTTCGGCTACGGCTGCGCGGTCTTCATGCAGTCGGACATCGTGGATTTCCAGCGCCAGGGTTGGAAGCCGGAAGAAATCATGGCCGGCCTGGCCAACGTGCTGCCGAAGAACATCTGGCTCTACGTTTCCCAGATTCCTAACCTCGCCTCGCTGGGAAAGACGTTCATCCTGCAAGGCGGCACGCAGCACAACCTGGCGGCCGTCAAATCGCAGGTGGATTTCATCGAATCGCGCTTCAAGGATAAGGGGCAAAAGCCGAACGTCATCGTGCACGAGCATTGCGGTGAGGCGGGTGCAATCGGCGCCGCGATCGAGGCGCGCAGGCTCTACCAGAACGGGCATCGAACCAGCTTCATCGGCTTCGAAGCGGTCGATAAGATCGCTTACATCACCCACCGCAATGAGAACACCCGCTGCTACTTCTGCAAGAACAAGTGCATGCGGACGTTCATCGACGTCCAGATCGCAAGCGCGGACGAGTCCTGGAAGAAGTCGAAGATTCCCTTGTGCCCGGTATCAAGCGCCTGATCGTCGGTAACAGTTGCGAGAAGGGCTTGGTCGAAGACGTCAACGACATGCGCGAGATCAAGAAGGGTCTCGATGCCGCGAAGAAAGATAATCCCAACATGGCGGAAGTGGGCGCCAAAGTGGCATTCAAATCGTACTCGCCGGCGTCCGTGGCCGATCCCTTGCCCAAGTTCACTCTCACGGCCAAGCAGAAGAAGCGCGTGGAGTTGATGAAAAAGCGCAAGGACCTGCGCATCGGGATTCCGCGCATTCTCAACATGTACTCCGTCAATCCCATCTTCAGCGCTTACTTCGAGGCGCTGGGAATTCCGCGGAGAACCTCGTCTATTCCGACTTCACGAACGAAGGCTTGTACAAAGAAGGGGCCAAGCGCGGCGCCATCGACCCCTGCTTCCCCTCCAAGGTGGGCATCCCGCACGTCCATAACCTGCTCTACGTCGCACCACAAGAAGAAGCCGCTGGACATCATCTTCTGCCCCATGATCGACGACCTGCCGAGCGACTTGCCGTTCGCCCAGGCGCACCGCTCCTGCCCCACCGTCGCGACGACGCCGGAGTCCATCAAAGCCGCATTCATCAAGGAAGGCGATATTTTCAAGGAGAATAATATCCTTTTCCTCGATACCTTCGTGAATCCCGGCAAGCCCGTGCTTCTGGCGAAGCAGCTTTACGACCAGTTCGTGGACATCCTGGGCTTATCGTGGGAGGAGAATATGCGCGCCGTCGAGGCGGGCATGAAGGCGCAGGAAGAATTCATGAACAAGGTGCTGCGCGCCCAGGGCAGGGAAGTACTGAAACGCCTGGAGGCCGAGGAACGCATCGGCATCGTGCTGCTGGGCCGCCCCTACCACAACGATCCCGGGCATCAACCACGAAATCCTGGAGGAGTTCCAGAAGATCGGCTACCCCGTGCTGACCCTGCAATCGCTGCCCATCGACGAGGACATCCTCACGCCGCTTTTTGCGGAAGACATGAAGGCGGGGCTCATCAAGCATCCCATGGACATCAGCGATGCTTGGAAGAACAGCTACAGCGAAAACACCTCGCAGAAGATCTGGGCCGCCAAGTACACGGCGCGCCATCCGAATCTCGTGGCCCTGGAGCTTTCGAGCTTCAAGTGCGGCCACGACGCGCCCATCTATACCGCGGTCGAAGAAACCGTAACCAAATCCGGCACGCCTTACTTCTCCTTCAAGGATATCGACGAAAATAAGCCCACCGGCTCGATCAAGATTCGCGTCGAAACCATCAGCTACTTCCTGAAGCGCTATCGCGAAGACATCCTCCGCCGCAAGCATGAAACAGTCCGAAATCGACGCCAAGCTGAAAGAGTTCGAAGCGCAAGCTGCGCTCCGAACTCGATGGCAGTGCCCGTCGTGGCGCCACCACCCGAGCCGTACGAGGTCGAGACGCCTGTCGGCATCAACGCGATTCGGCGGGAGGACTAGTTTTCCGTTGACGCAGGGGATTGTTGCCCCCAGAAGTCATTCCCGCGAAAGCGGGAATCCAGCGCGCACTTTGAGGTTTTCTGTCGACACTCCAAGTGGATTCCCGCTTGCGCAGGAATGACGAGGAGTCAACGCCCTTTGCGCACAGTGATGAGAATGGATTCCCGCTTTCGCGGGAATGACTGCGTTGTTGGTTTGCGTATATCTGGGAACCGGCGCCGATGTCATGCCCGCCAGAGCAAATCCGTCACGCTCGCGAGCGTGGCGGAATGAGCGCATTACCATATGGAAGTCTCACCGCCTGCCAGGTCATTCCCGCGCAAGCGGGAATCCACTCCTTCGGCAACGTCTCGTTTCCGCCGAACGTCATTCCCGCGAAAGCGGGAATCCATTACAATAGCCGAACCATGAGCCGCCAGTACCATGTCTACTTTCTCGCCAGCAAACCGAATGGAACGCTATACATCGGGGTAACCAGCAATATTGCCAAACGGGTATGGCAGCACAAACAGGGGCTGGTCGAGGGCTTCACAAAGAAGTACGGCGTGGACCGGCTCGTCTATTGCGAAGCGTATGCACGACCTAAAGATGCCATTCAAAGAGAAAAACGTCTCAAAAAGTGGAACCGGGCTTGGAAGATCCAGCTCATCGAGTCGGCGAATCCTGAGTGGAAGGATTTGTACGACACGGTGATGGGCATGCCCTAGTGCGGCGACCGGGTGATGATCTGCCACGTGTCCGAGGGTGAGCTTGGATCCCCGCTTTCGCGGGGATGACGATGGTGGGGCGTTTCAGCGGCGTCCCGCTAGTTGGCCACGACCCCACTCACCCGGCCCGCACGGGCTTCCCCAGCCCCGGCAGGTGCGGCAGAGGTTGCTCTCTGATCGCCAGTGCGTGCGCTGTCGCCCCCTTCCGGGGCTAAGGGTGTTGCAATTGGCCCCCTGGTCCCACGGCTCGGAAGGTGTGAATAAATCATCTGCCGCCGACAGACCATCAAACCGCGCGTGCGCCATTCCGAGCGCAGCGAGGAATCTCGCTCTGTTTCGCCTCCACTATCAGTGACTTCCATCGGCAGGGCCAGATTCCTCGCTGCGCTCGGAATGACAGGTTTTTACGTAGGATCGATTTTTTCACACCTTCTCGCGCCGTGGGCCACGATACGCCGCCACTGCCGTGGCTAAAAGCATCCGATTCGTGCTTATCTTAGCGCCTATGGGGCTGGGTTTCAGGAACCAGGGATCAATTCAGATATTGCATTATCGATTTCGGGTTGGGTGGATGCGTACGGCACCGCGCCCGTCCCCGGAATGGCAGCCCTCTCCCTTGGGGAGAGGGTGACCCGCAGCCCGGCGATTTCTTCCGCCGGGGCGGGCCGGGTGAGGGGTTGGTTCTGGCGCCCCTGCACCAATCTCGCGTCCGCCTAAGTTCTCATCAGGAGCCAACTACTATGGGCCTTCTCCGTGTCTTCGTCCTCGACGGAAGGCGTTTACGGTAATTGAGCGCGATTTCAAAGCGAGCGGCTATCACTCATAACTGGGTGCACGTTACGCTCAATTCCAGCCACAACGCCCGAGCGCCTTTCCACTTCCAAATCGAAGAAGTTTTGCAGGTTGAGCCAGAACTCGGGGTTGGTGTTGAAGTACCGGGCAAGGCGCAATGCGGAGTCGGCACTGATGCGGCGGCGTTCGTGAACGATTTCATGAATGCGTGTCGCAGGGACATGAAGTTCGAGCGCCAGCTTGTTGGTTGTCAGGCCAAGTGGCTTCATGAAATCCTCCCTGAGGATCTCACCCGGATGAACGGGGGGCATTAAACTCTCAGACTTGACCATAGTTGATTCTCCTCAATGGTAATCCACAATCTCCACGTCGTAGGCGTGCCCATCACGCCAAAAGAAACAGATCCGCCACCGGTCATTGATACGAATGGCGTGCTGCCCTTCGCGGTTGCCTCGCAGCGCTTCCAGGTGGTTTCCGGGCGGGGAGGCCAAAATTCTCAAGTCTGTTGCCGCATGGAGCTGGAGCAACTTGCGCAAGGCAACACGTTCGACGGTACGGAACCGCCGGGAATGATGGTAGTTGAAAAGCTCCTCGGCCTCAATCGAGCGAAAACTCCTGATCACTCCTTAAAAGTACTACGCGTCGCGTAATACGTCAACGTTAATACTGAATCAGGGCTTGCTTCCTGACCCATGGTCGCGTCAAAGTCGGACGAATTTGGAGTGCGGGAGCTTGCTCCCGCTTTCCGGGCCGGAAGCTTGCTTCCGCCTCCTGGCGCGCCTGCCAGCATGCTAACCCAAAGCGGCAGCAAGCTGCCGCACTCCACATACGATTCCCATGGGGCGTGTCCTGTTTTCTTATGGTTCGAGGACTTTGACGCGACCCTGCTTCCTGACCGCGTTTAATTGCCCTGCCAGGCAGTGCATGTTACGATTGTGAGTAGGGTACGGGCGAGGGAACATAATGTTGACAGGCGCCATATCGCGTCTTACCATGTAAGACATGGGTGACACAGTTACATTTCGGTTGGACCCGGAGACCTCGCGCATGCTGCGCGAGTTGGCTCGCGAAAGCAATGGAACGAGATCAGGAGTCATCCGTGAGGCGCTTCGCGCCCGCTGGGAGGCACGTCAAGTTGAGTCGGGGCCGACCTCCTGGCAGATCTACTCACAGCTTTACTCCAAGTTGAAACCCCTGCCTCCCGGCCGCCCGAAGCACGATCGCGCCCGACACGCCAAAAAGTTGTTGAAGGGGATTCTGCTTGCCAAGCGTCGAGCAGGCACTTTGTGATACTGGGCCGGTAGTTGCCATGGTGGACCGGGCTGACCGGCAGCACGAAGCTTGTGTTCGTGCCTTCCAGGCCTTTGCTGGAAACCTTGTCACAAGCTGGCCTGTAATTACTGAAGCCTTCTATCTCCTGCGACATCCGGATGAGCGCGAATTCCTGTGGAAGACTATTCTGACCAGAGCGATTGTAGTGGCTGACCTTCTTTTTGAGGACCTCACGCGGATGATGTTGCTTATGAAAAAGTACTCCGACCAGCCCATGGATTTGGCCGACGCTTCGCTCGTGGCATTAGGGGAACGTTTCAAGGTCGGGAAGGTTTTTACGCTCGACCGGAGGCATTTCGGCGTGTATCGCCCTCGCCACAGGCGCTGTTTCGAGCTTTTCCCGTAAGTGTTTTGCATTGACCGTTACCTGCATCTCTGGTATCAAACTAGAGGGTCTTCGGAACTCTGCAGCGGCTGTGAGTATCGCCCCAGCCCCCGGCCCCTAGCCCCTAGTTACGAGGTGTGCCATGCCAGTCGATTTTGACAAGATCATGTTTGAGATTTATAAGGAAGCCACCTACTCCGGGAAGTACCGCGTGGTGTATTTTACGGAATTGCAGGACCACAACAAGGAAGCGGAAATTAACCGCGCCATGGCCGGGGAGCATTTCTTTGATGGGTTTATCCGGAGCTATCGGAAAGACCAGGCAAAGGAAGCCATTGAAAAGCTGATCACTCGTCTAAACGGAGGCGAGACCATCACCAAGGCCGATTTCGAAAAAGAACTCAAGCCCTTCGTACCCAGTTAGGGTTGCTCGCTTGTGGTTCGGAATCCTTGCCCTGTCATTCTGAGCGAAGATGCAATTGACGTGGTTCCCCTCGTCGCTTCCTTGTAGGGGGACGGCTTGCCGTCCCCGCATTTTCGCTCGTCCCGACGAGGGTAGGGCAAGCCCTACCCCTACACCTTTTCATAGCAGCGAAGAATCACCGCAGTTGCTTCGTTCACTTTAGGCCTCGCCAACAATTCCTCAATTCCCGAACTTTTGGGCTGCCAGAACTCTTCGCTGCGGCCAGAATTGCAGGCCCAACGGTCACCCTTTCAAGTCACTCGATCGTTCCATCACTCAATCTTGAGGATCTTGTCGATCGCGTCTGCGGGTCCTGAGACGGTTAACTCAAGACGCGAGCCGTCCTGGTGCGCCTCCATATTTTGGAGCAGGGAAGGGGCTCCGCCCGCGCCTCCGGCGGCTGCCAGCGCGGGCGCCGACTTCAGGATGGCAAGAAGTTTGTTAAGTCCAGCAGCGCTCTCCGGCGTTTTGCAGACCACACTGATATGGGCGGTGAATCCGCCTCCCCAATCTACGCGATACAGCACCGCCTGCACCGGCTGCATGAAGATGGTCATATCGAGACTGGTCTTATTTCCTCCCGTCAGCCAGGGCACGGCCAGGTTTGTGGCGGCTTTCCCAGTCAGGATTCCCCACTGAGGCGCGGTTTCCTCGAGTTCGCCCTCGTAACCTCGGATGGTCTGATTGCGCTCCAGGGAGTCGCCTGAGCCTTGCCTGATATCTAACAGGGCTTTCAAATCGTGCAGGCGCCCGAAGGCGGCGAGCGTCGAATCCAGAAAAGTAAAAAAGGTGTCCGCCGGGTCCGCTCCGGAGCCGAATGCGAGGAGATCGGAGCCGGCGTAGGACTCGACCGGCAAGCGGATTTTAGTGCTTAGCTCACGGATCCTCTCAGGCTCGAATCGTCCTGCGGCAAGGCCGTAGCTTCCCGGGCCCGTAAGGGACTCGCCGCGCCACCCCAGGATCACTTCATCGACATCCTTCTCGGGGTCAACCCCCAGGGTGCGCAGGAATTCCTGAAACCCTGCCAACTGCAGCCGGAAAACGTGTTGGCGGATTTGCGGGTAGTCGGGAGAGGATCGAAGCTGCGCGAAATTCGAGTAGGCAATCTGCTGGGTATCGGCCGGGAAGCTCGCCAAGCCTTCACGCACCGCTTGCTGGGCGCAAAGCAGGCAAGGAAGCGCCAGGGCCACACCGAGCGCCGACACGGCGCGAACCAGCGACACGAACCTGGGTGCTTTAGAGGCCGACATAAACAAAATCAATTCCCAATTATGGTGATGATAACTGATGAACTTCCGTTGCCATCTGAACTTTCGCGGGCACAGTCCAACTTTCCACACCGAACGTCGTGGTGTCCTGGTTATAGAATAGCAGCCCCTTGACGAGGAGGAAATGCGTGCCCGGGTTGTTCAAGGCGCTCAAATTCGAAAGGCCGGCGTAGGCGGTCTGCTGGGCGGCTAGGACGGTAACCGGGGCGGGCTGGAAGAGGGGCGAGCAAGGAACCAACGTGAACCCTCCGTCCACACCATCGCTCGCGATGTTTACAGGCGTGGTGGGGTTTGTGGAAAGATTCCCCAGGATCGATTGAAGGCGCAGGAATATCGACCGGGCTGTGGCGCTCGCGGCCGTGCCTGAGCCGCTGGGAAGCGTTCCGTGCACCACCACGCGCTGGCCTACCGCCAGGTTGTTAGGACCATAAGAAAAGTTCGCGAAATCCGCAGATTGGGCGGCGAGGCCGAATGTCGTCGATGACGGGGCGATGTTGACAGTGAGTGGCGATAAGAGCGCCACTCGGCTGCTCACATCGGGGTTTTCTTCCTGCACCAGAAGGGTGAACTGGGACGCACTGCCGGTTGTTGGCGTAACGGTAGATATCAAGCCAGTAAACGCCGCTTCGCCATTCGCTTCGTCCTCCTGGGCTTCGGCTGTCACCGTATTTGCCACAATGTAGCCCCCACTGTTGAGAAAGGCCGAGGTTTCGACAAAGGTTCCAGCAGTCAGCCCGCTCAGCCCGGTAACGCCCTCAAAAATAGTGGAGTTCGTGGCGTTAACAGTCAACGTGGGGGCGTTGGGGCGAGAGATGGTAAAGCTGCCGGTGAATGATGGGTTCGCAGAAGCGGTGCTCACGCTTTGAACAACGCCGCTAAGGTCGTCGAATTGAGTGAAGCCATTGCTCCCCGACCCCGACGCCAGATTGGCGGTGAAGGTGGGATTCACCGTGTATTGACTGTTCGCGCCCAGCGTAACGGAATTGAGCAGGTTGAAATCGAGTTGCAGAGCACCGGCGCCGTTGCTTGCGACAGTCAGTGGGGGGTTGAGATTAAGATTCACGGTCAGGGAAGACATGCTGGGAGCAATCGTCTTGAATGATGGCGGGGAAGTGGACGTGTCCACATAGGTCAGTTGAGGGTTGGATAGAGTTAATCCAAGCGCATCGTATGTCCCCGGAGTAACGTTTGAAAGGCTGAACAGGGTCGCGAAATCCATCAGCGAGGCGAAATCAACGGTGACCGGGTTCCCACCGGCAAGCACGGAAACCGGGCCCGCGCCGGACTCGGGAGTGACGGTGAGCCCGCTGATCGTAACCCGAAATGAAACCACCCCGCACTGGGGAGCATCGCCGCCAAAAATCGCGAGCGTTCCGGGGGTGGTAATAATAGAGAAGGTTCCACGGCCGGAGCTACCGCAGCCCATTTGCATAAGAATGCCCAAAGCTGCCACCGATGTCATTGCCAGAACGTATTTCTTCATCGTAGCCTACCTTCTGCCAAAAGGGTCCGCCGAGGCCCGCAGCTCCAAAATAGGTCTGGTTCTTCGGGTCATGGCAGGGCCTATCTTACTGAATAACGGGCTTGCATTCCAGGGCGAATCCTCTAGCTGGGAACAGCAGCATCTTCCGAGCTTCCTGACTCGCATCCACAGAGGGCGCGGGAACTTATCGCGTATGGCCCTCGCGCATTGGAACGCAGCATCGGGGCAACACAAATCCCGTTGACACTAGGCAGTACACGGTGCAAAATCTGACTTGGGGCGTTGGAGGAGGCTACTGCAGGTTGAGGCTTCCCGCACACCCAGGGCGCATTCGTCATACTCAGGCATGATAAAACGCAAGCTAAAGTTCGGGATAGGTGTAGGGGTTATCCTCGCCGTTGTGGGCTGGGAAGCCGTATCGGGGTTTGAGCAGAGCAAAACGTACTACGTCACCGTAAACGAACTCACGCAGGGTCTTGCCACGCGCCATCGGGTTCGCGTGGGGGGCACAATCCAACCTGGCTCGGTCGAGCGACGGGCAGGGAAGCTCACCTTCCGCCTTGCCCAGGACGCCAATTCCATCCCAGTAACTTACATAGGCACCGACACGCTTCCGGACACCTTCAAGGATGGAGCACAGGCCATCATCGATGGCGATTATCTTTCCAGTGGCGGTTTTCAGGCGGAGAAAATCCAAGCGAAGTGCGCCTCAAAGTATCAGGCGGTTCCAGGGTCGCCGGCGGGCGGCGGACCTAAGAGTCCTAAGGTCGCCGATCTGGGCCCCGCCAAGTAAGCACCTGGTCAGAGATTCCCTATGAATGAACTCGGCACCCTTGGCCTTGTGGGAGCGCTGGTGTTTGCCGGCTATGCGGTGATTGCCGGCGCCGTGGGCGGGAAATTGAGGAGCCTTCGGCTCACGAAGAGCGCTGAGCGCGCCGCGCTTGCTTTCTTCGTCGATGATCACGCTGGCTGTCTTCGCCCTCGAATACCTGATCCACACCAACGACTTTCACAACGCCTACGTTGCCGAGCACTCCAACCGCGACCTTTTCACATATTACAAAGTGGCGGCGCTGTGGGCAGGGCAGGAAGGGTCTCTGCTTTTCTGGACGTGGCTGCTTTCGATTTACAGCGCCTTGGCAGTCCTGCTGAACCGCGCGAAGAACCGCCAGCTTATGCCTTACGTTGTTGCCGTGCTGATGGGCACCGGCGTCTTCTTTTCTTCGCTGGTGCTTTTCGTTGCCAACCCTTTTCAGGAACTCTCGCTCACTTCGGCCGCGGGGGTGCAGCCCTTCAGCCCGCCGGACGGCAACGGGCTGAATCCGCTTCTGCAATACCACTCGATGGTGATTCACCCGCCTATGCTTTACCTGGGCTACGTCGGTATGGTGGTCCCATTCGCCTTTGCCATGGCGGCGCTGATCACGCGGCAGCTTGGTGACAACTGGATTCGCACCACGCGCCGTTGGACCATGGTCCCCTGGATGCTCCTCGGTCTCGGAATTCTTCTGGGCGGCAATTGGGCTTACGCCGTGCTCGGCTGGGGCGGCTACTGGGGTTGGGACCCGGTCGAGAACGCCTCGCTTTTGCCCTGGCTCTCGGGGACTGCCTTCCTGCATTCCGTGATGATCCAGGAAAAGCGCGGGATGCTGAAGGTGTGGAATGTCGTACTGGTGATCACAACGTTTCTTCCTGAGCATCTTCGGTACGTTTCTCACCCGAAGCGGCATTGTCTCTTCCGTCCACGCCTTCGCACAATCGAACATCGGCCCGTTTTTCGCGGTCTTCCTTTGCATCATTGTTTTCTTCTCGGTTACGCTGCTTTTCCTTCGCCTCGATCATCTCAAGAGCGAGAACAAGCTCGATTCCGTGGTTTCCCGCGAAAGCGGCTTTCTCTTCAACAATTGGATTCTGCTGGCGCTGGTCTTTGCAGTCCTCTGGGGAACGCTGTTCCCGTTGATTTCGAAAGCCGTGCAGAATGTGAGCGTCACGGTGGGCGCTCCGTTCTTCAACAAGACGGCGATCCCCATGGGCCTGCTGCTGCTTTTCCTGACCGGCGCAGGTCCGCTGCTGGCCTGGCGGAAAACCTCCTTCCAGAGCCTGAAGCGAAATTTCGTCGTGCCGCTCGATTATCGCAGCGGTTGCAGGAGCGGTTCTGCTCGTCGCGGGCATTCGCCACTTCTACGCATGGATGACGTTGTTCCTCGCGGTTTTCGTGGCGCGCCTGCATCTTGGGCGAATTCTGGAAGGGCGCCCGGACGCGCATGAAAACTGCAGGTGAGAATTTTGCCCTGGCGATTTATAACCTCACAATGCGCAACACGCGGCGTTACGGCGGCTACATCGTTCACCTGGGCATCGTGCTTCTGTTTATCGGGTTTGCCGGCTTGGCTTTCAAGACGGAGGCCAAAGGATTGATGCAGGAAGGCGATCTGCTGCGGGTGAAAGACTACCTGCTGCGCTGCGACGGCCTGGCCACGGCGATACTCCCAATTACGAATACACACGGGCGCTGATTACGGTCACCAAGGACGGCCACGCATTCGCCTCCCTGCATCCCGAGAAGCGCTTTTACAAAGCCAGCCAGCAGCCCACAAGCTATGTGTCAATTCACCCCACGCTCGCCGAAGACCTGTACGTTGTCCTATCCGGAATCGACCAGGAGACGAATAAAGCTGTCATCGAAGTTTTTGTAAACCCGCTGGTCGTGTGGGTATGGATCGGCGGCGTAGTGGTCTTCCTCGGGACGCTTTTGGCGCTAGTCCCCAGCCGCGTGGAGCGGGAGATGGCGGAAATCCGCCGCACCCAGGATGTGGCAGTGCAGGCAAACGACACGATCTAGGGATTAGGGACTGCGGGCCGGGGAGCTAGGGACTCAACCTGCGCCTGATGTTGGGAGAGACAGCCCTCTGCCTTGGGGGAGAGGGTGGCACGCGCCGGCGTTTTCATCAGCCGTCGTGGGACGGGTGAGGGAGTCACTTGCACGAGATGAAGCGAGCGCGTAAATGGACTGTCGTCCTCCTCGCAGGCGGCCTCGCGGCGTCCTCGCTCATGCGCGCCGACGTTTCGAGAAAGCCTACGCTCGAATCGATTGGCGATCAGGTTATGTGCCTGTGCGGCTGCGTGGCGACTGTGAACCACTGCCCGCACCGCGATTGCGCCACGCTCGCCGAGATCCGACCCCTCATCGAGAAGGAAATCGCTGCGGGGAAAGATGAAACCGCAATTCTACAGGATCTCGCCATCCGCTACGGCGTGCAGGTGCTGGCAGCTCCACCCGCTAAAGGGTTTGGTTTAACGGTCTGGATATTGCCCGGCGTGGGATTGCTCGCAGGGTTATCGATCGTCCTCTTCCTGGTGCGTCGCTGGCGCAAGCCTGCCCCTGTCTTGACGTCAGTTGCGGCCCACGCCCTGGATCCGAGGCTACTGACGGCGGTAGAAGAAGAGATGAAAGTTTCGGGGCTGAATGTTAAAGACTAGCAGCCGGGTTTTTCAGAGAAACCCTTTCCTTCGATTTCTCGTCCAATCAATACAAGCCCGAATATGGTGACAGGCCAGCCGGATTGTCTGGTGCGCGTACCCATGCGGGGAAGGATGCAAGAGATGATGAACCGAAGCCGGCCGTCCCCAAACGGGCTACTGGCCAAAGTCATAGCTGCGATACTCCTGGCCGGGCTTTCAGCATGGGGCCAACAACAACCGGCAAGCGCGTCTGCAGCGTCGGACGAACAAGCCAAGACAGGGGACAAGAACGACCCGGACCCGAAGGTTAAGGAGACCCCTCAAAGCGGCACTCCTAATTCGCAGAGCGGGACTTCCAATGACAGGCTCTTCTATACCTTGCCCAACTTCCTCACGGTGCAGGCCAACCACTTGCCCCCCCTGACCACCGGGCAAAAGTTCAAAGTCGTAGCGCGAAGCTCCTTCGATCCTGTGGAGTACTTTTGGTACGCAATCCTAGCCGGCATCAGTCAGGGTGAGAATAGCGAGAAAGAGTACGGGCAGGGAGCGGCGGGCTACGGCAAGCGATACGCAACGGCCTTCGCGGATGGTACCATTGAAAACTTCATTACCGCGGCCGCGCTTCCATCGCTTCTGAAGGAGGATCCTCGCTACTACCAGTTGGGTACAGGTTCGTTCATGCATAGGTCTGAATACGCCGTGAGTAGAATCTTCGTCACCCGCACTGACTCGGGACATAGGCAGTTCAATTTTTCCGAGATCGTCGGGGCTGGGCTTTCGGCAGGAATCTCCACCTACAGCTATCACCCGCGACAAGAACGCAACCTGGGGAATGCCGCAAGCGTGTGGGGTTCGCTGCTGGGGTATGACACGATTACCATCGTGGTGAAGGAATTCTGGCCGGACATTCATCGCAAGCTCAGCCATAAGAAGGCTGAGACTGCGGCCCCTTGACGTGTGGCCGCTAAGTATGGCAGCTTGGCATTGAGGTGGGTCGCCTTTTTTGCATAACGCGACAGGGTGGCCAGGGAGGCAATCGGAACCGGTGTTTCTGATTATTGGAGTACTGATCGCAGCAGGTCTGGCGGCTTTCGTCGCGACGCCCTTACTCTCTGCGGAAATTGCGGGAGGGATCCGCTTGCCAGTGGACGTGACGCCGCTGGCTGACTTGAAGCGGCGCCGCCTTGTGGTTTAGAAAACCTCAAGGACCTTGAATTCGAATATCAGGCAGGAAAGATCGCCAGCCAGGATTACCAGAGCCTGAAGCAAAAAAACTACCTGGGGAAGCTGCGGCGCTCATGGCGTCCTCGCAAGAGGCAGAGCAACTGAAAGAGACCGACGCCGTGGTCGAACGAGAGATCGCCGCGCGCCGCGCCTTGCGGAATCCCCGCCCCCACCCCAGGATTACATCTGCGCACGTTGCGGTTTCGAGAACCCAGTGCCCGTGAAGTTTTGCGGAGAGTGCGGGGCGAAGATTCCTGACCGCGCGCGAAAGCCCTAAACCCGCCACAATTAATAAGCAACTCACCTTTGTTAATAGCCCCGAATTGGTGTAATTTGACATCGAGCGCTGAAGGACTCAGCGTGGCTGAAAACTGACAACCGAAGACTGACAACTGAAGACTAATAACTGTCTTATGCGCAACCTCCGCCTGCTCATCGCCTACGATGGAACGGATTTCCACGGTGGCAACGCCAGCCGAATTTGCTTACCGTGCAAGAGTGCCTCGAATCCGCCCTCGAGCGCCTGCTTGGCGAAAAGGCGCAGGTCTGCGGCTCCGGGCGGACGGACGCGGGCGTCCATGCTTGGAATCAAGTGGCCAACTTCCAGACTGGCGGTTCCATTCCCTGTGCGAACCTGGTGAAAGCGCTGAATGATATTCTTCCGCCTACGGTGCGCATCAAAGAGGTCCGGGAAGTTCCCGCGCAGTTCCACTCCCGCTACGACGTTCGCTCCAAGACTTACCGCTACAGGATTCTTCAAACGCCGGCCTGTTCTCCCTTTCTATGGCGGTTCGTCTGGCATTACCCCTTTCCACTGGACGCGGAGCGCATGGCTCAGGCGGCAAAACTGTTCGAAGGAGAACACGACTTCACCAGTTTCGCGGCAAGCGACGGGAGGGCTGAGGACGAGGACTGTCCTGCCGGCGATAGGCAGTCACCGGCGCCCGGGTTGCTGGTGAGAAGGGTGTTCACGTCCCGGATCCTTCGTAGGTCGAAGACGCAAATGCTGATCTATGAAGTTAAGGGCAAAGGTTTCCTTCACCATATGGTGCGCAATTTGGTGGGCACACTGGTCGAGGTCGGGCGCGGGGAGCTCGAACCGCGTGACATCACCCGGATTCTCGAGGCGCGCGACCGCACCATGGCCGGGCCCACTGCTCCCCGCTCAGGGGCTGTGCCTGGCGCAAGTCGAATACTTAAGGTCGCGCCACGCGGCAATTGGAGCCGTCAGGAGTTGAGTCATCGGACCATGGGATCGTTTCAAGAACCTCCTGAGGTTGCCACGAGAATGATCGATGGGCAAAATGGCCTAATGACTCAATCCGGTGTGGCCGTTGACTCGCGACTCTCAACTCTGCAATGATTCAGAAGAGCAGTTGCTCATGCCCGCCTGCGGACGGGCACCCGGAAGCTATAAAAACGACGCCAGTTGTAGGGGGACGGCTTGCCGTCCCCGGCGCTCAGGGTAGGGCAAGCCCTACCCCTACATCTTTTCAGAGCAGTGATTCAATGCAGCAACTCCGGCGGCCAGCTTTGACTCAGTAACAGCTTCTCGTCGCTGCGTGGCGAGTTAAACTCGCCGTCACAACTTCCAATTGGGGGGACGACGTGGCCTTCAAAATTAAAGAGAAAAAGCCAGGCCAGAGGGCCTGCGATGAGAAAGACGCCAAAGGAGAATTCTGCGTCGGGCATCTCAAGCGGTGGTTTTACGACGACCCGCACCGCCTCTCAGCTACTCCCGACGAAGAGGAAGCCATCAAGGCATTCGGGAAGGGTGCGGAAGTTTACCGTTGCGAGCGATGCCATACCCTCTATCGGCCTGTCCTTGCTGACCACTCGACCGCCGGGCAAAAGTTCGAGGAGCGTCCCGTGAACCTGCTCGGCGCTTTCAGCAGAAAGACTTCGAGGCTAACTGAGAAATTGGCCCGATGACTCAATAATCCACCGATCTACTTCCCTTGACCATCCGAACCAAAGCCGAAGCCCTTCTGGTGATGAACACCGCCATTTGGGGGTGCACCTTTGTCGTCGTCAAAGGGGCACTGGTGGAGGCGTCTCCGCTGCCGTTTCTGGCCGTTAGATTTATCCTGGCGGGGTTGTTGCTCCTGATCATATTGGGGCGGGGACGAGTAGGGCGGGAAACAATCCTTCCCGGTTTTATCCTGGGCTTATTCCTTTTTGGCGGATTCTTATTTCAGACCTATGGCTTGGTTTACACCACCCCGTCGAAAAGCGCTTTCCTGACCGGCTTCAGCGTCATTCTCGTTCCACTGATCGTAATGGTCTCCAGTCGCGGCATCGGCTGGACGACCCTGACTGGGGCGGCTCTGGGTTTGGCCGGTATTTACTTATTGGTTGCTCCCTCGGGAATGGGAGGGGTGAATCGCGGGGATCTGCTTACGCTGGCCGCCGCCGTTTCATTTGCATTTCACATCGTGCTGGTGGGGCGATATACAAAGAAGTTCTCGTTTATGCATCTCGTCTCGGTGCAGATTCTGGTCGTGGGCATGCTGGCCGCCGTGGCCATCCCCTTTGTGCCGTCGCAGTCCTTCCATCTGACGTCACGCCTCGTGGCCGCAATCGTGGTGACTTCAATCCTGGCCACCGGAGTGGCGTTTTCGGTTCAAAACTGGGCGCAACAATTCACTCCGGCCGCGCACACCGCGCTGATTTACGCTCTCGAACCGGTGTTTGCGGCTCTCACATCATGGCTGCTGATGGGAGAGCATTTTGGAGGCAGGGCGCTTGCAGGATCGGGACTGATACTGGCGGGAATGGTTCTTTCGGAAGTTTGGGGCGGCAGGCAGCCGTCGCCGGTGGAAGGGTGAGGGGGGATTTGAGATTTCAATTTCGAGATTTCAAATCCCTGGGATTTCAAATTTGAGATTAAGGGTATCGAAGCATTTCGGATTTCAGATGTCGGAGTTGAGATTTCAGATTTGAGACTTCAAATCCCCTGCCCCTGCCGTGCGGGCTTTGTGGAAGGCCCGCTCGAATCCCGGCAGAGCGCGTTCGATTGATTCGATCGGGATGGTGAGCGACAAGCGGATGTACCCGCCGCGTCCGAAGCCTGAGCCGGGAACGGCCAGGATTCCTTCGTCCATCAGGGGGCGGACGAAAGCCACGTCATCGGTGATCGGCGTCTTCGGGAACATGTAAAATGCGCCCTGCGGTTTCGTGGCTTCGTAGCCCATGCGGGTCAGCGCTCGCCCAGAGCAGGTCGCGTTTCTCCTGGTAAGGGCGCGGATCGATCTCGAGATCTCGCCACTTCCATCATGACCGCTGCCAGATGGCGGGCGCATTGATGAAGCCCAGGATGCGGTTGGCGAACGTGCAGGCGTTGCGCAGGCGTCCGAGCTCCGGCAAGGCGGGGCGAGAGGGCCAGATAGCCGATGCGCTCCCCGGGAATCGCCAGGGCCTTGGACCATGAATAAGGCCACGACCGAGTCGCGGCACCAAGGCCGGAACTTCGGGCAGCTTCGAGCCCGTCGAAGGCGAGGGACCGGTAGGGCTCGTCGGCAATGACCATGACGGGATGGTCGAGTGCGCGGAAAGCAAGGCTCTCCAGGTCGCGCAGGAATGCGGCGGGGTAGACCGCGCCGGTGGGGTTGTTGGGCGAGTTCAGAATGATCGCCTTGGTGCGGGCGGTGAGGGCGGCCGCGATGCGTTCGATGTCGGGCTGAAAATGCGCGTCGGTCTCCACCAGCACCATGCGGCCGCCGTGGTTCTCGATGTAGAACCGGTACTCGGGAAAGAAGGGGACCAGGACGATGACCTCGTCGCCGGGATCGAGCATCGACTTCAGCACCACGTTGATGGCGCCGGCCGAGCCCACGCGTCATGAGGATGTGGTCGGCGGTGTAGGGAAGGCCGGTGCGCCGGGCAGAGTTGCTGCGGCGATGACGGCCGCGCACGGCGGGGAAGCCGGCGTTGGGCATGTAGCCGTGGCTGCGCGGGCGGTTCTCCGCCGCCACGCGCCGCAGCGCGGCAAGCACTCCGCGGGCGGTTCGCCGTCGGGATTGCCGAGGGTGAAATCGAAAACGTTTTCCGCGCCGCGCTCGCGCTTGAGCGGGCGCCGATCTCGAACATGCGCCGGATCCAGGAGGCGTGCTCCATCTGTTGGCCGAATGCGTTTTGCCGATGCTCATCGAAGTCGGTCCGAACCTTTCTATTTCTCGATGCGTTATAGACTTCCGTACTCCCACCACATTGATGCCGGCGGAGCTGCAGGCGCTCGATGGCGGCGTCGGGATTGTCGAAGCGGAAGATCATCACCGCCGTGTCGCCGCGTCCGAAGGTGAAGGCGTACATGTACTCGATGTTGATGCCGGTGTCCTCGAAGACGGCCAGCAACTCCGCCAGGCCGCCGGGCCGGTCGGCCACCTCGACCGCCACGACCTCCGTGACGTTGACCACGTAGCCGGCCTCCTCGAGAAGCGTGCTGCCCTTCTGCCAATCGGAGACGATCAGCCGCAGGATGCCGAACTGCTCGGTATCGGCCAGCGTCAGGGTGCGGATGTTGATGCCGGCTTGGGCCAGCAGGCGGCAGGGTTCCGTCAACTGGCCCGGCTTGTTTTCCAGGAACAGCGAAAGTTGATGGATTTTCATAGTCACTCCGTCACAGGCCGCGCTGGTCGATCACCCGCTGCGCCTTGCCCTCGCTGCGCTGGAGGGTGTGCGGCTCGACCAGCCGGACCTTCACGCGCAGCCCGAGCGTCTGGTCCAGCGTGTGGGCAAGCTTGGTTGTGCAGGCTTTCGAGCGCGCCGACGCGGTCGCTGACCACCTGCGGGGTCACCTCGACCTGCACCTCCATCTGGTCCAGGCCTTTCTCGCGCGTGAGGATGATCTGGTAGTGCGGCAGCGTGCCTTCCACCGCCAGCAGCGCGGTTTCGATCTGCGAGGGGAACACGTTGACGCCGCGGATGATGAACATGTCGTCGCTGCGGCGGCCGATGCGGCGGATGCGGCGCAGCGTGCGGCCGCAGGGGCAGGCGCCGGGCATCAAGGCGGTGATGTCGCGCGTGCGGTAGCGGAGCATCGGCATGGCCTGCTTGCTCAGCGTGGTGAGCACCAGTTCGCCTTCCTCGCCGTCGGGCAGCGGCTCGCCGGATTCGGGGTCGACGATCTCCGGGTAGAAGTGGTCCTCGAAGATGTGCAGGCCGTCCTGGCAGCGGCACTCGATGGCCACGCCCGGGCCGATGATCTCGGTAAAGGCCGTAGATGTCGTAGGCCTTGATGCCGCCCGCGGCTTCGATGTGGCGGCGCATGGCGTCGGTCCAGGGCTCGGCGCCGAAGATGCCCGCGCGCAGCGGCAGTTCGCGCAGGTCGACGCCCATCTCCGCGGCGCGGTCGAGCAGGTGCAGGAAGTAGACTGGGGTGCAGCAGATGGCCGTGACGCTGAAATCCTTCATGACCATGATCTGCCGGTCGGTGTTGCCGCCGGAAATGGGGATGACCGTGGCGCCCAGCGCCTCGGCGCCGTAGTGCGCGCCCAGGCCGCCGGTGAACAGGCCGTAGCCGTAGGCGTTCTGCACGATGTCGCCGCGGTGCAGGCCGCAGGCCGCGAGCGTGCGCGACCATGACGTCGGTCCAGACCTCCAGGTCCTGCTGGGTGTAGGCCACGACGATCGGCTTGCCGGTGGTGCCGCTCGAGGCGTGCAGCCGGACGACCTCTCGAGCGGGCTGGCGAACAGGCCGAAGGGATAGGTGTCGCGCAGGTCGGTCTTCACGGTGAAGGCAGGCGGGCGAGGTCGTCGAGCGTGCGCAAGTCTCCGGTGAGACGTGACGCTCCTGTCCATCCGCCGGCGGTAGAGTTCCACGCGCTCGTAGGCGCGGCGCACCGTGGCCTGCAGCCGGCTAAGCTGCAGGTCGCGCATCAGCGATCTCGCAGGTAGTCCGCCGCCGGCAGGATAGATCGCGGAGCGTCGTTCTGGATACCGGTCATGTGAATCTCTGTAGCAGCGGCTATATCAGCCGACGGATGCGGATCGACGCTGGCTCTGCTGCGGAACGCTCGGCGGCATCACTGCTACGTCTCGGCTTCTGCGCCGCCGCGCGCCCACTGCGAAGGCATGGAGATTGGCAGCGTGCAGCTTTTCCGGCAGATTACGCGCGGATGGCCTCGAGCCAGGCTCTTCGGGAAGGGCAGGCTACGCGCTCAGCACGCCCACAGGGCGACGTTGAGGCTACGCTTGTCGCGCAAGGCGCTCTCTGGAATCGGTCGGGCGTGATCAGAGTGCCGCCCTCGCGCAGCTGCCAGCGATTCGGCTCCACCTGGTCGGGCGCCAGCACCACGAGGAAGTCGGCTTCGCCCGGCGGCACCATGGGGCTGAAGACTCTTCTCGCCGAAGCGGACGTCGCTGGTCACCGAGCCGCCGCGCTGGCTCATGCCGTGCACCTCGCTCTTCTTCACGTCGAGGCCGGCGCGGAAGGCGGCCTCGGCGACGATGTCCGAGGCCTTCAGCACGCCCTGGCCGCCCAGCCCGGCAATCACGATGTTGGTGACTTTGGTCATGTATACTCGCAGCTCCGCGCTGCTTCTGTGAATCGCAGTTCGCAGCCGCCTGCTCGTACTCCTTGATCCTGCCCGGCGGCCAGCAGGCAATTGCGGCGCGCGACGATCACCGCGAGTTCGCCGCTCGGCAAGGCTGGCCGCCACCAGCTCCTGGAAGGCGGCTGGGGTTAACCGTCGGGTCGATCACGTGCACGCTGCGGATGCCGAGCGAGCGCGCCAGGTCTTCGATGACGACTTTGCCGGTGGGCTGATGATCGAGCGTACGGCCCGTGCCGGGATGTTCCTGCATGCCGGTCATGGCCGTGGTGCCGTTGTCGAGGATCATGACCACGTGGCCGGTCGGGGGCGGGTTGTAGACCATCTCCACCAGGCCGGTGATGCCGCTATGGACGAAGGTGCTGTCGCCGATCACGCTGACCACGCGCCGGGCTTCGTCGGGCGGCAGAACGTGCCGCAGGCCCAGGCCCACGCCGATGCTGGCGCCCATGCAGACGCAGGTGTCCATGGCCTCGAAGGGCGGCAGCACCCCCAGCGTGTAGCAGCCGATGTCGCCGGCGACGATGCAGTCGAGGTTGTGCAGGGCCTCGAAGACCGAGCGGTGCGGGCAGCCCTGGCACAGCTGGGGCGGCTTGCCGGGCGGCGGCGCGGGCTCGGGCGAAGTCGTCGCCGGCGAGAATGCGCCGCACCCGGTCCACGTTCAACTCGCCAAAGCGAAACATCTCCGGCTTCGCGTCCACATTCATGCCCGCGGCGCGGATGGCCTCGACCAGGTACGGATCGCCTTCCTCGATGACCACGCAACGGGAAACGCTCGCGGCGAAGCGGCGGATGGTCTCGAGCGGCAACGGATAGGTCATGCCCAGCTTCAGCATGCGGCTTCCGGCGCGGCTTCGCGGGCGTGCATGAAGGCGATGCCGGAGGTGATGATCCCCAAGGTTCGATCATCGCCTGCTATTTCACGGTTGGGCCCCTCGGCTTCGTTCCATTCCGGGATTTCGCGCCAGCTTCTCCCGCAGGCGGCGGTGGGCCGGCCGGGCGTAGGCGGGGATCATCACCCGCCCGCTGCAGTCGCGGACGAAGGTCGCCGGGGCTCGAGGCGCGCCAGGGCTCCCGCGGCCGGACGACGGTCTTCGAATGGCACACCCGCGTGGTCATCCGCAGCAGCACCGGAAGGTTCCAGCGCTCCGAGATTTGCAAGGCCAGCAGGGTGAAGTCGTAGGCTTCCTGGGAATCCGCGGGCTCGAGCATCGGCACGCCCGCCGCCACGGCGTAGCGGCGGTTGTCCTGCTCGTTCTGGCTGGAGGCCATGCCGGGATCGTCGGCCGAGACGACCACCAGCGCCCCGGTGACACCCGTGTAGGCCGCGGTGAAGAGCGGATCGGCCGCCACGTTCAGGCCCACGTGCTTCATGGTGACCAGGGCTCGGGCGCTGGTGAAGGCGGCGCCCAGGGCCACCTCGAGGGCCACTTTCTCGTTGGGCGCCCATTGCGCGCGGCCGCCCAGTTGGGAGAAAGTCTCGAGGATCTCCGTGGAAGGAGTGCCCGGGTATCCGGTGCCCAGCGTAACACGGCCGTGCCGTGCCGCCAACGCCACCGCCTCATCTCCACTCAGCAACAGTCGTTCCGCTTCACCCATCCCAGCCTCGCGAACCGTAGATTCTAACCTCAGGTGGGGAGATTATCAATCCTTTGACGGCCCTGCCCAGCGAAGAAGGCGGACCGAGGACGCGCACGTGGGTCTCGCCTTACCGCTGACTACCGTGGGCCCCTGCTTTCGCTGGGACGACATTTACTAGGGACGCGCCCTTGCTGCTGACCGCCGTGGCCCCCCGCGCCGCATTTGTCATATCCGGGAAAATGGGAATCCATTCTTCTCTGGGCTCGTACGTTCACCCTCACAACTGCATTGGAGCCGACATTGGAAACGCGTTCCGAGCGGAGGTGATGCTATAATATGCGCAGGCTCCCCACGGAGGGCAGCGCGCAAAGTGAAAGGGGAAACAGGAATGAGCATATCGGGACGCAGGTTACTCCCGGCGGCGGTAATTGTTGTGACTCTGGGGATCGGAATCATGATCGGCACGATCGTTTCCCACGGGGTGCGTGCCGCCAAGAGTTCGCTCGCGGCCTTGGACGCCAAGCCGCTTCCTCCTCCCTCGCCTGCCGAGTTATCAAATTCCTTCGCCCATATCGCGGAAGTCCTGGCGCCCGCCGTCGTCAATATCAACACCGAAAGCACGGTTCGCGTTAACCGCCGGCGGTTTCACGCGCCCGATGATTCACCCTTCGGCGATTTTTTTGACAAGTTCTTCGACTCGCCCGGCGCGCCGATGGGCGACCTCAAGCAACAGAGCCTGGGCTCCGGGGTCATTCTGGCTCCGAACGGCTACATCCTGACCAATTATCATGTGGTGACGCAGAGCGGCGAGGATAAACCCGTGGACCGCATCAGCGTGTCGTTGAGCGGAGACGATAACACAAAGTACAAAGCCAAGATCGTCGGTTCGGATAAGTGGACCGATCTCGCCATCGTCAAGATCGACGCTTCGAAGCCGTTGCCGGCGGCTCCCTTTGGCGATTCTGACGCGATGCGTGTGGGCGATTGGGTGCTCGCCATCGGAAGCCCCTTTGGTCTCGAATCCACCGTGACTGCCGGGATCGTGAGCGCCAAGGGCCGCGACATCGAGGGCGGCGTGGAGGGGCAATTCAAGCGTTTTATTCAGACGGATGCCGCGATCAATCCCGGCAACAGCGGCGGGCCGCTGGTCAACATGGCGGGGCAGGTGATTGGGATCAACACCGCTATTGCTACCCAGCGGGACAGATCCGACGGCGTGGGTTTTGCCATCCCTTCGAATGCCGCGCGCAAAGTTTATAATGCCCTCATCAGCTCCGGCACCGTGCGGCGCGGAGCCATTGGTGTGCAGTTCTCCAGCCAGAACGCTCCGGCCTTGCTGAGGAGCTTCGGCGCCGATTACGGCATCGTGATCAATGCCGTGGAAGCAGGCAGCCCCGCGGCGCGGGCCGACCTGAAACGAGGCGATGTTGTCCAACGCGTGGAAGGGAAAACCATCAAAAGCGCGGACGACCTGGTCGCCATTGTCTCGGACTCCGAAATCGGCAAGCGCCTCCACATGGAATTCCTTCGCGACGGAAAGCATTTGACCGCGGAGGTCGAAGTGGGCGACCGAAACAAGATCATCGCCGATTTTCAGGAAACTCCAGAAAAGCCAGGCGAAGAGGCTCCCGCGGAAGGGAGCTCGGGTACTCTGGGCCTATCCGTCAAGAGCCTTACGCACGATCAGGCGCAGGAAATAACCGACAAGCTGCACCTGGATAGTAACCAGGGGGTCCTGGTGACGATCGTTCAAGCCAGCGGGTTCGCTTCCGACTTGGGCGTTCAGCATGGCGACATCATTCTGACCCTTAACCACCACTCGATCGCCTCGGCAGAGACCTTCAATCATTTGCAATCATCGCTGAAGTCGGGCGATGATGTGCTTCTCTTGATTGCGCGACCGAGCGGCCCGCACTCCTATACGACCCTCTTCCTTGCGGATCGCCTGCCGTGACGGATTTCGATCATTGGACCGCAGCCAAGGGCGCCGGCATAGGGGAAATTCTGGAATCTGGAATTTTGAATTTTGAATCTGCAATGCGGTCTGGGGTCGCCCCGGGGAGACTGAGGACCCCAAAGTTGAGACACTCTAAGTTCCAAACCTGCGCAGGTTTGCTGCTACTTGCCGCGCTCCTGTGGGTAACACCGCTCCAGGCGCGCGGCGATACCTCGACAAGGCAGTCCCGCTCGGGGGCCGGCAAGACAAAGAGTGTCAAAGGCACGGCGAAGAAGAGAAGCACCACGAAGGGCCACTCCACCGTCCGCAGGGCTTCCTCGACCGGTTCCGGCCAGCATGCCTCCACGCACCATCCGGCAACCCCTCACATCTCCCCAGAAGCCGCGCGCGCCGCTGCGGACCGCCGCCGGCGCGCTCAATTGCGCCCCGCTCCGGAACGCATTCAGCAAATCCAACAAGCTCTGGCCCAGGCGGGCTACTTTAAGGCGGAACCGAACGGCACATGGGATGATCAGACCCGCGACGCCATGCGGCGCTACCAAACGGATCACGGCTTCCCGGTGACCGGACTGCCTGAGGCAAAATCCCTCATGAAGCTCGGCCTCGGCCAGCACCCCCTGCCGCCGGAACTCGAAACCAGTAGCCCGGCTGCACCCGGCGCTGCTACCCCCTCTCAAACCCCTGCCACCTCTGACGCCCAGCAGAACCCGCCTGCATCTGCTCCGAACCCCTGACGGAAGTTGGGTTCAGGTTTTCGGGTGGTTAGATGGGCTCGCCTTGAAGAGCAGTCGCTCATGCCCATCTGCGGGCGGGCACCTGGAAACGATGAAAATCGATTCCCGCTGTGGGGGGACGGCTCGCCGTCCCCACTGCACAGGGTAGGGCAAGCCCTCATAAGCGCTAAGATAGTACATGACATCGCTCAAGTTGAGGAGCCCGTTCGCGGTTCCCTTCCGCGAGCTCTGCGGCGATTTCATTCCAGTGCTGCACGACGTACTCCAGCGGCACTTTCGGAGCGATGGCCTGTTGCACCTGGTGCAGCGCGAATTGAAACTCACGCCACCGACTGCCCTGGACCGTCGGATCCCAGTTCGTAGCCCCAGGGGGAAAATGACGAACCCAGGCGGACCAGCTTTTGGGTGAGCAGCGCCACCAGCAGTTTTCCGTGCCACCAGGCGCGCGAGCTCCGCGCGTCGTGCTTGGGCAAGTGGCCGATCGCCAGCAGCGACTTCAGCCGCTTGAACACCAGTTCAATTTGCCAGCGGAAGCGGTAGTACTCGAGCACTTGGGGGGCCCCCATTTCCGGCACCCGCAGGGTCGTGAACACCATCACATAATGGGCGTACTCGCGCGTTTCCGGCCGCACCCGAATCTGCTGCTTCTGCTCGCGCCGATCCAGTTGGCGCTCCGCCGCGGCGATGGCCTGCGCACTTTTGCGCACCGCACACAGACGTCCCTCCACGCGCTGCTCCCCGGCGTGCAGCGCCGCTGCCCATTGCCCCGCTTGTCCCGCCGCCAGCGGGCGCAGTGCCGGCAACACCCGGAACGGCTGGTCATCGGCCGCGAACAACGGCACCGCACTGTTCCACCGCACAATGATGTCGCCTCCTTGCGCGCGCACCCTCGCCACCCCGGCCGGATGGCAATAACCGCGATCGGCCAGAATCAGATCTCCCGCCGCGACCCGGAATCGCTCCAGATTCTCCGCCGTCCCCGCCCCTTTCCGCGCGCTGATCAGCAACTGGTCGCAGGCCAACTCCGGCAGCCGCAGGCTGTAATGAATCCGCCAATGCGAACCGGTCGGGCCCGGTTCCTTGATCACCGTCCCATCCAGCGCCCGCAGACGCCGCCGCGGCGGAGGCCCCTTCCAGCGCACCCCACTTTCCGCCAGCAACGCCTGGCAGAGGTGCTGCAACCAATTCTCCGACTGGCGCAAGCGATTCAATAGCGTCACATCGCTCACCTTCGAAAGCCCCGCCGCCTGGGCGCGAACCGTGGTCTCCCGCAACGAGTAGCCGCACCCCACGTGCATCAGCAACCTGCGCAGCAGCGCCTCCACCGAGTCCAATTCCCGCAAACGCTCTACCGCCCCGCTCAGCCGCGCCGCCCGTTGCCAGCTCGGCGGCAACAGGCCCACTAAGATGTTCCAGTCTTCGTCGAGTGCGTTCATGCTCAGCAAGGTACAGGGAAAACCGACAAGCGTCAAGCAGTATCTTAGCGCTTATGAGGGCAAGCCCTACCCCTACACCTTTTCAAAGCAGTCAAATGGCAAAGCGCAAAAGTCAAATGGCAAAACTGGAGTGATGCGACAAGGTAGAAACTCCACCTTTGGGCAGTCCGCATGCTTAATCAGGAGATTAAGATCGACGACATAGTTGAAGTAACACATTACGTGCCGAGACGCCACGCGCCCGGCGTAAGCGACGAGCTTTGGACTGAGGCGCTGAACACCCTATGCGCTTCCACCCGCTTCCCCCCGGCGCTCCAGTCCTTTGGGCCTGACGTCCGAAAACCTGGCACCTGACACCCTACCCCTACATATCAATCTGCGCTCTTTGCAGCCGGTCGCTGTAATCAACATAAACGGATTTCCACTCAGAGTAGAAGTCGAGCGCCGTAGTGGCAGCTTCGCGGTGACCGTTTCCGGTCTGCTTGGCGCCTCCGAACGGCAGATGCGTTTCGGCTCCGATGGTCGGCGCGTTGACGTAGAAGATGCCGGTCTCCATGTCGCGCATGGCTTGGAAGGCGCGGTTGACATTCTGGGTGTAGATCGAGGCGGAAAGTCCGTAGGGCACCCCGTTGCCGATTTCAATGGCTTCCTCGAGGCTGCCGCAGGGAATGACCGAGACGACCGGGCCGAAAATCTCCTCGCGGCGATGCGCATTTCGGGGTTGCAATCGCCGAAGATGGTGGGCGAGGTAGAACCAGCCGGCGTCGTAGTCTGCGCCCGCCAGGCGCTTGCCGCCGCAGAGCAGCTTGGCGCCTTCGTTCTTGCCGATGTCGACGTATTCCTCGACCGTCTTGAGCTGGCTTCATTGATGAGCGGTCCCATCTGCACGGTCGGGTCAAGGCCGTCGCCCACCTTCAGCGCCCGCGCCCGCGCCACGAATTCCTCGACGAATTCCTGGTAGACGTCCTTGTGCACGGCGATGCGGCTCGAGGCTGTGCACCGCTGCCCGGTAGTGCCGAAGCCGCCCCAGAGGGCGCCGTCCACAGCGAGCTCGAGGTTCGCGTCGTCCATGACCATGATGATGTTCTTGCCGCCCATCTCCAGGCAGCAATGCTTGAAGGTGCCCGCGCATGCCTCTGCAACCTTCTGCCCACTTCGGTCGAACCCGGTGAAGGAAACCACGCGGACGTCATCGTGGGTAATCAGCGGGGCTCCGACCTCGGGGCCGGTGCCCGTGACCAGGTTAACGACGCCTCGCGGCACCCCGGCCTCTTCGAGCGTCTGCACCAGGTTGTAGGTCGAAAGCGGCGTGTCCGTGGCGGGCTTGATCACCACCGTATTGCCGCAGATCAGCGCCGGCATGATCTTCCAGGACGGGATGGCCATGGGGAAATTCCAGGGCGTCACCAGCGAGCACACGCCGATCGGGCTGCGCACCCACATGCAGAACTTGTTGGGTAGCTCGGACGTGGTGGTCTGCCCGAAAAGCCGCCGGCCTTCGCCCGCCATGTAATAGGTCATGTCGATGGCTTCCTGGACGTCGCCGCGCGTTTCATCCAGGATCTTCCCCATTTCACGCGTCATCTGCTCGGCGTAGGTCTTCCTTGCGCTCGCCAAGCAGCCGTGCGGCGCGGAAGAGAATTTCCCCGCGCTTCGGAGGCGGAGTCAGCCGCCAGGTTTTGTACGCGTCCGTCGCCGCCTCGATGGCGTCGGCCACGTCTTGCTGGTTGGATTTCTGGAACACTCCCACCAGTTCGCCCCGGCAGGCAGGATTGACGTTATCGTAAGTGCGCCCGCTCGCCGAGGGAACCCATTCACCATTAATGTAGTTCTTGAAGATTTTCGCTGGCGGCATTTTGCTGCCCCCCTGAAACTCAAGATGGCCGCGGAGCAATCGCATGCGGCTTGATTTGAATCCTCTAATTGTGACCTGAGAGAAATATAACAAACACTTCCGGGGGCTTCAAGAGATGTGCGCCACGCTACCGTAATTAACGCCGGTAGATATGAAAATCATCGGGCCGACGATCGGCCATGTCTGGGAGATTGGGCAGCGGGGCAGGGAAGGACGCCTAGTCGTCGGGCAGGGATGGGGGCACCTTCTACACTCTCTAAGGCAGTCGCTTTTGCTAGCGGCTGACGGGACCGTGTAGGGGGACGGCTTGCCGTCCCCAGGGCACAAGGGAGGGCAAGCCCTACCGCTACCCCTCTCGGAACATGTTGTGGTCCCCTCGCGAGCGAAGGCAAAAACAGACCCTTCGAAGGGCTGTGAACTGGGGGAAGGTTTTGCACAGGCGTGTCTGATAATATTTTCGAGGCGCGATTCAAGTTAACATAATACTTTTTCCACAGATTGCCGCTGGATTTCCACAGATCCAGTGACCGGAGTCAAGGAACAAGAAGTCCGAGCGTTGCAGACTGAAGCAAACCCTCGCCGAAGAGGAGTTGGGGATGGTGGCTGTCTACGGCACCGGACCAACCACCCCCTACCCCCTCCTTAACCAAGGAGGGGAGTCCGTTTTTCACGGATTCCCAGCCCCAGGGCCGACAGTCCTGAGCCATTGCTTTCACAAGTTTATGGGTAGGGCTTGTCTATCCTTGTCGAGGTCAACGGAAATGCGGGAGTGTCTCAGTTTGAATTTCACACTTTTTGATTGAGTCAGCCAGGCTTTGGAAGTGTTAGGATTGGCGAGTGCAGATTCTGAAGCAAATAGTGGCACTCGTGTTTTGGTTTTTTCTGTGGACCGCGATCCCGGCCGCGTTGCTGTATCCATTGGGAGTCTACGTGATGGACCACACGCAGATTTCGGAGCCCCTTGTTGTACAAAGTTACATTGCTGCGATAGGTCTCTTGTTTATCCCAACCGGCTTGCTTGTTGATTTCCTCTATCGCCGCTTTCTTCACAATCGCAGACGCAGACGCGTGTAAGATCCAAGAACTCAGACTGAGACACTACCAGGAATGCAGGCCCCGCAAGCCATCCTCCTCGATCAGCGGGGTTATCGGCGGATTGTGGTTTCTAAATTGCGGGTTGCCCGGCGGGCCTTCGGTATGTTAACTTTAACCGTCATGTCGGCGCGTTCAACATCGACACTCGGATGCCTCAGCGTGAGACGGAAGCCATCGTTCTAAGGACCTACCGGTTAGCCGAAGCGGACAAGATTGCTTCGCTTTTTACCCGTCAAATGGGGCGTCTGCGAGCGGTGGCTGCTGGGGCTCGCCGCACCAAAAGCCGATACGGGGCCGCGCTCGAACCCCTCAGCTACGTTCGGGCTTTCATCTTCGAGCGCGAACACCGCGACCTTCTGCGGATGAACTCCGCCGAGTTGATTGAGTCCTTCTTCGATATGCAGAAGGACTACCGGGTTCAAATCGCCGCGCAGTTCATCGCGGAAGTGGCTGAGAGGATGATCCCGGAAAGGGAAGTGAACGAGCGGCTGTTCCGGCTCTTTCTCGCGGTGCTTCGCAGCCTGAAACACTCGGGCGAGGTCACTCGGCCGCTGCTCTACTTCGACTACTGGATGCTGCGATTGGGTGGCTTTTTGCCCGACTTCGAGCGCTGTCGAAACTGCTCGCGTGAGTTCGGTGAGCAAGGCGGCTTTCGGGAATCCACCGGCCTGGTTTGCGAAAAGTGCCGGACCGGAGCAGGCGACCAGAGAATATCACTTCAAGCGATGGCCACCGTGCGCGCTGGCTGCCGGCGGCCGCTCGACCGGTGGATCAGCGAGGAGAAGGCTCCGCCGGGATGCCGGGAGGCGCGGCGCCTGCTCGAAGACCTGATCGAACTTCACGCCGAGCACAAGCTTGTGACTCGAGCCATGATGGAGGAAGCCGTTTAAGGCGGATTTCATGAGCTTTAACTCGCCGCTGGGCATGAAAAACGCATGGATTCCCGCTCCCCCGCTTTCGCTGAGGACAAGTTTCGCGGGAATGACAACCCGTGCGTCATCCCCGCGAAAGCGGGGATCCACTGGTGCTGCGTCGGCCTATTCTTACGGCAGGTGTCAGGTGCCGGGTTTCAGGTGTCAGGGAAAAAAGCTGTCAGTCCTCAGCAATCAGCGGGCAGCGCGCAAGAAATTCATGCTCTATGATCGGCAAGTAATAACTGACAACTTAAGTCTTGCACTCGATTGCTGAGAGCTGATACCTGACGGTTGATAGCTAAAACCTTTTATCAATGGCAACAATGCTGAAAACACAAAGTAATACTTTAATATCAAAAAAATCCACGCTTAGCTTCCAGGACATGCTCTTCCGCCTCAGCGAGTTCTGGGCGGCGCAAGGGTGCGTAGTGGCTTTGCCTTACGATGTGGAAGTTGGCGCGGGCACCATGTGTCCCGAGACCTTCTTTCGCGTCCTGGGTCCGCAGCCCTGGCGGGTGGCTTACCTGCAACCTTCGCGGCGGCCCGCAGATGGCCGTTACGGTGAGAACCCCAACCGGCTTCTCAAGCACACTCAGATGCAGGTCATCCTTAAACCGCCACCTGAGAATGTTCAGGATATGTATCTGGAAAGTCTGGGCACAATCGGAATCGACATACGGCACCACGACATTCGCTTCGAGGAAGATAACTGGGAGGCTCCAACTCTGGGAGCGTGGGGCATCGGCTGGCAGGTCATGTTGGATGGCCTTGAGATCACCCAGTTCACCTACTTCCAGCAGTCTGGAGGAATCGACCTCGAACCCATCAGCGCCGAGCTGACCTACGGCCTGGAGCGCATCGCCGCCTTCCTCCAAAATGTCGAGGACGTTTACCAGGTGTGCTGGAACCAGTCCACGACCTACGGCGACATGCGGCGCAGCGAGGAGTTTGAGTTGTCTGTGTATGACTTCGAAAAAGCCGACCCCGAGGTATGCCGCAAGATCCTGGATCTTTACGAGGGCGAGGCGACACGCCTGCTGGGTGAATATCGAAGTCCGAAGAGCAAGAATGGAAATTCCAAAATCCTAGCTCGAAACGCAAAGACTCAGGATGACTTGAGAGTTGATGACAAATCAAAGCAGTCGCCTGACGAAGTTTTATCAAGTAACACTTTAACTTATGACAAGAAGCGGAAATTAGGCTCTGAGGATCGTATTTCGAATCTCGATACTCGAGATCGCTTCCCTCTCCGCAAAGTCTACGACCTTACTTTGAAGTGCTCTCATTTGTTTAATATCCTCGACGCGCGCGGCGCCATCAGCGTGACGGAGCGTGTGGCGCTCATCGCGCGGGTTCGCAAATTGGCGTGCTCTGTGGCCGCAATCTACGTTGACCGGCAATCCGCCGTGGAGGTGCCGGGATGACCGAAGCAAAGCACGAAACCGGAAAGGCTGCCACGGGTAGGGAAATGAACGTCAACGTTAAGCCTGCTGCGGGACCGCAGTTGCTGCCGTTACTGCTGGAAGTCGGTTGCGAAGAGATTCCCGCCCGCTTTCTTCACGATGCCGAACGCAGCCTGGGCGAGCGCCTGCAGGCAGCTCTCGCAGAAGCACGCCTCCTGCCTAGATTAGAGGCACCTCGAGCCCTGGCGCACGAACGCGTTGATCTTCCGGGTGAACCGCTGCTTGAGACCTATTCCACGCCCCGCCGACTTATTGTCTATGTCCCCTTCATGCTGGCCCGGCAACCGGACAGGATTGAAGAAGTCCTGGGGCCGCCCGTCAAGGTGGCCGTTGACGCTGCAGGGAAATATACGCGCGCCGCGGAAAGTTTCGCGCAGAAGAACTCGGTTCCACTTGAAGATTTGGTTCGAACCACCACCCCGAAAGGCGAATACCTTTCGCTGCGAAAGACCACCCGAGGGCAAACCGCTTTGGCCCTTCTCGCGGAAATCCTCCCCACCGCCATCCTCGCGCTGAGCTTCCCCAAGAGCATGTACTGGACGCAGAAGTCCGATCCGCGCTTCGTCCGGCCCATTCGCTGGGTGCTGGCGATTCTGGGGGAAGGGGAACTGGCCAAGACGGTGGAGTTTGAAATCCTGGGGGTCAAGTCCGGTAACTTCACCTTCGGACACCGCGTGCACGGCAAGAGCAGTCTGGCGGTGAAGAGCTTCAGCGACTACGGTGCCAAGCTGCGTCGCAACTATGTGGAATTCGACCGCGAGAATCGCCGCCAGTCCGTCCAGAATGACACTCAAGTTTTACTTGAAGATTTCTTGGTTCTGGTTGAGGATCAAGACCTTGAAGAATGGCTGGTGAACTCGACCGAGTGGCCTTCCGCGATTCGAGGCGGCTTTGACAAGCGCTTCCTGCACCTGCCGCGCGAGATCTTGATTACGGTGATGCGCGACCACCAAAAGTACTTTGCTGTAGAGAATCGCGAAGGAAAGCTCGATCCTTACTTTATATCAGTTCTAAATGTGGATAGCGATGAACTGGGACTGATCCGGCGCGGACACGAAAGGGTTCTGCAGGCGCGCTTTCGAGATGCCGAGTTTTTCTGGGACGCCGACCAGCGTGTGCCGCTGCGCGAGCGGGCGCCGCGGCTCAAGAAGGTGACCTATCAGGCCGAGCTGGGGAGCCAGGGAAGTTACGCCGACAAAGTGCGGCGCATGCTGAATCTTGCGGAGCGTCTCTCTGACCAGATCCAAACCCAAGGCGCCCTGAAGCCCGAGCAGCGGGGAAGCCTCGTGCGGGCGGTGGAGCTTTCGAAGTGCGACCTCACGACGCAGATGGTGCAGGAATTTGCGGAACTCGAAGGCGTGGTGGGCGGGCTTTACGCCAAGGCTCAAGGCGAGCCTGAAGAAGTGGCCACGGCGATCTACGACCACTACCAGCCCAAGAGCCTTGAAGATTCCTGCCCTCGTTCCCTGGCGGGAGCGGCGGTGTCTCTGGTGGACAAGCTTGATAGCGTGGTAGCGGGATTCGCAGCGGGACTCAAACCTTCGGGGTCAAGCGATCCCTTCGGGCTGCGGCGGAACGGCAATGGCATAATTAAAGTGTTACTTGAAGTAATGCCTCCGATCCTTTTTAGTGATCTAGTCGTTTCTGCATCGGAATCCTTTAGTCAGTCAAAGCCGGAATTCGCCGAAGTCTATGCTTTTTTCATTGAGCGACTCGTCTATTTCCTGGGCAGGAAGTTCCGTTACGACACCATCCGGGCGGTTGTGGCGGATCGTGATCACGAACGCGAAGCGTTCAGCGTGCCGCGAGAGGCGCTGCGGCGGGTCGAGGTCCTCGAGCGCTTCCGCGATACGGAGGACTTTGTCGCCTTGGCGCAAGCCGCCAAGCGAGTGAGGAACATCCTGGCGAAGTCGGCGAAAGAGGAGGACCTGCGCAGCGGATCTGTTGAGGAGAGCATTCTCGAAGCAGGCCCCGAAGCGGATCTCTTCCGGAAATACTGCGAGGCCGGTGAAACCCTTCAGGAAGGCGGGCGATTCTGGTCCGAAGGGAGGTACGACTACGAAAAGGTCTTCAGTTACATCGCCTCGTTCCGGCCGCTGGTGGATCGCTTCTTCGACAAGGTCCTGGTGATGGCCGAGGACGCTCTGGTGCGCCAAAATCGCCTGTTGTTGTTGGGACTGCTGGACCAGCAAGTCTTCTCGAAGTTCGTTAGACTTTCTGAGATTGTCCCTGGAACGCCCGATGTCAACGCGTCGACATCGGGAGGGAACTGAGCGAAGGTCGGGCCGCCAATGCGTATTTCTCCCGTCTCCCAGGCTCGAAACTGATCTCCGCCTCCAACAACTGCCCCCCCCCAACCATCGATAACCTCGCTGCTGTAGGGGGACGGCTTGCCGTCCCCACATTTCTCGCCGGCCTTGAAAATGGAAGAGCAAGCCCTACCCCTACACCGCCCGAGCCGAGCCCGCAGGAACCCATTGCAAAACCGCCGCAGATGCGGCACAATCTTCGCTCGCTCGGTCGCTGGCCAGGGAGAACCTGTTACAGTCCGCAAACGACTTTTTACGTTCTCGGCTAGGAAGCGTGGACTTAAAACCGAGAATTTACAACTGACAAACTTAAAGGAGTAGTCATGGAAAAATACGTTTATTTCTTCGGAGACGGAAAGGCTGAGGGCAACGGCACCATGAAAGATGTACTGGGCGGCAAGGGCGCCGGATTGGCGGAAATGACGAACGCCGGCCTTCCCGTACCTCCCGGGTTCACAATTGCCACCTCGGGCTGCCGTCTTTATTTCCAGAACGACAACAAGACGCCCGATTACATCCTGCAACAGAAAGACGAGGCGCTGGCGAAGCTCGAGAGCCTGCTGGGCCAGAAACTGGGCGACAAGAAGAATCCCCTGCTCGTCTCGGTACGGTCCGGGGCCAAATTCTCCATGCCGGGCATGATGGACACGGTCCTGAACCTCGGGCATGAACGACAAGGTGGTCGGAGGTGTTCGCCGGCAAAACCAGCAACCCCCGCTTCGCCTACGATAGCTACCGGCGGTTCATCCAGATGTTCGGCAACGTGGTGATGGAAATCCCCAAGGCCGAATTCGAGCACGTCTTCGACGGCCAGAAGAAGAAGCGCCGGGTGAAACTCGACACCGAACTGACGGCGGAAGACCTGAAGCAGGTGATCGAGGGCTACAAGAAAGTGGTGCGCAAGGCCGCCAAAAAGGACTTCCCCCAGGATCCCGCGGTGCAGCTCAACATGGCCATCGAGGCCGTCTTCCGTTCCTGGTACAACCCGCGCGCCAAGACTTACAGGCGCCTGAACAAGATTTCGGACGATCTGGGGACGGCCGTCAACGTCCAGACCATGGTGTTCGGAAACATGGGCGACACCTCGGGTACGGGCGTGGGCTTTACCCGCAATCCGGCCACCGGTGCCAAGGAGTTCTACGGCGAGTTCCTGATGAACGCCCAGGGAGAGGATGTGGTGGCGGGCGTGCGCACGCCGGTGCCCATCCGCGAACTCGAGAAGGTCATGCCCGAAGTCTACAACCAGTTGCGCGGGTTCACTACCCGGCTCGAGCAGCACTACAAGGACGTGCAGGACTTCGAGTTCACCATCCAGGACGGGAAGCTCTACATGCTGCAGACCCGCAACGGCAAGCGCACGGGGCCCGCGGCGGTGCGCATTGCGGTGGAGATGCAGCACGAAGGCCTGCTGACCACAAAGGAAGCGCTGATGCGGGTCGAACCCGAGCAGCTTAACCAATTGCTTCACCCCGTGCTCGACGAGTCGCGTCCCCTGAAAGTGCTGGCCACGGGCTTGCCGGCATCGCCTGGCGCGGCGGTGGGGCGCGTGGTCTTCACGGCGGACGAAGCGGTGGTGAAAGGGAAGCTCGGCCCAGTCGTGCTGGTGCGCGGCGAGACCGTTCCGGACGATATCCACGGCATGGAAGTGGCGGTGGGAATTCTTACGTCGCGGGGCGGAATGACGTCGCACGCCGCCGTGGTAACGCGCGGCATGGGGAAACCCTGCGTGGCCGGCTGTGGCGGAGCGGAAGTGGACGAGAAGACGAAGCAGCTCCGCTTCGGCACCACGCTCATCAAGGATGGCGACTGGATTTCGCTCGACGGTTCCACGGGGCGGGTGATCGAAGGGAAGTGCGAGTCTGGTTCCACCCGATCCGAAGAGCGGCGCCTTCGCCGAGTTCATGAAGTGGGCCGACGATGAGCGGGAGTTGGGCGTGCGCGCCAACGCGGACATCCCGCGCGATGCGCTGGCGGCCGTTAGTTTCGGCGCCGAGGGCATTGGCCTCTGCCGCACCGAACATATGTTCTTCGCCACGGAGCGGCTGCCGCACGTGCAGCGGATGATCATGGCCTGCAAGGAGACCGAGGATCCTAAGGAAGCGGCGGTCTACGCCAAGGAGCGGCGAGCCGCACTGGCCAAGCTACTGCCCATGCAGCGCAAGGATTTCTACGGGCTGTTCAAGGCTATGGCTGGGCTGCCGGTCACCATCCGCACCCTGGACCCGCCCTTGCACGAATTCCTGCCCAAGCGGGAAGAGCTGATGGTGGAGATCGCGACCCTGGAGGCGCAAGAAAAGAAAGGCGCTAAGTTAAAGGAAGCCAAGCGGTTACTGGAAGTAGTTGAAGGATTACATGAATTTAATCCGATGCTCGGCCTGCGCGGTTGCCGGCTGGGCATCATGTATCCCGAGATCACCGAAATGCAGGCGCGGGCGATCTTCGAGGCGGCCTGCGATTGCAAGAAGCGGGGCATCGAGGCGCAAGCCGGAGGTGATGATTCCGCTGGTAGGCGACGTGAAGGAACTCGAGCTGCAGAAGGACATCGTGGACCGCGTGGCGGGGGAAGTATTCGCCAAGAAGGGCGTCAAGGTGGACTACCTGGTCGGCACCATGATCGAGTTGCCGGCCGCGGCGCTGTCCGCCGGCGAGATCGCCCAGCAGGCGCAGTTCTTCAGTTTCGGGACCAACGACCTGACCCAGACGACCTTCGGTCTTTCGCGCGACGACTGCGGCAAGATCATCCGCGCCTACGTGAAGCAGAAGATCTGGCCGGCGGATCCGTTTGCGGTGCTCGACCCGAAACGCGTGGGCAGGTTGCTGAAGCTTGCCACCGCGGAAGGGCGGGCAACCCGCGAAAAGCTGAAGGTCGGCATTTGCGGCGAGCACGGCGGCGACCCGGCCTCGATCGAGGTGTGCGCCGAGGCGGGGCTCAATTACGTGAGCTGCTCGCCCTACCGCGTGCCCATCGCGCGCTTGGCGGCAGCGCAGGCGGCCGTGAAGAAGCGGAAGTCGGGCGCTTACACGACGGCGTAATGCCGGCGATTCAACGCGTGAATCGGCAGGGGGACGGGCTTGCCGTCCCCCTGCTTTGAAAATGTCGATTATTCAAAGCCACAAACGTCGTCGTCCCCGCGAAAGCGGGGACCCACATGGGTGGATTCCCGCTTTGGCGGGAATGACGCGAGTTTAGGGAAGCAGGGAAACACCTTTTCATGGTTTCCGGGTGCCACACGTCAAATGGAAGTGCGTTTGCCCTGAACCTCGATTCACGCGCTCCCTGCCAGGCCATCCAGTGATGATGACGCCATCGGCGAGCAGTTATGCGCCGTTGCGTGATTCTCGCTGTGATAATTTCTGCATTGTAAGTTAAACAAAAGTAATGGTATAAAGTCAGTATCTAAAGTGTAAGTTTAAATAGAATAAGCATCTCGGCCACACCTGAAAGATAGAATAGTGCAGCAAGAACCAACACCGAAAGCTCCAGTCTGGTTGCAGCGAGACCCGCTGGTGGAAGAACGAAACGCAGGCGCAGACGTTCAAAACCCGGAAGCGGAGAGCCCAACGCAACTCAAAAGTTCAACCAGCGCGCGGTTTAAAGTATTACTTAATATTTATTTTTGATCCAATTGAAAATAAGTATATCAAAAGATCTCATGATTAGCAACTTTCGAAGCGTATTTGGCAGGGTCGCGTCAAAGTCGGACGAATTTGGAGTGCGGGAGCTTGCTCCCGCTTTCCAGGCCGGAAGCTTGCTTCCGCCTCCTGGCGCGCCTGCCAGCAGGCTCGCCCAAAGCGGCAGCAAGCTGCCGCACTCCACAAACGGTTCCCATGGGGCGTGTCCTGTTTTCTTATGGTTCGAGGACTTTGACGCGACCCTGGCGTATTTGGAGCGCTGATTTCGTCACAACGGAAGGTCTTGTAATTAGAGAGGTGACGGAGGGCCGACGGCAGCCTGAGATCCCCGTTTTAAGTCCATGGCAGCTGGCGGACGACTTCACACCTCACGTGAGTTGACCGTTCTTGAGAATGTTGACGCGTTGACATCGGTGGGGGATCAGATCATCGAGTCACTGGCCCGTCATTCGAATTGATTCCTCTTAACCAGAAGAGGTATCTCATGTCTCCAAAAATCCATTATCCTGGCAAGCTGAACCGGCGGAAGTTTATTGCAGCTTCGGGCGCGACGCTCGCATATTGGAATCTTCCTTGGCCGAACGCTGGCCGAATAATTGGAGGCGGTGAGACGCCCCTAGGCGGAATGACCCTGGCCGCCTCACACACCTTCGGCATCGAAGGCGCGAACTTTCTTCTGGACGGCAAACCCCTGGTCATAATTTCGGGAGAAATGCACTACCCTCGCGTGCCGCGGCCCTACTGGCGAGATCGAATGCGTAAGATGCGCGCCATGGGTTTGAACACGCTGTGCACGTACGTCTTCTGGAATCTGCACGAGCCGGTCACGGGTAAATTCGACTTCACGGGCAACCTCGATGTGGCCGAGTACGTCCGCACCGCACAGGAAGAAGGTCTCTGGGTCATCCTGCGCCCGGGGCCGTACGTCTGTTCGGAGTGGGATTTTGGCGGCCTTCCGTCCTGGCTGCTGTTGACGCGTGACATCAAGGTTCGCACTACCGACGCGCGTTTCCTCGGCGCAGCGGCGAAATACCTGAAGCGTGTGGGCGAGCAACTCGCGCCTTTCGAGATCGCGCGCGGCGGCCCGCTCATCATGGTGCAAGTGGAAAATGAGTACGGCTCTTTCGGCGCCGATCACGACTATATGAACGCTGTACGGAAGATGATCCGCGACGCCGGATTCGAGGGGACGCTCTACACGGCGGACGGGCCGGACAAGAAGAATCTGGAAGGCGGAACCTTGCCGGACCTACCCGCAGCGATCAACTTCGGGCAGGGAATTCCCTCCGGCGAATTTGCCAGGTTCGACGCCTTCCGGCAAGGCGTGCCGCGCATGTGCGGCGAATACTGGGCGGGCTGGTTCGACCATTGGGGAGAGCGCCATCATACGACTTCCCCTGAAGTGGCCGCGCAAGGGCTTGACTGGATGCTCTCGCGCGGGATTTCCGCGAACCTCTACATGTTCCACGGCGGCAGCAGTTGGGGTTTTATGAGTGGCGCGAACTTTGGTGGAGACTATGAGCCGGACGTCTCGAGCTACGACTATGACGCATCTCTCGACGAAGCGGGGCGGCCGACCAGGAAGTTCCTCCTGATGCGTGAGACGATCAAGAAATACCTGCCCCAGGGTTCGCAATTGCCCGAATTGCCCGCGCCGCTGCCCATGATTGAAATCCCGCGATTTCATGTGGGAGAAGCCGCGGCGCTTTCGGAGCTTCTGCCGAGCCCGGTTCCATCCGAACATCCCAAGACAATGGAAGATCTTGGCCAATCGTACGGATTCGTTCTCTATCGCATGAGGATCACGAAGCCGACTCGCGGACTTCTTGAAGTCAAAGGCCTCGCCGACTACGCCGTAGTCTCTCAAGGAACCAGGCGGCTCGGGGTCCTGGATCGCCGCATCAGGCAGGTTTCGATCAAGGTGGACATCACAAGCGGGGAGCCCCTGGACATCCTGGTCGAGAACATGGGCCGTGTCAATTTCGGTCCGCGCATGGTCGATGACCGGAAAGGAATTGTGGGAGAGGTTACGCTTGCGGGTGCGACCTTGACGGGCTGGGAAAATTACCCGCTGCCCATGACCGATCTCAATGAGCTGCGTTTCTCAACCTCGAAGATGACAGGGCCGGGATTCTTCCGAGGCCAATTCGAATTGAAATCCCTTGGAGACACCTTCCTCGATATGCGAGGCTGGGGAAAGGGCTATGTCTGGGTAAACGGGCACAACCTCGGACGCTATTGGAAGATCGGCCCGCAGCAATCGCTGTTTCTGCCCGCGACGTGGCTCGCGGAGGGCGACAACCAAGTGGTGGTTCTGGACCTTGAGCCTTCGGCCAATCGCACTCTTCAAGGTCTTACTAACCAAATATTTTGATTATATAAAACCATAGTATTTAAGCGTATTGCATAGTAAACATAAACTGTTTATTTAAGTATATAAAGAATTTTCCACAGGGCCACTTCTGACATATCAATGGCGAATTCGGCGATTGGATCGACCGGGTGGGTTCCCGCCTTCGCGGGAACGACGAAAAACCTCGCGCGCACGCCGTCATTCCTCTATCGCCATAAGACCGTGTGGTTGGGTCCCTTTATTCCGGGAACGGGGAGACCTTCACGCGTACGCCGTGATCCGTCCACTGGCAAAGCACGATGCGGCTGAGTTTTGGGATTCGCGGCAGCGGTAGCGTGTCCAGGTCTCGGCGACCCGTAACCGTTAATAATCCCCTGACGGGATGCAACTTTTGTCAGAAAGTTGCAATCCAATGGCTAGGTGGCGAAGAGGAGGAGAAATGAGGGCCTTCGTCATCGGGCGATACGACGTGGCCGAGCAGCGGGCTTGCCGCACAGGGACGAAGAGCCAAAGCAAATCTTTGCAGGCAAGCTCCAAGTGAGTGAGCGCGGGAAAACCGAGCCAAGTTTGCCGCCGGCCGCAGGCGCCTTTTGAAGCGCGGGAGCACACGTCAATTGACAGCGAGCCTGGGCACGGACGTCCGGTTGCGGGTGTGATATAATCAGCCAGAATTGACCAGCAGGAGTGAGTCCATGAAGAAATCGCGAATGCAGGTGATAGCGCTTCTTGCGATGTTCTGCTTCGCCGCACTCCCCGTGCGCGGCAGCGACGACAAGAACGACGTTGACGAAATCGGCAACCGGAAGGTGGCGCACAAGAGCATCATATCGGAAGAGAAAGAGATTGCCATCGGCAAGCAGTACTGCGACGGAAATCGAGCGTTCCGCGAAGATGCTCAAGGATCCGTGATCAACGAGTATGTGAACCGCGTGGCGCAGAACGTGGCGCGAAACTCCGACCTGAAGATCCCCCTCACGGTAAAGGTGATCGACGATCCCTCGATCAACGCCTTCGCCCTGCCGGGCGGGTTTCTTTACGTCAACACCGGCCTGCTTGGGGCGGCGGACGAGGAAGATCAGGTGGCGGGCGTGGTGGCGCACGAAATCGCGCACGTCGCGGCGCGGCACTGGGCGAGCCAGATGACCAAGGTGACTTTGCTGCAGTTCGCCATGATCCCGCTGATGTTGGTTCCCATGTCCTACCCGGTGTACATGGGCGTGATGGAAGCGTACATGAACGGCGTGCCTATGGCCTTTTTGAAGTTCAACCGGGGCGCCGAGGCGGAAGCGGACTACCTGGGAATCCAATACATGTACAAGGCGGGGTACGACCCGAACTCTTACGTGGCCTTCTTCGGCAAGGTCATGGAGGAGGAGCGGCGGATGCCGGGAAGCATGCCCAGGTATTCATGGACCACCCGCCCACCGGCGACCGGATCATCAAGAGCGAAGAGGAGATCAAACAGATTCTGCCCAAGCGGGAGCAGTACCTGGTGTCGACCTCGGAGTTTGACGATGTCAAGGGCCGCCTGCAGCAGGTGATCAGCAACCGGAAGAAGATGAAGCCCGGCGAAACGGTGGGCCCACATTGCGCAAGCGGCAACCCACGCGACCAGAAACCACCGACACGCACTCAGACCCGCAGCAGGGCTCGGGCAGCAGCAGCGGCGGCGACGATCAGCCGCCCGTGCTCAAGGACGGCGCGACTCCAGTTCGACCGGGTCAACTACTACGTCAAGTCCCCTCGTCTCAACTCCCAGCACGTTCGACACCTAGCGCGCCGGCTCCGTCCACGTCGACTCCGACGACTCCTTCAACGCCACTCAAGTCCGAACCCAACCTGAGTTGAAAAGTGCGCCGCCCGCACCGGACGTCGGGCGGCCCGCTTGTCTAGGCGAGCGGCCTCCGAATGTCCAGCTCCGGAGAAGCGCCGCGGCGACAACTCGTCGGACTCTCCAAGCGCCATGGAGTGCCAAGTACGCTCCTGGTGCGGTCGACCGGAAGCGAGCAAAGAGGGCCACCAGGCTCGGAAGG
The DNA here is from genome assembly GCA_963770415.1 of uncultured Acidobacteriota bacterium. GTDB lineage: Bacteria > Acidobacteriota > Terriglobia > UBA7540 > UBA7540 > CAVROP01. The sequence goes on from CAVYPU010000018.1 coordinate 357,539, forward strand.
CGAAGCCCCATAGAGTGGCCGCGCCGCCGTCAACGTGGCCGCTCTGCAATCTTATTCGGTCTTGCCTGGATGCTGGCTGGGCAGGGATCCCGGCTTGTAGCGTCGAAGACCCGCGACTACTCGCGGCTGACGGGCTTTACGGCCTAAGGTCGCCTGGAGCGGGATCAGATGATGGGGTAATGGGGCGGTGGGGCCGGGGAGCGATGCCGAGCTTGCGCAATTCGTCGCGAGTAATACTTCCGGTAGAGAATCTCCCATTCGCCGCCGCCCTCGACGATGGTCCGTTTCTGAGAGGCGATGCGGGCTTTCACAACCTCGTCGATTTTCTCTTCCTCGTGCATGAGATCGGTGAGAATCTTAACCACCTGCAGGCGGATGGTGTTGGGCTCTTCGTAGATTTCCACCTCGTCCAGGGCCTCGATGGCGGCGATGACCTGATGCGAAATTTGAATGATCTTTTCGTGACTCATCTTCATGTTGTGTGGTCCGGCGCCTTAGAGAATGACTTTGCGCTGGCGTACTAACTCCTTTTTGATGGTCTTGAAGGCGTCTTCGAAACTGGCGCCAAGGTCTTTCATCTGGTTGCCGTGTTCTTCCAGGATTTTGCGCACTTCGTCGTTAATGCGGTCCTCGAGGCTTAACTCTTCAAGCATAACCTGGTTAATGACTTCGGTGACATAATCCGGCTGTTCGAAGGTAATCAGCTTCGGCCTCGCTAAGACGTTTCAGAACTGCTTGGCCATATAGGCGACGTACTCGCGCTGAAACTGCATGGACTGGGCCTCTCCTTGACGCTGGTGAAAACCTAGTGTATATTTCATAGGGTTGCAGGTGTCAAGGTTAGTGGCCAGGTGGTGCAATCCTAATTTGGCGTAGCGTTGGCCTTCAGGCTAGCATGTGCCGACAAGGCGGTGCACTGGACCTCGTCAAGTCCGGTGCGCTGCGCGAGCTCGCAAAGGACAGTGCGCAGTGGGCCGTGGCCGGGGCGTCTTAAGACTGGCGCCGTCCGGTACGGGCGGGGCGGTTAGCTCAGTTGGTTAGAGCGTCTGCCTTACAAGCAGAAGGTCGCCCGTTCGAGCCGGGCACCGCCCACCATAAGAGCAGTGACGAGTGATAAGTCACGAGTGATAAGCCAGATGAACACCCGGTTTCTGGCTTGATCACTGTCACAATGGCTCACTGACTCAATTTCAGGGGACGTAGTTCAGCTGGTTAGAACGCATGCCTGTCACGCATGAGGTCGCGGGTTCGAGTCCCGTCGTCCCCGCCAGCTAATTCCTACAAATTCAGTCTGCGAGTGTTCCAAAAGTGGTGCTCGGTTGGTTGGCAGTGAGGTCCAGTCTGGCCAGCGATTCGCGCACCATCACGCAGCCCACGTCCACCGTAAGCTCAGCCTGGCTGTAGCGTTTGAAAACCTGAGCGTCACCTTGCGTTCCGGAAGCAAGCTGTTCGGACAGCGGCGCCTACCCCCCAACCGCGATTCCCAGCGATTTCATTTTTCGATAGAGGTGGCTGCGCTCGAGTCCCAGGGCTTCGGCGGCGCGGGAAACATTGCCCTGGTTTTCCTCGAGCTTGCGCAGGATGTAATCGCGCTCGTAGGCGGCTCGCGCCTCCTGCAAGGAGGAGAAGCCTGTCGTAGGGGTTCGGGACGATGCGGAGCGGGAGTGGTCGAGAGAGAGGGAAGGGGGAAGGTGTCGGCGCTCGATTCTCTCGCCCGGCACCATGATCACCAGGCGCTCCACCAAGTTGCGCAATTCCCGCACGTTGCCCGGCCAGCGGTAGCCCAGGACGGCTTCCTGGGCGGATTCTGAGAAGTGCTTGGGGCGGCGGCCGTAAGCGCGGGCGAAATCCGCCAGGAAATAGTTGGCGAGGGCGGGAATATCTTCTCCGTGCTCGCGCAGCGGCGGAACGAAGAAAGGGAATGACATTGAGGCGGTAGAACAGGTCCTCGCGGAAGTTGCCTTTCTGGATCTCCTCCTCGAGGTTCTTGTTGGTGGCGGCGATGACGCGCACATCCACCGTGAGGTTGTTCCCAGAGCCTACAGGCGTAAACCGCTGCTCCTCGATGACGCGCAGCACCTTGGACTGGGTGCGCAGGCTCATGTCGCCGACTTCGTCCAGGAACAGTGTGCCGCCGTGGGCCTGTTCGAACTTGCCCACCTTGTCTTCCACGGCCCCGGTGAAGGAGCCTTTCACGTGGCCGAAGAGTTCGCTTTCGATCAGCTCCTCGGGGATGGCGGCGCAGTTGACTTCCACGAAGGGCTGCTCGGCGCGCAGGCTGAGCAGGTGCAGGGCGTGCGCCACCAATTCCTTTCCCGTCCCGCTTTCGCCGAAAATCAGCACCCGGCCGTTGGTGGGAGCCGCCAGCGCCAACTGCTGGCGCAGCGCCTTCATGGGGACGCTGTCGCCGATGATCCGGTACTTGCCCTGCAATTCTTCGCGCAATTGGCGGTTCTGCGCGGCGAGCGATAACTGCTCGACGGCGTGTTTCAGCGTCAGCAGGGTCTTGTCAATTGAAAGGGGCTTTTCGATGAAGTCGAAGGCGCCCGAGTTTCGTGGACCGCACCGCCGTTTCGATCGTCCCGTGGCCGGAAATCATGATGACGATGGGCGGACCCTCGAGCGCCTGGATCTTCTCCAGCGCCTGAATGCCGTCCATGCCGGGCAGCCAGATGTCCAGCAGCAACAGATCGCAACTCTGGCGGGCCAGGAAATCCAGGCAGGCTTCGCCGCTTTCAACTGCGCTCACAACATATCCTTCGTCTTCCAAGACGCCTGCGAGCGACTCGCGAATGCCGGGCTCATCATCAACAATCAGGACGGAGTAGCGGGCCATGTCGTGTGAATTATACCAATTTTGGATTTTAGATTAGAGAAAAAGGGGCTAGGGGCTGGGGCAATCTCGGCGAAGAATCCATGCAGTTTTCGCTCGGCACCATCCATGATGAAACCTGGATGCCCGCTTTCGCGGGGATGACGCCAGGTTTGTCATCCCCGCGAAAGCGCCATTGCGGGACACCCTTTTGCCACAGAGCACGCTGTCAATTCACCTCTGACTTCTGCCCAGTGTTCTCCGCCTTCTGCCTTCCGCTTACTGCCTTCTGCCTTCTGCCTTCTGCTTACTGCTCCTGCGCGGCGGGGGTGCGTTCGACGGGGAGTTCGATGATGAATTTGGTGCCCGTGGGCTGGTTTTCCTCGACGCGGATAATTCCTTTTTGTTCGAAGACGATGCGGCTGACGATGGCCAAGCCCAGGCCCGTACCGCGTTTCTTGGTGGAGAAGAAGGGCAGGAACAGCTTCTCTTTATCCTCAGGGGCGATGCCCGGGCCGCTGTCTGCCACGGTGATTTCCGCCACGTCGTGCTCCGCGTGGAGCGCGGTCTGAACCCAGATTTCTTTTTGCAGGGCGTGCTGGAGAGCCTCGGCGGCGTTGTCGATCAGGTTGGCCACGGCGCGTTTCATCTGCTCGGGATCGACCATGGCGAGGGGCAAGTCACGCGACAAATCCCGATGGATTTCGATTCCGTTCAAGCGGCCGTCGAAAATTTTCAGAGCGTTCTCGACAATGTCATTGAGGCTCGAGGGAGCGGTTTGCGAGGCGGGGAAACGCGCAAAGGCCGAGAACTCATCCACCAGCGATTTCAGCGTGTCTACTTCGCGGCCCACCAGCGAGGCGCTCTCTGAGACGGCGCGCACCAGGTCCGGCGGAAGCGCCCCGGCGCGTTCGATGAGGCGGCGAATGCGTTCGGTGGAAAGTTGAATAGGAGTGAGAGGGTTCTTAATTTCATGCGCGATGCGCTGCGCGACTTCCTGCCAGGCGGCGGCCTTCTGGGCCTGAACCAGCTCGGACAGGTCCTCGAGAACGAGCACGGACCCAATCTTGCCGTGACGAGCGCGCACAGATGAAACGGTGATCGAGGTGAAGGCACGGCGCCCGCCGAAGTCGAGCTCCATCTGGCGTGCGGCGACGCCTTGGCGAGTGGAACGGCGAAAAAGCCTGGCCATGTCGCGAGCGTCCTCGGGCGTGAAAAGGTCGGCAAGGGTTCGCAGGCCGGCAAGGTCCTCGCGGCCGAACATGCGTTTGGCCATGGTGTTTACGCTGGTGATCTGGCCTTGCGGGTCGAAGGAGATGACGCCGGTGGGGATGTTTTCGAGAATGGCTTCCATGGTGTTGCCGCGCTCATCAAGCTGCAGGTTGGCGGCCTGGAGTTCCTTGGCGGCCTGTTCGATGGCCAGGCGGTTTTCCTGAAGTTGGCGGGTCATGGCGTTAAAGAATCGGATGAGGATTCCCAACTCATCATCAGCTCGGACAGAGACTTGGAAGCCGAGATTGCCTTTGGCCACCTCTTGCGTCGCCTCGGCTAAAGCCTGGATAGGCACAGTCACCTGTTTGGACAGGAACAAGGCAAACCATGTGGCGATGAACAGGATCACGAGCGTAATCAGCCAAAGCATGAGAGGTAATTGCGCTTGAGGGTGCGGCGCTCGCCGCTCAGTTGCGCGTATTTTTGCGCCTCGCGCTCCATCTCCTGAGAGATGAGCAAGCAATTTCAACGGCAGGCGGGTAACGCCCACCACCGTTCCCAAGGTTCTCCCGGCGGGATCCTGCAAAGCCTGGGCAGAGATGAACATTTCGAACTCGCCGGAGCGCCAGTCTCCGGAAAGCCCGGCGGGCGGGACTCGGGCACTCAACAATTGCGGATACAACTTGGAGATTTCGGACGCGTCTGGAAACGGGTCGCCGGCATGGGCCAGGAGCCTTCCCTGGCGGTCGAAGCACATGGCGGATTCGAGGTTGAGGTCCGCCACCTCGCGCTCGAAGAAGGTGAAGTGTTTCTTTAATGTCGGAGGTGGCCACGGAGCGCTCGAGACTCCGCGCTGCTGGCCAAGTGGTGGGTGATATGGGAGGAGCGGCTTTGCGCGCTGAACTGCAGTTGAAGGACGATTTCTTGCGAGTCGCGCGCGGATCAGGTCGAGCGGGATGCCGAACCAGCGGTCGATGGTCCGGTTCAGCAAGCCGTAGGAGAATATAAAGAGAAAGCAAACCGGCACGACCGACAGCCCCAGGAATGCAACCACCATGGTGGTCTTGAAGCGGGCGCCAAGCCGCTGCTGGCGGCGCTCCACGTATAGCTTGAGCAGAATGCGCGAGAGAATCAGAGCAAAAATCACAAAGGCCAGAAAGATGACGGCGGAAAGCGCAAGCAGAAGCAGAGTTTGCCCGGGCTGCTGGGACGGATGAAAGAAAGATTCAGAGAGGCTTGGCTCCAGCCCATGAAGAAGAGAATCGGCACCAGGATCAGCAGGATAATCAGAGCGGTCTTGCGACGATCGTAAGGGGTCTCGGCCATATTCGCGGGTCAGGGTCTTGGTTCGTCCAAGGAGATCAAAGCAGCGCCTCGCTGCAGCATGAGCGTCTCGACCGGCGGGGCTGAACACGCTGCGGAAAGACCTCTCAAAGCTGTCATCCTGAGGAGCCGCAGGCGACGAAGGATCTCCGCAGTTCCTTGAATTCAAAACTGCTGAGATTCTTCGCTGCGCTCAGAATGACAGCTCCGTGGCGTTCTTCCGCAGCCTGTGAATTCTGGCCCTTCGGTGTTGGCTCCTGCACTAAACCCTGAGCAGTTCCATTGTGGGTCAGGAATTCCTTGAGCGGGCACCCCGCGCATTTCGGAGACTTGGGCCCGCAGTGCTTCTTGCCAACCTCGACCAGAAGCGCGTGGAGCTCATTAAAGAGGCTCGCATCGCGCGGCAGGTGGGCATGCAGGAACTCCTGGGCTTCACTATAACCCGCGGCAGGGGAGACGAATCCGTGCCTGCTCAGGACGCGCCGCGTGTAAGCGTCGGCCACGAAGAAGGGCCGCTTGGCCGCGTACAGAAGGATGGCGTCAGCGGTTTCCGGCCCCAGCCCCTTGAGGTCCAGAAGCTCGCGGCGCAGTTCCTCTGGCGGCAGAGAAAGTAGCCTATGTAAAGAGCCGGAGTGCCGCCGGGTGAGCCAGTCCACGAAATTGCCGATGGTCCGGGCCTTTTGCCGGTAGAAACCGGCGGGGCGCACGCAGGATTCCAGGCGGGCGAGGCTGGCGCGCCTCAGCCCGTGCCAGCTCAGAAGGCCGGATTGGCGAAGATTGCGCAGCGCCAGCGTGGCGTTGTGCCAGGCGGTATTTTGCGTAAGGATGGCCCCCAGGATAACCTCCAGGCGCGTTCGCGCCGGCCACCATCGTTGCGGCCCGAAGCGGCCCAGCAGGGCAGAGTAGTATTGAAACAGCAACCTACCCTCCGGCGCCCCTCTAAGCTCGCTTTCCCCTGGCATACCCAGAAAGTTATACTCGCAGGGTAACAAAGTCAACTCATGGGGAGATCGCGCAGTAGTGCAATTCGAGGTGGCATGGCCATCTTGGGCATGGCAGCACACGGGCAGGATGCCCGTGCCACCTCAGGTTTTTAGCCGATTTTTGCTCACCCGATCTGTTGTTTACCCGATTACGCGACATTGTGTCCACTCGACCTCCAACTCACCCGACCTCCGATTAAGAACATCGTCTAGTACCAAGGTACGATTGCGCGGAAATCGTCTTCCATCATAAAGTTGACAAGGTTCGACAGTTTGGGAGGACTCGACCTTGAAGTCGAGTGCAGGCGACTTGGTGTGACCACAGCGTAGTTAGTTAGTGGTAATTGACGACACTTCACCACAGGCCTAGGAGAGGGTCAGAAGAATGGCTGGGAAGCTCGGTGAAATTCTTCTAAAAGAAAATCTCATCAGCCCTGACCAGCTCAAGCAGGCTCTCGAGCACCAGAAGACGAACGGGGGCCGGCTTGGCAACACGCTGGTGAAGCTCGGTTTCATGAGTGATGAAGAAGTCACCGCGGTCCTCTCCCACCAATACGGCGTTCCCTCCATCAACCTGAACTACTTTGAAATTGATCCGGGCGTCACCAAGTTGATTCCCATGGAGACGGCGCTGAAGTTTCAAGTGCTGCCGCTCAGCCGGGTGGGATCATCGCTGACGCTGGCGATGGTCGACCCCACCAACGTCTTCGCCATGGACGACATCAAGTTCATGACGGGCTTTAATATTGAGCCTGTGGTGGCGTCGGAAACTTCCATTGCCACGGCGATCCAGAAATATTACGGGAGCCTCGAGGAGCAGGAGCGCAAGCGCGAGCTGGACGAGATCGTAAGTTTCATCGACGAAGCCGAGCAGGACATGCTGGAGCTCGAAGCCTCCGATGAAACCACGTTGAATCTGGAGCAGCTCGAGAAGGCCGCCGAGGAAGCGCCGGTTATTAAACTTGTAAACTACTTCCTCACCGACGCCGTGAAGCGGGGCGCCAGCGACATTCATATGGAGCCGTACGAAAAGGAATATCGCGTGCGGTACCGGATTGACGGCGTGCTTCAGAACATCATGAGCCCGCCCAACAAGCTGCGCGATGCCATCATCAGCCGCGTGAAGATCATGGCCAAGCTGGACATTTCTGAAAAGCGGCTGCCGCAGGACGGCCGCATCATGGTCAAGATGGTGAAGGACGGGCGGAAGAAGGCGCTGGACCTTCGCGTTTCGGTCCTGCCCACCATGCACGGCGAAAAGATCGTCATGCGGCTGCTGGACAAAGAAAACCTGCGGCTGGACATGACCAAGCTGGGATTCGAAGCGGAATCCCTGGCCAAGTTCCAGAAGGCCATCTTCAAGCCCTATGGAATGGTGCTGGTCACCGGCCCCACGGGCAGCGGCAAAACCAACACGCTTTATTCCTCGATCGTGCAGTTGAACAGTCCGGAAACCAACATCATGACGGCCGAGGATCCCGTCGAGTACCAATTGCCCGGGATCAACCAGGTGCAGATGAAGGAGCAAATCGGTCTGAACTTTGCCACGGCCTTGCGGGCTTTTCTACGGCAGGATCCCAACATCATTCTGGTGGGGGAAATCCGCGATTTCGAGACGGCGGAAATCGCCATCAAGGCGGCGCTCACCGGCCACCTGGTGCTTTCCACGCTTCACACCAACGACGCTCCCTCCACGATTTCGCGCTTGATGAACATGGGCATCGAACCTTTCCTGGTGGCGACTTCGGTGAACCTCATCTGCGCGCAGCGCCTGGTGCGCCGACTGTGTAATGACTGCAAGGTGCAAGACAAGGTTCCCCCGCAAGTCCTGCTGGAAGCCGGCTACACGCCGGAAGAAGCCCGCACCGTCAAAGTCTGGAAGAAGCAGGGTTGCCCGAGCTGCGGCCACAAGGGCTACAGGGGCCGCATTGGTCTTTATGAAGTGCTGGAAATCAACGACGACCTGCGTGAGCTGATCCTGGTGGGGGCTTCGGCGCTCGAGCTGAGGAAGAAAGCTTTGGAGCAGGGAATGATGACCCTGCGGCGCAGCGGGCTCAGCAAAGTCGCCGCGGGGATGACAACCCTTGAGGAAATACTGCGCGAAAGCGTGTTGTAGAGCGGTGGGGGTTGTCGAGGTCAACGTTCGCGGAGTTAAGGGTCGAGAAGCCGGGAAGTCAAGGACCCGTTTCCCGGCTTCCGGGCAGGATCGTACGCAAAGCCGGGGAGCCGGGGTGGTCGTTTTCGACGCCGCGACTTCTCGACCCTTGGCTCCTCGACTTTGAGAAGTGGAGAGGACCTTTATGGCGGTGCCGAGTCTAAGCGAGCTTCTGAAGCGGATGGTTGATGTCGGAGGGTCCGACCTGCATATCACCGTGGACTCTCCTCCCAGAATCAGGTTGCACGGCGAACTCAAATCCATCGAGGGCATGGCTCCGCTCACCCCCGTGGATACCAAGCAGCTCGCCTATAGCATTCTGACAGACACCCAGAAGCACCGTTTTGAAGAAAGCCTGGAGCTCGACTTCTCATTCGGGATCAAAGGCATGGCCAGATTCCGCGGCAACCTGTTTAACCAGCGGGGCGCAGTGGCCGGGGCGTTCCGCTTGATTCCGTATGAGATCAAGAGTTTCGAGGAGTTGCGGCTGCCCCCGGTTTTGGGCGCTCTATGCGAGAAGCCGCGCGGGCTGGTACTGGTGACCGGGCCGACCGGGAGCGGCAAGTCCACCACGCTCGCGACCATGCTGGATCTCATCAACCAGTCGCGTTATGAGCACATGATCACGATCGAAGATCCGATCGAATTCATTCATACGCACAAGAGGTGCCTGGTCAACCAGCGCGAGGTCCATTCCGACACTCAATCCTTTGCCAATGCCTTGCGTGCGGCGCTTCGCGAAGACCCTGACGTGGTGCTGATCGGCGAAATGCGCGACCTCGAGACCGTGGAGTCGGCGTTGCGCATCGCCGAAACGGGGCACCTGACTTTCGCCACGCTGCACACCAACACGGCTTCTTCCACGATCAATCGCATTATTGATGTCTTTCCAGCGCACCAGCAGTCACAGGTTCGCGCCCAGCTTTCCATGGTGCTGGAAGGCATTCTGTGCCAGTCGCTGCTGCCCAGGCTGGACGGCAAGGGCCGCATCATGGCGGCGGAAATTCTGATTCCCAACCCCGCCATCCGCAATCTGATTCGGGAAGACAAGATTCACCAGATTTATTCCGCCATGCAATTAGGACAAGAGAAGTTCGGCATGCAGACGTTCAATCAATCCCTTTACTCGCTCTACTCGCAGAGGCTGGTCTCCCTCGAGACGGCCTTTTCGCGCTCCGGCAATGTTGACGAACTTCAGGACATGATCGACCGTGGGAGCGCCGCAAGTATGGGCGGGCAGCCGGCGCCTGCGCACCACGGACACTTCCGAAGGCAGTAGCATTGTAGGGGGACGGCTTGCCGTCCCGGCCCGCAGGGTAGGGCAAGCCCTACCCCTACACCTTTTCAAGGCAGTAGATTCCCGCGTGCGCGGGGATGACCGAGAACGAATTAAGTGAGGTAGACCGATGCCGCAAAACGATTATCGAACCATGGCACGTGCCGGTACGCAGGTGAACGGGGTGAGAATGGCCACGGCACGAGACGCATTGAATGGTGCGCCGCGCCGGGAGCAAGCAACCCCGGCTCGCGTCGCAGCCAGACGCGCCGCCGCCCCCAAGACGAAGATGAAGGGGAGCGTAAAACCTAAAGAGCTGGCGATATTCACCCGGCAATTCTCGGTGATGATCGACGCCGGCCTTCCGCTAGTTCAGTGCCTCGAGATTCTCGCGGGCCAACAGGCGAACCAGTCGTTTGCGAAGGTGTTAATTGGGGTTCGCAGGACGGTGGAAGGCGGCGCGACGCTCGCCAACGCGATGCGCGAGTATCCCAAAGTCTTCGACGATCTTTACACCAACATGGTCGAGGCAGGTGAAACGGGAGGTATTCTGGACGGGGTTCTGCAGCGGCTCTCGACGCATATTGAGAAAGCCGTCAAGCTGCGCCGGGCGGTGAAGTCGGCGATGATCTACCCCACGGCGGTAGTGCTGATCGCTGGAGGCGTGATCACGCTCTTGCTTTGGAAAGTGGTCCCCATCTTTGCCACCCTGTTCGCGGGTCTCGGCGTGGCCTTGCCCTTGCCCACGCGCATTGTCATCGGGATGAGCAATGCCGTCGCAAGCTTCGCCTTGCCCACCATCATTCTTGTAGCCCTGGGCTCATACGGCCTTAAGCTTTTTTACGGGACGACTCAGGGACGCATAACCATTGACCGCCTCTTCCTCAAGATCCCCCTGATCGGCAGCCTGTTGCGCAAGATCGCCGTGGGAATGTTTACTCGAACCCTGGGCACCCTGATTACGAGCGGCGTCCCCATGCTTGAAGCTATGGATATTACCGCCCGCACGGCAGGTAATGCGGTAATCGAAATGGCCGTCATGGAAGTCCGCCGGGCCATCGAGACGGGCCGGACCATCGTGGATCCGTTGCGCGAAACCGGCGTCTTCCCCAACCTCGTCGTGCAAATGATCGGCGTGGGTGAGCAGACCGGCTCGCTCGACGCCATGCTGCAAAAAATCGCCGACTTCTACGAAGAAGAAGTGGATGTCGCCGTCGCCGATCTTCTGACCGCGCTCGAACCGATGATCATTCTCTTCCTCGGCATCGTCGTGGGCGGAATTGTGATCTCGATGTATCTTCCCTTGTTCAGCTTGATCGGAAAGCTGGCCGGCTAGCACGATGGGTGCCACGGCGCTGGTCCCACGGTCCGGATCGAGTGCCTGCCGCCCACGCGTTCTTCGGAAATTCGCACCGCCAAGTCATTCCCGCGTAAGCGGGAATCCAGCGACGTGGGTCCCCGCTTTCGCGGGGACGACGACGTTTGTGGTTTTGGAGAGTTGACATTTTCAGAGCAGTCGCTCATGCCTTTCGGCTGACAGGCACCCAGAAACCATGAAAACGGGCTGGGGTGGCGCAGACATTGCCCTGTATGTCTCGGCCCTGTGGCGCCGACATAGAAAGCAATGTCGGCGCCACCCACGTTGTAGGGGGACGGCTTGCCGTCCCCGGCGCGCTGGGTAGGGCAAGCCCTACCCCTACACACTCTTGTCATTCCCGTGCAAGCGGGAATCCAACTCCAAGGGGACGGCCCGGGGCCCAGCTTACTCGCCGGTGACGACCATTGCCGCGCCCCCGGGAAACCGTTGAAAGAGCTATTGACGCGAGCGCTGGAGCGCATAGAATTGTCGATGTACGGGCTTGTCGATGGCAGAACACGCTTCCCCCAATTCGGCCGCTCTCCGGGCAAGGTCGCCAGACCAGTTGAAGGAATGGCTGCCCTGGGTGACGAACATTCGCTTCGTCGTCATCAGCTTTGTGTTCGCCATCGATTACGCCATTCGGACTCTGGCTGGGAATCCCAATCCTGCCTCTTTCAAGTACTTCGGTTTCGTCATCATTCTCTGGTACGTTCTCGGCTTGTTTTACCTGATCTACTATCAGTTGAGCCAGGACTACCTGTTGCAGGCCTACCTGCAGATTTTTTCCGACATCGCCATTATCACGGCCATCCTGCATCTCACGGGGGATTTAGAAAGCAATTACCTCTCGCTCTACCTTGTGGTGATCATCCTGTCGAGCACGCTGCTTCCTCGGGGGCGGGTCTTTGCGGTAGCGGGGCTGAGTTTTATCGGCATGGGGGGAGTGTTGGAGTTGGCCTATCTCCCCATCATCTTGCCGGATCTGGCGGCTCACTATCCGACCCTTCGCTACCTCATGACTTCCTCGCCGCTTTCGGTCGATTTGCGAACCTTGCAAGTCAAGATCGGGGCGAGCTTTTTCGCTTTCTTCGCCGTCGCCTTTCTTTCCGGCCGTCTGGCGGAAAAACTGCGCAAAGTGGGAGCGGAGCTGCGCGATAAGAGCGGGCAGGTGGCCAGCCTGCAGGCTAAGACCGAGAACATTCTCGAGAGCATGCGCGACGGACTGGTGAGCACGAACCTGGAAGGAGTCATCAGCGACCTGAACGGGTCAGGCGCCGCCATACTGGGCCTCAAGCCGGAGGAGTTGCGTGGAAGGCTGATTCAATCGCTTTTTCCCGAGCTCAAGACGGGCAGCCTTTCGAATCATGTAGCCTATGCCTTTCCGACGCGGCAGGAGGTGGTTTATTGGACTCCCCAGGCCGAGCGCCGCATCCTGGGCATTTCCGTTTCGCCGCTGGTAGTGCCGGAGGCCGGCTCGGTGGGGTTTGTGTACAACTTCCAGGACCTGACGGAGGAAAAGCGCCGCGATGCCGAGTACCGTACCAAGGACCGCATGGCGACTCTGGGGCGCATGGCGGCAGGCATTGCGCATGAGATCAGGAATCCCCTGGCCTCCATCACCGGCTCCGCCAAGCTCCTGCAGTCGATTTCGAGCCTGGATGACGACCAATCCAAACTGATCGAGATCGTCAGCAGTGAATCGAAGCGGCTTGATAAACTGGTCTCGGATTTTCTTGTCTATTGCCGCGACCAGCGCCACGAACCCCGGCAAGTGGACATCGTGAATGTCATCGAGGAAACGCTGGTCCTGCTTTCGCATCACCCGCTGTTCGGGCCCAATATCCGCGTGGAAAGACGACTACCTGCCGGTCCCCTGACCATCTGGGCCGACGCCGACAAGCTTCGCCAGGTGTTTTGGAATATATCCGACAACGCGCTCAAGGCGATGCCGCAGGGCGGGGCATTGACGGTACAAGTTGAAGTGTCCGGAGCCAAGATGGTTCGAGTGAGCCTGAGCGACACCGGAGTGGGTTTCACGGAACAGCAGCTCGAAAAAGTCTTCGAGCCGTTTCAACCCGGATTCACCGGCGGAACGGGCCTCGGCCTCGCCATCGTTTACCAGATCATGCAAGGACTGCAGGGCACAATCCAGGTGGAATCGAAGTTGGGCCGCGGAGCGCGCTTTGTCCTGGAGTTTCCGAGACAACCCGCTGCCGTCGTGGCGGATCAGTCGAATCTGGCGCCGGCGGTCGCAGGAAAGTGACGCCGCACATTGTAGGGGGACGGCTTGCCGTCCCCGTTGCACAGGGTAGGACGAGGTAGGGCAAGCCCTACCCCTATACCTTTTCAAACCCGGTGAATCAAGAAAGCAGGGGAGAAGTAGATGGCTCGGTTGTTAGTGGTGGACGATGAAAAATCGTTGTGCCAGATGCTGGAAATAGTCTTCCGCAAGGAGGGCCATATCGTCGAGACGGTGTCGAGCGGCCAAGTGGCGAAAAAGAAGCTCGAGAGCCAAGTCTACGATCTGGTCATCTCCGACATCCGCATGCCCGACCTCACGGGCATCGAACTGCTCGAGTTCTTTCATGAAAGCCGGAATCCCGCCGCGTTTATTTTGATCACGGCCGTGCCCACGATGACTACGGCCATTGACGCGCTGAACCTGGGCGCCTTTCAGTATGTCATCAAGACGGACAAGCTTGTCGAGGAATTGAAAGTCACAGTCACCCGCGCCCTCGAGGAGTTGGCGTTGCGGGAGGAGAATGTGCGCCTGCGCCGGGAATTGCTGCGCGTCTTCGCGCACAACAACATCATCGGCCAGAGTCAGCAGATCCAGCGCATCCTCGAACTCGTACGGACGGTGGCGCCGACGTACAGCACGGTGCTGGTTACGGGAGAGAGCGGAACCGGCAAAGAGCTTGTGGCGCGGGCAATCCATGAGGCCAGCTTGCGGCGCGAGAAGCCCTTCGTCTCGATCAACTGCGGGGCGTTTCCGGAGACCCTGCTGGAAAGCGAGTTGTTCGGGTACCTTAAGGGGGCGTTTACCGGCGCCGATTCCAACCGCAAGGGGATCATCGAATCCGCGAACGGAGGCACGCTATTCCTGGACGAAATCGGCGAGACCAGTCCCACCATGCAAGTCAAACTGTTGCGCGTGCTCCAGGAACGAAAGGTGCGCCCCCTGGGAGGCAGCACCGATGTTTCAATCGACGTGCGGCTGATCGCCTCTACCAATCGCGATCTTAAACGCATGGTGGCCGCGGGACAGTTTCGGGAGGACTTCTACTATCGCATCAGCGTTATTCCTATCCATGTTCCACCCTTACGCGAAAGGCCTGACGACATCGGCCCGCTGGCGCGCAATTTTCTCAAGAAATTCGCCCTGCAGATGGGCAAGGAAGTGTTGGATTTCGATCGTGACATCCTGGAAGTTCTGGAACGATACCCCTGGCCGGGAAATATCCGCGAACTCGAGAATGCCATCGAATACGCGGTGGCCATGAGCGGGGAACGTGACGGCCGGGTATGCCTGGAACATTTGCCGCAGTCCGTATCGGGCGTGACCTTAAGCGGCGAGGCTACGGTCCAGATCCCCCAGGAAGGGTTGGATTTCGAATCGCGCATGGCGCAAATCGAAAAGCAGTACCTGCTTGCCGCCTTGCGCGCCGCCGACGGTGTTCGCACTCATGCCGCGGAACTGCTTCGCATGTCCTACCGTTCGTTTCGTCATTATGCCAAGAAATATAGCATCTGACCCCGCCACGCCGCAGCCCTGCTCTGCCGAGGAGGGGATCGGCCCGTACCTCTCCAGTCCCGCGGAGTCCCGCAACGAGTCCCCCTCTTTCGTCGAGGATGGGAGTCGTTTCCTGGACCGGTATGCAATCCCTCTGCTCTTTGCCTTTTCGCTCCTCCTTTATATCGTCACCACAGGCTATGAGTTGGTCGGAGACGACGCGATTTTGATCGGCGGCAATCCCTACGTCAGGAGCTTCCACTTTCTGCGCGAGATCTTCACCCAGACCTTCTGGGCTTTTCGCGGCGCGCGCGGCGACAGCATGTATTACCGGCCGCTGATCATGTTCAGCTTCCTTCTCCAGTCGATGCTTTTCGGTGCGCGGCCCGCCCCCTTCCACCTCTTGAATGTCCTCTTGAATAGCTGGGTGGTGGTGATGGTTTATCAACTGGGCAGAAAGCTCTGGCCGAAAGGGCGGGGTGCTCTGTGGGCGGCATTGATCTTTGCGGTCCTGCCGGTTCATTCGGAGGATGTGGCGACCGTATCCGGAATTTCTGACGTCGAATGCGCGGCGTTCTTCCTGGCGGCGCTTTTGATCTACACCCAGCCCGCTAGAGGCGGAGGCTACTCGCGGGTGCGCGCCTGGATGAGCGCGCTGGTGTTTTTGCTGGCGGCGCTTTGTAAGGAAGTGGCGCTGGCCGTCCCCGTGCTTATGGTCCTCTACGAACACTTCCTGAGGGGCGACACGGGCGTACGGTTCGGAGAACGCCTCAGCCGGTACATGCCGACTTTTCTTTTGTCGGCATTTTACCTGGTCGTTCATCTTGCCGTGATCGGCGACCTCACGACGATCGGACCTCCCCACCGCATGCGCCTGAGGGAAACTCTCGTCTTCGGGTTTACGCAGCTCGGCGGCTACGTCGGCAAACTGATTTGGCCTCAACACCTTTCTTATTCCTGGAAGTTCTACCCACCTCTGTCCTGGCGCGACCCGGCGGTGCTCCTCGGCATGTTGTTCACGCTTTGGGCGGTAGGAACCGCGCTGGCTTGGTGGAAGCGGGACCGGCCTGTCACCTTTTCCATCGTCTGGTTTTTCTTGACGCTCGCTCCCGTGCTCAACATTGCCGGGGTCGGCGTCCCCGCCTATGGCGAACGGTACCTTTACATTCCCTCGGTGGGCATCTGCTGGCTGGCAGGACAGGCGCTTGTGGCCGTCGCCGGCCAGGGCGCTAGCCGAATCGCCTGGCGGCGGGTTGCGGCCGCGACACTGGGCTCGGCTGTGCTCGTGGCGGGCGCAGTTCGAACCTGCGTGCACCTGCCCATATGGCGCAATAACTTCACCCTAGGCCAGGCTACGGTGATCGAGGACCCTGCGGCGGCGATGTTCCACGTCTATAACGGGAACCACTACCGGGAAGTTGGCGACCGCAACAATGCTCGGACGGAATTCATCGCAGCCATAGCGACGGATCCGCGTGCCGGCGAGGCCTTCGTAAATCTGGCAGGCGTCTTTTTGGACGATGGGAATCAAAGCGCTGCGGAAGCCATCTTGAGGCGCGGCGCTCAGTTGAATCCTAACTTCTCGAAGCCGCTTTACGTTCTGGGCAAGCTTGCCCTCGATCGCAATAGCAAGGACGAAGCCCGGGACCTCTTCAACAGGGCTTTGGCTCTCGACCCCAACGATGCTGAAGCCCTCTTTCAGCTAGGGTTGTTATCGCTCGAAGAGGGAAAGCTGGCGGATGCCGAGAAACTCCTTAGCCACACTGCAACCGTCGAGCCCGCTTCGGCGCTGGTTCACCTTAACCTGGGAGCCGTCTTTTCTCGCGAGAAGAAATTCGGCGCCGCGGAGGCCGAGTTTCAAAACGCCATTCTGCTCGCCCCAGGCAACGAAGGGCCTTACCTCGCTCTGGCCGGCGTCTACGAAGACCAAGGGAAGCAGATGGCTGCCCTTGAACTCTATCAGCGGATCGTGAGGGCCGCCCCTGACTCTCCCACAGCGCAGTTTCGGCGGGGTGTCCTGGCGCTCAAAATGGGCAAACGTGATGAAGCCATCGCGGCCTTGGAGAGGGCAATGGCCATTCAACCAAAGTCGCCCTTGGCTCACGTCCAACTTGGTCTGGCGTATCTCGATTCCGGCAACGCCGCACATGCGCAACGTGAGCTCGAAACAGCGAAGGCCCTTGATCCGGAAGATGAAACCGTACAGGCAGCCTTGAAGAAGTTGAAGTCCTACCCGAAGTCTGGCCCTCTAGGTCGCGACCAACACGACAAATAGTCTCTCGAGTTTCCAGCATATTGTACGGACCGGCCTTGCCCTTTCCAATCTGCCTTATCGGACAGTGTAAAAATGACCTATTCACCCCGGCGGGTGACAATTTCCGTCTCGGCATTCCGACAAAAATCGGCGAAATCCGGGCGTCCCATGGCCGGGGTCGTCGAGGGGCCGCCTATGGCCTGTCTAACCCACTGACAGCAATAAGGTTGGCCTTATGATAAAAACGCTTTAAAGAGCTGTCTTGGCAAGCCAAGTGCCCTATCTATGGCGACGTAGATCCACCTGTGGTCAACTTCTAAAGGAGGCTGAATGAAGAAAGGCACACGAGGTTTCTCGCTGATCGAGTTGCTGATTGTTGTCGCGATCATTTTGATCATTGCGGCGATCGCTATTCCGAACCTGCTGCGTTCGCGTATTGCCGCCAACCAGGCTTCGGCAGTGGGGTCACTGCGCACGCTTAACACTGCGGAGATCACCTTCGCTACTACTTACAACACCGGGTACACTTCGACGCTGGGTGACTTGGGTCCACCGGCTTCGAGTCAGAACCCTTCCGCCACTGCCTCAGGATTGATCGACAGTGTTCTCTCCGGTGGCAGTTCTACTGCGAGCCTGAGCTCGAAGAGTGGCTACTCATTCCTTTACACACCCGGCCTCACTGATGCGAGCGGACGTATTGACAACTACGGGATCACCGCGACTCCGATCTCCGTGGGGACAACCGGAACTAACTTCTACTACACAGATGCATCGGGTGTAATCCGTCAAAACAGCACGGCAGTGGCCGGCTCGAGTGATTCCCCGCTGGGTGGTTAGGCATTTCGTACAGGAGGCTAACACTGGGGAGGGCAGGGAATCCCTCCCTCGGCTTCCCAATGGCACCTCGTTGCGAGAGCCACGTGACTTAATGACAGCGACTCCAAATCCCCCTTCGGACGCTGCCTTGCCCTTAGCGCTGGGAGATGCAGACCAAGTTGCAAGGAACTCACTCGCAGCATCTCCCGGCGTTCCTTCCTGGAAGGGGATCGCATTTGCTCTCGCCCTGACGTTCGCGGTCTATCTCCCCACCCTTGGTTATCAGTTTGTCCTTCGACTTCCCTCAGCTTCCGGCCTTCAGGTATATTATCCGGCGTCCGTGGTAACAGGAACCCTCCCGGCCACAGATCGAAAGCCGGCCGCGCGATTCGGTGCTTCGATCATGCTAGCCCTTGAAACCGTCGAGTTGACTAAAGACTACCGTTTGGGCTTTTGGCGCAATCGCATGAGGCGGGCGCTCGACCGGCTTAATCTGAGCGTCGAGGCCGGAGAAGTTTTCGGGTTGCTGGGGCCAAACGGCGCCGGCAAGACCACCACGCTCAAACTGCTTTTTCGTTTGATTTTCCCGACTTCGGGGACAGCCCGCGTATTCGGCAGGCCGCTCGACGACATCTCCGTCCGCTCCCGTGTCTCCTATTTGCCGGAGAGCCCGGGATTCTACGAACATCTCACCGCGCAGGAGTTCCTGAACTACGTTGCATGCCTCTTTAGGTTGCCGGCTGCCCAACGTCGCCGCCGGGTTGATGCGCTTCTCGACCAGTCGGGCCTTTCCGCGTCTCGCCATGTTGCCCTGCGCAAATTCTCCAAAGGCATGATTCAGCGCCTGGGAATAGCTCAGGCCTTGATCAACGACCCGGACTTTGTGTTTTTGGATGAACCCATGTCCGGCCTGGATCCGCTGGGCAGAAGGGAAGTCCGCGAGCTCATCCTGCGCCTGAAAGAACAAGGGAAAACCGTTTTTTTCTCAACCCATATCCTCGCAGACGCCGAGACGCTGTGCGACCGCGTGGCCGTCCTGCACCAGGGCCGGTTGCTAGGCTGCGGCGAGCTGAACACCATCCTGCGTCTGGGAGTTTCCGCCACCGAACTCGTGCTGGAAAGCCCATCGGCAGAGGTCATGGCACGGCTCGAACCTTATGCGAGTTCATTGATCCGTACCGGCGAGCGCGTACGTCTGGAGATACGAGAGGAAAGCAAAGTTCAAGAGTTACTTGAGATTATCCTCCGAGGAAAAACGAAACTCATCTCTGTAAACCCGGTGAGGAGGTCCCTCGAGGATTACTTCCTACAGAAGATCGAAGCAGCGGACTAGCGGTTTATTAGTCGAGAGTCAAGAGTCACAGCATGCGCGTCGCCACCATCGCCTTCCACACTTTCAAGGAGTCAGTGCGCCAGAAGGTTCTCTACAACCTGGTCGCCTTTGCACTCCTCCTGATCTCGGCTGCGATCCTGTTCGGAAGCATCTCGGTAGGCGTTGAACAGATCATCCTGATAACTCTCGGCCTCACATCAATCTCGGTATTCGGCCTGCTGATTGCCATCTTCATTGGAATCGATCTGGTCTCGAGAGAGATCGAACGCCGGACGATTTACAATATCCTTTCGAAACCCGTCACCCGCGTGGAATTCCTGCTTGGGAAGTACCTGGGGCTGCTGCTCACTCTCCTGGTCAACACGGCGATCATGACGGCAGGCTTCTACGCGGCCTTGTTCTACCAGAAGCGCAGCTTGGGGCTTCGAGACCTCGTGTATCTCGGCGCCATCTACTTCATTCTGATTCAACTCGCGATGGTTGTGGGAATTGCCCTGGTCTTTTCGTGTATATCCACTCCTGTACTATCTGCTGTATATACATTTTGTCTTTATGTCATAGGCAATTTTTCGGCTGATTTGCGCGCCT
Source organism: uncultured Acidobacteriota bacterium (assembly GCA_963770415.1). Classification (GTDB taxonomy): domain Bacteria; phylum Acidobacteriota; class Terriglobia; order UBA7540; family UBA7540; genus CAVROP01. Next base: position 377,384 of record CAVYPU010000018.1, read on the forward strand.
TCGGCCAGGAGACCCACAGTGCAATGCTCGGCACGATGACCGACATTCTCTATTATGCATTGCCCAATTTCGGCGATTTCAACGTGATCACTCAGGTGGCCCACGCGCAGGGGATCCCAAGTTACTTATGGATTGGGAACTCTCTATACGCCTTACTCTACATTTCGATTCTGCTGGGCCTGGCGGTGCTGATTTTTGAGGGGCGGGAATTCCGATGACCTCTTCCTCGCATGTTCGTTCCCAATCCCGTTACTGCCGGCGCGCCTACGGGTTTCTGATCCTGCTTTGTCTTTTGGGTTTGATACCCGTTCAACGGAGCATTGACCTCAAAAACGGAAGCGGCAACAGGGAGGGCGAAGTCCTGTACCTTCCCTCCGGCAAGTTCCTGCGAAAAGTCAGCTTGGGCTATGAAGGTTTGCTCGCCGACATCTATTGGACGCGTGCGGTACAATATTTTGGAGGGAAGCGGCTGGCGCAATCAAGCGAGTTCAAACTCCTGGGGCCTTTGCTTCAGATCACAACGGACCTTGATCCCCACTTGATTATTGCCTACCATTTCGGCTCCATCTTTCTTGCCGACAAGCCGCTGCGGGGAGCCGGCGAACCCTCGGAAGCGCTGGCGCTTCTGCGTCGCGGCATTGTGGCGAACCCGGATTACTGGCGGTTCTGGCAAGACGTCGGCTTCGTTTACTATTGGGATTTGAAGGATTATCCTGCTGCGGCGCGTGCGTTCGCAACCGGCAGTAAGATGCCCGGAGCGATGCAGTGGATGCGAGCCATGGCAGCCAGAGTGGCAGCCCAGGGCGGGGAACTCGCAACCTCGAAGTTCCTCTGGTCCGAAATCGCCCGTCAGCCTGGGAATGAACGGATACGCAAGAACGCCGCCGATCACCTGCTGGCCATCGAGGCCTCGGAGCAAATCGCCAAGCTGCAGGATTTGGCCGCCCTGTACCAATCGCGCGAGCGACGCCCCTTACGCTCATTCCAGGAATTGGTCGCGGCTGGTTACCTCCGCGCTCTGCCCCGCGACCCGGCGGGTACGCCTTACGTCCTCGCGCCCGGTGACCGCGTCAAGCTGAATCCTCGCAGCACGGTGGACCTGGGTTTGCTGGATTAGCGGCTAATCATAAACGTCGTCGTCCCCGCGCAAGCGGGGACCCACGTCGGGTGGATTCCCGCTTGCGCGGGAATGACGAAACATTCGGTGGAGCCGCTAGTCACAACTGACGGAGTCCTTGCAGTTCGGAGCAATGTGTGGAGCCGATCCGTTTCATTTTCCTCGAATTGTTGAAGATCCTCGGCGTGGCGTTTTTGAGCCTGCTGGCCGCCAAGGCCGTGGCGAGTTGCAAGGTAACGGAAGGGAGCGGGCTGGCGGGCAGGCTGGCTCGCGCCAAGCCGTGGTTGTACGCTCTGGTGCTGGTCATGGTGGGTTACAGTGCCTGGAACCTGGGGTACGACATCGCGGCTGAAGTGTATTATTGGGCCGGATTGAAAGACGCCCGGAATTCCAGGCCAACCCAGGCCTTTTTCAACTCTCTCCAGGCGGTGGCGTTGCGTCCGGGTATTCCGCGCTATTGGCAAGCCCTCGAGGCCGCCAAATTCGATTTGGGCCAGTGTGCTTCGGTTATTGACGACATGCCGGCCCTCGAGCGCCTGACCGGCGGTCATGTAGATGAAGTGGATTCCTACCGGTTCGCACTCTGTCTCTATGTCCTGGGAAGATATGATGAGGCCTTGCGTATTACCGAGCGAGAAATTGGCGAAGATCGTAATTATTTGCCTCCTTACATCCTTCAAGGTGACGTCTTGAACGCCCAGCACAAGTATGGCGAAGCCCGGCAAACCTTCCGCGCCGCGCTCGATATTCTGCCCACTGACCAGGCGGCGGTGGAAGGTCTGGCGCACGCCTACTTCCTCGACGGCGACCGCCGGCAGGCTCTCACCGTCCTCACCAACGCATCCCGCCTCCCCTTTCCGGTTGACGCACAAAGAAGGTTCGAGGCGCTCGAAGGTCTCTATGGCCAGTAGCCGGCATTTAGTTATCCGTGCGCGCCTCGAAGACCTGGTGGCCTTGGCCTTCTTTCTGCTGACGCTCGCTCTGCGCATCGTTTTTCGCGAGGTGCGGCATTCCAGCCTCAGCCCGGCCGACGTGCTGATTATCATTCCCGCCATGACTCTGCTCATTGCCAAGGAACTGGTCCATTATTTCGTGGTGGGGAAAAAGGAATCTTCCACTTCCTCGGCGGACCTGCGATCCTTCGTCCGGCCTTATTGGGAGATCGTCAGAGATTGGTTTCCGTTCCTGGCAATCCTGCTTATGTATTACTCGCTTTGGGGCGACGCCACACATCTGCTGGTGACTCAGGACCGCGATCAGATGTTGATCGGCCTGGACCAGCGGATGTTCGGTTTTCAGGCTAGCGTGGCGATCCAGCGATTCATTACGCCCCCGCGCACGGCCTGGATGGAGTTTTCTTACTTCTACCACCTTTTAAATATTCCCCTGGTCGGCTGCTTTGTTTACCTGTGCCGGCCCCGCAGGCGCTTCCGGGAGATGATGAGCGGGCTCATGGTGGTTAATTTCTTCGGTCTGTTGGGCTATGTTCTGGTTCCCGCCATCGGCCCCATGTACACCCTGCATGGCCAGTTTACCGTTCCGTTAAGCCAGCCCGTTGCTCTCTTCAACCGGGAAATGCAGTTCATGAATCTGGCTCGTGTCCAACGCGACATCTTCCCCAGCATGCACGTCGCAATTTCGTTCCTCGTATGGCTCTACGCCTTGCGAAACTCGCGGCCTCTTTTCTGGCTGCTTTCACCGCTCGTACTCAGCCTCTGGGTTTCGACCGTCTACCTCCGCTACCATTACCTCGTCGATGTGGTGGCGGGTTTGTTGCTGGCGCCTGCGTGTTTCCTGCTCGCCAATTGGCTCTTTGCGCGTTTCGGCGCCCTTGCGTTCGCTATGCCAATTCCAGCAGCGTGGGCCGAGGGGTTGGCTCGCATGGGAGTCGCGGGCATCGGGAAAGCCGATGACCCGTCTGGTGGAACTGAGGAAGAACAATGAGTAGGGGGGATTTCACTGCACCCAATGCGCCGCCCCAGGCAAACGACCGCGGCGCAGCGCCGAAGAAGGGGCTGGACCGATTTGCCACGCACGAATTGCTCGCGATTCTTATCCTCGTTGCGGTGGCGCCCTATCTCAACACCTTGTTGAACGGGTTTGTCCAGGACGACTTTCGCCAGATTGTAACCAATCCCTACCTGCGGAACTTCTCACACTTGCGGGAAATCTTTGCGACCAACGTATGGTCCTACGTGGGCGCGCAGGGCACAACCAATTACTACCGGCCCTTGATGACACTCGGGTACCTTCTCTGTTACCAGTTCCTGGGACCTTTGGCCTACGGGTTTCATCTGGCGAACCTGGTATGGAATGCCGGCGTGGTCTGCCTGGTTTTTCTCGTAAGCGAACGACTCTTTCGCAGCCGCACACTGGGTTTTGTGGCAGCAGTCATCTTCGCCTTGCACCCGATTCATACCGAGTCGGTCGATTGGATCGCCGCAGTGACCGACCTTCAGCTCGCCGTGTTTTACCTGCTTACATTCTGGCTCTTCCTGCGAGTTGCGGATTCAAGCCTTAACCACCCCTTGGCCCCCTCCTCAGCGAGACAGCGATTAACAGGCGTTGCGTTTCAGATGGGTATGGTTGGGAGCTTCGCCTTGGCTCTGCTCGCCAAGGAACCCGCGGCGACGTTGCCTTTTCTTGCGACCTTCTACGAGCATTTTCTGCGCAACGACCGCGCACAAACAAGTGTGAAGCAAAAGCTCTCGCGGTATTCGAGCTTGTGGCTGGTCGAAATCGCCTACCTCATTTTCAGGTTCCGAATCCTGGGAGGATTGGCGCCTGTTTTGCAATTGCCGCAGATCAGCCGCCGCGAGGCGTTCTACTCCTCGTTCGCACTGGTCGCACAATACGTTTGGAAGCTCTTCTGGCCGGTGAATCTCTGCGGGTTTTACACATTTTACAAAAGCGTGTCGCTCGCCGACCCTCAAGTGATAGCCGGGATTCTCCTGCTCGGCGTGCTGGCGGCGGTCTTTACTTTTTCATGGAAGAGGGAGCGCCTCATCTCATTCGGCCTTTTGTGGTTTTTTCTGAACCTCGCACCGGTGCTCAACGGGCGATGGCTGGGCGCCAATGTTTTCACGGAAAGGTACCTCTATCTCCCGTCTCTGGGGTTCTGCTGGATCGCGGCCTGGGGCGGCTGGCAGGCGTGGAAAGCGCTGGCGGAGCCGCCCGCCGCTCATAAGGTCTACGCCGCGGGGCTGGCCGTCGTGGCGGCCTTATGCGTGGCGAGGATCGCCACACGCAGCCATGTTTGGCATGACGACGCGACGTTTTACAGGACCACATTGGCTGCGCAGCCGGACGCCATCGCGCTGCGCATCAACTTGGGCGCGGTATACTGGAATCTGGGTTCGCCGGACCAGGCCGAGGCGGAATGGCGCGAGGCGCTGCGTCGCGCTCCAGATCACTGGTTGATCCTGAATAATCTCGGACTCGTCTCAGCCCGGAAAAAGCGCTACGACGAAGCCATCGAGGGTTTCCAGCGTTCCATCGCGCTTCGTCCAAAATATGCCGACTCCCATATGAACCTGGGGCGAATTTACGCGGAGACGGGAGCCCCTGAAAAGGCGGAGGAGCAACTGAAAGCGGCTGTGGCTCTTGCCCCTCTTTACGTTCAGGCAAGAAACGAATTGGCGAATTTCTATTTCAATTCTGGAAGGCTCGACGCGGCGGAGCGGCACCTCCACAGTTCGATCTCGAGTGGCGGCTCGATCGTGGCCTGGGACCTGCTTGGTGAGATTTGCAGCCGCACGAATCGCAGGCAGGACGCCGAACATGCCTTCCGGCAAGCGCTGGCCATGGATCCATTCGACAGCCGCGCGCACTTCGGGCTAGGCGCCTCCTTGGAAGCTAAAGGCCGTTTGAGCGAGGCGCTCAACGAGTATGCCGCCGGCCTTCAGACTGACCCAAGGAACCCGGTCGGTCTCGAGGCGGTGGAAAGGCTGAAATCTGTGAGCCGTCAGTCCCGGGAAGGCGGAAATCGGTGAGAAGATCAAGCCATCGGGAAGGCAATACATCCGGCTACACTAATTTGACGTTCTTATTAGTCATCTGTTTGCTCTCCTCGATCAGCAGCGCGCATGCAGGCGGCGCGATGGGTGGAGGTACGCCGGAACTCGAAGACTACGTACATCAATTCGAGTCAAGCTATCACACGGTGCGGACCATCCGCGCCGATTTCACCGAGACTTACGTGAGCGGGGGCAGGACTCGCAGCGAGTCCGGAGTTGTTTACTTCGCGCGCGGGGGACTCATGCGGTGGGATTACCAGCGGCCCCAGTCCAAGCTATTCCTTTCCGATGGGAAGTCGCTGCAGCTTTACATCCCTGAGGAAAAGCAACTCACACGTTCGCCGCTCAAAGCCAGCGATGACATTCGCGTCCCGTTCCGGCTCCTGCTTTCAAGACTCGACTTGCGGCGGGTTTTTTCCAAGCTGGAGTTTGCGCCGGACGTCATCGAGCACGAGCCTGCTGACCGCGTTTTGCGCTGTTATCCCAAGAAGGCGCTGGAGGGGGATTATCAACAGGTGCTGATGGTCATAAGTCCCCAGTTCGATATCCGGCGACTGCGCGTGATCCTGCCGGACCAGAGCAGCATGCAGTTCGACTTTGACCACATTGAGCGCGATGTACCGCTCGACCGCCCCCTGTTTCGCTTCACTCCTCCGCCCGGAACTGAGATCATTGACCAACACTGATCTTCCTGTCTGGCTCTGGCTTGGCAGGTGAAAGGGGACGGCTTGCCGTCCCCTTCGATCGGGCCGTTGGCCCATGGGTAGGGCGAGCCCGATCCCTACGCCGCGACTTAGTAGATTTTTCCTAGCTCATATAAGAAAGTACTGTAGCGGGAAACCCTCCGGCAGGTTTAACCCACGGTCAGTCAAGCAGTTAGGGAGCTTGACATTTTGGTCCTCAAGCTGCTTATCCATCATGCTGAGTTTACTATCGGAGAGGCAGGACGGAGGCGAAAACCCATGGACGTGCAAAGGTATCGATTACTCTCGACCGCAGGCGTGACGTTTTGCTTGGTATTTTTGAGCGCGGGGTGCGCAACCAAGAAATACGTCCAGAACAACATCCAGGAAAGCATCAAGCCACTGGAAGTGAAGCTCGATAACACCAACAAGCAGGTGGCGGAAAACGGCGGACGCATCACGGACCTTGACCATAAAACGGAGAAGGGAATCTCCCAGGCTCAAACCACGGCCGACACTGCCAACCAAGACGCCAACAAGGCCCAGCAGTCTGCAGAGGAGGCCCGAGGACTCGCTCAGCAGGGCATCTCGGATGCTGCCTCAGTAAAACAGGAAGTCGAAAATGCAGACAATTTTCAATCCGTCAAGAAAGCAACCATTCTTTTCGGATTCAACCAAGTTAAGTTGACTCCACAAGACACGGAGACACTCGATAGCCTCGCCCAGACCGTGGGCAGCATGAAACACTACGTCGTTGAAGTCAGGGGGTTCACAGACAACCGCGGCCCAAAACCGTATAACCTGCAACTCAGCCGCAAGCGCGCGGATGCAGTGGTGCGGTACCTGACCATGGACAAGCAGATACCGCTGGTCCGTGTCTATGCAGTCGGCTACGGCGAGGATTCACCTGCCGCGCCCAACAAGTCCCACGACGGGCGAGAGCAGAACCGTCGAGTTGATGTAAGCATTCTGGCTCCAGAATCAGCCGGAACGGCAGCAGCGGCACATGGCCCAAGTTCGCAGTTGCAATTGCAGGACTCTTCATCCTTCACACAGAAATAACGGCCGGGCGGCGCAGGGTCTCGTCCTGCCGAGACTCTGCAGCCTGTCCTTATTCCAACCAGCCCGCAGGAAGCCACTTGATACCTAATTTAATCGGATGTCTCACCTCGGACCCCCTCACCCGTCCCGCGACGGTTGGTGAAAACGCCGTCGCGAGCCACCCTCTCCCCCAAGGGCATGGGCGCTGGATTAAGGGCTGGTGGGGGCCGCCGAACATGCCCGAAGGGCATGAAGGTCATTAGCCGTAGGTGAAACCTACGGACGAGATGGCATACGTTGAGTATCTGAGCGACCCCGAAGGGGTCGAATTCAACCCCTCCGGGGTTGAATAGAATACTTTGGGACGGCGTTTACCGTAGGTTTCACCTACGGCTAATGACGTTGGGTCCCTTCGGGACCCCGTCCCAACGCTTAATCTAGCGCCTATGTCCCCCAAGGGGGAGAGGGCTGGGTTTTTTACAAGTTCAGTGCTCATTTAAGAGGTGGAGAAACAGGGTAAGGTAACGTTTCGCACTGCTGGTGATGAGGAAGTGTTCGCGAACGTGTTCGTGTCCCTGCTGGCCGAGCTTCTCGGCGGCCGCGGGATTCGAAAGCAGATAGCGAATCTGGTACGCCGTGCCCTCAATGGAATGGGCGAGCATGCCTGTGTGCTTGTGGATGATCTGAAGTGGTATGCCCCCCACGGCCGACGCGACCACCGGTTTTCGCTTCCAGAGGCCCTCTGTAACCGTTAAACCAAAGCCTTCCTTCAAGCTCTTCTGTATGATGATTGTCGACCCTCGTTGCAGGGCGTTAATCTCCAGATTGCTCCAGGGCGGCAGGTCGAGGATGTGGACATCCGGGTCGTTTCCGGCGGCCTCGCGGACCTCAGCGAGCACCGCGGCGCCTTCCGGATCGTCGCTCGCTCCGCCGCCTGCCAATACGAGTTGGCAATCAAAATAGCGTTTCACGATCTGAAATGCCCGGACCACGCCCAGGGGATCTTTCAGCCTGTCGAAGCGCGAGACTTGAGTGAGGATGGGGCGAGCAGGGTCAATATTGAATTGCTCCAGGATGCTCTTAACCAGCTCCGGCTCGAGTTCGCAGTTTTTCTCCGAGAGCGGATCGATGCTGGGGTAGAAGAGGTATTGAGGCACCTGCAATTTCCGGGCGAATTCGGGCGAGGAAAATATCGCGCCGTCATATTTATTGATCCAGGGTTCGAGGAAATTCCAGACTGTGGGGTTGGGTTGCGAAACGTCGATGTGGCATCTCCAGATCCAATGTCCGGAATGGTCGCGGCGCGCCCGGATAAGAGCGGCAGGCTGAGGATCATGGATTACGATGAACTCCGCTTCCATTTGCAGCCGGAGGAGGTTTTGTTCGTTGTAAGCAAGAAATGTGTCAAAGCTCTGCGGCGGCAGGTTGTAAGGCCCGCCGTGCAAGGCGTTGTGGAAAGCCTTGGTGACTTCGTAGAAATCGTCGCCTCCCGTGATGACCTCCCAGCGAATCGCCAGGCCCAACTCCTGCAGGATGGGAATAATGCGGTTCAGCATTTCCGCCACGCCGCCGCCCACCGCTGTCGAGTTCACCATCTGGACGGTATGCATCTGGAGGCGGGAGGCGAGAGTGCGCAGTTCCGCAACCTCCGGCTCGCCCAGGACAGACGTATAATCGTCGAAGCGTATCAAGCGCGGAATGGGCATCGTCTCGCTCATGAGTTGAGCTCCCTGTCGACCAGACCGATTATTCTTAGCAAAGCGCTTTCGAGCGTGTTGGTGTAGATATCGATGTGATTGACACGCTTGGCGAGTGCGCCTAAGCCAAGGCGATTCTCCAGCCAATAAGAAAAGTCGTTGGTGCGTAACTGAAGCCTCAAGCGGGAAGCGATGAAGTGGAAATAAATCGAGGCGTGGCTCAGGCGCTCGAGGCCCTTGCGAAATTCTCCGAGCGTCCAGGCTTCCATTCCCAGAGGGACCTCGACACCGATGGCTTCGTAGAAGTAGAACGGTTCGAAGGCGGTCTGCTCGGCCCGTCGAGGATTGCGTCCACAGTAATCGGCAACCAGGCGCTTCAAGTCGGCACGCAATTCGGTCAGCGAGAGGTAATCCCGAATATCCAGCGAGGCCAACTGTTCCGCGAGTTCAGGCTGGTTGCAAGATGCGAGCACCCATTGTGCGAAGTCATTGGAAAACCCCTGGGTGATAAAGTGGTGGTGGCTGAGGGTTTGAAAGGTATGGTTGAAAATCGAAGTGTCGCTGCAGGATTCCAATCCCTGGCTTAATTGCGCCAAGGTGGTCGCCGTTTCTTTGCCGATGCGCATCAGGTATGACGCGGTTTTGAATTCAAATGGCTGTCCGGCCCTTTTCATGGGATTTCGGCCTCCAGTCTTTCGAGAAAGGTGAGGACCTCGCTTGGGGTGCAGAGGTAAAAGCGGGCGTGGGTTGGGCGCGAATTCCCAACTTGCACGGTGATCCCACCAGGCAAGGCGAGGAATGCCGATTCGTCCGTGGCATCATCGCCGGCAAAGATCGCGAGCGGGGGTTGGCGTCGTTTCGCCAGCAACCTGCGCACCGCATCCCCCTTCCGCCCACTGCGCAATGAATCAGTTGCCATGCCTTCTTCTCCTCGAGGAGGTAGAGTTGAGGCTTGAAACGTTCGAGCACCTCTCGCACGATAAGGCCTGCCGCTCGTACCTGCGCCGGCGGGGCGCCGCGATAATGGATAGCAATCCCCAGGCGCTTGTCCTCCAGCCAAACATTGCTCAACTCGGCCAAACGGGCCTCGATCAGGCGCCTGGCTCGCTGCACCACTTGCCGCTCCCTGCGCAGGGCGGGAACGCCGCGTCCTTCCCAACCATACAATCCGAGCAGATGAACTCCGGCAACTCGAATCCTCGCCCGCAAGTCCGAAAGCCGCCGTCCGCTAATCACGTATACGCCAAGCCGGCGATGATCAGCCAGGGCGCGAAGCACGGTGGAAACCGGTCCGTCAAGCGGCGGGACGTCTTCAGGGCGCGCCCGGAGAGGGGTTAATGTCCCGTCGAAATCCAGGAACAATACGAGACTCCTCGCGGTCTCAACTTGCCGGACAGCAATGGGACCAACCAAGTACGTACACAA
>CAVYPU010000019.1:0-84334 GCA_963770415.1 uncultured Acidobacteriota bacterium
CACGTAGCCCTGGACGCAGATACCAAGCTGGTAATTTCCCATCTTGTCGGCAAGCGTGACGCGGAGAGCGCCAATACTTTCATTGCTGACTATAGCTCCCGCGTTCTCGGTATTCATCAGGCTACCTCCGATGGCTTCAGGTGTTACGTCGAAGCCATGGAAACCTACTTCGGGGCCGACATCAACTTCGCCCAACTGGTTAAGGTTTATGGCAAACCGAAGGAGGCGGGGCCAGACTGGTACGGCCCCGCCGAAGTCATCGCCACCATTCCAACTCCCATCACCGGCAACCCGGACGAAGCCCACATCAGCACCAGTTATGTAGAGCGCTCCAATCTCAACTTCCGTATGCACATCCGGCGCTTCACAAGATTGGTCAATGCCTTTAGTAAGAAACTAGATAACCTCAAAGCCGCCGTCGCTCTCTACGTGGCATGGTACAATTTCTGCCGCGTCCACATGAGCTTGCGCGTCACGCCTGCAATGCAAGCAGGAATCGCCGATCACGTATGGGAGATTACAGACCTACTCACCTGTGCGCAGCACGACGGCACCCCAATCCATTAACACCTCGACCAACCGAACCCACGCAGTCTCTCAAAGTCCAAATCGGCTATAATCTGCATCCATGTCATATCTCCACCAATTATGGCACTGGGTCGCGGATCACTGGACGCTGGTAGCAACACCTGCCAGCATAGCCGCCATTACAGGAGCCGCGATGTTTTTCTATAAGCTCAGGAAGGCCCGCGCCGAAGCCAAGAAAGCCAAAGTGGAAGCAGAGGCAGCAAGGCTAGCCCTGGAAACACGAGCCCTCGGCCAGATCATCGTAATCTACGCCAATGCGGTTAAGGCCAGAGAGGGCACGCATGACGTGGAATTTTCAGAGGAAGAACTAAGGAACGCTCTCAGGAACGATGCCCCCCGCCTTCACGCTGTTCTTGACCTACTTACCCTGGAAGGCAAGGCCACGAAGGCAGATAGGCCCGGATACTGGATAATCAAATAATTCGGCGGCAACACGCAATTCCCCCACTACCCGATTTTGACAAGGCAGCATGGCAGGACGATGCCGCCGCGTTTCTGGAAACCTGCCGCCAAATGAATGTGCCGGCTGCCTTGGAGCGATCACGCTCGGGCCAAGGCGGGCACATTTGGATCTTTTTCCACGAAGCCATCCCTGCCACCTTGGCGCGGAAGTTGGGGGCGCTCGTTCTGAAGAGCACGATGGATTGACAGGTGACGCCTGTAGCTAACCCTCGGTCTCCAAACGCTTCACGAGTTGTCCCAGCTCAATCACATACACGTTTCGTTGTGAGGAGAATGAAGCTCCGAACTCGAGGCGCTTGCTCGCACCATTGAACAACTCAGCGTCCCGCTCGACCTCGCGGACCGCCACTCCAGCGTGCTCGAAGGACTGGTCGTCGCACGTCCAGCAGACAATGAGGTGAATTTGCTCGAGGTACTTAGTCTTGTCCTCTAAGTCCTGAAGGATGTCAGAAGCTTCAAACTTGTACTCCATGTTGAGAGGAAAGAAGTCGACCCCCTGCGCTGTCTTCTTGTTTAGTCTCTCGCGCCAGATTTGCAGAGCTTGAGCACCCACGTCTGACCCTGATAGGCTATACTTCACGACAGCATCATAGGTGGAAGCCGTGTTGATATCCCAAGTCTGGTACCCTTTGAGGATGCCGCGGCCCAGTATCTCGTGGAAAAGCGCGATGACACCCTGCTCGGTTTGAGGTTCCTTTGCGAAGGGGACTTTTCCTAGACCGAGCTTGGGGAGACTCTGTACCTTATCAAGTCTGGCCTGGACCTTCTGAGTTTCCGCGAACTGGTCAACGCTGTCTTCGCTTTCGTGACCGACGAACCGAGTTTTCCACGCGCGCATCTCATCCCAAATGCCTTTGCAGGCCCTCTTGATAACTTCTTGCGTGCGACCCGGCACGACCTTGCGACCCGCATCGAAGCTGAGCCATTCAGCTTCGACCAAAAAATAGAAGTTATTCCAATATCCAGCCTCGTGGTCCCTGTGGGAAACGGCAACACAATACCGGTCGGCATGCCGCGAGCTGATAGGTAGATTCCGGGCTCGACATCTCCGGGCTCATCGGGGCGGATGACAGACCCGCCAGTCCGCTCCGCTTCTCGTTGCCGGAGTTTGTATCGACCGAGAAGATGCTGCTGTTCGGCCAACTTGTCATACTCTGGGACACTCAGCATGAGCGTGTAAAAGTACCCAGGTTTTCCAGCCAAGTCCACCCTGCGCTTGTCGGTAAGTCCCCAACCTTTAAAGTCTCGGATCTTATTGTTCTGGGCAAGCTCCCTAACCTCCGCCAAGGTCTTTCTGTGAGGAAGGTAATCCGCCGGGTGCCGATAGCAATGGGGAAGGGTTTGTGTTCTATGAGTCCCGTCGCCCTCTATTACGCTTAGTCTGACTTCGATTTCCGGATTCCTGCTTTGTAGTTCCGAAAAGAGCGGAAACGTGCTGCCCAAGGCCGTCTTTGTAACGAGGAGGTGCTGCAAGCGGAGCCACTCAAGATCCCAATCGGCACTCACGTCATCCGCCGACACCTTTGTGAACGATCCAGAGGGCTCACTTCTAGTTGATACAACGACAAAGGGCCTTTTAGCCGTGCGCTCTTCAAGCCAGTCCCGGCCGCGCTCAAAACTAATCGTGTGCACGAGCCCATCGCCCCTGGAGGTTTCGAGCGTTATCTTATTCGTCCTGAATACACAGAACGTAAGTCCTAATCCCTTCTCGCCGATCAGCTTGGCTTGGCCTTTTTTGAAGGTGACGTTAGGAGCCAGCGCTCTGGACACTTTGTCGCGCGTCATGCCGACGCCGGTATCAAGAACTTGTATGGAGTGACCTTTACGATCGAAGCGTATTTCCACCGTACCTTTTGGCGGATCCTTCTCACGTATCGCGTCGATCGCGTTCTGGCACAACTCAGCCAAGACGTCCCAGTCGTGGTGGTAGCTATCAATGATGTTTTGAATCAGCTGCCGTTCGGTTTCGTCACTGTGCAGACCGATTATGTCTACCGTTTCTTGTGCCGGAATCGTGTCCATGGTTCCCATCCCGCCTAAGTCTATTCTAGGTTCTATGTGCACTCTACGCCAAGGTTCGGAGGAGTTCAAGAGCGTAACTTAGCGCGTTTCACCGCCTCTATGATGGGAAGCGTGAAGTGCGCGTGTACGACTACGCCGACCTCAATGTGCCGATGCTGGCGCGGATGTTTGATCGCCGCTGTCGCGGCTATGAAGCGATTGACCACACTATCGACCTTCCGGGCAGCGCCGTGCCTGGTTGGCCGGCCGACGTGCTACGTCCCGTCGATCCCGAGTGGAAGAACTCAATACGCCTCGAGTGGGCGGCGCTTGGTGCGCGATGGCGTAGATTCTCCCCTGGCAAGCCAGTTCGTCGATGTTGCCGTAACTCGCGAACCACCCCTTCATCCCCTCCTTAGTCGGTCACTTCAGAAGTTCACTAACGTATTTTGGGGTGAGCGCGGGGTACCGAGCTTGAGGAGGAGATCGGCGAGATTCTGACGGGTGAACTTCCATTGGAAGGGGCGGGCGGTGGTTTCCCAATAGTATTGAAAATCCAGGAGGCGTTCGGCGACGGCGTTGAGATCGGGAAAATCATTGGGTGTGAGGACCTTGCGCTGGACGATGGAGAAGTAGATTTCGATCTGGTTGAGCCAACTGGCATGGACGGGGGCATGCACGAGCGTCAGGCGGGGGTAGAGATGGCGGAGACGATCAACGGCTCGGGTGCCCCGATGGGCCGAGCAGTTATCCACGATCCAGAAGACGCGACGGGCGTCGTTATAAGGTGGTCGTGTCATCACCTGCGCGACGAGCCGGTCAAAGGGAGCGATGCCATTCTGGGTTTCACAGCGGCCATAAACTCGGGCGCGGTGGACGTCCAAGGCGGCGATATAGGTCCAGGCCCCGCAGCGGGAGTACTCGTGCTCAACGTGCATGGGAGTGCGGGGCCGGCAGTTCTGCGTGGCGTGCTTGCGGCGGCGGGCCTGAATACTGGTCTTTTCATCGGCGGAGATCACGAACTCGTCATCCTTCAGCGGCCGGTCTTGCCACTGGCGGGCGTAGAGATCCAGCACGCGTCCGGCCTTGGCGGCGAAGTTCGGGTCACGGGGAAAGATCCAACTGCGATGGTACCAGGGCCGAATCGCGTCTTCATGCAGCCAACGCCACAACGTGCTGCCGCTGACCGAGGCCACCAGACCGCTTTGCTGGACTTGCTGAACCAGGTCGCGGGTGCTCCAGCGGGACAGCGGCCGACCGTGCTGGGCGGGCAGTTCACAGGCCAAAGCTTTAACCTGCACGACGAGGTCTGGGGGAAAAAGTCCGGGGGCGACCCGGACGAGCACGTTCCTCCAGCCCCGCGAGGCGGTCAGCAAAAAAGCGCTTGCGCCAAAGGGAGACCACCTCGCGGCGGGTGTCCAAACAGGCGGCGATCTCGTCGTTGGGCATGCCTGCGGCAGCATGGAGAATCATTTTGGCCCGCTGGACCTGAAAATACGGCAACGTATATTTTGCCGCACGCCTGCGCAACTCCGCTTCCTCGACAGGCGAGAGTGTGATCGCGAATGGGCTCGACCTTGGCATGGCTGCGCACCTCAGCAACACAATGCCACTCCATGGAGTTCGATTTCAAGCCTTAATATACGTTAGTGTAGTTAAGAAATTGAGTACTTAGCAAGGAGGGGAACCGCCGAACTCCCCTCCTTGCTAAGGAGGGGTGCCCGAAGGGCGGGGTGGTCGTGCCCCCGCCGAATGCCGAGGGCGCCGATCGAGCGCGCAGCGCCACCGAAGCGTTTTTATACCGGCGACTCGAAACACTGACGGAAACAGCCGGAAAGTTTCATTTGAACGCAGAGCTTCCCATTCCCTTCGATGGGTGGGGCCGCATGGAAGTTGACCTGCTTTGTGAGCGGCCACGCCTCGCCATCGAATTGGATGGCAGCCAGCATCTCGGTGACCCGGACGCCTACCGGCGCGATCGTCGCAAGGATGCTTTGCTTCAGGAGAACGGCTATCGGGTCCTCCGATTCCTTGCCGAAGACGCGGGTAAGTATCTCGATCAAGTTCTGGATGCGATCTTGCGCGCCTTATCCCCTCTAGGCACCACGAAACCTGTCTAATTTCAAGAGCAACTCTAACAGGCAGGCCCGATTGAAATGGAATGTGCGGATGGAGCCGAGGGGCAATTCTAGGAACCTCACCAGCAAAGTTCACAGCGGAGGATCCCCGGTAGTGGGCTCGCATAAATTGCGCAGGGAGGGCCTAAGTCAAATAATCAAGCAGGCTTTTTTGGGAGATCTTCCCACCCGCGGCCAAGGTCGCATTCAGAGCAATATCAGCCAAGGTGAGTTGGGAAGCGGCAGCGGCCATATCGACGCCCACCAGATTGTTTTGCTCTTGACTCAACTGGAGGTTTTCCGAATTGAGGAAGCTGGTCGCGGTATTCAGGCGCGAGAGGGTGGCGCCGTAAAATGTGCGTTGAGAATTGATATAGTTGAATGCGGTCTGAACTTCCGTGGTTGCGGCTGGGATGTTTGATCCGCTTTGAAGTGCCGTCGAGAGATCGGACAATGCTTGAAACACGTTCGCTCCCGGGGCGCTGAAAAGCTGGCTACCCGGAACGTTGGCGGGTACGGCCTGCCCCTCACCAATTTCGACGTTGTTGACGTAAGTATTGCCCTTGTAACTCACTCCGGAGGTTGAGCTGGAGTCGGTCACAAAGGGCTGCGTGGTGACGGCAGTCCCTGAAAACAGGTAGCCGCCCTGAAAGGACTCGTTCGCGTAACTCAGAACCTGCTGCTGGATACCGTTCACCTCTTGCGCGATGGCGTTCAAATCAGTTTGGTTTACGGAACTGTTTCCACCCTCTATGCCAAGAGATACGGCTTGCGAAAGAGCTGTAACCACGGAGTTGAGAGCGGAATCTGCTTGCTGCATGCCGCCCTGGAGGGTGTTGATGTTGCTCAGATACGTGTTCACAGCGCTGGTCTGAGCGTTGTTTACAATCAACCCCGCCACCGCCGCCGGGTTGTCGGAGGGCTGATTCACTTTCCGCCCGGTGGAAAGCTCCTGAATGGCCTGGTCTTCCTGCTGCCGATCGAGTGACAGCCCTGCCAGCATGTCGGCGGTAAGATCCGGATTGATCCGAATGCCCATGCCGTCTCCTTCAGAGATCCTGGATGACCTCGTTCGTCATGTTATTGATCGCGGACACAACTTCCGCTGCGGCCTCGTAAGCACGCTGGTAAAGGATCAAGTTCGAGGCTTCTTCATCCAGGGACACGCCCGAGATGTCTGACTGTTGGTTCTTGAGCTGAGTGAGGACCAAACCCACAGATTCCTGCTCGTCCGTAGCGGTGGAAACATCGTTGCCGACTGAGGAAACCAAGTCCGAATAATAGTCCGTAGCCGTCTGGTTATTGACAACAGCGGAGTTCTGAATGTTCGCCAAGGCGAGCGCATTGGCGTTGTCCCCTGTGGTGCCATTGGAACTGGCAGCAATCGATGAAGGGTCCGTCACCACCACTTCCATGTTTTCAGCCGCGCCCGCGTTCGACCCCGGCGAAGGCTGGGCAACCGGCAGGAAGATGTTGCCACCTTTGACGCCATTTAAATCGAACCCTTTCTTGCTCTGGGTGTTAACGGCATTCACGATGCCCGCCGCGAGGTTGTCCAGACTTGAAGTAGTGGCCGGAATGGACTGGTCGCGGGCTTCGAGTAACCCCCCCAACTGGCCCCCCGTAAGATTCGCTGTCACGTCACTGCCTTGGGAGAATATGTCTTGCAATCCTGTGTTCGTGTTCGTCGCCGTACTAAGCGCAAAACTCTGTCCTCCCGCGACCAAGGGCACACCGTTGCCCGTGGTGATCGTGAGGCTGCCATTGCTGGCATATGTAACCCCCACATCGGTGAGTTGCGAGAGGTTATTCAGGACAGAGTATTGCTGGTCCTGTAGCATTCCAGTCTGTTCGCTGTTCTGGAGGCTCGAGATCTGCTGGTTCAGGCCTGCCAACTGCGTAATGTCCGAATTGATCTCGCTAACCGTTTGCCCCACCTGCTGGTCAACGCCCTGCTGGATGCTGTGCAACTGCTGCCCGGTTTGTTGGAATGTCGAAGCCAAATCCTGCGCGGCCGAAATCACCGCTTGGCGGGTAGGAATATCCGTAGGATTGGCAGCTAGTTGCTGGAAGCTATTGAAAAAAGTGTTTAGGGTATCGCTAAGCCCAGCGCCGCTGGTTTCATTGAAAAGCGACTGGACCTGATTCATCGAGTTTACATAGGAGTTGAGTTGGCTCTGCTGCTGAGTCTCCTGATCGATGCGAAGTTCCAGGATATTGTCCCGAACACTCTGGACACCCTCGAACTCCACCCCATTCCCTATCGAAATTTGCCCTATATCGAGAGGCGGAGCCTCATTTAGAATGGGGAGCTCCCTTGAGTAGCCAGGGGTGTTGACGTTGGAAATGTTGTTGGCTGTGGTATCAAGCGCACCCTGTTGCGCAAGGAGAGATCGCATCGCAATCGAGAGGCTTCCGAACAGGCTCGACATGGCTCACATCCCTGCCTGCTGCCCCGGGAGTGACCATGCATGCCGATTGGGCGGCGGATCATAAGTGCCGAGATAGCTCGCCATCACGTTGCTGAGCACATTGATCGAGCGACGGGAGCGCCTCAGAAGCCCCGCGTAGACTCGGTTGAGCCGCCTGAGCGCCTTCTCGACCGTTGCATGGTCTTGCATGATTTGTTTCAACTGGGCGAGCGAGCCGGAATCGAACAGCTCGGCGAACGCTGCCGCGCTCATGCTTTTGGGCTCAAAGCGGCCTCCGCCGCCAATCTACCTCGCAGGATTCCTAACTCGCCATCCAAGGCCCGGACCTCCGCGCAGAGGCTTTTCTGGTAAGCGATATGCTCCCACATCCCATCCAAGTCCATTCTTGTGAAGGACTCCCGGCATTCGCGAAGCTCCCTGGCCGTCACCCTTAAACTGGCGACGCGTCGTTTGAGCAGCTCGAGGTACTGTTGGGTTTCTGGACTTTTCATTGCTCAGACCGAAACGTCAACGCGATGCCCTGACTCGCCGTTCGCAACCGTATCATCCGGCACATCTTGTTCGTCAGTTTCTGCATCGCCCTTCCGGACACGAAGCTTCCTCTCTAAAGGCTGTTGGCGCGCAGGGGCTCGTTCCTGCCGCGAGTCTGTGGCACGAATAGCCTCCTGGATGGGCGAGGTTGAAAACTCATCCATTTCGGACTCCTAGCGGCCACGGCGCCAGTTATGCTTCGCCGAGCAGATCTGAGAACATTGCCCCAGCGACCTGCTGGCTGGAAACGTTGTAGCTGCCCTCCTGAAACGCCTGCTTGAGGGCTGCGACACGGTCCTGACGCACGTCCGGAAGGTTATTGAGGTTTGTCTTCAGCTTCTGGACCTTCTCACCATCAGCCGAAAACTGCACCTCATCGGATGAGAAACCCACCTTGTCTGTCAGGTTCTGACTCTGGGTGGTTCCAGTCGTCCCAACTTTTTGCGTCCCTATCTGTCCCGAAAGGCCATAGGAAGAATCAATCTTCATCTGCGGTCTCCTCTTATTCCAATGATCCTATCGGCGGGTATTTCAAAAACTTTAATCGGGAGTGGTGTCATGCCGCGAATGCAATGTCGCCGGGGTGGCCATGGGAAGGCTCATGCCGGCCATGCTCTCGGACCCTATCACCATTCGGGGCCGTTTCTGTCCAATGACCACTTTCACCTTCCGACCCTTCCCTGCCCCTCTTTGGAGGGCGTAATCTCTGACCGACCATCTACGGCGTGCCGGTAGTGGTCAACGATCATGCGGGCAATCCCCAAACCTCCCCGCTGAGCTATAGCTTGCGCTACGGCCTGGGTCCCCAGACTTTGGAGCGTTCCTGAACCGGAATCCAGATCTGACCCGGAAGGATCGAGTGAGTTCTTTTGCACCTCCTGCAACCATGTAGAAAGCAGGACACCCTCGAAATCCTGCGCCACTTTGGTCAGCTTTTGGATTCGCGATCCCGCGGTTGCAGTGTCCGAGCTGGGAGGATTCGTGCTGGGAGACAGAGGATATGCTCGGTCCCCCCTGAAATTCAAATTCGACGCAACAACCATCAGATCACCTCGAGTTCAGCTTGCAAGGCGCCGGCGACTTGAATGGCTTCGAGGATGGCCACAATGTCACGCGCCGTTGCACCGATGCCTTGCAAGCTGGTTATGAGCTCTTGTACGGTCGCACCTTCGCGCAGTTCCACGCGGTTGGCAGGGCCCTCTTTGGCACGCACTGTAGTTTGAGGCACAACCACTGTCTGCCCCTGAGAATTGGGCAGAGGCTGCGAAACCTGGTACTGGGTAGCAATTTCTATGGCCAGGTTCCCGTGGAGAATAGAACAGGCGCTCAGGCTAACATGCTGTCCCATGACGATAGTTCCCGTTCGCTCGTTGACCACAACCTTGGCCGCTTCCTGAACGCCTACCGTCAGGCTTTGTATTTGCGCCAAGGCCCGCGAAATGCCTTCGCGGCTGGTGTCCGGGAGTTTGACCTCAATCCGGCGGCCATCCACCGCCCGCGCCAGATTCTCTCCAAAGCGGCCATTAATGGCCTCCGCCACTTTCTGGCTGGTCGCAAAATCGTAATTGCGAAGCACCAGGGCCACGTGGTTTAGCTTGGCAAGATCGACAGAAGTGTCGCGTTCCACCAGGCCTCCTCCAACAACCCGGCCCGCAGTCGGATGATTGACCTGCACGGAGTTGCCTCGTCCGCCTGCCGTGTACCCGCCCAGGACCACCGAGCCTTGCGCCGTGGCGTAGGTTTGCCCATCCCCTCCATAAAGCGGGCTGAGCAACAGGATTCCGCCTTCCAGGCTCTTGGCGTCGCCTACCGAGGAGACATCCACGTCAATTCGCGTTCCGGGGCTTGAAAAGGGCGGAAGGGTTGCCGTGACGAAAACCGCCGCGATGTTACGGACTTGCATGGAGGTGAGCGACCCTGACAACTGCACTCCCATTTTCCGCAGCACGTTCACCAAGGTCTGCGCGGGGAATAGGGTCTGCTGCCGGTCACCCGTGTTGTTGAGGCCCACGACCATCCCATAGCCGATCAGGGAGTTATCACGAACCCCTTCGACCGTGGCGATGTCCTGAATACGCACCGGCCTTAGCAGCGGTATCCTTCGTCGCACCCATCGCCAGACCCGTAAACAGCAGGCAACCTATTCCACACAGGCACTTAAACGATTTCATAGCTCCTCAAAACCCCACCAGCTTCAGAATTGCATTGACAATTTTGTTTGGCGGTCTCGTGCCGTCGCTGAGCACACCCTTTCCGTTAAGCCGGACCTCCAAATTGTTGATCTGAGACGAAAGCACCGAGTTATCCACGGCAACATCATTCGGCCGGACCACTCCGTGCACCACCAGGGTCTGGCGCTGGTTATTCAGTTCCATCTGCCGGATCGCTTCAATCACGAGATAGCCGTTAGGCAGCACGCTAACCACCTGGGCCGCCAAGGTGGTAGTCAAGGCACTGTCCGAAGCGTTCTGAGATTGGCCGTTCAAGGCCATGGCAGACTGCGGCGAAAACAGGTTTTGCAGCCCGTTGTTCGCCTTCACAAGGCCTCCCAGAGCGCTAAGGCTTGAACTGGCAGAAAATGTCCTCGCTGACTTCACGCTTGCATCCGCCGCCGCAGTCGTTTGTTCGATGACGTTGATGATGATCGTATCGTTGACGTTCATCGCTTTGTCGTCGGTGGGTAGGTTGGCAAAACGTCCTTGTGGAACCCAGAGACTTCCCAGAGATGAGCCGGAAGGGGTCGTACCCTTGACTCGTTGGATGTACTGGGCAAGACTTTCCCCTGCCGTCTCTTTGACAGACTTGTCCTTCCTGCTTCGGGCCGCTGGAGCGCTCGAGGTAACGAGGAGGGCTAACCCCAGACAGCTTAAAACCCCACGTGTGACTTGCCACATCAGTTTTGTTCCTCCTTCTCTTCCCCGAATCCGGCACCGAGAAGGTCTTGGCCGACCACTCGAGCTTCGAACACTCCTTGCGTGTCGGGATTCCTCACCCTGATGACTTGACCCTTCGCACCGGACTGGAGAGGAGTCACCGTCACCGTCAGACGCAACGAAGTCGTTTCAACCACCAGTCTTGCCGGCTTGCCTGCCGCCACGAGCATGACGGCAGGCGACACTGACTGCTGGGAGGGTCTCACCCGGCGAGAGGCGACGTCAGACCGGCCGCTGCTGAGCGATAAAGCCGACATGGCTCGCCCAGCCCCTGCCTTCCAAAACCGCGCGCCACACCCTGCAGCCGCCAGGTCCCGGCCGTTCCGCCCACTTGACGGGGCATCACAATTCGGTGCTGGCAGCAACCCCTCCACCGTCACATAGAACGGCAACGTCGCGGGCTCTTTGGAAGTCCACAGCAAGAAGCGAGTCTTTCGCTGGACCAGGTCGAGTTCCACTCGCTTTACTTCGAGGCCGGGATCCGGTTTGGTCACATACACGGGCGCCCGAAGGTTCATCCCCCCAGCCACGCAAGCTTGTTTGCCATGGTCAGCGGATTCCCGTTCACCCTTTATGGACCGACTCGCAGATCCTGAGGAACATTTCGGAGCAAGGACATCTTTTGTCCCCTCCCCCGCCAGAAAAGCGTATATCGCGGCCTGGATTTCGGCGGCGGAAAGACGGCGTTGTTTACAGGTGATGACCACCCGTTCGGGAATTTCGAGACGCCCCACAAGCGAAGGAAACTCCTGCAATTGCTGCTCGATTTGTCCCTTCGAGAAGACACGTTGACTGGCGGGAAGGGGAGAATTTCCCAGGATGATTCCTTTGCAGATTTCCGCTAAATCAGAAGGCGCGTGGGCAGGGAGCAGGTCAGAAAGTTTGACCGTTTCACCCTCCACCTCGACAGCGCCCGCCATGCGGACGCGAGGCCCGAGGGAGCCGGCTTTGGCTTCGCCGGGGACTAGGAAAAAGCAGCATACAAAAACCAAAAAGCAGGAAACTGGAATCGGGAAGGAAGCATCAGGGGTTAACAACCACCTCGTCCATCGAGCGCCTTTGGCGGCTCGGCCCTTGAACCCGGCCGGAAGACGCAGCAAGCACCCCCACGGAATCAACGAGGGTCCCGCGAACTCCCTACTCTGTCTCACCTGCCCACTCAAATCAGTCGCGGTATCCCGCTTTCTCCCCCTTGCCACCTCACTATTGGTTTGTGCTTCCTGCTTCTTCATGCTACCTTCCCGCTTCCTAGCTTCTTACTGTCGGTTTTTCCCTACCCCGTTTACCTGCCGATACTGCTGAGGTTCTGGAACATGCCATTCGCCGCTTCCACCACTCTCGAGTTGGCCTCGTAAGATCGCTGGGTAAGGATCATCTCCACAAACTCCTGCACCACATCAATGTTGGATTGCTCGAGCATTCCTTGCTGGAGCGTGCCCAGCCCCTCCGCGCCCCCGGGGCTTCCCACTACGGGCTGGCCGGAGGCCGTGGTCGGAACAAGCAGGTTCTGGCCGACGCTTTGCAGGCCGCCGGGATTGGGGAACGTGGCAAGCTGAATGCTCCCCACCTGCTGCGCTTGTTGTTGCCCCGGCAGGGTGACGGATACGGTGCCATCAGAGCCGATCGTGACCGTCTGAGCGTTGGAAGGGATGCTGATCGAGGGCTGCAGCGGATTGCCATTCGACATCACCATATTGCCTTGCTGGTCAAGTTGAAAAGAGCCGGCGCGCGTGTACGCAATCTGTCCGTCCGGTTGTTTCACCTGGAAAAAGCCTTGGCCCTGGATCATCAGGTCGAGCGGATTGCCGGTGGCCGTAGCGTCGCCTTGAGTCTGAAGCACTTCGGAGGTAGCGGTACGCGATCCCCAAACCGATCTGCAGCCCGGACGAAAAGTTGGTCTGTTGTGTGGAAGCGGCGCCGGGAGCGACCAGGTCCTGGTAGATGAGGTCTTCGAACTGCAACCGGCGGCCCCGGAAGCCGGCCGGTGCTGGCGTTGGCCAGATTGTTGGCCACGTTGTCAAGGTTGTATTGCTGCGCGATCATGCCGCTGGCGGCGGTGTAAAGAGCACGAAACATTGAGATCTCCTTCTAAGATCCGGAAACGCGTGAAACATCTTCGGCAGCGCTTTTGTCGAAGTCGTTGTAAAAGATCGTAAGGGCCTGCTGCAACAGTTGGGTTTGTCGCTGGATCATAATCAGACTCACAGTACCGGTGATGGGATTCATATTGGACGACTCGAGCGTATCCTGGCGGACCCGTGGATCGGCTGCGGGCGTCGCCGTCCCGGCGGGCGCCTGGTACATGGAATTGCCTTCCGGGACCAGCGGCGTGCCGGGCGGGAAATCGACCAACTGGAGGGTTCCTACGATAGCCCCTTGCGACGATAGCGTGCCATCGGGAGCGATGGTAATGGGGCCGCTGGGAACATTGATGGGACCTTGGTCGCCCATGACCGGGTCACCCGAGGCCGTCGTCAGCAGACCGTTGGTGTCCACTTGGAAATTTCCATCACGCGTATACTTCAACCCTGCCTTGGTTTGCACCACGAAGAACCCGGAGCCTTCCATGGCCATGTCGAGGTCGTTTCCGGTGCGCTCGAGCGTGCCCGGTTGAACATCCACCTTGGCACCGCCCAGCACGCCGTAATTATTGATAGCCTGATTCAAGGTGCTCAAAGGCCTCTGATTGGGAGTCGCAAGACTGGCCGTGAGCGACTTGTAGAATTCAAGTTGCGCCTTGTAGCCGGTGGTGCTGATGTTGGCCAGATTATTGGCCGCCAGTTCCAGCGCTTTGGTTTCAGCCGACAACCCTGTAAATGCCGCGTAAAAGCCACTCTCCACGTTCACGCCTCCGCTTAGAACCATTGCAGTGCACTGGCCAAAGCATAGGATTGCAAGGCTGAAAAATAACTCCTTGTGGGCTCAGAACTTAACTTCGGTATCGAGATGAGGTACGGCGAGGGAGAACGGGCGAGGAGTAAGCTTTTGCCTGGAACCTTGAGACAGATTGGGCAAAGTCTGCCCAATGCTCCACTGCGCTGACATTCCGGCCAGCATAGATAGTTGGTCAGTGCGGACAATGCCGACTCAAAGCTGGCGCGACCGAACCACAGGAGGTCAATCGGCAGTCCAGGCCCAAAGATCAGTGCTGGAAATTGCAGATGAGGACGGCCGTCGCATTCACCGCTAGTCCTCGACGTAATCAAAATCCCCGACCAGCCCATCGGGCGTGAGGTAAACCATCAGATACCGCGTCTTTTTGGCTGTCCCGAGCTTGTAGTAGCTGATTCTGCCCATGTCGCTGTGGTGGCGTTCGATATGACGTCCGGCGATGCTCTGTGAATCGATGTAATCGAGCGCGCCGGGTGATCTTCCTCATTCAGTCGCTCCACATCAATCGCCCGCATCACCATCTGACGACGATTTACAGCAACCAGCCGTGGACGAATAACCTGAGTGTTTTCGCTCATGCTTCCACTGTGCTTCACCCCAGTTACCACAGCCACGCAGTGTCGTTAATTTTTTCACACGTTCCAGGTACCTTTTCCAGGGCGTCCCAGGTTTCTCATGCAGGAGAAAAAAGGTACCTGACACCATTCCCCCCTGGCGCTTCGAGCCAGTGTCGATGGGAATGGCCCCCGATTGATCCAGGGTGCGTCCAATTTACCCGGCTGCGATGAACAGATTGTCAACGACCTTAGAATCATTCACAATGTGATTCGGAGTAACGGTGGGCTGGAGGTACCTTTATTGATACCCACCTCGATACTGAGAGCTGGGAGTGCAATGATGCGCATTCCGCCAAACTTCATTGACGGCATTCAAAAAGATCCTCAGCGATGTTTATTGCTCGTCGGTGCAGGCATGTCGCGCAAGGTTCGGGTCGGCGGAAAGTCCTTCCCTGATTGGCCTGCCTTGATGGGTAGGATGATTGTGGAGCTGCAACAACGCCGATTTGACGCCAACATGCTTGAACGGCTGCGGTCAGACCTCACGAGGGGCAACTATCTTGCCATCGCCCAAGAGTTCAAAGCGCGCACTCGGCCTGATGAATTCAGCAATTTCCTGCGGAAAGAATTGGACCCCCCGGACCTGATCAAAAGCAGTCTTCACGAGTTGATTCTGGCCATTCAGTTCCGTGGAATCATTACGACGAATTTTGACTGTGTGATCGAATTTCACACAAATCGCTTTCGGCCGATGGTGTACCCCCAGTTCTTGGAAGAGCCTGCCCGCTTCCGTTCCGTGCCTTTCCTCGCCAAGATCCATGGGTGCATTCGTACCCCCAATCCCTCCGAAAACCTCGTATTGACCAAAGATTCGTACACAAAGTTACGAAGGGACCAACGTTACCAGAACCTGCTCAGAACTTGGATACTCGGCTACACAATTCTTACCGTCGGCTTTTCTCTTAGGGATCCCGACTTTCGCGGCGTCATCGAAGATGTGCGAACAGTTTATGGTGATG
This sequence comes from uncultured Acidobacteriota bacterium, assembly GCA_963770415.1. Classification (GTDB taxonomy): domain Bacteria; phylum Acidobacteriota; class Terriglobia; order UBA7540; family UBA7540; genus CAVROP01. The sequence goes on from CAVYPU010000019.1 coordinate 15,533, forward strand.
ATGTGCCCACGACGTACGCACTTATCCGGCAGCCAACAACAGAACAACGTGCGCACTGGAAGAGGCGTGGTGTTGTGATATTGCCCTATGACGAACACCGGGACCTGAGGCCGTTCTTCAAAGAACTCTACGAACTCTCTGAGCAGAAGTACCCCAATCCGACTAGCCGGCTGTCGGCGGCGCCATCTCTCTTCACGAAAGTCTCGCAAGTGAAACCACAAGCGTGGGCGTTCTATTCAAAATGGAGAGAGGAAGGTTCACAGTCACCACTGTTCGGAAAGGTCGATATTACGCTGAAGGGCTGGCGTCACGTGGTGCGAGTCTCGCGATCTCAGGCAGAGGTCTGTCACAAGTTATCGCTTTTGCGGTGTGCGAAGGAGTTGGTTGAAAAGGCAACTCAATCGGTAAAGCTGCGGGATTTGGACAGGCGAGTGGGGTCTTCTTGGTCGGAGGCACTGAAGAATGCTGTGGGAGTGACGCCGCAAAGGATCCGGAGTACAGACCATTTAGGCAGACCCGTTGAACGTGAACTCCACGTAATACATGGTCGGAGCCTCCCGCCATTCCGTCCGCCAATCGAAATCGAAGTCGTGCTCCTGGTGGCAAGACCGCAGCAAGACACGCGGTCTATCCTTTCCACCACGTTCTATAGCGTTTACGAATTGCGATAGTGAACTCAGAGGGCGGGGAATGCCTATTGGCGCCTACCGCAGTGCCCGGTGAGGACACTACCTTCCGGTCGCAAAAAAGGCCCCGCCCCGAATCGATGATGGACCACGCGCACCTCGAAAGTCAAGGAACGATGTGATGTCCCCAATCCGTTGATAAGCGTGCAGAGTGGTTCACGTTGTGGGATTTCCCTTTAATTAAGGGGAAAATGGTGTCAGGTACCTTTTCCAGAGCGTCCCAGGTTTCTCATGGAGGAGAAAAAAGGTACCTGACACCATTCTCCCATAGTACAGAAGTTCTATCGTATCGCATTTCTAAACTACGTTAGACTGTGAGCACACAGGCTGAAGAGTTCGGCCCGGATGGAAGAAGCAAAGGAGGGACCATCGTGACGAAAGCATTGAAACCCATGGCTCTTTCTGTGCTCTTCCTAGGCCTAACGGCTGCCGCGCAGCCGGCACGTCCTCGAATGACCATACCAGCGATAGCTAAAGATGCGCGTGGCGCTGTCGTGTCGATCATAATGTCGGGAAAGGACGGCAGTCCCATCGCCCAAGGCAGCGGCTTCTTCATCAGCAAGGACGGTCTCATCTTGACCAACTATCACGTCATTGAGAGCGGTAGCTCCGCTATAGTCAAGCTCCCTGACGGTGCTTTCTTTGCTGTCGATGGACTGCTGGCATTCGACAAAGCCAGGGACGTTGCCATCATCAAGGCGCACGGTGAAGATTTTCGGACGCTCACGCTCGGGAATTCGGACCAACTTCAAGTGGGAGAAGAAGTCGTTGCCATTGGCAATCCGCTTTCTCTCGAATCGACCGTCTCAAATGGAATTATCAGCGGAGTCCGAACACTCGAAGCGGAAGGCGGCGAATTCTTGCAGATCACGACGCCGATATCTCCCGGTAGCAGCGGTGGCCCGTTGTTCAACATGGCGGGCGAGGTAGTTGGAATCACCACCCTGTATCTCAAGGGCGGCGAAAATCTGAACTTCGCAATCCCCATCAATGATGCGAAACGCCTGCTCCTGTCTAAGTCGTCCAAGGCCCAGGCCTTGCCCAATGAAACTGAGCCGGTCGAGGCGCAAACTAACGATACAGATGCTAAAGCCCTGGCTGAGGCAACAAAGTGGATTGAAAACACATATAACGTGGAGGGCGGCTACAGCGGCGATGATAATACTGGTTCTCACATCTGTAACGGGGTCCACGGCAAGTTTCTTGATGCAGGGGACTTTCTCAAAAAATGGGATTGGAGTACCTATTGGCATTGCTATGAGTCAACGTGGTATCTATTTTTTGACGCGCGCTGCACTGTAAGAATCATATCATTAAATCGAGAGACAAGCTCGACAGACACCGATGTGGAAATGAAAGAGAATTTTAAATATAAACCTTATGCGGAGTATGTATTCAACCTTCATGACATCGATCCATCATCAATAAAATCGACACCAACGATGGACAGCAGGGTACCATCCGCAGTGGAAATTGACTTTAGAACTATCAATGATGAAGACCTCATAAGTTTCACACCTATCATCAAAGAACGAGAGAAAGTTCATCCCTTACACGCACTTTCAGGAGAACCGCTGCATGGCCCCATCGTAATGAAACCTGATTATGCTCCACGATTTATCAAGGCATTTCATGCCGCCGTAGAATCGTGTGGTGGAAAGTCATCGGCCTTTTAGGTACGGAGTAGAATCCGACCTTGGTCGCCACGACCTGCCCCGTCTACCCAGTGGGTGAGAAACAGAAAAGGGTGAGATCGGGGTACAATTTGTGCCGTTTTAAAGCGGGGTAGCGCAGCGCGGCCTGAAGGCCGCGCTCCAGCCCGCCGCCTGCGCCTAGCCTTTGATGACAAGGTCCGAGGGTTTCGGATAGCGTCTCAGCGGGGAAAAGTCTACTTTCCAGAAATCCAGCTCCAGCAGTTGGCCATTACTGTCGGCATTGAGGGCAATGCTCACCAGCACCCCGTCGCTGTCCATATATTCAGCTACCGCCAATTCCTTTCCAAAGGTTCCTGGTTCGGGCTGAACAAAGCGAATGCTGCCCATTCCACCATCGTCCATATCTGTAACGCAAGATACCGAAAGTGTGTTTCCCAGCGCTGCACTGACAGAAATCCCAGAAAGTAGTGAACAAATAAGTTCGCGCTCTGCTTCACGCAAGGGTCCTCTTGGAACCGATTTAGCGAACTGTGATACGTCCGACATTGATTGTCCCGCGGGTGGTGCATACGTTCCGACGTTTTTTGTCGGGATGTATGCGCCTCTCGTGCGGCTAAGGCCCCTCCCCCCCTACATAACGCACCATGTCCATCACTGGCAGTGAAGCGTCCCTCAGGAAATAAAACCTCCAACTCGACCACGGCCAATCCCCGGGCTCATTCACCCACCCTCGCGTCGATAGGTGCTCCTGGTTACATAATGCAGGTGATTAGAACCGTAATAGTGCTTTGGGTAGGGCACAAGGTGATTATACGCTTAGTTAGGGCGCATACATCGCGACAAGAAACGTCAAGAAGTAGGCGCCACCCGCGGGGCGTGATGTTTGATGTCAAGTTTGGAGTGCGGCAGCTTGCTGCCGCTTTCTCTTCCCCCAGCGTTCTGGGCGTGATGCTTGGTGTCAAGCATTTATTGGGCGGGAGAGCAACGGGAGGGTCTGTATGCATCCCGAGTCCCGTAGGCGCTGAATACAAAGCGGCAGCAAGCTGCCGCACTCCAAACTAGATGTCCGCCGGATCGACCTCGAAGTCGTCAACGATGTGGGGCTTAAGAGTCTGTGTGAAAACCCAGACCTCTCCCTTGGGGCTGATCGTTACCCATATCTTCGGCTGGACACCGGGGGTGAGTGCGCAGGATGAGTAAGGAGTTTCCACATGGCGGTGAGTGGCTCAAGATATTGCAAGCCGAGCCAGAGCGTTTGGGTGCCGGGTTCGCCGTCGCTCTTGCGTCCCAGGAAGCCGCCCAGCGTCGCCACCATGCGCATCGTTTCTCGCAGGCTGGGAGGCCGTTCGGGTGGGGTGGGGTTCTTGGGGATATAAGCCACCAACGCTTTCCATTCGGCTTCCTCAAAGTACTCGGTGCAGGGGACGTCAGGAGTTTCCCGGCCCAGCTTGGCCAGATGGAAAATGCGCCAAGCCACCACCAGGTCGATGGCCAAGCAGGCTTCAATACGCTCGGCCTTACCCAGTTGCCGTTGCTCGATCCGGCAGCCACTTTTCAGGGTGCGATGATAAACCTCAATCCCCCAACGCAGGGTGTACCAATGCACTTTCTCGCAAGCGGCTTGGAAGTTCACGACGGGGCAGGTGGTCAGCAGCATCCAGCACAACGGTTCTTTGATTCCCTGGGGCGCGCCGACTTCCTGTGCCAGCACGGCCCAAAGCGTCAACTCGCCCCGTGCTTCTTTGCCGTGGGGCGGCCGCAAGGTGACCTGCGCCCAGCGCACTTCCAGCCGCGCCACCCGCCGCGGCTGCTTGCCCCGGCGCGGCACTTGCACTTCCTGAATGCCGGCCACGGTTTGCTGCGCCATCCAAGGCCACAAGTGTTCTTGCCCGTCCTCGCGCAGCCGGTCGCGTTGGGCTCGCACCAACAGCCAGGGATGGTTCTCTTCGGCCAGCGCCAGCTTGAACAGTTCGTAAATATCCGCTTCCCGATCCCCCACACTCACCAAGCGCGTGGAGGGCGTGCGCCGCTGCACCTCGGCCACTTGCTGGAAGCTCTTCAGCCATTTCCTGCTTTCTTTCTCTTCCACCGGCAGATCCTTGCGTTTCGACCGTTTGCCAAACTGCTGGGGGTCCCGCGCCCAGCACTGCACGTCCAGAAATCCCAAGGGCGTGCCCGCTGCATTGAAGGCCAGGGTCGAGTGCAGCACCAACCCGAGGATCTTTTTATCCGAACCAATCGGGCCCAGGTCGTCGGTTTCCGGATGGGCGCTATAGTTGAGGAAGGTGGTGTCCTGCACCGCGAACACCCACGGCTCCGCCGCTACCCGCTGCTGGGTCGCTTCATAATGGGGTTTCAGCAACGCGTCCATGCAGGTCCCCGGATGCTCCAAGAAATAATAAGCGGCTTTGGTGCGGGCGCGAGTCCGACAGGCCTGCGGCAGGTTGGCCTGCGGCCGCGCGTAAAAATCCCGCGCCAGAATCAACAGCCGTTCCCGCAGCCGCGCATCGCCCAAGCGTGCTCCGCCGAACTCTTCCTCCGCCCAGTCCGCCGGAGCAGGGGGCGAACCCGGCGCCTGCCCGCCCAAGCGCTGGCGCGCCTGCGCATGCAAAGCATACAGGAAAACGCGCTTCACGGCTTGCCCGCCCGCATGCTTCCGGTCCTGACGCCCTCGCCCCCGGGTCTGGCCCACCTCCAGCCAGTTGGCCGCCCGATAACAGGCGCCCGTAAAACGCTCCGCGTCCACAAAGGTTTCCACCAGCAGGGGCCTGTAGCCGTAGCGTTCTTGCCAGTCGTCGGCCACTTGCCGCAGCGCCAAACTGAGCACATGCGAAGCCAAGTTGGGTACGCGCCAATGGGGCAGAATCAGAAAACGGCTGTTGGCGATCACCTCCTGCAGGTGTTCACGACGCGCGGGCTCACTCCAGCCAATCCAGTCATCCCGCGCCGCCAATTGCCAAGCGGCGGCACTGAAGGCCAACCCACCCAGCCACTCGCCCTGGCGGCTGTGCACGGCGTAACGCATCTGCGCCCCACAAAGCGGCCCGCATCCCAAGTAATGATAGCGCTCCATCCTCTGATTCCAGAGGCGCGAGGCCGCACCCTCCGCCTGCTCAAGGCGCCGCAAACTCACCGGCTGCAAGTCCTGCAGCGAGGCTTCGGTGGGCACGATCTCCGGCGGGGCGGAGGGGGCCGGAACTCGCCGCCTGGGAGAAATCACGGCCGGGGCCACCGCGGGCAGATCCAGGGCCCCACGACGTTGCAACTTCAGCAGCGCCACGCGGCAACTGACCTGCTTGGGTTGATGCAAGGCCGTGTGCCAGTCCAACCATTCGCAAACCCGCCGCGACAGATCCCGACGGGACAAGTCCGGTTCCTGATCGACGGTCCGCTGAATGCGCTGCAGAAGCTGCGGACTGAATTCTCGCCCGCAAACCTTCATGCGGGCAGCTTAGAACATGTGCACCCCCGGTGTGCAGCAAAAAATGTGGGACATGCTCAGCCCAGGGGAGAGGGTGGACTGCGACCGCGCTTTCACCAGAGGTCGCGGGCCGGGTGAGGGGTCAGGTGCCAGGCCCCCGAAGGCCGCCGAGGAGCACCCCCCCTGAGCTGAGCCAACATGCCGCAGGACAGCCAGCACGGTTGGGCCAATGGGCCGCGGCCCGGAAACCTGGCACTCTCTCGACCGAACCAAGGCCTAGAAACCGGGCCGAGGTATATTCATCTTCTGAGGCTCGCCTTGGATATGCGAGGCTTCGTTACTGAGGATCTTCTCAAGCACCATGGTCGTTTCCCCGGTGGTCATTTTCACCGTGCCGTAGGGAGAGACTTTGCTGGAGATCCAGACGTCCACCGTCCCGTGCGGTTCCTGCTTGCGGTAATGGTCGCACTCGAAGGTGCCTGCGGGAACAGTGACGGTTTCCGTCCCGACTTTTTCTCCAGGGCTCGCGTCGCCGCTTCCCCCCGCTTGACCGCGCTGGCCCATGTTCAGCATCATGGCCGGCATCTCCATAGGCGGCCGGCCGGGCGACTGCATGATCATGCGCTTGATCTGGGGCTTGTCGCCGCCCAGGACCAGGAGTTGCTTCATCACCATCTCGCCGGGCATCTCAGCCCCCTGAGTGCGGATTTCCATCCAATAGCCCGTGCTGCCTTCCACGTCCTCTTTGCCCACCACGACATAGGCGAAGTTCATTGTCTTGTTTTGCATCGTCATCTGGTACTGCGCTCCGGACCCAACCACCGGTTTGAAATCACCCAACAGGTGGGGCGCCCGCCGGCCCATTCCGCCCCTCATGCCCTGAGCCCATCCCGAGATGGTGAAGCACAATATCGTGGTTATAATTGCTACAGCCGTTCTCCATCTATTCATTATTGCCTCCTTGAATAATCGGGTGATCCGGTGAAAGAAGAACGAAACCGCCTACGGTCGCTCACTTTTCTCCTGAGTTTCCGCATCGCTTCGCGTCGTGGACCTGACCCCTCACCCGGCCCGCGACCGCAGGTAGAAGCGCGGCCGCGGGCCACCCTCTCCCCTGGGAGGGGGTTATAACTCCAACTCGAGTTCGCCCGGTCACCCGATCACCGGATTACCCGATCCTATATCATTCCCCGTGGCCGCCGAAAGCCATGAAATTGTGCTTCCTGAATTCCTCCCATTGCTCGGGCCGGTATTGATCTCTGGAGATGAAGTGTTTCGTCCGAAAGGCGATCCCTGACTTCCGCTCGTCGATGTCCGCGCCCTTCTGCGGAAGGAAGTCGAAGACGCTGCGGTTCGCGCTGTAGAAGGCGCACAACCAGACACCGTCGGGCGACTCCACCGCATAGAGCGCGCACGCTAGGGGCAAGGGCCGGGTCGCATCGACAGAGACTTTGACTTGCGCGTCGATGATCCTACCCCTGACCAAGTGGGGCGCGCCGGAGGAGACCGCAGGAGTGGTTGTCATTGTTTACCTCACTGCACCTAGTGTAACGCGAATCGGGAGAGCGCGCTCAGCCAATCACTCTCCCATGAACACTGGTTTCAAGTGGCGGTCGAAAAGGTTTGTGGTGACATTCCTGGCTATGGTTGTCTCCATGACGGAGAGGAGACGCAGATAGCGGTCTCCCATTTTCGCAGCCACTCGGAAGCCCACATGCAGAAGCTGGCGGAAGTCAGGGTTATAAGCTGGGCACTTCGAGTCGTGACGCAGCGCAGCCACAAACTCTTCCGACGACCATTTCGCCACCCGTTGCGGCGCGGGCAAGCGGGCAGGCTGAATATCGATCACAGCGGCATAGGGAACGCATAATTCTTCGCGCTGGGCATAAGCTTGGGCATAAATCTCTTTCGCCACGTCGAGCCCTTCGCCGCCGGCTTCCGCCAGTCCGATCAATTCCTCGAGCCAGGTAGTGCCGGCAGTTTTCAAGTGCACCCCTGCATCGAATTTCTGGAGTGCGAGGTGGATGGGCCCGTAAATCGAGAACTTGTCGCTGCCGGAGTGCACGCTGAGCTTCAGATTGCGCGCCATCCCATATAGCCGCACGGCAAAGGCGATCACGGCCACGTCGTTCGAAAACTCTTCCTCAAATTTCGCAAGGTCGCCAACATAATCCACGCCCTTATCGAAACGGCCGCTGAATTTCGGCGCAATGGTCTGAACTGGAATCCCTTCTTCCGCCAGCGCTGCGAGAATGATCAGCAGTTCCGCCGGAGTCTGAGGAGAGTCAGTCTCGTCCATCGACACTTCAGTGATGAACTTCCCCTTGCCTTTCTTCCCCTCGATCCTCTGGTAAATCCTGCCCGCCTCCCCGACGGCCGCAAGGTACTTGCTCGCGACCCGCGCCACGAAGGGGCGATCGATGCTGAAGGGATGAGCAATACCGGGAATGCGCAGGTCGCCTAACAATTCCGGATGGGCTTCGAGGAAGCGCTGCACAGCCGCGCCCTCGCAAGGCTTGCCAATCGAATCCGCCACGTCGATGGTGAAAAAATCGGACGAGTCGAGGAACTTGTCCACGGTCTGCAGGTTGATGTGGTCCGCATCCACATGATAGGGCCTGCTCCATCCCAGGGACCGAACCGCAGCATCCGCCGCGGCGCGCGTGACCGCCGGGGTCGAACCGATCAGCATATGCTCCCGGTTCGACTTGTTCCACACCGGGATTACCTCAACCCCCAGGTCAGCAGCTATTTTGCAGGCCTCGAGTTGAGCCTTAGCCTGATGAGCGAACCTGTCGCCCACGCCCAGTGAGTACTTGGCCAGCAAAAGTGTATCGTTCATGATTTTCCTTTCTGCGCAATCCCCTCAGCGAAAGCCAAAGCCCTGGCGCCCTGGCGTTGACGGCACTCGCGGTCATGACCCGGGGCTACATTGCAGGATATCGCAATGCGGAATCTCGCGAAAAGAGAGACGCGGGGGGCATACAGTACTAAAGTAACATATCCTAAAGAATACCCTTGACTCCTCCCCTTAAATCCCCCATCCTGTTGTCCATGCGAGGGATGGCAGGGTTTGGGCCTGCCGGAATCTTTCGCCTGCTCCCCAATGGGTGGCAGAGTACCCTCTCCAAGACGTCGGCGTACCTATATATCGTTTTAGCATTTGCGCCAGCTCTAATTCCACGCTGACGTCCGTCTTACCGCTAATGCCGAAGCGCCTCTCCATAGTCCTTTATTTTGAGCGGCTCACCGCCCCGCAAAGCCGATTGGTGGGCGACGATGCCCGGCAGAGTGAAGGCTATGGCCTCATAGACATTGACCGTGGGCCAGCGGTCTTCAACGACTGAGCTGATGAATTCATGGGTGAGAAACGTGTGTGCCCCGCCGTGGCCGGTCTTGACGCGCATGGGCGGCGGCAGAACTTCCCAGTGTGTCGGCTCTTTGTACGCCTCGATTTTGACTTCGCCCTCGGGGTATCCGTTGGCGTCGATTACCGTCTTCCCATCCTTGCTGATGGCGATGGCGGTGTCAGGCGAACCCTCCGGCCGCTCCATGATATAGGACATCAGGTTTCCGTAAATGCTTCCCCGCTCCGTCCCGCCCGCCGCCACATGCCAGAAGACCGAAACGCGTGAGCTGTGCCCCCCGCTGGTCTTGAAAAATGCCGTGGTATCCCAGAAAGGATTGCCGTATTCGTTGCTGGCCAGCACTTCGTGCCCGTCGCCCCAACCCACCGCCTGAACTTCCGCCATTCGTTCGCCTGTGATGGGGACCACGATACCTATGCAATGCGTGGGGTAATGCATGGGCGGGAAACCGTATCGCCAGGTGGGAAAGCCGCGCTCGTCGTACATCAAGGGAATCAGCCCCTCGTGATGATACTCCGCCTCGGTGTAAAAGATGGTGCCGAACCTCCCCTGGCGCGCCCACTCGCGGCAAGTGATTACCTGGGGCCGGTAGTAGCTGGTCTCCGCCATCATGTACTTCATTCCCGTCTTCTTCACGGTTTCAAGCAGCAGTTCGAGTTCCTCGACGGACATCCCCGCCGGCACGGCGCTGATCACGTGCTTGCCGGATTTCATCGCTTCCGTTGCCATCCAGACGTGCAGCGGCGCGGGCGTGAAAACCGCCACGGCGTCGAGGCCTGGATGCTTGAGGAACTGGCGGAATTCCTTGTAGGTGGCGGCCGGGCCGTACACCTCCACCATATGTTTCAGCCTGTCTTCGCGCAGATCGCAATGGGCGACCACCTTGCAATTCGGGTCCAGGTGCCACTGGAAGCTGGAACCAAAATTCCCGCCCACCACGCCAATCCTGACCGCCTTTTCGCTTGGCGCACGCGGAGTGACGCCCCCTGCCGAACTGACCCCCGACGCCGCGGAGGCGAGCGCCGCAGCCCCGATCCCCTTCAAAAAGTCCCGACGGCCGGCATTACAGGCATCGATGTTCGACATGCGCGTTCCTTTTCGGCAGGTTACTCAGTGTGGCTGAGGCTGGGATTGGGTCTTTTTTCCGGCATCATCGGCGGGCTTCTTATCTCCGTCCTTAGTCGTCTTTCGATCGGCAGTTTGCCCGTCGCGACGCTTGCGAGGATGAAAATCGATGAAGGTGTTTTTGAGGGGCTTGGCCGGGCCGCCTTGCCCGCGCAAGGCCTCGCCTAACTGCGTCTGGCACGCGGCCAGGTTGGTTTGCTGGACATATATGAACTGGTCAGGATTTCGCAAGAGATACGCGATGTACGGTTCGAGTGTTTGTTGCAGGTCGAAAAGTTGGCCGGCAGCCTGGCTGTACTGCGCGCCCAGGCTGGTATTTTCGAACTGGCTGGCGGCGCGGCCCATGCCATCCAACCGCGGCAGGGCGGCATTGATGGCGGCATAGGTTTCGAATCCGTAATAAATGCTATCGGGGCGTCTATCGAGTTGGGCACGCCATCCTTCCAGGCCCTCGAGCGTCTTGCGAAGACTCTCCAGCGCCTGGTTGTAGGCTTTGCGGGTCGCGTCCGAGGTCTTCCACTTTTCCGGGTGCAGGTCCGTGAGCAGATCGTTGACGCGGTATTCCGCCAACCAGATTTTCTTTACCAGCGCTTTCACCTCGGCCGGGTCCATGAATCCCGGGCCGTTCACAGGCGTGGACGTTTGGCTGGAAGGAAGAGCAGGACTGGAAGGAGCAGAGGGAATGGTCTCCGTCTCGGGTGCGGGCGCGGCCTGTGCGCCCTCGGCCGGGTTGGGCGGCGCCTGAGTTTTCGCAGGCTGCTGCGTCCAGCCCGAAGAAGCGCAGACGAGAAAGATAAGACCATAGCTTAGGATTTGTGTAATTGATCTCATATACGATTGACGCCTAGTCTGTCATTCCCGCGAAAGCGGGAATCCAGCCTTTTTTCATGCACAGTGGCGAGCCGAAGGATCATGCGGTCTGCACTCGGAATGACACACGCGCGCTTTGATGGTTTGTCGGCGGCAGATGATTTTTTCACACCTTCCAATGCGCCGGACGGCCGTCCCCGTTCAATTACAGGAAATGGGTTGCCCCGGCAGGGCGCCCTGCACGACACGGCTTGGATAGTTCATGGCAAGCGGTCTCGCGCTAGGTGGTGAGTTCCTGAATCTCGACGCCAAACTTAAACATGGGCCGCGGGTCGCATCGTCCCCAGCGGTTGAGCTCCCAGCGCGCCTGAAGGAACCTGATGCCTGGCTGTTGCCGCAGATCGAGAGCCGCGGGCGCAATCCCGCGATAGAACTTCTGAGGATACCAGAACAACGCTTGCTGGCCCCAATCCTGGCCGTCCGCCGATCCCCATATGGAGACGTGCAAGGATTCCTGCTCGATGATCTCGGTAATGCCAAGCACGATCATCAGGGGTTTTCCCACCGAAGCGCCGAGCTCGTAGGCCGGGCTCTGCCCGTTCGTCTCCACCTGCGTGTCGGGAGGAACAAGATGGCAAACGTTCACTTGCGTCGTAAGAGTCGGGGTCATAGTCTCTAATCCGCTGTGCCCAAGAATGAAACTCTCCGAAATGGCAATCGTAGCACAGGCAGCGCTAATTGAGGCAAGAAAGAGTCAACGGTCGAGGGTCATGAGTCGAGAGTTAAGAGTCGAGAGTCAACGGCTTTCGACTCTCTCGAATCCGTCGATAACCTCGCTGCTGTAGGGGGACGGCTTGCCGTCCCCGCATTTCTGCCGGCCTCGGCAAGGGTAGGGCAAGCCCTACCCCTACACCGCCCGGGTCGAGCCGGGTCCGGCGCAGGGGCGCATGGCCATGCGCCCCGCCATCCTCGCCTTTCTTATCGACGGATTGGGGACTCTCGACTCTTGACTTCCGACTTAATTTGCATTCCCACTCGCTGCCAGCTTAGACTTGAGTTTACCCGGATGCAGGTTGCGGGCAACAGGGCGCAATGGCAACCTCTGTCGGTTCCCTGTTCCCTATTCTCTGTTCCCTAGATAGGTGAACATCATGCTGCGATACCTCCGTATCTTGTTGCTCCTCTGCGCCAGTTCAATTTGCGCGCCGGCACGCGCTGCCACGCTTTCACTGGACGGAGACTGGCATTTCCTGGCGGACCCTTCCGGCGCCCTGGATGTGCAGAAGCTCACAGACGCTGCCCATGTGCGCCCTACACGTATTCCCTCCTCGTGGCAGTCCCAATTTGCGGACTTGCGGGATTACGCCGGCGTTGCCTGGTACTGGCGTTCCGTAACCCTGCAGGCAATTCCTGCGGGCCAAGCCATCCTGCTGCATTTTGGCGCGGTCGATTATCTCGCCGCGGTCTACGTCAACGGGGTAAAAGTTGGAACGCACGAAGGCGGCTACATCCCTTTTGAATTTGACGTCACTCCCGTGATGCACTCGGGGGAAAACCAGATTGCGGTGCGCGTGGTGGACCCGGGGGCGAAGCCTGATACTGTGGAAGGCATCAGTTACGCGGAAATCCCCCACGGCAAACAAAGTTGGTACGTCCAGACCAGCGGCCTTTGGCAAAGTGTCGAACTCCAGATTAGGCCCCGGGTTCACCTGGGCGCCGTCCACATCCAGGCCGCAGCCAGCGGGGATTTCAAAATCACTGTGCCGGTAGTGAAGACGGGCTTTCAAGCACCTGCGACGGGTGTAATCAGCGTCAACGCGGAAATCCGTGATCCCGCCGGCAAGGTCGTCTGGCAAGGGTCGCGCGAGGTTGGCAATTCCGAGACGGCCGCCGAATTCGCCGCGAACGTCGTCGGCCCGCACCTTTGGAGTCCGGACGATCCGGCGCTTTACACGCTACGCGCCACGGTCAGTTCCGGCGACTCGGAAAACTACCCTTTCGGTTTTCGCACCTTCGAGACGCGCAAAGGAAAGTTCTACCTCAACGGCAACCCCATCTATCTTCGAGGCGCGCTGGACCAGGATTTTTATGCCGATACGATCTACACCCCTCCCTCGTTCGATTACGTGAAGGACGAAATGATGAAGGGCCGAGCACTGGGGTTAAACCTGCTGCGCTGCCACATCAAGGTTCCGGACCCGCGCTACCTCGAGGCGGCGGATGAGGCGGGGATGCTCGTCTGGTACGAAATCCCCAACTGGGACAAACTCACCAGCAACTCCAAGCGGCGCGCCATGGAAACGCTGCGCGGCATGGCGGAGCGCGACTGGAACCATCCCTCGCTCGTCATCGTCAGCCTCGTCAACGAAAGCTGGGGGATCAATCTGAAGGAAGCGGCGGACCGCCAGTGGCTCCTCGACGCCTACAAGGAAGCGAAGAAGATCGTACCCGGCTGGCTGGTGGATGATAACAGCGCGTGTTATGACAACTTTCATATGGCCACGGACATCGCCGACTATCACACCTACTCGGCCATTCCCGACCACGCGGGAGATTTCGACCGCTTCGTCTCAGACCTAGCCGCGCGCCCGGGCTGGCTCTTCAGCCCCTACGGCGACGCCGCTCCCAAAGGCGACGAACCGCTGGTGCTGTCGGAGTTCGGCAACTGGGGACTGCCACGCATTCCCCACGACAAGCCCTGGTGGTTCTCCCGTTCGAGCGACGGCAACGAGGTTACGAAGCCCGAGGGCATCGAGCAGAGATACGTTGATTACAAATACCCGGCGCTCTTCCCTGCCCTGGATGCTCTGACCGATGCCACGGAATGGCACGAATTCGCTTCGCTCAAGTATGAGATCGGATCGCTTCGCTCCCATCCTGAAATTCAGGGCTACGTCATCACGGAGTTTACGGACATCAATTGGGAATCGAACGGATTGATGGATATTTGGCGAAATCAGAAGGCGTTCGCGGCGCCGCTCGGCAAGCTCCAGCGCGACGACGTGGTGGCGCTCAACACCGAAAAGCGCAATTATGTTCCGGGCGAAACCGTCACCGTCACGGTCGCTTTTTCGCACTACGGTCCGGATATTTTGGGCGGGGCCAGCGTCGGCTGGAAAGTGGAAGGCACTACGCTTGCCGGAACACTCTCGATCCCCAGTGTTTCAGGGGCCTCGGCGACGCCAGCCGGAAAAATCGAGTTCGCGGCGCCCTCCGCGCCCTCTGCCGCAAAAAGAGAGTTGAAGGTGGAAGCGCTTGCGAATGGCAAGAGCCTGGCGGAGAATTCCCTCACGTTTTACGTTCTTCCCGCGCCCAAGTCGGAGTTGCCGCCCCCTGCTTCGTTCCATGATCCGGGCGGCAAGCTGCGGCGTCTGGTCCTCGCCATGCGCGATCGCAACTACATGCAGCCGAGCGGCTCTGAGGCGCTACCCGTCCTGATCACCTCAACTTTCGACGCGGAGGTGAAGAAGAAGTTGCAAGACGGCGCGCGCGTCATCCTGCTCGCCGACGACCATCAAACGCTGGCCCCGGGCATTGAGATTGTTCCTCGCGCGGGCAGCATTTACGACGGTAATTGGATCGCTGACTTTCTCTGGCTCCACAACACCCACCCGCCTTTTGCTGGTATTGGATTTGAGCCGATGGCCGGGTTTGAGACGCAGGCCATCACACCTCCCGCCGTCGTGCAAGGAATCGCGCCGGCGAATTTCCCCGACGTGCTTGCGGGCATGTTCTACGGCTGGATCAACGCCAACGTGGGTGTGCTGGTGCAAGCCAAGTGCGGCAAGGGCACGCTGCTCATCTGCACGTTCTCGCTCTCGACAACCTACGGAAGCGATCCGTACGCCACGGCCTTACTCGACGCGATGGTGAATTATCTGGTGATGGGGTTGAAGCCGCACTTCGAGATTCCGATGTAGGGGGACGGCTTGCCGTCCCCTGAAGTTTCTACATTTCGGGTGAAGCATCTGTAGTGTTAATCTGGCGCGGGAAGGGCTCCGCCCGCTGCTCTGTGGAAAGGCTCGGCCTTTCCAGGGCGTTCTCCGTACTTATTTCTTTCGAGGAGGCTGCGCCTCCCATCCTTATGGTTACGATTTCCCGGGACACTCCGTGTTTGTCCATTACCAGCGTCGCGCATGACCGGCTGCCGGTATTTCGCACGGACGCCCTGAAGCAGACCGTCTGCGCCGCCTTGGATGAAGCCCGTCACTCGGGGGAGTTCGCGATTTTTGCCTATGTCATCATGCCCGATCATCTGCACGTCATCACCAGCGGCGCGCTTAAGCCTTCTGACACCTTGCGTTTTTTGAACGGCATCTCCAGCCATCGAGTGATTGGCTATCTGAAGAAAGGCAACTACGCCTCCTCCCTGGCGAAGCTGCGGGATGCGCAGAAAGCGCGCGGCCACGCGCATTCTTTGTGGGACGGCCACTCGCAGGCCCTGCCCATCTACAGCGAGAACTTCTTCATGCAGCGGGTCCATTACCTTCATCAGAATCCCGTGCGAGCGGGGTTGGTGGAACGAGCGGGGGATTATCGTTGGTCCAGTGCCCGCTGCTGGAAGGGTTGGCCGCGCGAGGATGAACCCCTGCTGCCGGACCTGGACGAGATCGTGTGGCACAGACCACGATGAGGGCCCGGCGAGGCACAGCCTCGCCGGGCGAAAAAGATAAGAGGGTGGGAGGCCGATGGAAAGGCCGAGCCTTTCCACGGAGCAGGCGGCGAAGCCGAAAGAGGTGAGAGCGTTAGCAACCGGTTGACCTCCATGTAAAATGTATAAACTCCAGGGGACGGCTTGCCGTCCCCTTTCTCATCGTGCAATTGCCAGTACGGGTAGGGCAAGCCCTACCCCTACGTGTTGGGCAGCGGGCGGCGCAGGGTCATTTGCGAGGTTTCACCTTTTGCAAACGCTGTACGGCTTCGTCGAGCGTGGCCTGGCTCTTGCAAAACGCGAAGCGCACCTGTTGCGCGCCTAGAGAAGGATGGCTATAGAAGCTGCTTCCCGGGACCGCAGCCACTCCAATCTCTTTGAGGAGATACTGAGTGAACTCGACATCGTTCGGAAAGCCGAAGGCGGAAATATCCGTCATGATGTAGTAAGTGCCTTGCGGTTTGAAGCAACGGAAACCAGCGCTTTCGAGGCCGCTTAACATGCGCTCGCGGCGGGCCGCATAATCGGCGCGCAGTTTACGGTAGTATTCTTCCGGCAGGCGCAGCGCGGTGATGCCAGCCTCTTGCAAAGGCGCGGCGGCCGCAACCGTGAGGAAATCGTGCATCTTGCGGATGGCGTCCGCGACCACGGGCGGCGCGATGGCGTATCCGACCCTCCAACCCGTCACTGCATACGTCTTCGACATACCATTAATCGTGATGGTTCGCTCGCGCATGCCGGGGAGCGTCGCGAGCGATACGTGCTGGTGGCCATCGTACACCATGGAACTGATAGATCTCATCGGTCACGGCATACGTGTCCCACCGCTGGCATTGCTCGGCGATGCACTCGAGCTCCGCCTGCGTGAAAACTTTGCCAGTGGGATTGTTAGGCGTATTCAGAACCAGCGCGCGAGTTTTCTCGTTGAAGGCCGCGGCAAGAGCCTGCGGGTCGAAGGTCCAGTCGGGCGGCGTCAAGGGCACGTAGCGCGTTCGCCCGCCGCAGATAATCGCATCCGGGCCGTAGTTTTCATAGAAGGGCTCGAACACGATGATCTCGTCGCCCGGGTTCAAAATCGCAAGTAGCGTGGCGATCATGGTTTCGGTCGCGCCGCAGCAAACCGTGACCTCGCGCTCCGGATCAACCACGAGGTGCGTGTCCCGCTCGAATCGTTCCGCGACAGCGCGCCGGAACTCCCGCGCTCCCCAGGTGATGGGATATTGGTTAACATCCGAACGGATGGCGCGGACCGCTGCCTCTTTCACTTCGCTCGGCGCGGGAAAATCGGGATAGCCTTGCGCCAGATTGGTCGCGCCGTGCAGGAGCGCCAACCGCGTCATCTCCCGAATCACTGATCCCGTGAATTGCTGGGCCTTGAACGAAATGGGTGATCGTGGCATGTGAGAATTAAAGTCGAGAGTCGAAAGTCGAGAGTCGAAAGTTGAGAGTCAAGAACCGCTGGTCATGACTTCGGCTGGTGTCCTGAGTCAGAAGTCCGCTGAATAATTCAGCCCGCGGAGCGGGCGTAAGAGTGTCACTCGTGTCCAAAACAGGTTTTTGAAATTGTTGTGTGAACGCCACAGTTGCCCTCCTGCAACGGTTGTTTCAGAATGACGTTGCCGAAACATCTCTGAAAACCGTTGAGGAGGGCACTTGTTATGGTACAAGTCGCGAGTATGTTTAATCAACTGCTGCATCACTTTCCCCGGCTGGAGTTCGCTGCGCTGGTCAAGAAGCACAAAGCGGAGCGTGCGGCTAAGGGGTTTGATTGCTGGACCCAATTCGTCTCCATGTTGTTCTGCCAACTCGGCCATGCCGATTCCTTGCGCGAGATCTGCAACGGTTTATCCTGCTGTCTGGGCAAGTTGGTGCATCTGGGCATCGCCAAGGCTCCCAATAAGTCGACCTTGTCTTACGCTAACGAACATCGGCCCGCCGCGCTTTACCAAGAACTGTTCTATACCGCCCTGTGGCGCTTCCGCTCGCAGCAAGAACTGGGGGTTCGCAAGCGCCAATTCCGCTTCAAGAATAAGTTGCTCTCGCTCGACTCGACCACCATCTCCCTCTGCTTGTCGCTTTTCCCCTGGGCCAAGTTCCGTCGCGCCAAGGGCGGAGTCAAAGCTCATGTGCTGTTGGACCACGACGACTACTTGCCGCGCTACGTTCTGCTCACCCCAGGGCGCGCCAGTGACGTCAGAATGGCCCCGGCCTTTGATCTGCCCCCTGGATCGATTGTGGCGGTGGATCGCGGCTACAACCACTTTCGACTCTTTGCCCGCTGGATTGACCGCGGCGTCTGCTTCGTCACTCGACCCATGCACCACATGGTCTACCAAGTCGTGCAGTCACGGCCCCTGCCGCAAAACAGTAACATCCTCTCGGACCAGATCATCCGGTTTTCGAGCAAGCTGGCTCGACAAACCTTCAAGCATCTGTTGCGCCGCATCGTGGTCTGGGACGCCGTCCATGAGCGAGAGATTGTGTTGTTGACCAATCACTTCGACTTCGGCGCTACAACCATCGCCCGCATTTACAAGGACCGTTGGGAGATCGAGCTGTTCTTCAAGGCGCTCAAGCAGAACCTCAAGATCAAGAGCTTCGTGGGCACCACGGAGAACGCGCTGCACATCCAGATTTGGACAGCCTTGATCGCCATGCTGCTGCTCAAATGGCTCCACCACCTCTCCCAGGCGAACTGGTCGCTGTCGAATCTTGCGACCATGCTGCGCCTGAATCTGTTTACCTATCGGGACTTGCGCGATTGGCTTAACAACCCTTTCGGCACGCCCCCCATCGTTCCCGGACCCGTGCAGCTAACACTGGCACTGGCATGATTTGGACAGGCAACACACTTATGGAACCGAAACCTCCTCCTCATTTATCGATCATTCCTGTCCTAAAGCCTTTCCCTGCAATCGCTGAATGTTGGGGAACCGATTATCTTGGACAGCAGTGTAAGAGTGTGGCCCACGGCGCGAGAAGCTGTGAAAAAATTATGCTTTGAACAATTAGCTCTTGACATTGTTTAGCCTATTTATCTAAGCTATCTACATTCCGTCTGCGGAGGAGATCCTTTGAGCCACCCTAACGAAAACCCGCAACCTGGTATTTGGCCGGAGGGCGGCTTGCCAACCCAGCCCCAGGCGCCGGCGGCGTCTGTTCCACCTCCCTCGCCTGCCGCACCGCGTTTGCAGCCGGTGAACCGTGACCAGTTCTGCTGGCACGCCGTGGACGTGGAGAAACGGGTGTGCCCGGATCACTTGGTGCGCGCCATTTGGGAGCTGGTGGGGCGCCTGGACCTGAGCCGCTACACTCGCACGGTGAAGGCGGTGGAGGGAGTGGCGGGGCGTGACGCCTATGACCCGCGACTGCTGATCAGTCTCTGGATTTACGCTTACAGCCAGAAGATCGGTTCGGCACGGGAAGTGGCGCGGCGTTGCGAATACGATCCTGCCTTTCAGTGGCTGACGGGGATGGAGGTGGTGAATTACCACACCCTGGCCGACTTCCGGGTGGAGCATGCGGAGGCCTTGGACAAGCTTTTCGCGCAGTTGCTGGGGGTGCTGAGCAGCGAAGGACTGATCGGCTTGGAGAACGTGGCGCTCGATGGCACGAAGGTGAAGGCCTCGGCGAGCGGCAACTCGTTTCATCGGGAGAAGAGCTTGCGTGCGCACCTGGCGGCGGCGCGGCAGCGGGTGAAGGAGATGGGCAATCCGCGGCAAGAGGCCTTGAGCCCACGGGCGGCGGCCCGCCAGAGCGCGGTCGCGAAGGAGAAGGTGGAGAGATTGGAACGGGCCCTGGAGGAATTGCAGAAGGTGCAAGCCGCCCCCCAGGCACGGGTGGAGGAGTCGGAGCAGCGGGTGAGCGAGACCGATCCGGAAGCGCGCCCCATGAAGCAGAGCGATGGCGGCTTTGCTCCCAGCCACAACGTGCAGATTGCCACCGACACGGCGCACGGCATCATTGTGGGGGCGCACGTGACGCAGGCGGCGAATGATCAGCACGAGCTGGTGGCGGGGCTGGCGGAAGTCCAGCGGCAGACCCGGCAAAAGCCCCAGCATCTGGTGGTGGACGAAGGTTACACGACGCGTGAGAACATTCTGAAGGCCGCCGAGCAAGGTGTGGATTTGATCGGCAGCAGTCTGGAGTCGCAGGGGGAGGCGACCACGCGCCGCCTCCAGCAGCGTGGGGTCGAGGCCGCCTTTTATCCCGACCGCTTCGCCTACGATGCGGGCCGCAACAGCTATACCTGTCCGCAGGGCAAGCCCCTTCCTTACCAGACCACCAAACACGATCGGGTGGGAGTGGAGCGCCACGTTTATAAGGCGCGGGCGGCGGACTGCCGGGCTTGTCCCTTTCGCCGGCAGTGTGGTGCGGGAAAGCAGGGGCGTAGAATCGTACGCAGCGAGCCGGTACCCGTGGTGGCGGAGTACCGGGCCAAGATGCAGACCGAAGCGGCGCGCTCGCTGTATCGGTTGCGTGCTCCGGTGGCGGAGTTCTCGAATCTCTGGCTGAAGGCCAAGTTGGGGCTGCGGCAGTTTGCGGTGCGTGGCCTGCGTAAGGTCCGCTGCGAGGTGTTGTGGGCCTGTCTCACCTACAACATTCAGCAATGGTTCCGCCTGCGCTGGAAAGTAGCTCTGCCGGTGGCGGAAAGCTAAAGAGGAAAGGAACACGGAGGGCCCCAGAGGCCCACCGAAAGACGGGTGATCGCATGCCCTGGCCATAAGCAATCTCAGTGGTACTGCCTAATCCCCGCAAAATGATCCACCGCGGGAGAGTCGAAACGGTATGTTTGCAAATTGTTCACAGCTTCTCGCGCCGTGGGCCACACTCTTACACTGCTGTCCAAGATAATCGGTTCCCCAACATTCAGCGATTGCAGGGAAAGGCTTTAGGACAGGAATGATCGATAAATGAGGAGGAGGTTTCGGTTCCATAAGTGTGTTGCCTGTCCAAATCATGCCAGTGCCAGTGTTAGCTGCACGGGTCCGGGAACGATGGGGGGCGTGCCGAAAGGGTTGTTAAGCCAATCGCGCAAGTCCCGATAGGTAAACAGATTCAGGCGCAGCATGGTCGCAAGATTCGACAGCGACCAGTTCGCCTGGGAGAGGTGGTGGAGCCATTTGAGCAGCAGCATGGCGATCAAGGCTGTCCAAATCTGGATGTGCAGCGCGTTCTCCGTGGTGCCCACGAAGCTCTTGATCTTGAGGTTCTGCTTGAGCGCCTTGAAGAACAGCTCGATCTCCCAACGGTCCTTGTAAATGCGGGCGATGGTTGTAGCGCCGAAGTCGAAGTGATTGGTCAACAACACAATCTCTCGCTCATGGACGGCGTCCCAGACCACGATGCGGCGCAACAGATGCTTGAAGGTTTGTCGAGCCAGCTTGCTCGAAAACCGGATGATCTGGTCCGAGAGGATGTTACTGTTTTGCGGCAGGGGCCGTGACTGCACGACTTGGTAGACCATGTGGTGCATGGGTCGAGTGACGAAGCAGACGCCGCGGTCAATCCAGCGGGCAAAGAGTCGAAAGTGGTTGTAGCCGCGATCCACCGCCACAATCGATCCAGGGGGCAGATCAAAGGCCGGGGCCATTCTGACGTCACTGGCGCGCCCTGGGGTGAGCAGAACGTAGCGCGGCAAGTAGTCGTCGTGGTCCAACAGCACATGAGCTTTGACTCCGCCCTTGGCGCGACGGAACTTGGCCCAGGGGAAAAGCGACAAGCAGAGGGAGATGGTGGTCGAGTCGAGCGAGAGCAACTTATTCTTGAAGCGGAATTGGCGCTTGCGAACCCCCAGTTCTTGCTGCGAGCGGAAGCGCCACAGGGCGGTATAGAACAGTTCTTGGTAAAGCGCGGCGGGCCGATGTTCGTTAGCGTAAGACAAGGTGGACTTATTGGGAGCCTTGGCGATGCCCAGATGCACCAACTTGCCCAGACAGCAGGATAAACCGTTGCAGATCTCGCGCAAGGAATCGGCATGGCCGAGTTGGCAGAACAACATGGAGACGAATTGGGTCCAGCAATCAAACCCCTTAGCCGCACGCTCCGCTTTGTGCTTCTTGACCAGCGCAGCGAACTCCAGCCGGGGAAAGTGATGCAGCAGTTGATTAAACATACTCGCGACTTGTACCATAACAAGTGCCCTCCTCAACGGTTTTCAGAGATGTTTCGGCAACGTCATTCTGAAACAACCGTTGCAGGAGGGCAACTGTGGCGTTCACACAACAATTTCAAAAACCTGTTTTGGACACGAGTGACACTCTTACGCCCGCTCCGCGGGCTGAATTATTCAGCGGACTTCTGACTCAGGACACCAGCGCGCTACGCCAGCAGCTCTTCCAGGCTTACAAAAGTTAGACCGGCTTTCGCGGCTTCCTGAATAATAATGGGCAAGGCCTTCACGGTGGGCGACCGGTTGACTCTCTCCGGAGGCAAGTTGTTGCGGCCATCGTGAAGCAGGATGATCGATCCTGGGCCGAGAGTTTTCAGGGTTTCGCGAACGATTCCGTCCGCGTCGAGCTTCCAGTCATAACCCGTGTCCGACCACGTCACCAGCCGCAGGCCCCGCGCTTCGAGCACAGGTTGGAGCCCCAGCCAACGCGCCCCCAGGGGCGGCCGAAAGAACCTGGGGCGTAAGCCCGTGGCCTTTTCAATGATCTCCTGGGTGCGGTCAACCTGGCGCGCGAAGAAAGCGCGGGTACGAAAAAAGGGATGGGGGTGGGAGTAGCCATGATTCCCGATGAGGTGGCCCTCGGCCTGGATCCGCCGCAAAAGCTCGGGGTCGCGCTCGACGTTCTGGCCGACGACGAAGAAGGTAGCTTTCACCTTGTAGCGGCGCAGGATGTCGAGAACCTGCTCCGTATAGCCTGAGCAGGGGCCGTCGTCGAAAGTGAGCGCGACGCGGCGGCCTTCAGCAGGTCCGCGCACGATGGCAGGGGCAAACAGTTGCAAGGTGGGAATGCTCCAAGCGTAGACGTACAAGCCAAAGAGCGCGCCCAAGAGTATTACACAGGTTGCAATTATCCAGGTGTGGTACAACGCTTGTCCTTGTACTGGGTTGTAGCGGCGACTCCACCTTGCCATCTGGCGGCATAAAGCCGTTGCTACGTGCCGCGTGGCCTCGCCAGTCTCGAGTAGAAATTGTATCATCAATGCCGTGAAGATACTCATTCTCACACTACCCCATGGCGCCGCGCACGTGAGGGCGGCGAAGGCGCTGCGCGCGGCGCTGCTCGAGATGCGGCCGGGCATCACGGTCGAAGTTGTGGACGCTTTGAGCCGCTGCGCGCCGTGGTTTCGCGCCTACTATAATTCTTACCAGATCCCGCTGCGACTCTGGCCTCGCCTCTGGGGATGGATTGAGAGCTTCCAGCATCAGGCGCAATCCACGGGTCCCGGCTGGCTTTACCTGCGCGGCGCGAAACCACTCTTCCGTTTCATAAGCGAATTCGATCCCGACAGCGTCGTGGCCACGGAAGTGGGCATGTGCGAACTCTCGAGCATGCATAAGCGCGAGAGCCGCGCGCGGTATCGGCTTGCCGGCCTTGAGCTGATGGATTTCAACCGCGCTTGGGTGCAGCCCGAAGTTGACCTCTTCCTCTGCACTCACCCGGACCTGGCGGCCGAGTTGATCAGCGCCGGCGCGCCCTCGACTAAGGTCGCGACCACGGGACAGCCCATCGACCCGATCTTCTGCCGCCTGCCTGAACGCGGTGCTGTCCGCGCCCGCCTCGGCCTTGTCAAGGATGGGCCTGTGCTCCTGATTCTCTTCGGCGGCGCGGGCTTCGGGAATCCTGGTTTGATTCTGAACGAACTCCGGAAGCTGCAACGCGCTCTCCAAGTCGTCGTCATCACAGGCAAGAATGCCCGGATGGAAAGCGACGCACGCGCGCTCACGAAGGACATTCCGCACGCGAAGGTGCTGGGCTGGGTAGATAACATGCATGAGTGGATGGTGGCCGCGGACCTCATGGTCAGCAAGCCCGGCGGCGCTACGCTGGCGGAAGGATTTGCATGCGGACTGCCCATGCTCGCCGTCGATCCCTTGCCCGGCAACGAACAACGCACCTGCCAATGGATCGAGAAATGGGGCAGCGGGTTGTGGATCAAGCGCCCCGCGGAGCTGGCGCCCACCGTGGCACGATTGCTGGATTACCCAGCAGAGCTTGAAAGCCTGCGCGCTCGCGCCCGTTCGCTGGCACGGCCCCGCGCGGCCTACTCTGCGGCCGAGGTGATCCTGGAACTACTGGAAGCGGAAAGCTGAAGGCAGTGGGCAGAAGGCAGTTGGCGGTAGGCAGTGGGCAGTAAGCAGAGTGTCCCATGAGCAGAGCGCGGCTCTGCCAATGGGACACAAATGTTGAAACTTCAGGGGGAAGGCGCAGCCTTCCCCAATAAGAAAGTAGGATGCTGGTTGGCGGAAAGGCAAGCCTTTCCGCAAGTCAGGGCGGCAGAGCCGCACTCTGCCAATGGGACACAAATGTAGAAACTCCAGGGGGAAGGCGCAGCCTTCCCCCATAAAAAAGTAGGGTGCTGGTTGGCGGAAAGGCAAGCCTTTCCGCAAGTCAGGGCGGCAGAGCCGCAAGTCGCGGTGAAACAGCCTTGAGGTCATGGATCGAACACTTGCCGATCCGCAGAGCTTCGCTCTGCGCCAGCCGGTGGCGGTACGCACCAACCCAAAGTAATGAGTCCAACTCCGGAGGGGTTGAATTCGACCCCTCCGGGGTCGCGGACAAACTCAATGTATGCCTTCTCGCCCGTAGGTTCCACCTACGGCTAATGACCTTCATGCCCTTCGGGCATGTTGGGCGACCCACCGGCCCTTAACCTGGCGCCTATGGGGGTGAGGGGTTGGTCAGTTGCTGCCACTAGAAATCTTGAAGCTGAAAATCTGGTGTATTGGACACTTGCCGATCCGCAGAGCTTCGCTCTGCGCCAGCCGGTCGCGGCTATTGACCTTCATGCCCTTCGGGCATGTTGGGTGCTCCACCGGCCCTTAACCTAGCGTCTATGGGGGTAAGGGGTTGGTCAGTTGCTATCTCTAGAGGATAAGTCTGCTTTCTGCCTTCTGCCTTCTGCTTTCCGCTTTCTGCCTTCTGCTTTCCGCTTTCTGCCTTCGCTTTCCGCTTTCTGCCTTCCGCTTTCTGCTTTCCGTCTTCCACATCACACGAGCACTAGATCGGGATGGTAGACGTTGCCGTCAACGTGGCGGGCGATGGCGATAAGACGCCGGTCGCCGTTAAGAACTTTCAGCAAAGTCGCGACCGGCGAGCGGCCGGCATCGGCACCACGGCCGGCGGGCGCGAATTGAGCCAACTCGAATGCGATTCCGTGCCGCACTCCCATTTCCTGGCGGCCGCGAACCACCAGCTCCGGGAATTCCGGCAAGAGGGCTTCGAGAGGCACGAGGCACTTGTGCATGCCCTTCCCCTCGACTGCTTCCGCCAAGTGCTCGAGCGTGACGGCTTGGCTCTCTTTGAACTCCGCCACGCCCGTACGCCGCAAATCCGCCAAGAATGCGCCACACTTAAGCTTCTGTCCGAAATCGTGCGCCAGAGACCGGACGTAGGTTCCGCCCGAACACTCCACCGCAAACTGCACGTCCTGGTCTTTTACTCCCAGCAGTTCGAGCGCATAGATTTCGACTTCTACCGGCGCCAGCGACACGGGCTTCTGCTGGCGGGCCAGTTCATAGGCGCGCACGCCACCCACGTGCTTGGCGGAATAAGGCGGAGGCGTCTGCATCAAGCGGCCTGTAAACTCCCGGAAAATCCTCTCGAGAGGTTCCTTGTTCAAAGCCACGGGGATGCTTTCTGATGTCGCCCGGCCGGTGGAATCGTACGTATCGGTTGAAAATCCAAACCGAATGGTCCCGGCGTACGCTTTCCGCGACTTCAAATAAAATTGAGCAAAGCGCGTCGCCTTGCCCACTGAAACCGGCAGCACGCCTGTAGCGAAAGGGTCGAGCGTTCCGAAGTGTCCAACCTGGCGCTGGCGCAGAATTTTCCGCACCCTCGCCACGACATCGTGCGAGGTGATGCCTGCCGGCTTGTCGATGATGAGAACGCCGGAGATTTCAGGAGGGGTATCGGTCATGGTTCAGGAGTGCAGGACGTCCGTGGTCCGTGGTGAGTTATCCGTTGTCAGTTTTCAGTCATTAGTTATCAGTTTTCAGTTGCCAGTTAAGGCAGAAAACAAAATCTGACGCCTTCCACGATCTTCGACTTTTGGCCTCTGCCAACGGACGACTGACGACGGACGATTCCGTTAATGCTCGTCTTTCAGTTTCTGTAGCAACGTCTCGAGCCGCGCGTTCTCGGCCGTTCCCTGGTCGAGGACAAAAGTCAGCTCCGGGGTACGTCGCAGTCGCAGCCGGGTTCCGAGTTCGCGGCGTACATAGCCGGTAGCCGAAGTAAGTCCCTCGAGCGATTTCTGCTGGGCGTCGGCGGCGCCCAGCACTGAGACCGCCACTCGCGCGTGGTGGAGGTCCGCGCTAAGGTCCACTGCCGTGACCGTCGCAAAGCCGACGCGCGGATCCTTCAACTCCCCCGCAATGATCTTCGCCACTTCGGCGCGAATCAGGTCGGCCAACCGCTCGGCGCGATGTCCGGGAACGGCCATTAGAATACCCGGTTGAGAGTCAATCGTTGAAAGTCGAAAGCCCCCCGCTAATCCGTCGATAACCTCGCTGCTGTAGGGGGACGGCTTGCCGTCCCCGCATTTCTGCCGGCCTCGACAAGGGTAGGGCAAGCCCTACCCCTACACTCTCGACCCTCAAAAAAATTCCACGAAATGACTCGCCACGTCCTCACCCAGGACCTTTTCCGCCTCGGCGAGCACCTGGTTGAAGACGGACTCGAGCAATGGTTGGCTATCCGAGATGGATGCCACGCCTAACGTGGCGTGCTGCCAGACATCCTCGTGGTTCAACTCGGCCACGGCCACATTAAAACGCGACCGTAAGCGGTCCCGCATCTTGCGCAAGACAGCTCGCTTTTCCTTGAGGGAGTGGGCGTAGGGGATCTGGATCTCCAGGGTCAGTAAACCAACGGGCATCGCGTTCACCTTCGAGGCTCAGGACGGCGACTGAGGTGTCAGGCCATTACAGGTTCCGGAACTCTCTCCTTCACGAAGGCCTCAATCACGTCACCGATCTTGACGTCGCTATAACTCTCGAGAGCGATCCCGCATTCCATCCCAGTGCGTACTTCGCTTACGTCTTCCTTGAACCGTCGCAAGGACTTTATGCGACCCTGGTGCACTACGGCGTTGTCGCGGAGAAGGCGGATGGTGGCTTCCCGGGTAATCTTGCCGTCCTGGAGATAACAACCCGCCACCACGCCGACGTTTGAGATGCGGAAGGTTTCCCGCACTTCCGCCCGGCCCAAGGTGGTTTCCTTGAAGACTATAGCCAGGAGGCCCGTCATGGCTTTCTTGATTTCATCGGTCACGTTGTAAATGATCGTATGCAAGCGGATGTCCACCTGCTCGAGTTGCGCGAGTTCGGTCGCCTTCCGTTCCGGCCGTACGTTGAACCCGATGACCACAGCATTCGAGGCCGAAGCCAGCAAGATGTCGGTCTCGGTAATGGCGCCGACGCCCGCATGGATGACCTTGACTTTGACTCTCTCCGTACTCAGTTTGTTCAGCGTGTCTGCCAGGACTTCTACCGGACCCCTGCACGTCCGCCTTGATGATCAGCGGCAATTCCTTTACGTCGCCGGCGGCCATCTGCTCGTGCAACTGTTCGAGAGTCAGCCGGGCGCTCTTCGCGAGCGCGGCTTCACGCTGTTTGGTCTGGCGGTGCAGGGCAATTTGCCGGGCCTTGAGGGTATCGTCAATCACCTGCAGCCTGTCGCCGGCCTGTGGGACGTCTTCGAGGCCCAGCACCTCGACGGGAGTAGAAGGAAGAGCCTCGATCACCGGCCGTCCGCGGTAATCAAACATGGCCCGGACCTTGCCGTAAATCGGGCCCACGATGAAAGAGTCACCGACTCGCAAAGTCCCGTTCTGAACCAGGAGCGTCGCCACCGGGCCGCGGCCTCGGTCCAATTTCGCTTCCAGCACCGTCCCCGCGGAAAGCCGCTTCGGATTGGCCTTCAGTTGCTGGAGATCGGCGACCAGGAGCGTCATCTCCAGAAGCAAATCGAGGTTCTTGTGCTGTTTGGCGGAAACCTCGACGGTCACCGTTTGTCCGCCCCACTCCTCCGGCATCAATCCGTGGTCGGTGAGTTGCCGCTTGACGCGCTCGGGCTGCGCGTCGGCTTTGTCAACCTTGTTGATAGCCACCACGATGGGGACGTTGGCCGCGCGCGCATGGTTGATAGCTTCCAAGGTTTGGGGCATTACGCCATCGTCCGCGGCGACCACCAGCACCACCACGTCCGTGACTCGCGCCCCGCGGGCCCGCATCATGGTAAAGGCCTCGTGGCCCGGCGTATCGATGAAGGTCAACTTGCGGCCTTGCACTTCGACCTGGTAGGCGCCGATGCTCTGCGTGATTCCGCCCGCTTCATGCGCCGCAACAGTAGTCTGCCGGATGGCGTCGAGCAAGGACGTCTTGCCGTGGTCGACGTGTCCCATCACGGTGACCACAGGCGCGCGGGTCTGCAGGTCTTCCTGCCGATCCGTTACTTCCTCTTCGTGA
The DNA here is from genome assembly GCA_963770415.1 of uncultured Acidobacteriota bacterium. Taxonomy (GTDB): domain Bacteria; phylum Acidobacteriota; class Terriglobia; order UBA7540; family UBA7540; genus CAVROP01. Next base: position 43,892 of record CAVYPU010000019.1, read on the forward strand.
AGGATTTCCTCCTCGTAGCTCACCACCGTGGCTTCCGCTCCGAACCCCCGAGCAATGTCGGTCGCCGTCTGGCCGTCGAGGGTCTGGTTGATGGTCGCGAAAATACCTTTATCAAGCAAGCGCTTGATCACGTCCTTGGCACGCACTTCGAGCTTTTCGGAAAGCTCCTTGATGGCAATCCCCTCGGTAATAGTAATCTTCCGCGTGGGAAGGACCTCTTCCGGCGGCACAGGCCTGGGAGGGAGTGGTGTTGGGGCGCTCATCGGCCGTTGGGGCAGGACTCCAGGGCGCCCCGCAAGCGGCCGAGTGGCCGGGACTCCACCTGTGGCCACTCCACCGGCCGCAATTGGCCGCGAGGAAGTCGGATGCATCGGCCGCGGCTCGCCCGGCCGTCGAGGCATTGCGGGCCGCTGTGGCGCAACCTTGGGCTTCACAGCGTGGGGGTAGATCGGCTGATTGGAAGAGGGGTCGCGCCTAACGATCCGTGCGGCTCGCGTCGGTTTGCCATGCGCAATGGCGGCGGCCATTGAAGCCGAGACTTCCGGAAGCTTGTGTGGCGCCGGCGGAGCGGGCGGCGCGCTTGTGCGCGCGACAAACGTCGCAGCGATTTCCGCTCGGACCTTCGCCACCGGACCCGCTGCCGGCGAGTGTGGCGGAGGACTCACGACTACGGGCCGCGCGGGGGGCAACGGGGGAGCCGCTGCAGGTCGCACGACAGGCTCCACGGGCGGAGCGGGCGCAACCTGCCCTCCCACGGCGGAGGGCGGAGGAACAACCGGAGGAGGCGGCTGTACGGGCGGCGGAGGCGGAACAGGAGGCGTTGGTTTCAGCACTGGCGGCGCAGGCTTCGGTGCTGCCTGCACGACGTGCACCGGAGGCTCCGGGACATGAACTCTGGGAGGCGGAGGCGCCGTCGCACGGCGCGCCGCATTCTTAATTTCTTCGAGCGTGCGCGTGAGAGGGTGCTGCAACTCAGCCTTGATGATATCTGGCAGTTTCTTCACCTCGACTGCGGCCGGCGGAGGCTCTATAGCAACAACGGGAGCCGGCGGCGGTGGCGCAGGAGTGACCTCGGGGCCTTCACCTCCATCACCCAGAGCACGGAAATGCTCTCGGACCTTGTCGGCAATATCGTCCTCGAGCGCGCTGGAATGAGACTTCTTCTCCACCCCAAGCTCTTCCAGAAAGTCCAATATGAGGTGACTCTTGATCTCCAGCTCGCGCGCCAATACGTTAATTCTTATGTTACCCATTCGGTCTGCTTTATTACTCTCCCTCAGCTCCCGCCCGTCTCAAGACGGACAGGATAAAATCTGTGGGCTGACGGTCTTTGCGCCCTAACAGTCTTAGTTCATGCCTCTTTTCCCCCTTCCTTTTCGGTGGTCGATTCGTTCTCGCTCGGTTCATGCTTCTCCACGGGTGGCTCGTCAACTTCGCTAGCCGCCTCGAGGGTAGTGTCCGCGACCGCAGACTCTTTTTCAGATTCTTCTGCAGCGGCCTCATCAGCGGTGGTGTCCGCGACCGCAGGTTCTTTTTCAGATTCTTCTTCATGCGCCGCATCGACGGTAGCAGGTTGTTCACCAGGCGTTTCATCCACCTGCACGGTTTCCTCCCCTTCTGCTACTGCGGCGGCGACGTCTGCTTCTGCGGCAACCTCCTGCGCGGCCGCGGCGTTACGATCCCGCTCGAAGTAGTCCGTCACCACGCGCCGAATCTTCTCTACGGTCTTCTCCCCGATACCCGGGATTTGGGTAAGGTCGTCGGGGGTCATCTGGGCCAACTGCTCAACCGTTTCAACGCCCTTCTCGCGCAATCGCTCCAAGGTCTTCTCACCGAGGCCCTGCAACTCCGAGATGGATGCCCCGCGTAAAGCCATAGCGGCCATCTGTGATTCAATTTCCTGGCGTTTCTCTTCTTCACTCTTGATATCAACGTGCCAGCCAAGCAGCTTGGCCGCCAGCCGCACGTTCTGACCTTTCTTCCCAATCGCCAGGGACAACTGCGTGTCGTCCACAATCACTTCCAGATGCTTCGAATCCAATTCCAGAATCGAGACGTGGTTTATCTTGGCAGGGCTCAGCGAATTGGCCGCGAATGCCAATGGGTCTTCGTTGTACTCGATGATGTCGATTTTTCCCCGCGCAGCTCGCGAATGATGGACTGGACGCGCATTCCCTTCATGCCCACGCACGCGCCCACGCAATCCACATCCGGGTCCTTCGAAAACACCGCGACTTTGGTCCGGTCGCCAGCCTCCCGCGCGATGGCCTTGATCACCACCGTGCCGTCGTAGATTTCCGGCACTTCCATTTCGAAGAGTTTCTGCACCAGCATGGCGTCGGCGCGCGAGACCACGACTTGCGGCCCACGGGCGGCGCGGTCCACTTGCGTGATCACCGCCCGGATGCGGTCGCCTATCTGATAGTTCTCGAGGCGCGATTGCTCCTTGCGCGGCATGCGCGCTTCCGTCCGGCCCAGGTCAACAATGACGTCCGGCCCCTCGACTCGCTTCACGGTGCAATTTACGAGTTCACCCACGCGCTGGTTGTACTCCGCGTAGACCGTGTCGCGCTCCGCTTCCCGGACTTTCTGAAAGATCACCTGCTTTGCCGCCTGCGCTGCAATCCTGCCCAGGACGTCCGTGGCCTTGGGAATGCGGACCTCGCCCTCGACTACAGCTTCGGAATCGATCTTCACCGCATCTTCCAAGCTGATTTCGTGGTCAGGATCCTGAACCAGCGCCACTACTTTCTTGACGGCGTGAACCTCCACCTGTCCGGTCGTCTTGTTGAAATGCGACTGCAGCTCTTCGGTAGACTTGTAGTACTTCCGCGTAGCCACCAGGACAGCATCCTCGACAGCCGCAACGATGATCTGAGAGTCAATGCCTTTCTCGCGGCTTAACTGGTCAATCGTTTGGAACAAGAGACTCGTCGTCACTGGTTACCTCCGAACTGCTTGCCACACTGCAGAGTCGAGAGTCCACGGTCCAGAGTCAAGAGAAAGAGCAAAAGTACCTGCTGCCCTTTCGACTCTCGACTTTCGACTCTTGACTCGTCTTTCAGATTTCCACCACGAGCCGAGCTTTCTGAATATTGGACAGCTCGAGTTCCTTGAGACCCGCTTCCCCTAAGTCCAGCCGCACATGGCCTGCTTCGAAGCCCGCCAAGCGTCCCTCCAAAACTTTCTGGCCGTCCACGGGATCGCGAACGACCACGCGCGCCTTTCGCCCGACGAAATGGGTATAGTCACTGGCCTTGGCCAATTTTCGGTCCAGGCCCGGGGACGATACCTCCAAGGTGTAGCTTCCAGGAAAGGGGTCCTCAACATCGAGGAGGGCGCTCAACTGCTCGCTTACCAGTGCACAGTCAGCATGCGAAATTCCCTCCGGCTTGTCGATGTAAACCCGAAGAAGCCGAGTCCCTCCGCCGCCCTTGAGCTCGACATCGACCAGGGTCAGTCCTTCCGAAGCAACCACCCGCTGCGCCATCTCCGTGATCTTGTCGAGGTCAACTTCCCGCATCGCCCGTCTTGCAGACCTCTCCTCTTGCAAATCCGACGGGGGATAACCCCGACAAAATTCGCGCAGAACAAAAAAGTGGGCTCTCGCCCACTAACTCCACTCGCCCCTTAGTATAGACCCTGCACGTAGCAAATTGCAAGGCGGAGGCTGGCCGATACGGTTGCGGACATTATGTCCACATGCTCCAAAGACCTTAGAGCAGTCAAGAAAGCAAACCGCAAGTGGCAAATTTTGAAGGGCTTCCATTGTTCTATATGCACAATTACTGCAATGTCCGGTGGTTCAAAATCGCCACATGTAGCCCCACCCGTTTGGAGGCGTAAAGGTCGAGGGGAAAGGCAGGTAGTCGCGCAGAGTCTAGCCCTCCGCCCCATCGTAGAAGCAGCAGGCGTGAGCCGGGTGAGGAGTTTGCTGGCGGCCAGCAATTCATGCCGGATGGCTTGCCCAACAAATCACCATACCGCGCAGCGAACGCACTGCGGTACAATCCCTTCCTGTGCCTCACGCATATCCCCCCAAGCTCGGCCAGCATTTCCTCCGCGACCGGCGGTTCCAGCGGCGCATCGTTGAGAGCCTGGCTCTCCGGCCCGACGACTTGGTGTGCGAGATTGGCGCCGGCCAGGGGGCGATGACCGAACTGCTGGCGACAAAAGCCAAGCAAGTCGTGGCGCTCGAGATCGACGCTGAGTTGGCGCGCAGACTTCGAGACAGACTCTCGAACAAAATCAGAATCGAAGTGATCGAGGCCGATGTCCTCTCGACCGACATTCCCAGCTTATGCCAACGCCACCAGCGGGAGCAGTGCTACATTTTCGGGAACCTACCCTATTACATCACTTCACCCATCCTGCACCATCTTTTGGATTACGCTGCCTGGATCCGGGGCATGGCAGTGGTTGTGCAACGCGAGGTCGCCGACCGCCTCATTGCCCTGCCCGGGTCGCGCAGTTATGGATACTTGACGGTTCTGACCCAGCTTGCCACGACCCCGCGCATTGAATTCGGCATTCCTCCCGGCGCGTTTTCCCCTCCCCCTAAAGTCGATTCCGCTCTCCTCACCTTTCAGATGAAATCGGAGAGAACCCTTCTGCCTGAGGAGCAGCGAAAGGCCCTGCTGGAATTCGTGAAATTATGCTTCGCGCACAAGCGCAAGAACCTGCTCAACAACCTCTCGTCAACATACGGGCGCGAGCGCGTGGAAACGGAACTAGCTGCCCTCGACCTCGCTCCGACCATTCGGGCGGAGCAGTTGGCTGTTGAGCAGTTTGAAATGCTGCTGGCGCGCTTGCGCTAGGGGGATTGGACGCTTCCAATCCCCCTTTGTTTAAGGAGGCGCAGACGGCGTTACGGCTGGGGTGCGGCCAGGCCCGCCAGAAATTGCTTTACGGCGGATTCATACTGTTCCGTATCTAAATTGAAGCCTTCCCCGTGGCGCCGCCCAGGCAGCACGATGATTGCCTTGTGGGGGCTTGCGGCGTGGGCGTAAAGGTCCTGGGCAATGGAAGGGGGCATGCGGCGGTCATCCTGGAGGGCCACGAAAAGGATGGGCCGGTCACCGATGCGAGTGACGGCTTTCTCAAGGTCAAAGTCCGAGGCGCGAAAGCCTCCCCGCAGGGCAATCCAAAAAACCACCTCATTCGCGAAAGGAAAGCTGGGGATGCGAAAGAAAAGCTTCCAGTGGTGGGCCACCGTGTCGCGCAAAGACAAGAAGGAGCTATCGGAAATCACCGCAGCAACGTCGGGGCATTCCGCCGCGCCCAGCAGCGACGCCACCGCACCCATCGATACGCCCCAGAGGATGACGGGCCGCGCCGCCCGCTGCTGGTCGAGGGCATAGCGAACGGCGGCGATCACATCCAAGCGCTCCTTGTAGCCCAGCGTCGTCAGTTCGCCGCCACTGTCGCCCTGATGCCGGAAGTCAAAGAGAAGGCCATCGTAGCCCAGTTGGTAGCCGAAGGCCGACATGGGCAGCATCTCAATGCGCGAGCGGTTCAGACCGTGACAATAGATGATGGTGCCGCGTGCCTCGCCCGGGGCGGGAATATACCAGCCCTTGATCATGACGCCATCGCTCGAAGGGAACGCGAACCACTTGTAAGGCATGTGGTACCAAACCGGTGTCTTTCCGTCGTTGGGGTCCGGGTAGTGAAAGCGCCCCACCGTCCCCATCCTCGCGAAAAACCAGGGGACGAAGAAAATGACGAAAGCGGCGACCAGCACAATCAGTGTGAGAATCACGTTTCTAATGATCTGCCAAACTCTTCGAGCAGAAACCAAATCAACCTCCTGAAGGCTAAAGTACGTAGTGCGAAGTAGGGGGACGGCTTGCCGTCCCCTTCGAGCGGGCCGTTGGCTCGCGGGTACGGCAAGCCCTACCCCTACCTTCTGGCTAGACCCCTTCCTGCACAGGCTGAGGTTCAACAAGGTGCGTAAACAGCAAAACCGCGACCAGCGCCGTCATGACCGCGCAGAGGGTGGTCACCGCACCGTAGCCATGCCGCTCGTAGAGGACTCCCCCAAGGAAGGCAGCAATGCCGATACCTGTCTGCGAAAAGATGTTCCGCAAGGCAATAAAGGCGCCGCGCTGGGTGGAAGGCACGAGTTCGGTGATGAGCGCCGTCAGGGGGCCCTGCCTGAAGGCGGCGCCCATGCTCGCCACGGAAAAGACGACGAGCAACCACGGCCCCCAGGAAAACAGCGGGATCAACCCTACTGCCAAGGCAAGAGTGATGTTACTGGCAATCGCCACCGGGCGCTTTCCGAAGCGGTCGGAAATGATGCCGCCCGCAGGGGCGCTCGCAAGGGCCATTAAGCCGCCCAGCATGAAGACCCACCCAATAGTTCGCGTGGAGAGTCCAAATTGGCCGTTCAGCCATTGGCCTACATAGGTGAGGAATCCGACAAGGCCCCCTGACACGAGGAAAGCAATGCCCAAAGCAGCAGCCGTGTCAGGCCGCACCATGAAGGCGCGAAACGATCGTCCCGCCGTTCTCAGCTTGCCGGAAGAGGGCACGGGACTCAACTTGTCTTTGGGCAGGCGCAGTGAGAAGGCGGCGATGGCCAAAGCCAAGACGGCAAAGACTAGGAACGCCCGGCGCCATCCGTATCGGTCGGCGATTTGCGCCGCGAGCGGAACGCCCAGGATCGGCGCCGCGAAGTATGCGGCTGAGATCAAGCCCAGCGCCCTGCCCCGCACGCTGTACTCGAACCAATCGGCCGCATAGGTGATGGAACATGTGGAGAGCATCCCTGCCGCAAAGCCCGTCAGGGCGCGTGCCATCAATAATCCATGGAAAGTGCCGGTGCGTGACGCTGTCCATGAGGATAGCGCAAAGAGCAGAACTCCTATGAACAGGAACCGCCTTCGCCCGTAGTGGTCCGAGAGGACTCCTGAGACGAACGAAGCCAAGGCTGCGGCAAGGGAGTACACGGCAACCAGCAGACCGGCTACGCCGACGCTGACGTGCAAGGACCCTAGCAATGCGGGAAGCAGAGCCGCGATCATCTGATTGTCAGCCAACCCGAGGAACAAGAGCGCAAACAGGTCGGCGATTACAAACGAATCCAAGCGCCCCCCAAAGTGATGAGTGATCCGCCAAGGGTGTGTCGTCATCCCTCGCTCTGTTCAAGATGACCACATCAAACCCTCGATTCACTATTCACCCTTCTGGATTATTCAAAATGGTGGAGATCAAGTTTGATGGCCGCTTTATCGGACATATCCACTACGCCCGCCGCTGCTATGCCGACCGCAACCACAATCGCGTCGCTTATCTCTTGTTTCGTAACACCGGCTTCGAGCGCTTTCTTGATGTGCCCTTCCAGACACCCTTCGCACTTGGCAATCAGCGAGCAACCAATGGCGATCAGCTCTTTGGTCTTGAAATCAAGAGCCGTGGGGGTGAAATAGCTTTGCTTGTAAAATGCCAAATAAATATTGCGAAATCGCGGCTCGATCATACTCATCGACCTCGGGGGTGCGTTGACCGCCACGGGTGCATCGTTCGCCATAGCAGAATCCTCATTCCTTCGATTTTAAATGATATGAGTCGGGAAGCCTCTAACCTTTGACTTCCACCTCTTGACTCCTGACTTCTGACTCCTGGCTCCTTCCCGTGGCGGTAATTAATTCCGGAATCTCAATGCCAATTGAGGTTCCCTTCCCCGCCTGGCTTTCGATCTTCATGGAAAAATCCTGGCCGTAAAGAGCCTTCAACCTCTCATGAACGTTACTGATGCCGATGCCTGATTCGAGGATGCCAGGCCGGCGCTCTGCGGAAATGCCCACACCGTCGTCAATGACCTGGATAAGCAATTTTCCTTGGGCTCGCATAACCCGAAGCGTGATCGTGCCTCCCTCGATTTTGGGCCCGATGCCATGCCGGAGGGCATTCTCCAGCAAGGGTTGAAGGATCATACTGGGAACCATGGCGTCCAATGTCTCCGGTTCAATCTCTTTGTGGATTTGGAGCTTTTCCCGGCCGAAGCGTACCACCTCGATATCCAGATAGTCGTCGATGAACTCGAGTTCCTGCTTCAAAGGGACAAAATGTACTTGGGTCTTGAGACGACGGCGCAGAATGTTGGACAATTTCAAAAGGACCGTGCGCGCCGTGTCGGGGTCAAAGCGTATCAAGGATGAGACTGTATTGAGCGTATTGAACAGAAAGTGGGGATTGATCTGGCTTATGAGCGCATCAACGCGGGCCTGCATGAGTGCTTTTTCCTGCTCCGCCAGCTTGCGCTCGATTCGGGTATTGTTCCAGATGCGCACCGGAAGGCCGATAGCAATGAGCGTGGCAACCACAATCAAAATCCGCACCCACAGGTGCGGCGAATCGATGTAATAGAGGTGCTTTCCGTGGGTCATGTATCCAATGGCCATGCGCGCCACTTCAAGCAGGACGCAAACGAACGAAAACAGCACTTGCCAGTCGAGCGCCGGGTGCTGAAAACGCTTCTTGATGGATCGGTAAAGGCTGAGGTCAATGAACCCGGAGAATTTCCAAATCTCTTCTTTGTCGGGGCAAACCCACCTCGCAGTTCCGGCAGCCACCGCGTAGAACACGGCCAGGGGCACTGCCCACGCTTCGTTCCTGATAAGCAACGCAGGCAAGCTGACCATCATGCCCACGACCAAGCCGGCGATGGTTCCGCCCACGAGCCCCGCCAGAGCCGTCACTTCCAGGCTGAGATCGGTGGGTGGGAACGGGACGGTAGGCCGGCCGATATTGGGATAATTGGCCAATAAGCGGACCAAAACTCCCAGCGTGAACGGTATCCCAAGGAACGCGGCGAACTCGAGTTTTTCGGTCGGCGAGCGTTTTTCGATGAAGATCAGTTGGCGAAATCTCCCGAAGCGCGCGATGAAGCCTGCCAGAAGGGAGATCAACGCCAGCTTGATGAGCAGGGCTACAAAGATTGCCGCTGCGGAACTGTTCAGGTAAGGATTCATGGGTACGTTCGCGGTTACGCCTGCAGGGGCAACCCTGGGTGTTCCCCAAGTTTGAGGGCAGGCCGTCCGAAGCCCTACACGCCGCCGCCTACCAAGTGTACCACTTCCAATCGATCACCCGCTTGGATGGGTGTAGCCTCCCAGTGGGGCCTGCGCACGATCTCCAGGTTGCGTTCCACCGCCACGCGGTCCCTGGGAAGTTCCAGCCAATCAAGCAAGGCCGCTAGCGACAACCCTTCGGGCACCTCGCGAGTTTCGCCGTTCAGTTGAATGGTCACGACCTCTCACTCCAAACCAGCACCTATGCGACGGGAATCGGGTGATCGGGAGATCTGATGATCGGTTAAGCAAAGGGCCAGCCTTTGGTTTAGTCAGCCGCCGCACTGGCCGACGATCACCCGCTCAGCACATCCTTCGAGCGCCCGATTCTTGCGACCATGTTAGCGACGCAGGCTATGGTCAGGCAAGAAAAAACTTGACACTCTTATTCGCCCTCCGTAAAATTAAAATGTTCAGGTGGGGTTCGGGACATTCACCGTAACTAATTGCAATGACAAGCCCTTATTTGCCAGTTCTGATCCATTTCCTAGTTGTTGTGGTGATCGCGGCAGCAATTCTGGGCCTGTCCGCATGGGTAGGAGTCAAGCGACCCTCACGAGCCAAACTGACCCCCTACGAATGCGGGATTCCTCCGGTGGGCAATGCTCGAGAGCGCTTTTCGGTGAGCTTTTACCTCGTGGCTATGCTCTTCATCCTCTTCGACGTGGAAACGGTGTTCCTTTATCCGTGGGCGGTGATCTTCAAGAGCTTGAAATGGTTCGGCTTCCTTGAAATGCTCCTCTATGTTGCCGTCTTGTTGGCGGGGTACGTTTACATCTGGAAAAAGGGTGCTTTAGATTGGAAGAGGTAGCGCCGGCCATTAGGGCCGGCACGTCCCGACCTTGCGTCCCCGAGTCGGTTCTACCTGCCACCCGGTGACGTGCCACGACCTGACCCACTGAACCCAACGGCCACTTGTCATGCCATCAGACATCAATTCCAACATTACGTTAAAGAGACTCCGGGAATTCGCACCCGATGCGGTTCTGGAAGCCAAGGAGTTTCGCGCCCAGCTCACGATCTACTTGCGGCCTGACGAGTTGATCCGCGTCTGCGAGTTCCTGCGTGACGATCCCGAACTCAGCTTTAGATACCTCTCGGACATAACGGCAGTAGACCTTTACCCCAACGAGCCGCGATTCGAGGTGGTCTACCATCTGCTTTCATTACAGAGTGGAGAACGGCTTCGGCTGAAGGTGCGCGCCGGCGGCGAGAATCCCCTCGTGGACTCGCTCGTTCCTGTTTATATCTGCGCCAACGCACTCGAGCGCGAAGTTTTCGACATGTTTGGAATTCAGTTCGCGGGCCATCCTTTCTTGAGGAGGATCCTCATGCCGGAGGATTGGGAGGGCTACCCCTTGCGCAAAGACTATCCCACCGAGGGATTTCGCTAGATGCCGATTACGCTCGAGAAAATTCCGGGCCAGGAAGAGCGGGTCATCCTGAGCATGGGACCGCAGCATCCCTCGACGCATGGCGTATTGCGCCTGGTGCTCGAGCTCGAGGGCGAGACTGTGATCCAGGCCATGTACGACATCGGCTATCTCCACACTGGCTTCGAGAAGTCTTTTGAGCGCATGACTTATAACCAATGCATCCCTCTTACGGACAGAATGGACTACCTGGCTTCCCTGTCCAACAATCTGGGTTTTTGCCTCGCAATCGAGAAACTTCTGGATATTGAAATCCCTCCCCGCGCTCAGTGGATTCGCGTCCTGCTGACCGAACTCACCCGCTTGCAAAGCCATCTGGTCTGGCTGGGAACCCACGCCATCGATCTGGGCGCCATGTCTGTTCTTCTCTACTGCTTCCGGGAGCGCGAGGAGATTCTTCACATCTTCGAAATGGTGTCCGGCCAGCGCATGATGACCAGCTATTTCCGCGTTGGCGGCTTGGCGCTCGAACCCCCGCTGGGCTGGCTCAAGCGCGTGGAGAGGTTCCTCAAAACATTCCCGAGCCACCTCGAGGAGTATGGGAAACTGCTGACCGAAAACCCCATTTGGCTTGGGCGCACTGTGGGTGTCGGAAAGCTCACTGCCGACGAGGCCATTGCCTGGGGGCTCTCCGGTCCCTCCCTGCGGGGCTCGGGAGTGAAGTGGGATATTCGAAAGAGGCAGCCTTACTCGGGCTACGAAAAATTCGATTTCGAGGTCCCGACGCGCTCCGAGGGCGATGTGTACGCACGGTACCTGGTGCGCCTGGATGAAATGCGCCAGTCGCTGCGCATCGTACAACAGGCGATGGATGGCCTGCCGGAAGGGCCCATAAAGGCCGACGCACCTCACATCGTGCTCCCGGACCGGGAAAGCATGAAGACATCGATCGAAGCGCTGATCTATCACTTCAAGATTGTGACCGAGGGATTTCATCCTCCCGTCGGCGAGGTGTATCAAACCATCGAATCGCCCCGCGGCGAACTGGGCTTCTATGTAGTGAGCGATGGATCGCCGAAACCCTTCCGCTGCCACGTCCGCGCGCCTTCCTTCGCCAATTTGCAGGCCTTACCGAAGATGATCGAAGGCCGGCTGATCGCGGACGTGGTCGCCTGTATCGGCTCGATCGATATTATACTGGGCGAAGTGGACCGATGAATCAATGATAAGTGATGAGTGACAAGTGACAAGTGACGAGCAAGAAGACAGGAGTCAGAAGTCAGTCCGCTGCCATGCTTTCCGACGCTCTGCTTAAGAAATTCGACGAACTGATCGCGCGCTACCCGCTAAAGCGCTCGGCAATCGTCCCGTGTCTGCTTTACGCCCAGGACGAGATCGGTTTCATCAGCGACCAGGTGATCGAGGAGGTCGCCCGCAAAGTCGAGGTCCGGACCATCGAAGTGATAGAGAATATCGGCTACTACTCGATGCTCCACCGCAACCCGCTCGGCAAGCATCACCTCCAGGTTTGCACCAATGTGTCGTGCATGGTGCGCGGCGGAGAAGAAATCCTCGACCATTGCAAGAAGCGGCTTGGCATCGCCCATAAGGAGACCACGCCGGACGGCCTGTTCTCTTTGGAAGAAGTCGAATGCCTGGGCGCCTGCTGCGGCGCCCCAGCCATGCAAGTGAACTACGACTTTTACGAAGACCTCACTCCGGAAAAGGTTGATGCACTGCTGGAGAGGTTGCGAAGGCAGTAGGCAACAACCACGAGTCAACGAACCGCTTATGCGTCCTCACCCAAGGGGCGAGGGTGGTTCGCAACGGCGCGGTCATCAGCGGCGCGGGCCGGGTGAGGGGTCATTTGAATACGGCTCGGAGTGAGGGCAGTCGATAAAGTAGATGTCGGATTACCAAAATTACGTCAAAGGATCGCCGCTTGAGGTGAAGGTTCTCACCCGCCGGTTTGGGCTCCCCAACTCGACTTCCATTGACGTGTATCTCGAGCACGACGGCTACAAAGCGCTGAAGAAAGCGCTCGAAGTAGGGCCGGACGCGGTCATCAACGAAATGAAGAACTCCGGCCTCCGAGGCCGCGGCGGCGCCGGCTTCAACACCGGTATGAAGTGGAGTTTCGTCCCCAAGCAATCGGCCAAACCCAAGTACGTTATCTGCAACGCCGATGAGAGCGAACCGGGGACTTGCAAGGACCGGCCCTTGATGGAATACGATCCCCACCAATTGATCGAGGGGATCATCATCGCGGGCTTCGCCATCGGTTCTCATCAAGGCTACATATACACCCGTGGCGAATACCGCTATTTGATAGACATCATGGATCGTGCCTTGGAAGAAGCCTGCGCGCGGGGCTTCCTGGGCAGAAACATACTGGGATCGGGATTCGATTTTGGCCTCTCGACTCACACCGGCGCAGGCGCCTACGAATGCGGCGAGGAAACCGCGCTTCTCAATTCCCTCGAAGGACTGCGAGGCTACCCGCGCATCAAGCCACCCTTTCCTGCCATCGTGGGGCTTTACGAGGGTCCGACGATTATCAATAACGTTGAGACGCTCTCGAACGTGCCGCACATCATCCTGAACGGCGCCGATTGGTACGCCAAACTGGGAACGCCCAAGAACGGCGGCACTCGGCTGTTCTGCTTGAGCGGCCACATTGAAAGGCCCGGAGTCTACGAACTGCCCATGGGCTTTCCACTTCGGCGCATGATCGAAGAAGTGGGCGGCGGAGTGTTGGGCGGGAAGAAACTGAAGGCTGTTATCCCCGGCGGGTCCTCTTGTCCGGTGCTCACGGCCAACGAAATTGATGTGGCCATGGACTTTGATTCCGTGGCCAAAATCGGCTCGATGCTCGGCTCCGGCGGGGTCGTGGTTTTGGACGAGGAAACCTGCATGGTAAAAGTCGCTTGGCGCATCATGAAATTCTATGCGCACGAATCTTGCGGCTGGTGCATCCCTTGCCGCGAAGGGACGGCTTGGCTCAAGGCACTGCTCGAACGATTTCACTCCGGCGGCGGAGTGCCGGGCGACCCCGACACGGCTCTCGATGTTTCATACAACATTCTGGGTAAGACGCTCTGCCCACTCGGAGATGCGGCGGCCATGCCCACCATCAGCATCCTGAAGAAGTTCCGGAACGAATTCGAGGAACACTTGAAGTTAGGCTATTGCCCATTTGAAAAGAAGGCGGTTAGCGTTGCATGAATGACGGATCTCAAAATCCGATATTTAGGATCCTGGACCACCCTCTCAAGCAGCGGAAAACCGCCAGGTTCCGGGTCCGTACACTCGCAGTTCCGCCTTGACCCCGGGCCCCGCGCGTCAAGAAGGATGCCGCGCCCGAGCCGGTTAAATTTACTATCGACGGAAGAAGTGCGACGGTCCCCGCGGGCACTTTGTTGATCGAAGCCGCAAAGCAAGTGGGCATTGAGATTCCTTCTTACTGTTATTACCCGGGCCTGACCCTGCAAGGCGCCTGCCGCATGTGCCTGGTGGCCATCGAGCGCATGCCCAAGCTGCAAACCGCCTGCACGACGGTGGTGACCAACGGGATGGTGGTTCACACCGACACTGAGGAAGTAAAGAATGCGCGCAAGGCCATGCTCGAGTTCCTGCTTACCAATCACCCCCTGGATTGTCCGGTATGCGATAAGGGGGGTGAATGCGAGTTGCAGGACGCCGTCTTCCGCTACGGGGCCGCCGAGACGCGCTTCATGGAGTCCAAGCTCCACCACGAAGAACGTAAGTTTTCGAGCCTTGTCTACTACGATTGGCCGCGTTGCATCCTCTGCTACCGGTGCATCCGGGTTTGCGATGAAGGGTTGGACGTTAACGCGTATGGCATTGGCTTCCGCGGCGCGCATAGCGAAATCATTCCCAACCGCGGCGAGCGGCTCGAATGCGAAGAATGCGGGATGTGCATTGACATTTGCCCGGTGGGCGCGCTCACCAGCGGCACCTATCGCTATCACACCCGGCCCTGGGAAATGACTTACACCGGGACGATTTGCAATCACTGCGGTGACGGCTGCAAAACCACGCTGTCGGTTCGCAACAATCAGATTATCCGCGCCAACAATCGAGACCATTCCGGATTCAACGGCGAGTTCCTCTGCGTCAAAGGGCGCTTCGGTTGGGACTTCGTGAACAGCGAAAAGCGGCTGAAGGAGCCCTTGATTCGTCTCAACGGCAAGCAGGAGTCAAGGACCTGGGACGAAGCCTTGGGGCTGACGGTCGAGCGGCTCAAATCCATCATCGCGGAACACGGCGCGGATTCAATTGCGGTCATCGGCTCCAGCCGCACCACGAACGAAGAGAACTACCTGCTGGGGCGGTTCGCGCGAACCGTCCTCGGCACCAACAACCTGGACCATCACCGCTCGGCAGACTACTCTTCCCTGGTGCGTGCCTTGACGGAATCGCAGGCGACTGACCGTCACGCCTCGATGGAGGACATCCCGCCAGGCCTCCAGCATCCTGCTGGTCGGAAACGACCCCACCCAGCAACACCCGCTCGCGGCCTACCAGATTCGTCAGGCCGTTCAAAGGCACGGGGCGAGGCTTCTATCATCAATCAGTCAGGAGATCAAGCTCCGCCGCCAAGCAAGCCTTTACGTAACGGTAGTCACGCATGGTGAATCGGAAGCGATCCGTACGCTCGCGGGAGCTGAGACCAGCTTCGCCGGAACCCGCCGCAGCCGGTAGATGTCTCTTAGCTCGCTCCACGAAAAACTTCGCAAGGAAAGTGATACCGTCATCATTTTCGGCGACGAGATTCAGGGCCGAGCGGTTCGCGATCTGGTGCGATGGGGACTTTCGCTGCCCGGCAGGACGCGATTTGTTGCACTAGGCGACTACGCCAATTCGCGCGGGGCGGCGGACATGGGGGTTCTTCCGGGAACCCTGCCCGGCTATTCGCCACTTGCGGACGAAGCGGTGCGGAAGCGCTTCGAATCCGCCTGGGGGGCAACAATCCCGGCAAAGCCCGGACGCCAGATGCGCGGAGATTATCACTGCAATTGAATCGGGTGAAATCAAGGGCTTGTTGGTGTTCGGGTCAAACCCCGTCAAAACTTTCGGGATCCCGAAGGCGACGCTAAGCAAGCTGGCCTTCATGGCGGTGTCTGAACTGTTCTCCACCGAGACCACGGAGATGGCGGACGTGGTCTTTCCCGCTGCAAGTTTTGCCGAGAAGTCCGGCACTGTCACCAACACCTGCGGGCAAGTTCAAGCGCTTAAGAAGACCATGCGCATAGCGGGGACGCGCAGCGATCTTGAAATCCTGCTGGCTTTGGCCCGCCTGCTTGGCCAGAAATGGAATTACGCTTCTGCCGGACGACGTCACCCGGGAAATCATCGCAAGCGTGCGCGGTTACGCCGTGCCTCTTCCCAGCCTGCTGGTGGGCCGGGCCGTCGCGACACAACCAGAGGGAATGCCCCCTGAATTGGAAGGAGCTGGCCTGGTATTTTCCTCGCGGGATTCGCTCTTTACCTCGGGGACAGTGAGCCGTTATAGTTGGGCGCTCAATTCAGTGGACGAAGCCAAGAAACCCTATGGCCACATTTTCTGAGACAGGGTTCCTACTCCTCATCACCCTGATAAAGATCGCGCTCGTGGTGTTTCTCCTGCTCACCTCCATTGCCTACCTCACGTGGCTGGAGCGGAAGGTGGTGGCGCATATCCAGGCTCGCTGGGGGCCGTACCTGGTCGGGCCCCACGGGCTCATGCAACCCCTCGCGGACGGGATCAAGTTTATTACTGAAAGAAGATATTGTGCCGCTCGAGGCGGATAAGATTATTTACTTGTCTGGCGCCCTTCCTCGGATTCGTCCTGGCCTTTCTCTCCATCTCCGTAATCCCCTTCGGAGAGGGCTTCAAGCTTTACGGCCACACCATCACTTTTCAAATTGCCGATTTGAATGTGGGCCTGCTCTTTCATCTTCGCCGTGACTTCGCTGGGGGTTTACAGCATCGCGCTGGCCGGCTGGTCGTCCAACAGCAAATACCCGCTGCTGGGAGGGCTTCGCTCCTCCGCCCAGATGATCAGCTACGAGTTGTCGCTGGGGATGGCCGTGGTGGGCGTTCTGATGATTGCCGGCACGTTCAGCTTGCGCGACATCGTGAATGGGCAGGCGGGCTTTTGGCATGTCGGCAGGACAACCACCTTCCTTCCCCACTGGAACATCTTCGTGCAGCCGGTAGGGTTCATCGTATACTTCCTGGCCGCCATCGCGGAAACCAACCGCGTTCCATTCGATCTTCCGGAAGGCGAGACCGAGCTCGTGGGCGGCTTTCATACCGAGTACAGCAGCATGAAATTCGCTATGTTTTTCATGTCCGAATACGCCAACATGATCACGGTCTCGTGCCTTGCCACCATATTGTTTTTCGGCGGCTGGCATGGCCCGGTTTTTGGGCCCTACGCTATGCGGGTGATTCTTCCGGTATTCTGGTTCTGCATCAAGCTCTTTTGCTTTCTTTTTTCTACATCTGGATGCGGGGCACTTTACCCCGCTTCCGGTACGATCAGTTGATGGCTTTCGGTTGGAAATTTCTGTTGCCGGTGGGCGTGCTGAATATTCTGGCGACCAGCCTCGTAGTCGCCTGGATAAGCTCTTCCTGATGCGGGCCGCCGGTCCCGGAGGCAGCAACTGTCCGCTCTGCCCTTGAAGTTGATATGGTGGCACTCTTTTACATATTCGCCGCTCTGACGGTGCTGGCGGCCATAAGCGTGGTCGCACAGCGGACACCCGTTTACAGCGCCTTATCTCTGATCGTGGTGCTGTGCGCACTGGCGGCGGTCTATCTGCTTCTGGACGCGGAATTCATCGCCGTTATCCAGGTGATCGTTTACGCCGGCGCAATCATGGTGTTGTTTGTCTTTGTCATCATGCTTCTGAACGCCGGCCGGGAAGCTCCTAGCCAACGCAGCCGGATCGCGCGCTGGCTCGGTCCGCCACTTGTCGTTGCTTTCCTGGCAGAACTCCTACTGGCGATCTGGCGGCAGTTTCCCGCCGCAAGCTCGCACCCTGCGGCATTCCTGGACGCCGGACCTGCTGCCATTGGTCACCTCTTATTCACAAATTACGTGCTGCCTTTCGAGGTGACGTCGATCTTGATTCTGGTGGCAATTCTGGGCGCGGTCGTCCTGGCCAAGAAAGAGTTCTGAGTTTGGAGTGCGGCAGCTTGCTGCCGCTTTTCCCGAGCGATCTTGCGCGCGGCTTCACCGGAAGGCCGGCAAGCTGGCCTGAGAGAAGCGGTCAAGCTGCTGCACTCCAAAATAGAGTTTCGAGATTCAACTATGGTTCCGCTTTCACACGTCTTGGCTCTCAGCGCCACGCTCTTTGTGATTGGCGCCGCCGGGTTTGTTTTTCGGAAGAACATCATCACCGTCTTCATGTGCATCGAGCTGATGCTCAACGCGGTCAACTTGGCTTTTATCGGTTTCTCGCGCTATTTGGGAAACCTGGACGGGCAGTTGTTTGTCTTCTTCGTGATCGTGGTGGCAGCGGCCGAGGCGGCCGTGGGCCTGGCCATCATCATCGCGTTCCACCGGAATCGCGACTCGCTCAATATCGAGGACGTCGATTCCATGAAGTTGTAGCGCAGGTGTCAGGTTCCAGGTGTCAGGTGCTGGGTCCCAAGTGCCAGGTGTCAGGGAAAACGAGCGGATTTTATCTCCTGCTCCTTACTGACGCACGTATGCGGAAGACAGGGAACTGAGAACTGAAAACTGACAACTGAGAACTGTTTCTTACGCGACTATGGAAACTCTACTCATCCTCATGCTGCTTCCGCCCTTGCTCGGGGCGGCCTTGAACGGCATTCTCGGCCGGCGTTTTTCGCAGGCCGCGGTCTCCCTGGTCGGATGCGGCGCTTCAGGCCTCGCGATGATCTTTGCGCTACTTTGCGCTTGGACCTATTCGGGTTCCGCCGGCCAGCCCGCGCCTTTCATTCACAGCTATTTCACCTGGATTGAGTCCGGCAATCTGCACGTTGATTACGCACTTTTTTACGACCGCCTCACCCTGGTCATGACCGTGACCGTAACCGTCGTTGCCTTCCTGATCCACCTTTACTCCCGGGGCTACATGGAGCATGAGGGCGGCTACTATCGCTTCTTCACTTATTTGAACCTTTTCCTGTTCATGATGCTGACACTGGTCACGGCTGCCAACTACCCACTTATGTTCGTGGGTTGGGAAGGCGTGGGCTCTGCTCTTATCTGCTCATTGGCTTCTACTTCCGCAAGCAGTCCGCATCCGACGCCGGCAAGAAGGCGTTCATCGTCACGCGCATTGGTGACGCCGGTTTCACCGTCGGCGTGGCGCTGCTTTTCTGGACGTTCGGCTCATTGAATTTCCAAGAGACTTTCGCTCACATCTCGGGGCTTCAGGCGGGAGAGCTGCAAGCCACCTTGACGGCCATCGGCATTCTTTTCTTCCTGGGCGCGGCGGGTAAATCGGCCCAGATTCCGCTCTATATCTGGCTTCCGGACGCCATGGAGGGCCCCACGCCGGTCAGCGCTTTGATCCATGCCGCCACCATGGTAACGGCGGGGGTTTACCTTGTGGCGAGGTCGAACCCCATCTTTTCACATGCGCCCACTAGCCTTGCAGATTGTGGGCGTCATTGGCAGCAGTGACGGCCTTCTTTGCGGCGACGATTGCCCTCACGCAAAACGATCTCAAGCGGATGCTGGCTTACTCCACCATCAGCCAGCTTGGATATATGTTCATCGGCTGCGGGGTGGGCGTGTTTGCCGCCGGTATCTTTCATCTCATGACCCACGCCTTCTTCAAGTCGCTGCTCTTTCTTGCCTCCGGCAGCGTCATGCACGCCCTCGGTGGCGAACTCGACATGCGCAAGATGGGCGGCCTGCGCCATAAGATGAAGACCACCTTCCTCACCTTCTTCATTGCCACGCTGGCCATCAGCGGCGTGCCGGGCTTGTCGGGATTCTTCAGCAAGGATGAAATTCTGGCCGGGGCCTACGAAGGTCCGCTAGGCCAACCTTGGATCTACTGGCTAGGCGCCCTCACCGCAGGCTTGACGGCGTTCTACATGTTTCGCGCTCTGTTCCTGACCTTCTTCGGAAAGTCTCGCCTGGCTCCGGAACTCGAGCACCACGCCCACGAAAGCAATTCGAAGATGACCACACCATTGCTCGTTCTGGCTCTCTTCGCGATTGTGGTGGGCGACGTGAGTTGGCCGAAAGCCTTTGGCGGCACTGAAGCCTTTGACCGTTATCTGGAGCCGGTCTTCAAGCCGTCAGAAGACTTCCTTCAGGCCTCTTCGCATCATGCTGCTCATGGGATGGGCAGCGGCTCTCTTATGATGCTCGCTTTGCTCTTCGCGGCAGTTGGCATCCTCGTCGCCTATTGGTTCTACCTGAAATCCCCTCGCTTGCCTCATCGCCTGGCGGAGCGTTTCAGCGGGTTGTACCACCTGCTGATTCACAAATACTTATGTGGACGAGTTGTACGATTGGTTACTTATCCGGCCAGTTCGCAAGGCATCGGAAATAATTCTCTGGCGGCGCGTGGACGCCGGAGCTTATTGATGGCGTCCTGGTAGAGGGAACCGGTGAAACGGTCGCAGGAATTGGAAACCTCCTGCGCCGAATTCAGTCCGGCAATATCCGAACCTACGCCTCTTGGGTCCTGCTCGGAGCCACGCTTTGGCTGGGCTACGTTCTATGGCCACGGTGAGGGTAGTTGTCACGGAAGAAGTAGTCTCCTAAGGGAGAGAAGACGATCTAATAGCCCTCTCCCAGGGGAGAGGGTGGGTCGCGACGGCGCTTTCATCAGCCGTCGCGAGCCGGGTGAGGGGTCACTCCCACGGCATCTCTGATACAAAACGGATTGCGGACAAACGAAACACGAACTCTAAGCAACTCAATTTATGGCTTGGCTGACTGATCATCTTCTCACGATCGCGATCTTTCTCCCGCTGGTAGGAGTATTCTCCATTGCTTGCCTCCGCCGCGAGCGCCCCCAAGCGGTCCGCTGGGTGGCGTTGCTCGCTTCGCTGCTCACCTTTTTCGTGACCTTAATCCTCTACGCCAGCTTGCGGGCCGACGTGCCAGGCATGCAATTCGTCGAGATCCATCCCTGGATCAGCGCACCGGAAATCAATTATCACATCGGCGCAGATGGCCTGAGCGCCCTGCTGATTCTATTGGCAGGATTCCTGACCCCGCTTTGCGTGCTCGTCTCTTGGTCCAGCATCACCAAGCGCGTGAAGGAATTCTTCATCTTCCTGCTGGCGCTCGAGGCTGGAATGATCGGCGTCTTTGCCGCGCTTGACCTGATGCTGTTTTTCGTTTTCTGGGAAGTCATGTTGATCCCCATGTATTTCCTGATCGGAATCTGGGGCCACGAACGGCGCGTCTACGCGGCAGTGAAGTTTATTCTCTACACCATGGTCGGGATCCGCTTTGATGTTCGCGGGCATTCTCTATCTGTACAGCGTCACGGGAACGTTCGACCTGGCTCGCATCATAGAGGCATTCACAAGCACTACTTTGTTGTCACCGGCCGCCGAGCGCTGGCTTTTCCTGGCTTTCTTCCTGGCCTTTGCGATTAAGGTTCCATTGTTCCCGTTCCACACCTGGCTGCCTGACGCGCACGTCGAGGCGCCCACCGCCGGCTCCGTAATCCTGGCCGGCGTACTGCTGAAGATGGGCACCTACGGCATGTTACGCTTCTGCTTGCCGCTGTTTCCCCGCGCCTCGCGGGACTTTGCGCCGCTCATCATTGCGCTGGCCATTATCGGCATCATCTACGGGGCGCTCGTGGCGATGGTCCAGCCCGACTTGAAGAAACTGGTGGCGTATTCTTCTGTTGCGCACCTCGGGTTCTGCGTGCTGGGAATCTTTGTCTTCAACCTGCAAGGAATGGAAGGCGCCATCTACCAGATGTTCAGCCACGGCGTTTCAACCGGCGCCTTGTTCATCCTGGTCGGCCTGCTCTACGAGCGCCGCCACACGCGGCTCATCCGGGAGTTTGGCGGCTTGGCCACTTCCCTGCCCGTCTACAGCACCTTTTTCCTGGTCGTGGTCCTTTCCTCACTCGGCCTGCCGATGCTGAACGGTTTTGTGGGAGAGTTCCTGATCATCGTCGGCTCCTTCCACAGCCGGGCGGCCTACGCAGGCTTGGCTGCCGTGGGCGTAGTGCTTGCCGCCGTCTATCTTCTCTGGATGTACCAACGCGTGTTTTACGGCGAAATTACGAATGACAAGAACCGCAATCTTCCGGATTGCAGCGCGCTCGAAAAGCTCATCCTCACCACGGCAGTCATCGTGATTCTAGCTATGGGCATTTATCCCCAGCCATTCTTGCGACGCATGGACCATAGCGCGGGAGCTATCATGTCGCGCCTGCAGGGATTAGGGACTAGGGATCAAGGATTAGCGAGTAGGAACCTGGGAGCCGTGAACACAGTGAACAACCCCAACTCCCGACTCGCGACTCGCGGTTCCCGGGCCCCTAACCCGATCCTTGATCCCTACCCCCTAACCCCTAATCCCTCCCGCGGGGGTGGCCGATGATCACCTTCCAGCCGGCGGACATGTTCCGGATCCTCCCCCAAATTATTCTCTGCGGATTTGGAATTCTGGTTATGGTTCTCGACCCCTTTCTGGCTCCCCCGCGAAAGTCCTGGCTTGGCTGGCTGGCGCTTGTTGGAGTGCTGGCTGCGGCGGGCGGCACATGGGGGATTTCCTCAGACCCGGGACTGGCCTTTGGGAGGTCGATCGCGGCGGACCGCTTCAGCTTTTATTTCTTCTACCTTTTTCTGCTGGTCGCGGCGCTGACGGTGCTGGGATCCATCAATTACCTCGAACGCGACGGCATTCAATACGGAGAGTTTTACGCGCTGATTCTGATGGGCACCGCCGGGATGTGCTTTATGGCCTCATCCACCGACCTCATCATGGTTTTCATCGGCCTCGAGATATCATCCATCTCCACCTACATTCTCGTCGGCTTCAGACGAAAAGATGCTCTCTCCAACGAGGCCTCGCTCAAATACTTCCTGCTGGGTTCGTTTGCCACGGCGTTCTTCCTTTACGGGATCGCCTTTGTTTACGGACTGACGGGCACCACCAACCTGCTGGACTTAAGCGCACGGCTCGCCCATCCGGCACAGTGGACGACGCTCGGCGCGGGTTGCGCTTCTCTTGATGTTCGTGGGGCTCGCGTTCAAGCTCTCCACTGTCCCGTTTCAAGTCTGGACGCCGGATGTTTATCAGGGCGCGCCGGCGCCGGTCACGGCTTTCCTTTCGGTAGGCCCCAAGGCGGCCGCCTTTGCGGTTCTGCTGCGTGTTTTTCTGGGAGGGTTGGCTTCCGCGGGATTCCACCAGCTTCTGGGTGATCTGGGCTTCAGCGATTATGACCATGTGCCTGGGCAATCTCGCCGCGCTCTGGCAGAACAACGTCAAGAGGCTGCTGGCCTACTCGGCTATCGCTCACGCCGGCTACATCCTTGTGGGAGTGGCGGCGGGGAGCCACGAGGGGACATCAGCAGTGCTCTTCTACCTCACTGCTTATGCCCTGATGAACGTCGGGGCATTTGTCCTGATCGCTCATCTGGCCGGAAATGGCGAAGCCGCAACCCAAGTTGAGGATTACGTCGGGTTGGCTTATATCAAACCCGGCGCCGCCGCTTGCTTAACCGTTTTCCTGCTCTCCCTTGCGGGCATCCCCACTACCGCAGGTTTCCTGGGCAAGTTCTATCTCTTCCGCGCCGCCATTCATTCCCACCTGATCGGCCTCACTATTATCGCATTGCTGAATAGTGTCGTATCGGTGTATTACTATTTACGTATCGTCGTCGCTATGTACATGCAGGAAGGCGAAACGCGGGCTTCCACAGCCTCTCTGCCAATGACACTGCGCACCGCCCTGGCAGTAAGCGTCGTCGGTATCTTCTTCCTGGGCCTGTTCCCCAACCTGGTCGTGACATTTTCAAATGCCGCTGGTGTACCACTGCCTTAACGGAAGCAAGCGGGTGGTCCGAACCCACATCCGTCAGGCTAGTGCTCCCCGATTCAAGCAGGGGCACGCCGGCGCCCCACCGGAACCAAGACGATCTTGACCCGTCCGCCCAGAGCGGCGGCAATTCGCTTGAGCATGGAGAGGGAATGACCATCGTAGTCCGAATCCTCCAGCCGGCATATGACCGACGCCGTGCAGCATGCCGCCTTACTTCCGCGCCTTGGTGCGTTGGGTAGCGGGCCGCTCCGGCATCGCGTCGCTTTGCCACCCATCCACGGTTCCCAGGACGCGCGTGATGGTGTCAAAGATCGCGTAGACCTTCTGATATTTGACCCCGTTGCTATCCACGAGCCGCAGGCGAAAGCTGGGGACGCTGCCTTCGTGCGATACGAGAATCGGGAAGTAACCTTGCAGATCTCCTTCTCTGTATGCAATGGCGTAGGTCTGTTTTCTCTTCCACCAGGTGAGCACACGGATGTGTGAGAAGTCATAGGCCTCAGCGCCTACGCGATCCGCTACCAGGTACTGCGGCACCTGCTGGTCATTATCCTGCACCTTATTCAGCTCCACCCATGCGACCAGGTTCACATCCTGCGCGTAAGCTGAAATGCTCTTGGGGATGTCGAGCTGCACGAGATGGCCGAGGATCCAGCCCGCGCGCGAACCGGTGCGAATCAAATACCACGCTTCGATAGGACTCGTGGGAAGCGATGGAACATCCGGCGCGCTGCCTTCTCGTGGACGTTCCACCATCCGGCGGCTGAAAATTTCCAACCCCTGGTTCGCCTTCATCAGGGCCACTACGGCGGCCTTGCGCGAAGGTTCAATATGAATGTTGACCATATCGGAGGCATGCCCTATCGCCTGCGCCGGCAAATCCTTCATTTCTTTGAGGAGACTCTCATCTTCGGCGTAGGTTGCAGCAGCCATCAGCCCGTCTTTATCTACCCAGCCATCGTGCCCATTGACCAGTCGCACGTGCGCCCACTGGCGAAAGCGAGCTAACGCATAAACTTGATCACCTGACTTGAGAGTAGCAATCTGCATGCGAATTTCGGCGGGCGTGTCCCAGACTACCAGCGAATCCGGCAGCACGTACACCACCTCGCCCACGGGTTGGACGGGCGCGTAGGTGAGAAAATAACTTCTCAGCGCCAGCACCGGCTCGCCGGCCTTACTGTGTTTTGGAACGTAGTTAAATAGGTAATATGCGGCTGAAACTAGCGTTACGGCCAGTAATATTAGGAACGCGGTCCGAACTTTCATCCTTCTTAGCCCTGCATTGGCCAGGTGGCGGGTTGTGTGCTACTCAGAATCTCGAAAATCCGGTTCTGAATCCGACTCGGAAGTGTGGTACGCCCTCCACACAGTAGGCCAAACAATCTATGTCCTTTGCTGTTTAGTCCCCCTGCAGGTCCCTTTTCTATTTTAGCTTACTCCGGCTGAAGTTCCAAATTCCCATCGCCGCACGCTCCAGAAGAATCCCTGTGGTCATTTCGCCCACCTCCTGGTCCACATGCTGACTCGTCAACACGGGGCCAGCGCTACGGGCCGAACTAGAGCACAGCAGCAAGATTCACTGCAAGATGCGCTGCAACAAGTTTCGCGGCAGTTGGAAAATCCCTGAATCTATGATTAACTTACCGTCTCGGCACGCATCCCCGATTCATCGAGGCCGCAATGAGCAGGGTTAGCCGTCGATCTTTTATGGAGAAGGCCGGAGTGACTCTTGCCGCGGGATCCCTTGCGCCGGCGTCGTTGGGGAAAGGCGGTGTGCCCGCGGGACTCGGGGCAGCGGAAGGCGCAGCAGACAAGGATGTGGTTCGATACGGCGTTGAACGATGTGTCGTGGAGTGGGCCTTCACTTCCGGGAAGCCCTACTCCGACCCATTCAACGACCTCGAATTGGATGTGGTGTTCACTGACCCGCAGGGCGAAGAGCACCGTGTGCCGGCGTTTTGGGCGGGGGATCAAACCTGGCGAATTCGGTATTCCCCCGCTTCTCAAGGCCGGTACACTTATCGCACAGCCTCGACCGACACCGCCAATGCGGACCTGCACGGGCAAACCGGTGTTCTGGAAGTGTCAGCCTATGCGGGCGACAATCCGCTGCGCAAGCATGGCCCCGTGCGCGTGGCAACAGGCCGCCGGCACTTCGAACACCAGGATGGCACGCCTTTCTTCTGGCTGGGCGACACCTGGTGGATGGGCCTATGCAAACGGCTGCGCTGGCCGGAAGATTTTCAGGAGTTGGCGGCCGACCGCTTGACCAAGGGCTTCACGGTTATTCAGATTATTGCGGGCCTTTACCCTGACATGCCGCCCTTCGACCCGCGCGGCGCGAACGAGGCAGGCTTCCCATGGGAGCCGGATTATGCGCGCATCAATCCACACTATTTCGACATGGCGGATGTGCGCATTCAGTATCTTGTCGAGCGAGGCTTGGCGCCCTGCATTGTCGGCTGCTGGGGTTACTTCCTGCCCATCATGGGCATCGCGAAGATGAAAAAACATTGGCGAAACCTGATCGCCCGCTGGGGGGCTTATCCCGTCATCTGGTGTCTGGCGGGAGAAGGCGCCATGCCGTTTTATCTTTCCAAAACGAAGACAGAGGACGCCGCCGCGCAGCGGCATGGCTGGACTGAAGTGGGAAGGTACGTGCGCACGGTTGATCCCTATCATCACCCCGTAACGATTCATCCCACCGACAATGCGCGCAACCAACTCGAGGATGCCTCCGTCCTCGACATCGACATGCTGCAAACGGGCCACAGCGACCGGAAGAGCATTCCCAACACGGTGAACCAAGTTACCGGGTCGCAGGTCAGAAGTCCCCGCATGCCGGTGCTGGTGGGAGAAGTCTGCTACGAAGGGATTCTGGAAGCCAGCCGGCAGGAGGTCGAACGCTTCATGTTCTGGACCTCGATTTTGAGCGGCGCCGGCGGCCACACCTACGGCGCCAATGGGATCTGGCAGGTAAACACCACCGCCGAGCCCTACGGGCCTTCGCCGCACGGGCGATCCTGGGGAGATACGCCGTGGGACGTGGCGGCGAAGCTTCCCGGGTCAGGACAGATTGGGCTCGGTAAGAAGCTGCTCATGCAGTATCCGTGGTGGCGGTTTGAGCCGCACCCGGAATGGGTGGAGCCGCACTGGAGCAAAGAGAATTACGAACAGCCCTACGCGGCAGGTATTCCCAGCGAAGTGCGAGTGATCTTCATTCCGCCCGCCGTGGGATCCGCCCAAAGTGAAGAAACTCGAGTCGGGCGTCGCCTATCGCGCCTTCTATTTCAATCCCGCTACGGGAAAGCAATACGAGGCAGTCGAAGTAACGCCGGACGCCGCAGGCACGTGGCAGGCGCCCGTCACTCCCACATTCGCAGACTGGATCCTCGTGCTGCACAAGATGACTTGACTGACCAAGGAGGGCCCCATGGATCGCGTTTGCTTTTTGCTGAAGGTGAAACCTGAGAAGCTGCCGGAATACAAGGAGCGCCACAAAGCAGTCTGGCCGGATATGCTGCAAGCGCTGCGCGAAACCGGCTGGCATAATTACTCGCTCTTCCTGAGGGAAGATGGATTGCTCGTGGGATACTTTGAAACCCCTGACCTCCAGGCTGCCCTGGCGGGAATGGCGAAGCGCGACGTCAATCTGCGCTGGCAGCGCGACATGGCCCCGTTTTTTGTAAACCTGGAAGGCCGCCCGGACGAAGGTTTTCTGCGCTTGGAAGAGGTTTTTCATTTGGCTTGAGAAGTTGAGAGTTCGACCGGTTTTACACTTTTAGACTTTCAGCTCTTGACTCTCGACTTTCGATGAGGAGACATAACACATGGCTGACCTTGATGGCATGAAAGAAACCAAAGAATTCTACCTGGATATCCCCGCCAGGAACCAGGCGTTCTTCCTGAAGGGGTCGGGGGCGCTGGACTGGGGAATGCAGAACCGGCTGGCGCGCGTTTTCAACCCCGCGAGCGGGCGCACTGTGATGCTGGCCATCGACCACGGATACTTCCAGGGTCCCACGACAGGCCTGGAGCGCGTTGACGTGAACATCCTGCCCTTGCTGCCTTATACCAACGCCCTGATGCTGACGCGCGGCATTCTGCGCACCATCGTTCCGTCGTCGTTCACCTCCGGCGTGGTGCTGCGGGCCAGCGGCGGGCCCAGCATCCTCAAGGAACTCTCGAACGAGCATCTCGCCGTGGACATGGAGGACGCGGCGCGGCTCAACGTGTCGGCCCTGGCCGTGCAGGTGTATATCGGCGGCGAATTCGAAACCCAGACGGTCAACAACTTGACTCGGCTTGTTGACGCCGGCTTGCGCTACGGCATTCCCGTCCTGGGCGTGACAGCGGTGGGTAAGGACATGGTGCGCGACGCCAAGTACTTCCGCCTGGCGTGCCGGATTTGCGCCGAGTTGGGCGCGCAGTTCGTGAAGACCTACTACGTGCCCGAGGGCTTTGACACCGTAACGGCTTCCTGCCCGGTGCCCATCGTGATGGCGGGCGGGAAGAAGCTGCCGGAACTCGAGGCGCTGACCATGGCCTATCGCGCCGTCAGCGAGGGAGCCGCAGGCGTCGATATGGGCCGCAACATTTTCCAAGCCGACGCGCCCACGGCCATGATCCAAGCCGTGGGAAAAGTCGTGCACGAGTTGATGAAACCCGAGCAGGCCTTCGATCTGTACGAGACCTTAAAGCACGAAAAACAAGAGGTGCTGGCAAGCTGAAGCGGTCCGGTTGCGGACTGAGTCCATTTCGGCTTGCGGAGAACGCATGAACGCTTCGAACGCTTTCGACATTCTCAGCGAATCCTCTCCCGCAGTAAGCGTGGGCATCCTTACGGCGGACCTGCTTTCGTTGGGCTCTGAGTTGGCTCTGCTGGAACAAAGCGGCGTCAAAGTGGTTCATGTGGACGTCATGGACGGCTGCTTCTGCCCCATGATGACGGTGGGGCCTCCGTTCATTAAGGCGCTCAAGACTTCCCTTCTGAAGGACGTCCACTTGATGATCGAAGAGCCGCTGAACAAGGTGGCGGACTACGTTGCGGCAGGGGCCGACATCATCACGATTCATCCTGAAGCCTGCTCTCACGTTCACCGAGTCCTGCAACAAATGCGCGCGATGAAGAACACCAACGACCCTGATAGAGGCTTAGTGCGCGGCATCGGGCTCAACCCGGGCACGCCCCTCGAGGTCCTCGAACCGCTCCTCGACGAGTTGGAATTGATTCTGATTCTGGCGGTCAATCCGGGCTGGGGCGGACAGAAGTTCATTGCCTCAACACCAGCGCGAGTCGAGAGGACGAAACGCATGATCGCCGCTTCAGGCCGAAAGATCCTTCTCGGCGTCGATGGTGGGATAACGCGAGACAACATCACCGAGGTGGCCGCGCTAGGCGTGGACTTGATCGTAACCGGCAGTGCAGTGTTTGACGGCAAAGCGCCGGAAGCGAATGCGAAATTTATGCTGGAGACAGTGAAGGGGAAGGCAGTAGGCAGTAGGCAGTAGGCAGTAGGCAGTAGGCAGTAGGCAGTAGGCAGTAGGCAGTAGGCAGTAGGCAGTAGGCAGTAGGCAGTAGGCAGTAGGCAGTAGGCAGTAGGCAGTAGGCAGTAGGCAGTAGGCAGTAGGCAGTAGGCAGTAGGCAGTAGGCAGTAGGCAGTAGGCAGTAGGCAGTAGGCAGTAGGCAGTAGGCAGTAGGCAGTAGGCAGTAGGCAGTAGGCAGTTGGCAGTAGGCAGTTGGCAGTAGGCAGACCGGAGGTGTTTGACAGGAATATAACCACTAGGCTTGACCGCCCTCTCCCAGGGGAGAGGGTGGTTCGCGGCGGCGCTTTCACCAGCCGTCGCGAGCCGGGTGAGGGGTCAGTACTCAGGCACAAAAATGAAGAACCAATGGTCCGATGAAGACGCCAGTTTGTTCATAACTCTTTACGCTGAAAAATGGGGTGACGACTTAGCCCTGCGGACGTACTCGAGCCGCCTGCTCGGCGCGGAAGGAGACCTGGTCCTGCACGGCGGGGGTAACACTTCCGTCAAGGGCTATGCCACGAATGTGTTGGGCGAGCAGATCCCGGCACTTTACGTGAAGGCCTCGGGCTACGACTTGGCCTCGATCGAACCTCAGGGGCACGCGGCTGTGGACCTCGAGTCCCTCAAGAGGCTGCGCGTGCTCGAGGACCTTTCCGACGCCGCGATGGCGGACGAATCTCGCGCTCATCTTTTCGATCCGCACGCTGCCACGCCCTCGATTGAGACCCTCGCGCACGCTTTCCTGCCGCACAAATTCATCGATCACACGCACGCGGACGCAGTGCTGGCGTTGACGAATCAGAAGGAAGCTTCGAAGCACGTGAAAGAGGCCTTGGGTGAGGGCGTAATCGTTCTCGACTACGTGAAGCCGGGCTTCCGGCTCGCCAAGGCCGCCGCCGCAGCTTATGACGCGCGTCCGGCCTCGAAGGCGATGGTGTGGATGCGCCATGGGCTGGTCACCTGGGGCGCGACGGCGCGCGAGTCCTACGAGGCTACCATCGAACTCGTCACCCGCGCCGAGCAGTACCTGGCCCAGCGCGCCGCTCGGCCGCTGGTCGTCGATGTGGCGACGTCGCCCGCGCTCGCAGAAGAAAGGCTTGCGACCGTCGCCCCCTTGGTGCGTGGTTTGCTCGCCGAGTCGAGCGGAAACGCCGATCGGCCTTACCGCCGAGTCATCCTGCGATCGCTGACCGATCGCGCCACCCTGGATTTTGTCGAACTCGGACCGAGGCAAGCAAGTTGCCCTGTCCCCTCCACTCACGTCGGACCACCTGATTCGCACTAAAGCGCTGCCCCTGTGGATCGATAGCCCGGCTTACGACGAACCCGCCCGGCTGCGCCAGCAACTTGACACTGCCCTCGAAGAATACAAGACAGCCTACAAGGCCTACGTTGAAAGGAACTCGGCGCACCTACCCCAGGGCTTGGTGGCCTTCGACCCGCTGCCGCGCGTACTGCTTTTGCCGGGCTTAGGCGCAATTTGTTCCGGCAAGGATGCGCACGCAGCCGGGATCGCCCGCGATATTACGGCACACACTCTGGCGGTCAAAGCCCGGATCGCCGCGACGGGAACATACGAGGGCCTTGCCGAAAGCCACCTCTTCGAAATGGAGTACCACACGCTCCAGCACGCGAAGCTCGGAAAGCGCGACGAGTTGCCGCTGGCGCGAGAAATTGCCTTGATCACAGGGGCGGCGGGCGCGATTGGATCGGCAATTGCCCAGGGGTTGCTCAAGAGCGGCTGCCACGTGGCGGTAACCGACCTCGCCGGGCAACCGCTGGAAAACCTGGTCGCGGACCTGAAGGGAACGTTCGGGGACCACGTCCTGGGCGTAGCGATGGACGTGACAGACGCAACTTCTGTGGCGAAAGGATTCGAGGCAATCATCAAGACCTGGGGCGGAGTGGATCTGGTGATCGTCAATGCCGGAATTGCGCTGGTCTCATCGCTGGCCGAGATGAAGCTCGAAGCATTCCAGAAACTCGAGCGGGTGAATACCGAAGGAACGCTCCTGACGCTGGCCGAGGCAGGGCGGCACTTCAAGTATCAAGGAACCGGCGGCGACATCGTTGCGGTCTCCACCAAGAACGTCTTTGCACCCGGCGCCAAGTTCGGCGCGTACAGCGCTACCAAAGCCGCCTCCCATCAGCTTGCCCGCATCGCGAGTCTTGAGATGGCTGAAATCGGAGTGCGCGTGAACATGGTGGCGCCGGACGCCGTGTTCTCACATGGAGTGCGCCGGTCAGGCCTGTGGGCGGAAGTCGGGCCGGACCGCATGAGGGCGCGTGGACTGGATGAAAAAGGCCTCGAGGATTACTACCAAAAGCGCAACTTGCTGAAGGCCCGCGTCACCGCCGAACACGTGGCCAACGCCGTGCTCTTTTTCGCCACTCGCCAGACGCCCACCACCGGAGCTACCATTCCCGTCGATGGCGGGCTGCCGGACTCGACACCGCGGTAAACTCGACTTTAGCCTTTACCCTTTATCCTTTATCCTTTACTCTTTATTCGAATGACAGCCGGCCCGAAGTCTGACATCCGCGTCATTGGAATTGATCCGGGGCTGAACGTTACAGGCTACGGCATTGTGGCTTGCTGTCCCGGCGAGGTAAAGCTTGTGGAAGCGGGCGTGATTCGTATGCCGCGCAACCACGGTGAGAATCTCCCGCAGCGACTCGAGTTGCTGTTCGTTGAACTGCGGCGAGTCATCGAGGAATTCGGCCCGCAGGCGATGTGCCTCGAGGAAGTCTACAGCCACGCAAGCTACCCGCGCACGGCGATTCTGATGGGGCATGCGCGCGGCGTAATATGCCTTGCCGCGCGACTGGCGGGAATCCCCGTGCTGAGTTTTTCGGCCAAGCGCGTGAAGCAATCTGTATCGGGAAACGGCAATGCTTCGAAGCTCCAGGTGCAGCGCGCCGTGCAGAATTATTTTTCGCTGCATCGCGTTCCGCACCCGCCTGATGTGGCTGATGCGCTGGCGGTGGCGCTGTGTTACGTGAATGCTCGAGCCCGCCCGTGGGCGGTAGTTAGCAGAGGGCCGAAACCCATGTCGTCCTGAGTCTTGACTTTCCGGGACGAAGGATCTCAGCAGTTGCTTCTGGCCTCGCGAGCCCCCACAAACTGCGGGGATTCTTCGCTGCTATGAAAATAGGCCGACGCAGCACCAGTGGATCCCCGCTTTCGCGGGGATGACGCAGTTGTTGTCATTCCCGCGAAACTTGTCCTCCGCGAAAGCGGGGGAGCGGGAATCCAGGCCTTTTTCATGCACAGTGGTGAGCCGATGGCTCATGAAGTCTGCGCCCAGAATGACAGCGAAGTGGCCGAATATGACAGGCGAATTCAAGGGCTGATAGCTGATGGCTGAGAGCTGAAGGCTGAAAGCTTCTTTCATGATCTCCGAAATCACAGGTGAAGTTCTTTACGACCGCATTCAGCGCCAGTCGCTGCTGGTGCGGGTAAGTCGCTCTGCTACGAGGTTTTCGTGCCCTCGGGGATCGCTTCGCGCCTGCGCACCGCGCCGGCAGCCGAGCGCCGCAATCCCCTGACCTTTTACACGATCTATTACATCGATGGCGGCCTGGGCGGCGGGCACTTGACTCCGAAGCTGGTGGGCTTCCTCGATCCGCTCGACCGGGAGTTTTTCGAGACTTTCACCACCGTTCCCGGCGTGGGATTCATGCGGGCGCTGAAATGCCTGGTGCGGCCTCTGAATGAAATCGCTTTGGCCATCGAGAGCGGCGATACGGGTTTCCTTAAGGAACTGCCCTTTATCGGCGCTAAAACGGCAGAGCGCATCATGACCGAGCTTGCGCGGCAAGATGGCCAAGTTCGCTTTGGCGCGCACTGAAGAACCGCTTTCCGTGGAGCAGGAGTCCGGAGCGGGACTTAAGCAGGAGGCGCTGCAGGTGCTCGAGCAGTTGGAATACACGCGGCCGAAGCCCAGCGCATGGTGGAGGAGATCTTCGCCAGGAACAAGAATCTGAAAACCACCGAGGATTTCCTGCGCAAGGTGTTCGAGCAATTGCACCCTGGGGACAAGGGTTAACGGCGGTCGCACTAATCCGTCGATAACGACGGAGGGGTGGGACAGGCCCTAACCCTGTCGTGGCCAGCGTAAATGTGGGGACGGCAAGCCGTCCCCCTACAGCAGCGAGGTTATTGACGGATTTGGGACATCATTGGGACGAAACCCTAGCACCTGGCACCCGAAACCTGCTTTCTATGCGAGAACGATTGGTTTCGCCGGAACTGATTTCGAAGGAAGAAGAGAGCTTCAATCGCACCCTTCGGCCGCCGTCGCTCGACGAGTACGTGGGGCAGAAGAAGGTGGTGGAAAAGCTCTCCATCGCCTTGCAGGCGGCCAAGCAGCGCGGCGAATCGCTTGAGCACGTGTTGTTTTACGGCCCGCCGGGGTTGGGCAAAACCACGCTCGCCTACATCATTGCCAACGCCATGGGGTCGAAGATCACCACGACCTCCGGGCCGGCGCTCGAGCGCACCGGCGACCTGATGGGCATCCTCACCAATCTCGGCGAGGGCGACATCCTGTTTATCGACGAGATCCACCGCCTGCCGGCGAACATCGAGGAATTCCTCTACCCGGCCATGGAAGACTACAAGGTGGATTTTGTGGTCGATAAGGGGATGTTCGCCAAAACCATCAATGTTCCGCTGAAGAGGTTTACGCTGGTGGGCGCCACCACGCGCGCCGGAAGCCTTTCCGCGCCGCTGCGCAACCGCTTCGGCCTCTTCTATCACCTCGAGTTCTACACCGTGGACGACCTGCGGCAGATCATTCGCCGCTCGGCGGGAATTCTGAAGGCGCAGCTTGATGAAGCCGGCAGGCATGGAAATCGCCCGCCGCGCGCGCGGCACGCCGCGCATTGCCAACCGCCTGCTGCGCAGGGTTCGCGACTATGCCGATGTCAAGGCCGACGGCGTCATCAATCCCAGGTGGCCAGCGACGCCTTGAAGCTCGAAGGCGTGGACGACCATGGCCTGGACGATCTCGACCGCAATTTCCTCTCCACGATAATTCGCATCTACAACGGCGGGCCCGGTGGGGGTGGAAGCCATCGCCGCCACATTGAATGAAGAAGTCGATACGCTGGTGGATATGGTGGAGCCTTACCTGCTTCAACAGGGCTTCGTCAGCCGCACCAAATCGGGCCGCAAAGCCAACGAGCCGGCTTACAGGCACTTGAATTTGAAACCGCCGGCCGGAGCCCCGCCGTCGCTGTTCGAGTAGCAGAAAGGCCGGAAGCAGGAGTCGAAAGCCAGGCCGGCATTGCCATTCCGAGTCATGCGCTGCAGCTAAGTTGTGTCACGGGAGAACGAGAATTGGCTGACCTCCAAGAATAGCCGCCGATGGCCCAGGTCTCATCGCCTGCGAAGCGGGTCTTTCTTTCTCTCGGCTCGAACCTCGGCGACCGGGTGGCCAACATTCGCAAGGCGCTCGAGCAATTGGCCGGAGTCGGAGTTGAGATCGAGCGGGTTTCGTCGTTTTACAGGACCGAGCCGGTGGACTTCGGGCCGCAGGCGTGGTTCCTGAACTGCGTGGCGGAAGCGGAGACTTACCTCATGCCCATGCAGCTTCTCAAGGCGGTCAAGACCGTGGAACGGGCCCTGGGCCGCCGCCCGGCGTGGCCAAAGGTCCGCGGCCGATTGATATTGACATCCTGCTTTACGAGAATGTGGTGGTGCGCACGGCGGCGTTGAACATTCCCCACGAGCGCATGGCGGAGCGACGATTCGTCTTGCTTCCGCTTCGCGAGTTGGCGGCGGCCTCCGGCACCCGGTCAGCAAGCGGACCGTCTCTGAGATGCTTGCCGAGGCCGGAGACACAAGCCAGGTGGTGCGGTTGAAAACGTAGCTCGGGCCTCACGACCGCTTTGGCGAGTGCGACATGGCCGTGCCTCAAGCGGTGGCAGGACGAACCCGAGATCGAGAGCACGACGGCTGTGCTTCGGAAAGTTTCGAGGTGCGCACTGATCATGCAGTCTGATCACGACGCGCCGCGCTTCATCGCCATCGAAGGCCCGATTCGCGTGGGAAAAACCACTCTGGCCGATATCCTTGCCGAGCGCCTTCAGGCCCCCGCATTTGCGATCGCCGAAGACAATCCATTCCTGGAAGGCTTTTACAGGGACAAGCCCGGGCGCCGGGTTTCAGGCCCAATTCTACTTTCTGATGAAGCGCTACAAGCAGCTGCACGCCCTGGACCTGGCCGCCCGACGCCACTCGGGTAGTGGTCAGCGATTACATCTTCGAGAAAGACAAGATCTTTGCCTATCTGAACCTGAACGACACCGAACTCAGGTCTACGACCAGTATTACGCAATGTTGGCCGAGCAGGTCCCCATCCCGGATTTGGTGATATACTTACAGGCGAAGCCGGAGACGTTGAAGAAGCGCATCGCGAAGAAGAAGTGCCGTTTGAAGACCGCATCTCCGACGAGTACCTGGCAGCGGTGGTGAATGCCTACGAGCACTTCTTCTTTCATTATAAGTCCAGTGACTTGCTGGTGATTGATACGTCCGAGATCGACTTTGTCGACCGGAACGAGGATTTGCAGGAACTTCTGCACCGCCTGAGCCAGCCGGTCAAGGGCACGCAATATTTTCTTGCCGCTTGGATCCGCATCTGCGGACTGAGACGGTCGTGAGTAGCTAACGACGCCGGATTTAGCCTTTCCCGCGAAAACGGGAATCGCACCCGGCGCGTGCAATGGGGCTTGACCCTCTCTGTCCAGGCAAGTGGAGGCCCTTCCGGGCCCCCGGACGCTCTTTGATGAGCGCCGGAACTCCCGCTCTGCGACAGAGAGGGTCTTTTTTTATTTGGGATTTTCGATTTCAGATTTTCGGCTTGATTCCTTTGTTTTCAACTCTCGACTGCCTGGAGGCATGCCATGGACCACAACGATGCGGCCGTGAGCAAAGTGACAGTGCCCTGGATTCTGGAACGCAAGCTCCGGGGTGAGAAAATCGCCTGCTTGACGGCCTACGATTACCCCACAGCGCGTTTGGTAGATGAAGCAGGGATCGACATGATTCTCGTGGGCGATTCCCTGGGCCAGGTTGTTCTGGGCTACGAATCTACCGTTCCTGTGACTGTAGAGGAAATCCTTCACCACTTGCGTGCGGTTCGCCGCGGCACTCGCCGTGCGCTGCTCATCGCTGACTTGCCGTATGGCGCTTACCACGTGAGTGAAGAAAAGGCTCTTGAAGTGGCGATCCGTTACGTGAAGGAAGGCGGTACCGAAGCGGTCAAACTGGAAGGTGGCAAGAAGCGAGCGCCCCTCATCCGGCGCCTGCTGGACGCGGAAATTCCCGTCATGGCCCACATCGGGTTGACGCCTCAGTCCCTCAATACCATGGGAGGGTACAGGGTGCAAGGCAAGACCCTCGAAGTCAGCGACCGAACTGCTGGAGGAAGCCGAAGCGGTCGAAGAAGCCGGCGCGTTTGCCATTGTTCTCGAAGGGATACCCCGCGAATTGGCAGCCATCGTGACCCGGCGGCTGCGAATCCCCACCATCGGCATTGGCGCCGGCCCCGATTGCGACGGACAGATACTTACATTTCACGATCTGATCGGTTTGTGTTTCCTCCCGCGCACGAAGTTCGTCCGCCCGTACGCTGATACAGCGGCAAGTTTGCGTCCCGCTCTGGCACGATACCGGGAAGATGTCGCGAGCGGCCGATTCCCGGATGATAGCGAGTCCTATCACTGGCCGTCCGGCCTGGCGCAGCAGTTTTTAGGTGACCCCACGGGTCGCCGATGACGGACTTCGAGGCCGAAGTCCAAAGCAGTCGCTCATGCCCGTCCGCTGACGCGCACCCAGAAACCATGAAAATGGGCTGGGGTGGCGCAGACATTGCCCTGTATGTCTGCGCCCTGTGACGCCGACATAGAAAGCAATGTCGGCGCCACCCACGAACTTCGAGGCCGAAGTCCAAAGCAAAGAACCACCATGAACACAGAGTGGATTTCGACAGTATCGGAGATGATTTCGTTCCGAGCCGAGGCGCGCTCTCGCGCAAAATCCCTGGCCTTGGTCCCCACCATGGGAGCCCTCCATGAAGGGCACCTCAGCCTCGTCCGGCAGGCCCAAACGCTGTGCGAGACGGTCGTTGTTTCAATTTTTGTCAATCCCACCCAATTCGGCCCTTCAGAGGATTTCGCGCGTTATCCTCGTAATACCGCGCAGGTTCGATCTCCTTAAGTTCGCAAAAGTGCATGCAGTCTTCGCGCCGTCCTCGGAGGAGATGTATCCCAAGGGCTCGTCCACGCTAGTCGATCCCGGCCCCCTCGCTACGATGTTCGAAGGCGCCGAGCGGCCAGGGCATTTTCGCGGAGTCGCCACGGTGGTTTTGAAACTCTTCAATATTGTGAGTCCCGATATGGCCTTCTTCGGCCAAAAGGACTTTCAGCAAGTTGCGGTCATACGCCGTCTGATCCAGGACCTGAACTTGCCTGTACGGATTATGGTTTGTCCTATCATCAGGGAGCCGGACGGCCTGGCGAAAAGTTCGCGCAACGTCTACCTGCGCGGAGAGGAGCGCAAGGCGGCGCTGCTCCTTTCACGGAGTTTGAAGAAGGCCGAGGAAATGGCCCAGGCGGGTGAAAGTGATTCGCAGAAGCTTCTGGAGGAGATGCGGAAGACCTTAGATTCGGAACCACGGGTCCAGCTCGATTATGCCGCCATTGTGAACTCGGCCACGCTTGACCCGCGGCCCAAGCGGTCCCCGGTTCGGTGGCGCTGGTGGCGGCACGCCTCGGCACAGTTCGCCTCATCGATAATCTGATATTCGGCCCCGCCGGTTCGACCGCCGAATTGAGGCTCCAGCTTGCTTTGGCAACCCCTGCGCCCGACAAAGAGAGCACCGCCGGTCACGGGCCTGACATTGACAAGTTGCGGCTGAGCATCGAGAATTGCCGGGACTGCGCGGCTGTTACTACCGTTTCCCTGCCGGCGCGGGAGTTTCTTGTTAAGTACCTGAAGCGCGACTACCCCGACCTCGGCTCCATTCGCGTGCTGGTGGTCGGCGGGTGCGCTCCCATTGACCCGAGCGGACTCCCCCTATTCCCAATCGGAAGTTCCCAATCCGTTCTCCACCAAACTGTTTGAATTGCTCGGGGTCAGCGGGTTCGATGAGTTCAAAGCTCGCTTCGCGTTCACCGATGCCGCGCGCTGCCATGCCGTGGTGAATCGTGTGGATGAAAGGACGCTCGATTATTGTTCCAAATATCTTCACGAGGAACTGAAACTTTTCCCAAACCTGCACTCTGTCGTTATCCTCGGCGAATCTGCCTACCTGCAGTTTCAAAGACACATTCTGGGCCGCGAAAGAGCGAGCATTAAACCTTTTGCGGACCTGTTGAAAGAAGAGGGCTGGGCCCAGGAAACCGTCCGGCTGCCCTCGCATGGCGAGCGCGCACTGCAAGTCTTCTATTGCTATCATCCCACATTCGAAAACAAGAGAAGCCCTTCCCTTGCCTCCCACATCTCGTAGCCCAGTGGTGCGCCGGCATGGTTATGCACCGTCCGGGTGGGGGCAAGGCACAAGGCGGCCGCCTCCTTCACTTCTTGAGCGCCGCTAGAACTTCCTGGATGTGGCCATCCACCTTGACCTTCGGAAAAACATTCATTACATTGCCATTACTATCTATGATATACGTCGTCCTTACAATGCCCATCGACGTTTTTCCGTAGAGGTTCTTCTCTTGCCAGACTCCGTAGGCTTCCAGTGTCTGGTGGCCGGTGTCGCCAGCCAAGGGGAAATTGAGCTTGTACTTGGTCTTGAACTTTTTCAGCGCCTCGACGCTGTCGCCGCTCATTCCCAGAACAATCGCTCCCAGCTTGTCCAGTTCTTTTTTGGCGTCACGGAACTGGTTCGCCTCGCTCGTTCAACCCGGAGTGTCGGCCTTGGGAAAGAAAAATAGGATGAGTGTCTGCCCCTTGAAATCTTTAAGGCTTACCTCCGCACTCGAATCCGAGGGCAGTGAAAAATCCGGCGCCTTGTCGCCTACATTAAGCATAGGCTACTCCTCTCCCTTCAGTTGTCAGTCGTCAGTTGTCAGTTGTATGTCACTACTGTCCAAAATGGCAGAGCGTCGCGGCTCGGCCGCCCCGCTCTGCGGAAGGGCTCCGCCCTTCCGAGCCGAAACGGCCCTGTTTCCCTCCTTCTCACCGCGCCGGAGGCTGAGCCTCCGGCGCGGTGAGAAGGAGCTTGGGCGTTAGCGGCCCGTTCCGGGCAGGCGTAGCCAGCCCGCATAGCAGGCGGCGAAGCCGTAGATTGTCTACCCACTCAGATCTCCTGTTTTGGACACGAGTGATTGCATATTGCCCCTGATGGATTTCCGTTTAGGGTGCCGGCGCCTGAATTCTGACGCCTGGCACCCGAAAACCGTTCCTCTTAGCCAAGTTCCTTCTTCAGAACTTCCTGCACCACTTGCGGGTTGGCCTGGCCACGCGTAGCCTTCATGACCTGGCCGACGAACCAGCCCATGGTTGCGGTCTTGCCCTTGCGATATTGGTCTGTCTGCTTAGGATTGGCGGCGATGATCTGGCGCGCCACCTCCGCGATCTTATCCGTGTCCTGAATTTGTTCCAAACCCTGCTCGGCGATAACCTGGCCCGCCGCCTTGCCCGTTTTGAACATCTCAACCAGGATGTCTTTCCCCATCTTGCCGCTGATATTGCCCTTGCTGATTGAGCCGACCAGATCGCTCAGATTTTGAGCCGAAATGGGCGATTCCGTGATCTCCTTGTTGGCCTCTTTCAACAAGTGAAGGAGCTCACTCAAAACCCAGTTGGCGGCCAGTTTCGGCTCCGCACAAGCTTTGGCAACCGCTTCGTAATAGTCCGCCAAGGCCCTTGAGGAGGTGAGTTGGCCGGCGTCGTAGTCCGTCAAACTGTAGTCGACGAGGAAGCGTTCCCGGCGGGCTTCGGGCAGTTCCGGCATGGACCGCCGGACCTCGTCCTTCCACTCATCGGTAATCACCATGGGCAGCAAATCGGGCTCGGGAAAGTATCGGTAGTCGTGTGCAAACTCCTTGGAGCGCATTCCGTAGGTGCGCTGCTCGCGGCTGTCCCACAATCGCGTTTCCTGGGAAATCGTTCCTCCGCCTTCCACGATTTCGATCTGCCGCTCGGTTTCGTACTCGAGCGCCTTTTGGAGGAAGCGAAAGGAATTCAGATTTTTCACTTCGGTTTTCGTCCCCAAAGCCGACGCGCCAACGGGCCGGACGCTGACATTGGCATCGCAGCGCAGGCTGCCTTCCTCCATGTTGCAGTTTGAGACCTCGAGGTAGAGCATCAGCGTCTTGAGCCGCGTGAGGTAGTCATAGGCCTCTTCAGGAGTGCGCAGGTCAGGCTCGCTGACGATCTCGGCCAGGGGAACCCCCGAACGGTTGAGGTCGATATAGGAATTGACCGC
>CAVYPU010000020.1:0-207723 GCA_963770415.1 uncultured Acidobacteriota bacterium
CACCGAAAAATCGCCCTGCCCCATTTGCGCCGACCCGCGCCGCGAAGCCTCGCGGGTGTGCGTGGTCGAACGCGCGGTGGACATCTTACGCTCGAGAAATCCAACGCGTTTCACGGCCAGTACCACGTGCTTGGCGGCCGGATTTCGCCGCTGGACGGCGTGGAGCCGGAGGATTTGCGCATCGCGGAACTTGAGAACCGCCTCAGGCACGGAACAAGTCCGGGAAATCATCATGGCCCTCGCCACGGACGTGG
Organism: uncultured Acidobacteriota bacterium; assembly: GCA_963770415.1. Classification (GTDB taxonomy): domain Bacteria; phylum Acidobacteriota; class Terriglobia; order UBA7540; family UBA7540; genus CAVROP01. The sequence goes on from CAVYPU010000020.1 coordinate 255, forward strand.
AAGGCGACGCCACCAGCGCGTATCTCGCGAAGCGTCTGGCGCGGAAAGACCTGAAAATATCCCGCATCGCCTACGGCTTGCCCGCGGGCAGCGGACTGGAATTTGCCGATGAACTCACCTTAAGCCGCGCGCTCGAAGGCCGCAGGGAAATGAACGGAAATTCCGCCGCCAAAATGCGCAAAAGTCTCAAAGACGAAAAACCGACTTCCGGCGGCAAGAAATATCCTTGGACTTGCGCCTTTTTGTGGCAATGAAATCTCCCGCTGTCGTCTTCGATCTCGGCAAGGTGCTTGTGGATTTCGATTATTCGATTGCCGCCCGCAAGGTGGCCGCCCGGAGCACCAAATCCCTGCAGGACCTCGCCACCTTTTTGAGCGCCTCGCCGCTGCTCATTCAATACGAAAGTGGCGTGGTCAACCGGCAGGAATTCTTTGAACAAATCCGCGACGCCGTCGGCTTTCAGGGCGGCCTCGCGGAATTCGGCGGCTATTTTGCGGACATTTTCACCGAAATTCCGCAAATGATTGCGTTGCACGCTGAACTGCGCCGGTGCAGCATGCCCACCTACATCTTTTCCAACACCAACGATCTTGCCATCGAGCACGTCAAGCGGAATTTCCCATTCTTCAAAAACTTCGACGGCTACATTTACTCCTGCGAGGTTGGCGCGATGAAACCCGATGCGAAAATCTACGCGGCGATGGAGAAATTGTGCGGGCGCAAAGGCGCGGACATCATTTATCTGGACGACCGTTTGGAAAACGTCCAGGCCGGTCTGGTTCGCGGCTGGCAGGCCATTCTCCACGAATCACCGAAAAAGACCCGTGCGATTTTGGAAAAATTAATATTGTGTAGCAGCCGAAGTCAGGAGGCTCATTCTTAACTCAATCCGGACTTGAAGTGAGCCTCGTCACCTCGGCTCCTACGAATTATTATTTCCACGCGGTTTGAATTTCTTCAATCCGACCTCATGGGCGATGTCGTCGAATTCCTCGCGGCTAACCTCCTCGAGCTGTTTGCCGCGCGACTTGAGCTGCTCGTTGATCTTGACGGCTTTCTCGGTCATCTGCTCATGCGTTTCCTCCGAGCCGCCCAGCAGCGCAAAATTTTCGCCCGTCGTGAGCCGCTTGTGGCCGTCGGAATCCAATCCGACGCCAAGCATGATGGCTTTGCGTTTTTTCTTTTGCGGCGTGTTCGACATCAATCCAGCCTAAAGCCCGTCTCAAGCATGGTCAAGCCGGAGAGCGTTCAACCGTGCCTCCGCCATGCGATGTCGATATTGCCTGCCTGCTGCATTTGAAACAAACTGACGCGCCACCTATTTCTTATGACTCGATATTTTGCTTTTGTGAAAAAGTCGTGCGCACTTCCGATGGCGCTGTTTTTTATCAGCATCAATCTGCTCCATGCCGAGGACAGGGACATGGTTCTTGAAGGGTTGGACGGCGACGTGACCACCAATGAATATCAGGCTTTCATTGACAAGCTCAACTACCTGCCGCCGCCGCCCACGAACAATGTGGACAATCACATGGTGGACGAACGCGATGGAGCGCGGCTTCACGGGATGCAGACGTTTTATGCGTTCACCCATGACCGGCGTGATTTGGACATGGCCATCGTCTGGTCGGACGCCTTTCTGCACGCGCGCAATGATTCGGCCAATGGCCGCATCATCTGGACGGGCCAGCGCGATCTCTGCTGGCCGAACATGGCAACCAACGACGGAGTCTGGGCTTTGCATAGCGGCGTGGAAAACGGCGACGTCATCGAGCACATCGTCAACACGGCCAGATTGATTCTGGAAAACCCTTCTATTTGGTCCGAGCAAGCCCCAACCGACACGTTCGGTTTTGGCGCAACCTATCTCGGCCGCGCCGAAACGTATGTGCGCGAATGCCAGCGCAGCGCCGACACTACCATCGTCCCGTGGTTTGTCCGAACCACGAAGGATGGTTACCGGCTTTATTATCCCGACTCCGCAGCCTACTTCAAATCCTCCGATGGGAACGAGAGTGGACCCATACCATGGAACCAGCAGCAGGCAATCGTGGGCGGCCTGCTTCGGCTGGCCCAATGTCATCGTCTGCTCAATGACGGCAACACCAACGGAATCAGGGAACCCTTCGTGCAGCGATTTGCCGGCGTCCTCCTCGAGGTGCACGCGGGTGATGCCCACGCGCTTGCGCGTCCCGTTCACCTCAATATCGATCCAGCCGTCCTGCGAAAGCGGTTCATCGTATTGCGAGATTTGATAACCCTTGGGCAAGTCGGGATAGAAATAATTCTTGCGGGCAAAGCGCGAGCGCGGATTGATGGCGCAGTTGAGCGCCATGGCCGCCTTCGCGCCCATGGTTACGACTTCGCGATTCAGCACCGGCAGCGCCCCCGGCAACCCCAGGCAAACCGGGCAGACGTTGCTGTTCGGCGGGTCGCCGAAACGCGTCGAGCAGCAACAAAAAATCTTGGACTTGGTCAGAAGCTGGACGTGCACCTCCAGCCCGATGACGGCTTCATACTTGGCGCGGACCGCAGTGGCCACGGACATTTTCCCTCGCGAACGGCAGGTTTTCTCTTAAGCGAATATTATACAGGTGTCGGGTGCCAGGTGCCAGGTTTCAGGTGCCAGGTGTCGGGTGTCGCAGGGGTGGCGCAGACATTGATTTCTGTGTCTGCCCCCTGTGGCGGCTTGCAGTGCCGACGTGTCGCCGACATAAAAACCAATGTCGGCGCCACCCGCGAGCGCCAGCTTTGGAGTGCGGGAGCTTGCTCCCGCTTTCCTTCCGCCGAAGCTAGCTTCGGCGGGGAAGGCGGCGGCAAGCCGCCGCACTCCAAAGCATGCCTGAGCCAGCACGTGTCCCTTCGGGACATCGCAGACCCCAAAATGCGGGGGTCTGCGCCAGCCCACCGCACATTGTGGCACGGCCATCCTGGCCGTGCGCACGGGCAGAGCCTGTCCTGAGCGCAGCGAAGGAATGCCCGTGCCACCCTACCTGGCCTAGGCGTGTGACATCCTGTCTCTTGACAAGCGCTGGCCTCGCTGGTAGGCTATTGACGTGTACTACCCGGCCGGCGGGGGAGTCCTTCTCCCGCTCTCATCACTTTCCGTTTCAGGAGGAATCGTGTCTTTACGCAAAACCCCTCGTCTTACTTCCCGCCGGATCGACGCCGCGCGGCAGAATGCCCAGCGCTCGACCGGGCCCCGCAGCGAAGCCGGTAAAGAGCGCATGCGGATGAACGCTCTCAAGCACGGCTGCGACGCGGCGCCCGCGAACGATGCGGCCATCATGCGGGCGCTCGGCGAAGACCCCGCCCGGTACGAAGCTTTGAAGCAGGAACTCTCGACCGACTACGGGCCGGGCGACACGCTCCGGGACCGGCAGATCGAAGACCTGGCTAGGCTCTACTGGCGGCGCCAGCGCCTGGAGCGCATGCAGACGGGCCTGATGCGGCGCGCCCTCCAGGCGGTCGAGGAGCGGCAACGAGAACGCCGCCGGGAGATTGCCGCCGTCACTTTCGATTCCTCTTGCTGGGCGGCGATCGACGCCGTCGACGTGGGCGGCTCCGACGACCCTTCCGTGCGGTGGCGCCTGCAGCTCTCGCTGCTGGGCGTGCTGCGCGAGCAGGTGCGGCAGCGGGTGTTCACGCCCCGGCAGTGGGGCGAGATCCGAACGTATTACCAGGGCAGAGCGGGCTGGCGGCCGGCGCGCTTGCGCCACCTGCTGTGGCTGTTCCTGGAACGGGCGAACCCCCAGCGGCAGGACGAGAAGCCGCCCCACGACTTCGTGAGCCAATACTTTAAGGGCGGCGAGGCGGGCGTCGAAAACCACTATCAGGAACTGCTGGCCCTGATCGACGAAGAGATCGCCGACGTGGAAGAAGAGTTCCAGCACGAGGTCGCGGCGCAGGAGGCAAGGGACGCGGCAGACCGCGACGCGTGCCTCGCGCCAGAGGGGGAGACTTGGGAGATGCTGTTGCGGCAGGAATCTGGGCTAGACCGCGCGATCGACCGCAAGGTCAGAATTCTCCTGACCTTGCGCAAAGAACATGCCCAACTGCAGAGAGAGGCCGCCGGACCTCCTGGCGATGAATTGCTCGAGGCTGACGCAGACACGCCGTCGAGTGTCTGCGATTCAGGGCAGGATGGCGAAGCGCCGCCTTCCCTTCGGGAAACGCAGACCCCAAAGGGCAGGGGTCTGCGCCAGCCGGTGGAAAGTGCCGAGGACGCGTCGCCGACACAAGGCGCAGACATACAAAACAATGTCTGCGCCACCCACGAAACCTCAAAATCGCCGGAACAAAGCCAGAATGTTATAGAAAACAAAGAGCCGGCGGCGGAGAGGGCCAGCGCATGAGGCTAGCGCCGTCCTGGTCAATAAGGTTGGATGTCATCTAGTTGACACTGTCCGTCAAGTCGCGCCACACACCGCAGACACCTTTCGCTCCAGGTGATAAGGAGGCCTGACCAGGCTTAAGCGTGTGTGATATGATAGATGCAGGTGTGCACAAAACTGCAGACGCCGGCATTGAGGGTCGGTCCAGGGCATTATTTCCATGCGGTCTAGGTATCCCGACTTCTGGTTCATGGTCGGATATGCGTTCTGCCGAGGACAGGCTGAAGGCGAGGATTCCAGCTTGTAGCACCGTACCAGATGGGGCGCGAAACTGTATTGTTCCAACTAAAGGCGCGTATGAGCCCCCTGTTCCCAATTCATCGATGGCTAGCTGGTATTATGCCGCTTGTTTTCTGTGCGTCACTGACGCCGCAGACGAGTCGAAGCTGGGTGGCGGACGAATTTAGTGAGGCGCGGGACGCGGACAGGCAAGGCCAGTACCTTGAGGCGATAGCCCGCTATGAGCGGATCCTGCGCCGCGAACCGCGGATTGCGGAAGCTTACAGTAATCTGGGTCTCGACTATTACCTCCTAAAAGATTACGGGCACGCGGTTACCGATCTCAAGAAAGCTCTCGAAATCGAACCGGACTTGCTCTCGGCTCGCCTTTTCCTTGGCTTGGCAGAGTTCAGGCTCAGTCATTTCGAGCAATCGGCTGAACATCTCCGGGCCGTCCTGAAGGCTGACCCACGAAATCACGATGCGTATCTATTCCTGATTCGCTCGCAGATGGGACTCGGTCGCCTGGATCTCGACGTTGCCGGGCGTGCGCTCGGTATTTTCCCCAAGGATGTTGAACTTAACTATGCCGTGGGGCTGGCTGCCCTCGAGCGTATCCGAGAGATTGCCGACTACGCAAAAAAACTTGGATCGCAGTCTCCCATTTTTCAATGGATGACCCTCAGACTCGATGAAGAGAAGAACGAGCCGCGCAATACTGAGAGGGATCGAGAGCAGCTCCAAAGGCTTGGCGCCACTAATCCTCCTGCCATTATTCGCGAGTACGACGCAGCGGTCTCCATGGTCGGTCGCTGTTTCGAGACAATTCTTGAAACGGCTCCGGATTCAACATACGGACACAGCGTACAAGGACATATTTATGAGGCGCAGGACCACGTGCAGGAGGCGCTCACCGAGTACAGAAAGGCTGCAGACCACTTTGCCTTAGGTTGCCTTCTCGCACAACATCTTCATTTGGCGGAAGCCGCAGCGGAACTTGAAATAGCCATAGCAAATGAGCCTGAAAACCGGCTCGCTGCGGCTGAGCTAGCGCAGGTGTACGTTCAGAACCACCTGGCAGACAAGGCCATACCCATCCTCAAAGAGTTGCTGCAGCAATATCCACATGACGCGTTTGCTTGGGCTGACCTCGGAAAGGCGCAAGTCACTGCCGGACAACTGGAGCAAGGAATTCACTCACTCCATACCGCTGTGCAGCTTGACCCAATGATGAACAACCTGCATTACGAGTTGGCGATGGCTTATCGAAAGTCGGGTCAGGCGCGTCTCGCGGAAGAGGAGATTGAAAAATTTCGATCGGGTCAAAAAGGAACTCGTTAGCCTGCTAGTCGATAGCCCAGCCCCAGGAAAACCGATTTTCTCGAATATTAGTAGGCTGGTCCTGGCTGGTGATTCCATTTGACGCTTTTTGGTGAAGTCAGCGTCCGCAGATGGCGAAAGAATATGGGCGATGTCGAAGGTCAGGGAGCCAACCTCTTGGCCGAGATTTGAACTCCGGACTACGATCTTCGGTCCCTTACAGGTCTGTGCCGTGTACCGGACAGTAGGGGGCAGTGAAAGCTCCACTCCAAGTACACGCCAATGCCGGGACGAATCACTCCCTACCTGAAACCACTATTCCAAAGTGGATGAGCACATCAGCGGCGCAACGCGAGCGTGTAACCACGAGACGCCGAAATACAGGATACCCCGCCCAGCGGTCCTTATTTCGCCCCTCCGGCAGTTATATGTGCGGAGGGCTCTTGTGTGAAAGGGATGCTGAAGGAGCGACGGTGCAAGACAACGAAGTCCTTGTCAAACTCCTTTATCTGGATGAACTGTTTCATAGGCACGGCGTGGAAAATCTGCTTGGTCTTGCTGGTCGGCCACCATATTTCAAGTGTTTCAATTTGCTGCGCACGGCCCAGTCCGATATGCTGCTCCAAGGGAGAGGCGCCGAATGACCCGCCACTATTCACATCGCGATAGATCGATTGGCGTGAGTGATCCTGGTTTTCCACCGTGACCTTAATTCGTGCCCCAATGGCGGCTCGATTAGTCCTGACTCCTACCAGCTTGACCGTAATCCAGCTATTCTCACCGTGCCCCGGCCGCTTGAAGAGGACGTTTGAATGGGCATCGCTGGGCACGGCTCCCCCCTCCTCGCCGAAAATCTCGATTTCGCCGTCGTTGTCAATATCGGCAAATGCGATACCGTGCCCCCGTCCCAGGTGACCCGTCCCGGAGGAAAAGGTTATGTCAGTAAAATATTTGCCGTCATGGTTCCGAAAAAGCAATTTAGGAACGAGGCATGCGAAGGCGGGCGCGCCGGTCCCCAGGTAAATGTCGGGGAAACCGTCGTTGTCAACGTCGCCAAAGTTCGCTCCCATCGGCATCGCAACCCTGTCAAGATGGACCTCTTTCGTTACGTCCTCAAAGGACCCCGTCCCAGTGTTTCTATACAGCCTAATAAGCTCGGATTGAATTCCGGAGGTCGGTCCCATCTGCGCCACCATACTGTTAACGTTGATTTGTCGCGCCGCCTCCGCGAAGGATCCTCTCGTCGCGTTCTCAGATGCATGAAGGATTCCACTCTTCGCGGGGAGTTTCAGCATACTGCGCACGAACGCCGCCAATGAAAACGTAGAGCTGGCGGCGAAGATATCCAGCCATCCGTCGTTGTTGTAATCGAAGAAAAAGGCAGGGAAACAGTTGAAAGGTTCTTCGACGCGCAACTGGGGAGCGACGTTAGTAAACGTTCCATTGCGGTTGTTGTGATAGAGAACGTGCCCGGTTCCCAAATTGGCAATGTACAGGTCGGGATACCCGTCGTTGTCATAGTCGCCGGCGACGACGGCTTTGGTGAACGCGTCCAGATTGATGCCTGCACGATGGGTGACGTCCGTAAAGGTACCATCGCCATTGTTGTGATAAAGGCGACTGGGGCCCTGCTCATTTCCCACGAAGAGATCGAGGTATCCGTCGTTATCGTAGTCAAACCAAGCTATAGATTGGGTGGCAAACGCCGGGTAGGCCAGTCCCGCCTCTCGCGTAACGTCAGTGAACGTTCCGTCGCAATTATTCCGCATGAGGGACATCCGCATGGGCAATAGCCACGCCCCTCGGGGTACCAGGAAGTCCATGCAGCCATCGTTGTTATAGTCGGCCTGGAACAAGCTTAGGCCGCTCAGTTGGTTGGAAAGTCCGGCCCGAGAGGACCAGTCACTGAACGTGCCGTCGCCGTTGTTGTGATAATAGTGCATGGGGCCGCAAACATTCCAGTCCGATGTAATGATGTCGAGAAACCCGTCGTTGTCAAAGTCATCGATAATTACTCCTCCGGCCTCCTGGAGGTTGTCCAGGCCGAGGCGCGGCGCCACATCCACAAAACGGCCAATGTCCTCATTTGATTTAAACGTCTCCGGTGGGATCAGGTACTGTTTGGGGACTCCGCCCGGGTATTTCCCTAACGTCATAAAAGCCAGATTGAGGAGCCACCGAACTTCGAGGTCCCCAGGGTTCATCGCCAGGAATTGCAGGAAGTACTTAACCGCATTTTCGGAGTCCCTAGAAGACGCTGGCAGGTTCTCGGGGCTGAGTGGAAGGATGAGGCAACGCCCATCGTGGTGGCTCGGGCATCGTTCCAATAGGGCCCGTTGGAGGTACGTCTGCCCAATCTCCTCTTCGAGAACAGTTTGCAAATCTCTCGATCCTCCACCGACCGCTATCTGGTATTCTTTCTGCAAGTGGCCCAGGGTTTTCTCGAGGTTGCCTTGATAGGCATTCATTTGAGTTGCCCAATGCTCTAAATCCATGGTAGAGGCCTGGCCGTACGCGATTTCCAATTTACCCTCGAGCCCATTGGTTTGTCCTGACCGCGAGTCTTCATTGGAGGCAGAGGCCAGATCGTGCCCGCCGGCCGCTTCGGCTTCGCGCTGTTTCGAAATCTTCTCGAGGGCCTGAAGACTGGCCCGAACCAGTTCAGTTTTGGTTTCACAGGTGATCGCCATGTCTTCATAGAAGCCTGGTGGCTTCGGGGTATGTCGGAAAAAGGTTGTGTATTCTGAGATGCCACACACATTAGGCGTCACCCGGTCCTCGGCTGCAAGCGTGGCAGTAGCCCCACTCTCGATCCCGAGGCTCTCCCCCTGGGTGAGCCTCCTGAGGATGACGTAGCCGGAGGGGGTTTCCACAGGGTCCGTAAATTGACCGGGGCTGAGGCCCTTGAGGGCAACTCCCAACTCCGGACGCAGGGTCGAAGGATTCAACTGCCCCATGTAACCGCCCATTGCCGCATTTGCATCCAGCGATTTTTCACGAGCGAGCTTCTCAAAAGACTCCCCCGCTCGCAGGCGATCGAGGATCTGCTCGGCCTCTGGACGCGTTCCCACCAGGATAATCTGCAACCAGATCCCCCCTGGCTCCCTGCTCACCCGAGCCTGGAAAGGGAGCATGGTCCGAAAGCAGACTCCCAGCGACCCGATGAAAGTAATGATCATACCCAGCAATCCGAAAATTCGTTGCCGACGCATCGCGGAGAACTCCCCCCAGTCCCTTCCGGCGATCTCTAAATCAGACCTTGTGCGTGCGGAAGTTGCCTCCGAATTTCAAAATTCCACTTTTAGATCTGGTAGACGTTCGGGTAAACCACCCATTCCAGCAGGAAGGATCTGAATATGCCTCCAAGCATCGGCGCGACGATCCGTTTTATACCGTCGGAACCAGTGCCTGTAGCCCACACGATTTGAACAAGTGCCACGAACACGGTGGCTACGGTCATGAATTTGGGCCGCTCTCCTTCTCCCCTTGCTCATGGGCCAAGTCAAAAATGACTTCTCACGGCAAGCATCACCTCCCGAGACGGAGTGCCCACGCTCTCGCTCCCCGGAAGGCTGGCAAAACACCGGCCCCCTTGACCTTTATGCGGGACACGCTGCCTTCTTATGCGCCTTATGTTTTGCCTTCAAATGGTACGCCGGACGTTGGAAGTCCACGTCGGCGCAATGTATAAATCGTATCGAAGGTTACGCCCAAAATCAAGTTGCGCATTCGTTGCGGCAATACCCTACCGGCAATCCGAAATTAGTCGGCGGCATCGGTCACTTCAATGACTTCTGAGAAAAAGCCCTTTAGGAAATTTACGCAAAAGCTTTGAAGCCAGTTTCAAAACCCCAAATTTGACTGCGGTCCTTGCTTTCGGTAAAATAGCCACCTGCCTAATAGGCATCGGAGCAGCCAAATTTCTGGCTGCCTTTTGGATTTCACATCAGGGCGAGAGACGCGGTCGTTCAGGCATCAATGAGTTGGTCTGCATACTCTTCAAACGAGACGATGGGATCTCAGGTGGAGTATCAACAAGTGTGATGTTCCCTCCTATTTTACTGTCCACGGCATGGAATGCCGGGGTGGTCGCGGGGGATCCGGGGTATCATAGTTTATGCAGCGCCAAGGCAGAACCGCTCATCAGGCGATTGGGGCGATCAGGAGTTTGGCCTTACGGGCGGTCAACGTGAGGTCGCCCGCCACGGGAGCGATTGCCAGTGTCGCCTGCCTGGTTTTTCCCATTTTCATCTGGGCGCAGCAGGCAGGCAAAGACCCGGCCAGGCAGAATCTTTGTTCCCAAGTTACCTCCCTTCAGTTCCAGGGTTTGACTGGTCCAAACAGTGAGGATGCCGAGGAACATTATTCTCGGGCCTTACAGTCGGAGCACTCGGGCGACGAAGTTACTGCCGAAAAAGAGCTCAGGGCGGCTTTGGCCGAGAGACCTCAGGAAGGTAGTTACGTTCGCAAACTGAGTCTCCTTTACATCGAGAAAAGGCGCTATGACGAAGCAACGAAGGTGATCACTGATTACGCCAACTTGTGCGGACCCACGGCGCTCGGCTATGGTCTTAAAGGCGAATTACTCTTCCAACAGAAGGAATACGATCGTGCCTATGAGGTGGTGCGTCGATCCCTTGAATTGTCCGACAATGACGGGCGTATGCACGAATTGTTGGGCTTGATACACATCGTAGTGCGCCAATACCCGTCTGCCTTGCCCGAATTGGAGAAAGCAGCGGCACTCGATCCGAATCAACCACAAATCAGATATTATTGCGGCAGAGTTCTTTACACTTTGGGCCGCTACACGGAAGCGCGTGACCAGCTACTATCATGCCTGCAGCTTGCGCCTGGGTATCCGAGGGCGCTTGAGAATCTCGGTCTCTGCTATGAGGCGCTGCGAGATTACGCGCGGGCGACCCGGGCCTACCTCGATGCGATTGGTCTCGAAAAAGGACGGACAATGCCCAAGCATGGCGAGCCCTATGCTTTTTACGGAGCTATGCTTGTTAAACTGGGCGAATCTGAGAAAGCCTTACCGATACTTCGAGAGGGGGTGGCCGTGGCCCCGAACTCGTTCGCGGCAAACTACGAACTGGGCAGAGCCCTTTTGAAGGTTGGTCAGTTGCAAGAAGCCGATGGGTATTTGCTTGCCGCCGCCCAATTGGGCCCGAAGTTTTCGCGGACGTACTTTTTACTCGGAGAGCTGCGGAAGAAACAGAACCGGTTGCCTGAAGCCAACCGGTATTGGGCTTTGTTTGGGGAATTAAACAGCGTCGAAGCAAATCGCGACTTCCCCCTGACGGATCAATGATGGCAGTGAGAGTACAGGTTGAACAGATGGAAGCGCTAGGGATGAAATACTGCCAAGATGAGATTTCATGATTTTGCCGATTATATGGATGTCGGTGGTTACGTGTCGGGCGATGATCGTGGCAACCCGCCCAAGCTGAACGCAGGCGTTATTGGAGTGTCCTCCCGCGTCGTCGCGAGCTGCTCGCTCCTTACTTGAGGCTTATCCTGCGATGTCCTCGTCCACGCGAATCAGGACTCAATAGTCCCGGCGGGCTCCGTTATCGCTTTCTGGCGTAATTTCGTATGACTTGCCAGCCTCACGACACATGCGTGCGAATTCCTTCACAACCTTAGGAATGTAGCTGACATGGGGAAAGACCATCCCTGCCTCGCAATATATTGGCTCCCCCGCGATTCGGACGTAGTGGATCTTGTCAGTCATGGCTCGCCGCCGAGCTAGAAATGCAACTCCCAAATTCATCTCAACCATCTTCTCCATGGATTCTTCGCTCTCGAGTTCCATTACAAGTTTCGGCTTGACTTGTCCTCCCTCCATCAGGCGCTCGAATATCCTTCGCACATGACTTGTCTTGGAATATGTAATCAGAGGATAACCCATGATTTGGGCTAGGGATGCCGTCTTCTTTTTGGCCAGAGGGTTCGACTTGCTAAGGCCCCACACGAATTCTTCCCGGTAGAGCGGTTCGTAGCTCAAGGCCTCGCAAACTGTGAGGCTGTCAAATGCGCAGAAGATAATCCCCATATCGAGGTTCCCGATATCCATCTCCTGGATGACTTCGCTGGTTGTGCCGGTCAAAAGGTGTAGGTCAATCCCAGGATAATCCCGCCGAAATCTCTGTATGACCGGAGGAAGAAAAAACTGCAACATCATCGTGCCGGTCCCGATCCGCAGGTACCCCTTTTGCAGTCGTGCCACCTCGGCCACCTCGCGGTGCAAGTCGGCCATGTCGCGTCGTATGCGGCGGGCGTGTTGCAGTACGACCTTGCCCATTTCAGTAGGCTCAACGTGTGAGCCTACCCTCACCAGAAGCCGATTGTTGAGTTCGTGCTCAAGCAGCCGGACCTGCCGGTGGATGGCTGAATGGGATACGAAAAGTTGTTTTTCAGCTTTGCTGTAGCCTCCCTTCTCGATTACGGCCAGAAACATTTCCAGCTGTCGCAGGTCCATGCGAGCAACTTTACACCTGTGAACATTCAACTTCAAGGGCGCGCCGAGAGCCCTCACTTCCAGGCGATGGCCCATCTGATGGTGCGAACCGATACACTTGCAGGTTGCTGAGAAAAGGATCGGAAGAATTGTGGCGGCGGGTCTACCCCCATAATCTCAGTGCCTTCAGCTCGCAATGGCGGCGTGAAGCCGCCGCTACACCCTTCTTTCAGCAACCTGCTAGTCGCTGGGAAGCTGCTTTCGAACTTCAAAATTCCACTTCCAAGTCTGGTAGACGGCCGGGTAGACGGCGAGTTCCAGCAGGAAGGACGTGAAAATGCCCCCAATCATCGGAGCGGCGATCCGCTTCATGACGTCGGAGCCCGTGCCTGTAGCCCACATGATGGGGACAAGTCCAACAAACATCGTAGCCACAGTCATGAATTTCGGCCGCAACCGTTTGACTGCCCCGTGGAGAATCGCTTCCTGTAACTCCGTCAGGCTACGGAGGCAACCTTCTTTCCTCGCTTGGTCATATGCCAAGTCGAGATAAAGGAGCATGAATACGCCTGTCTCGGCATCCACCCCCAGCAAGGCAATCAGGCCTACCCAAACTCCAATACTCATGTTGTAGCCGAGAAAATAAAGGAACCAGACTGCCCCCACTGCGGAGAACGGTACTGCCATCAAGACGATCAGGGTCTTGGTGATCGATCGCGTGCTCAGATACAAGAGCAGGAAGATAAGGAAGAGCGTCAAGGGAACGACCACCAGCAGCCGTTTCGCCACACGTTGGCTGGCTACGTATTGGCCGCTCCACGAGATAGAATATCCGGGTGGGAGTCTCAACCTCTCCCGGAGCAACTGAGCAGCCTCCTTGACGTATCCATTCGGGTCGCGCCCAGCGATATCGACATAAACGTAGCCGGTCAACAAACCGTCCTCAATGCGGACCATGGACGGCCCGCTGACGGTCCGAATGGTTGCCAGGTGCCCCAGGGGGATCTGTCGCTGCCCCTCCCCGACCGGAACCAGGACGCGACTGAGGGCGCCAAAGTCAGAACGGAAATCCCGCATATAACGGACGTTGACGGGATATCGCTCTCCCCCTTGAATGCTGGTCGTCACGTTTTCTCCACCGATAGCGCTTTGCACCACGGCCTGAGCCTCTTCCATACTCAAGCCGTAGCGAGCCAGTTCCTCACGATTCCAGTCGAAATCGAGGAAGTATCCTCCGCCCGTACGTTCTGCAAAAACACTGCGCGTCCCCTGCACGGCAGGCAAGAGCGACTCGATCTCGGCGCCGATCTGTTCAATGACACCAAGGTCCGCCCCGGAGATCTTGAGGCCCACCGGGGTGCGGACGCCGGTGGTCAACATGTCAATCCGCCCTTTGACAGGCATCGTCCAGGCGTTGGCCACCCCGGGAAGCTTCAAGGCTTCATCCATTTGGCTGATCAACTCTTCCTGGGGGATGTGGTCCGGGGTGAGGTGACGAAAAACCGCCTTGGCCCACTCCGGGGCCCAGGACGAATACCACGTCCTCACCTTCCGCCACTGCGCTTGTGGCTTCAAGATGATTACCGTCTCCAGCATCGAGAGCGGCGCCGGATCGGTGGAAGTCTCAGCCCGGCCGGCCTTCCCCAGCACTCGATCCACTTCCGGAAATTGTTTGATGATCCGATCCGTTACCCGGAGCAGCTTCTGGGCCTCCCCGATGGAGATTCCCGGCATGGTGGAGGGCATATAAAGGATCGATCCTTCATCCAGCGGCGGCATGAATTCTGAGCCCAGCTTCATAAAAGCGGGAATCGTCGCCAACACCAGAGCAAAAGCCGCGGTAATAACAACCCTCCTGTGCCGGAGCGCCCAGACGGCCAACGGTTCGTAAAAGCGGATCAGGATGCGGCTGACCGGGTGTTTCTCCTCCGAATGCACGGTGCCCACCGCGATCGCATTCAAGGCCCTAGACAGCCAGGGTGGCCGAAGTTCGAGCTTCTTCATGCGCGTGAACCACACGCGCAAAGCGGGGTCCAAGGTGATGGCCAGCAAGGCTGCAACCGCCATGGAAAGGGTCTTGGTGTAGGCAAGCGGCTTGAACAAGCGCCCCTCTTGCGCCTCCAGCGTCAGCACAGGCAGGAAGGAAATGGCGATGACCAGCAGGGCAAAAAAGCTAGGGCCGGCCACCTGCTTGATCGCTTCGACTACTACGCTTTGGTAGTTCTGCCTTCGGCCGCTTCGATCCCACTCTTCCAGTTTCTTGTGCGTTTGCTCGACCACCACGATGGCCGCATCGACCATGGCCCCGATGGCGATGGCGATTCCCCCCAGGGACATGATGTTGGCGGTTATTCCCATCATCTTGAACGGAATGAAGGAAAGCAGGACGGCAACCGGAATCGTAATGACCGGAATAACGGCGCTCGGAATGTGCCAGAGGAAGAGCAAAATCACCAGGGAGACCGTAAGCAGCACCTCGACCAGCGTCGATCTGAGATTCGCGATGGAGCGGAGGATCAGATCGGACCGGTCGTAGATGGGAACGATCTTCACGCCCTCCGGCAGGCCCGGCTCAATCTCCTTGATCTTCGCCTTCACGCGTTCGATGACATCCAGGGCATTCTCTCCCTGCCGCATGACCACGATTCCGGAGACTGCTTCGCCTTCGCCATTCAGGTCAGAAGCGCCCCGCCGGAGGTCCGGACCGAGCTCCACCTGGCCAACGTCCTTGATCCGGACCGAAGTACCATTCTCGCTAGCGGCCACCACGACGTCCTCGAAGTCGCGAAGCGATTTCGCATACCCGCGTCCCCGCACCATGTACTCGGTCCCACCGAACTCGATAAGCCGTCCGCCCGCTTCTTCGTTACCGCGCCGCACCGCCTCGACCACGCGATTGATCGAAATCTTGTAAGCCTGCAACCGGTTCGGATCGAGGTTCACCTGGTACTGCCGCCCGAAGCCGCCGAGCGGCGCCACTTCGGCGACGCCGGGGACGGACTTCAAGTAGTAGCGAAGGTACCAATCCTGGTAAGAGCGCAGATCCGCAAGGCTGTGCTTCCCGGATGTATCCATCAACACATATTGGAAGATCCAACCCAGCCCTGTGGCGTCGGGGCCCAATTCAGTCTTCACGCCTTCCGGCAGGCGCGGCAGAACTCCGGAGAGATATTCCAAAGTGCGCGTGCGGGCCCAATAGAGGTCAGTCCCGTCTTCGAATATGACGTAAACGAAGGAGTAGCCGAAGTCGGAAAAACCGCGGACGGCCCTGACGCGCGGGGCGCCGAGCATCGCCGTCACTATCGGATAGGTCACCTGATCTTCGACGATGTCGGGGCTTCGATCCCAGCGCGAGTAAACGATCACTTGCGTGTCGCTCAAGTCCGGGATGGCGTCGAGCGGCACGTTCTCCATCGACCACCATCCCGCCAGGCACGCCCCCGCAACCAGGATGAAGATGATGAAACGGTTGTTCACCGAGAAGTCGATAATGCGATGGATCATCCTGGACTTCCTAGCCGCCCGACTTTCCTGCGTAAGCGCTCGGATTGTTGTCGAATTTCCGCTTGCAACGCTGGCTACAGAAATAGTACGTCTTACCGCCGTACTCGCTCTTCAGGCCGGCGGCTTCGGCCTGGCACTCATCCACATCCATTCCGCACGCGGGGTCCTTCTGAGCCGCAGCTTTTGGTTCGGGAGACCTCCTCATGTCGCCGGTCACGGAAGCCGGCGGACTGTTCCCTGCGGGAGGTCTTGCGTAGCGCTCGGGGTCATTCTGAAACTTCCGCATGCAACGCTCCGAACAGAAGAAGTACGTCTGGTCGCGATACTCAGCTTTTAGTCCCGACGCCCGGGCCTTGCTTTGCGCGATCGCCATGCCGCAGGCAGGATCTTTCGTCAACGCTCCGTACAAACCCGCGGCGGCCAGCTTCATGCGGCTTTCGGAGTCAATCAGGAAGTTGCCGGAGATGACAATTCGCTCGCCCGGCGCAAGCCCGGTAAGGATTTCGACCCGGCTGTCGTAGCGCCTACCGGTCTCCACCTCGCGCGGCTCGAAAAATCCATTGCCGCGATCGACGAAGACAGTTTTCTTTAGCCCGGAGTCCAGCACTGCGTCCGCGGGAACGACTATCGCCGTTGGCAGGTTGACCGGCAGCTCCACATCCACAAACATGTCCGGCCTGAGCACATACTGGGGATTGTCAGCCTCGAGCCGCACCCTCAGCGCGCGCGTCGTAGGATCGAACTGCGGTAGAGCATCGCTCACCTTGGCGGTGAGGGTTCTGTTTTGATAGGGAAGAATTACTCGCGCGCTTGCTCCCGGCCGAAAGTACTGAGCTTCATTCTCGAAGGTATCAGCGAGAATCCACACGTGGCTCAAATCCGCGATTCGATACAACTCCGAGCCCTTTTCGATCCTCTGTCCCACTGCGACGTTGCGCGCCAGGATAAAACCCGTGGCCGGCGAGCTGATCCATATCTTCCTCGCCAGTCGCTGGGTTCGCGCCAACTCCTGAATCTGAACATCAGGCATGCCCAGGTTCCGCAGGGTATCCACATATTGCTGGACATTGGCCTGGGTCAGATCGGATTGCTCCAGCGCCGAATTGCCGGTTATCTGATAGCGGTCGCGCGAACCGAGGGCGTAAATGTAGGCTGTCTGCGCAGAGAGAAAATCCGGGCTATAGAAGGAGGCGAGAACCTCGTCCTTCTTGACCGGGCTGCCGGTCGCTTTTTCGGAGGTTTCGCGAATCCAAGCGTCGATGGGCGCCTTCACCGGATAAACTCTCGACTCGTCCGCGGCGACCCGGCCCAGCACACGGACCGTTCTCTCCCCACGCCCCCTCTCGACTTCGCCTATGCGGACGCCGATGATTTGCTGTTTTTCGGGACTGACTTGAACCGTGCCGGGAGGAAGGTCCGGTGCAGAATCTGCCTCTCTCGCTTCCCCCTCCGGCACGCCTTCGGCATATACCGGTTCCAGCTGCATCCCGCAGTCCGGTGCGATCCCCGGCTTGTTAGACTTGTAGGCCGGGTGCATAGGGTCACGATAATAGAGAATCCGCCGCCCTCCGCCGCTCACAGTTCTACCCGCCGGCGGACGATGGAACCAATACCCCGCCACGAAGGAAGCAAGAACAACCGAAAAGAGAAGAACGAGTCTCTGAGGACTTGTCACAACAAGCATCACCTCCCGAGACTGCACGCCTACATTCTCGTCCGGGGGACGTACGACTCGGTACACTAGGGATTCGCGCTGCCTACTGCCGATTCTTGGGCTTGCGCCCGCCGTTAAAGCTATCGGGCTTCTCAGTATCAGAAGGCCAATAGCTGCCGCTGGGATCTTCCTTCCACCGCTTGCCGCACAATCCCGAAATAATATCCCAATCGGCTGCGTCCATGTCCACTTGCGGATGGAAGACGAACCGCTTGAGTCCAGCGCGCTGCGAGGCAACCAGGATTCGGTACAGGTCACGGGCAGGCATGGGGTCGCCGCCATGGGGACTCCGAGCCGTCTCTACCCAGGCGATCATCTTGTTATCATCTCCGATTCCTTCCAGAGCCCGTCGGGTTTCGGCATAGACAACTTCTGAGAAGAACGCGTCCGGAAACTCCTTCATGTCCATGTCCGCCACCGAGTGGATGCCGGGGAGCTCGAGCCCAAACCAAGATTTGACGACAGCAAAGCAGTCTCGTTCGCTCAGCCCGGGGTTCCACTCTGCGATTTGCCTCACCCACCGAGCAACGGTTCCGTACATCCCATCAAAGCCCCGGTTCCAGAAATAAAGCTTGGGGAAAATGTAGTCAAAGTACGGACCTACCTTTTGATAGTCCTGTGTCGTGAGGAGAGAGAATGCTGCGGTGCGCGGGATGCCGCCGAATTTTATCTTGCGGTTGAGTCGTTCGATTCCCTGGCGGGTGGCTGCCAGGAACTGCATGGTCGTTTCTTGACGCATCCGCAGCCAGTAGATCGCATCCTCGTCGAGGTCGAAAAGGCCCAACCCACCCAGCATTCCACCTGGCGAATAGTATCGAATCATGGCCGGGTCGAGGTGATGGAATCGGTCACGGAGGTGTGTCATCCCGCGCTCCATCCGCCCGATATCTTTACCTAAGATTGCCAACTTGTTCCTCTCCTCCTGGGTGATCTCGAAGAGCTCTCCTCCTTTGAAGAACGGCAATTCATAGCTATGCTCACCAGGACCATCCATGACCACGCCATGAGCCTGGGGAAAAGCGTTCAGGGCATCCTGCATGCTGGCCGCGTAGCCTATCGTGTCAAAAGGATCCTCTTTCAAAGGGCGACTTCCTCCACGCTGCCCAGTTCCAAAAAGAAGGACTTCCCAACCCCGTGAGGCAGCATTATCTAGCATGGCCTGGAGCTGTTTCGCCTTAATGGGGTCGGTCGCCATGCCCGGAGGTGGTGTTACGCCAAAAGACTTATAGACTTTGGGATCAACTTGAAAGGTAGGCAGGGTTGCCTCAACAAAGGCTTCGAACCCGTGTTGAGCATAGTATCCCTCTTCATTTTCGAAGACTTGATTCTTATAGAAGCGCAAGTGGCCCACCAGTATTCCACGCACCCCGCCGTCTGCCCAGGCATCGAAAGTGCTTTGGTAATTCGACATCCAGTGCTCCAGGGGACTGTGGAGAAAAACCCACGCCGCCAAGGGCTGAGCAGGAGCCGCAACCTCTGGCTCAGCGCCTTGATCGTTCGCACTCGACTGCCCCGCTTCAAGCTGGGGCGCAGGACCGGCCAAGCGTCCGCCCGCCGCCCCAAGCATCGCGCCGAATAAGAAATCTCTTCGGGCGATTTTGTGGCCAACCTTGCACTGTTCTCGCATTTGGTTTCCTCCTTGAGTCATTTATGCACGGTCACCCCGCCTTGCTGGATGGTCCGCACTGAGATGTCACGATGCCGCATCGCGCCCGTTAAGGGCTACGTGATAAGGCTCGCCGTCATGCCAGCGGACGAAATCTTGGCAAGCAATCACCCGATCGTGTCAGAGAACGTACGGCTCAGGACACTAGAGATTCGCGCTACCTACTGCCGATTCCTGGGCTTGCGTGCGCCGTTAAAGCTGTCCGGTTTATCCGTGTCCGAAGGCCAATAGCCGCTCGGATCTTCGTTCCACCGCTTGCCGCACATTCCCGAGATGATGTCCCACTCGGCTGCGCTCAAGTCTACTTGCGGATGGAAGATGAACCGCTTGAGTCCAGCGCGTTGCGATGCTTCGAGTATGCGATACAAATCGTGGCTTGTCATCGGATCACCACTGTGGGGACGCCTCCCCGTCGAAACCCAGGCAATCACCTTGTTGTCATCTCCTATTGCGTCCAGAGCCCGTCGGGTTTCCCTGTACACAACTTCTCTAAAAAATGCCTCCGGATATCCCACCGCGTCCATATCTGCCACTGAGTGAATGTCCGGGAGCTCGAGACCCAAACAGGACTTGACCATAGCAAAGCAGTCTCGTTCGCTCAGCCCAGGGTTCCATTCTGCGATCTGCCTCACCCACCGAGCCACGGTCCCGTACATCCCATCGAAGCCCCGGTTCCAGTAATAATCCTTGGGGAAAATATAGTCAAAGTACGGATTCATCTTCCGGTAGTCCAGAGTCGTGAGAAGAGAGAAAGCTGCTGTGCGGGGAATCGCGCCCACCCTTATCTTTCGGCTAAGTTTATCGATCTGCTGACGGAGCGCCGCCATGTACTGCACCGTTGTTTCTTGACGTGTGCGCAGCCAGTAGAGAGTGTTCTCGTCGAGGTCGAATAGTGCCAACCCCCCAAGCATTCCGCCCGGCGAATAGTATCGAACCATGGACGCATCGATGTGATGGAACCGGTCTCGGAGGTGCGATATCCCGCGCTCCATCCGCCCGGTATCTTTGCCCAAGACCGCCAACATGCGCTTCTCTCCTTCGCTGATTTCGAAGAGCTCACCCCCGTGGTGGAACGATAGTTCATAGCTCTGCTCGCCAGGACCGTCCATGACCAGCCCGTGAACCTGGGGGAAAGCGTTCAGGGCATCCTGCACGCTGGCCGCGTGGCCCACCGCATTGAAAGGGTCCCTCCTCCAAAGGGCGACTTCCTCCCTGCTGGCCGGTCCCGAAAAGCAAAACTTCCCAGCCCCGTGCGGCAGCATTGTCGAGCATGGCTTGGAGCTGTTTCGCTTTCACCGGGTCGGTTGCCGTGCCAGAGGGTGGGGTGACGCCAAAAGACTTATATACTTTAGGGTCAACTTGAAAGGTGGGCAGTGTCACCGCCGCCGAATTGCCGCCAAGAGCCTGGAAGAGTTCTTCAGATTCAGGGATTTGATTCTTATAGAAGCGCAGGTGGCCGACCACAATTCCACGCACCCCACCGTCAGCCCAGGCATCGAAAGTGCGCTGGTAGTTCGTAAGCCAGTGTTCCAAAGGACTGTGGACAAACACCCACGGCACCAAGGGCTGAGCGGGGGCTGCATGCTCCCGCGTGGCGCCTTGATCATTTCCGCTTACTTGTTCCGCTTGGCCACGAGAGGCGGAACTGCCCACCCATCCTCCAGCCGACCCGAGCATCATGCCGACCATGAAATCTCTTCGAGCGACTTTGCGGGTTCCCTTGTTCTGTTTTCGCATGGAATTTACTCCTCCTCGTACCCTTCTCGCGCCATTCACACACGGACGTAAGAACTGGTTAGGTGGCTGGCATCGTAATATCTCGATACCGCATCAAAGCCGCGTTGATTGTTACTGGATAAGGCGCGCCGTCAACCCCTCGACAGTTTGACTTGGTCGAACAATCTCGAGGAGCGATACATGGCCCCGCAAGGGCCGATGGGAACGCTAACGAAACTCTTTGCGCTCCCTAACAACAGGCTGACCGCCGCAGAGGAGGCGGAGGATGTGGATGAAACTAGTGGAACATCCGATGTCGTCTATTATACTAGGAGCGTTACCATGACTTTCTTGACAACACGGCGTACTCACTGGAAGAAGGACTCATCCGCAGTCTTGCAAAGCATCCACTCCTTCCCCTCGGCCGGCAGGAAGGCGAGGCGGTCACGAACCAGGGAAATACTGTCCTCGTAAGTGAACCGTGATTACTGATGAACGAAAAAGAAGTAAGACCTCTGGGTCCTTGCGGCCGACGGCATCCCACCCATTTCGAGAACATCCAGTCCTTACCCGGACAGCTCAACCCGAGACTCAGGGCGCCAACTCAAAACGATAGGGTTAATGAGACTTGCCCAATCCTGGGGTTCCCAGCGCTAAAGATGTAGCCGAAGCTTGGGTTATTGATATCGGTCACCGGCGCCCCAAAATTGACTTGATTCAGCACATTGAAGAATTCCCCCTTCAACACAAGACCCACACGCTCAGTGAAGAGAACTTTCTTCATCAACGCTGTGTCCCACTCTTCCGTTCCAAAGGACCGAATCTGGCTGAACAGTCGAGGAGAATTCCCGAAAGCAAAGGGTGGCGGCGCTGCGAATGCAGATGGATTCAGGTACAGGTCCGTCGTCGGATTGAACGAACTGCGACTGTGGTTTACAAAAAAGTCGTTGCTGACAACGTTCGCCCGCACACCTTGGGAACCATTGTACCCGGTGGCGGGTCCAGTTATCGCCGGGAGGTTCAACTCAGTTGAAATGCCGAGCGGATATCCGCTCTGGATAGTGACTATTCCCGTCTCGGTCCAGCCACCCAGCACCTTATCCAGGATGCGATTGTTGAGGTTGAGGTATTTCCCTCTACCGACTGGCAGGTCATATGAATAACCTGCGACCAGAGTCTGCGGCGAATCCAGAGCGGTAACTGCCTTTTCGGCTCGCAAGTTATAGTAGTTCTGAGCTCCACCGATGAAAGCTCCGCCGCCGTTTCCATCCGAATCGGCGAGACCCTTGGAAACGGTATAAGAAACCAAGAACGAGATTCCCTTGGAGCGCGTTTTCTGCACACGGATTTGAAGTGCGTTATAGGTGTTATTACCCACGGGATCCTGTACCAATATGATTTGCTGATACTGCGGGAAGGGACGGAGTGCCTGAGCTACGGTTCCTGTAAAGCCGGCGTAAGGAACCCCGACTCCCGCCGCCTCCGCCTCGGGCGCATTGACCGAATCTTCCAAGAGGCTGCCCAGACTGAGGTACCTCGGATTTAGCTGGTTCCAGTCGTAGTTGCCGATGAGCATATGGTGCATCGCGGTGCCGAGGTAGCCCGCGTCAATTACAATGCCGCCTGGAATCTGCTGCTGTACGCCCGCATTCCAGTTTTCCACCTCAGGTTCGCGGCCTCCAATGGGCTGCATGTAACTGGTTGACCCGCCATTTGCGAAAGTGGATTCAAAGAGGGGGCCCAACGGCACTGAAGGAAATCCAATGTTCCAGTTGAAGGCGGGCGAGAGACCGCCATTCAGGCTGCTTAGCGTTGCATTAGTGAAGTACCCCTGCTGATTCTGAAAGATCGCCGGCCCCGCGTTTGTGTCATACATCAAACCATAAGCGCCCCTAAGGACTGTAGTAGGTCTGGGCGAATAGGCGATTCCGATACGCGGTCCGAATCCCCTATGCCACTTCTCGCCGAACGTGCTTGCTCCGCTACGCCCCGGGCCTGTGCCTGAAAAAATAAGCGCACCAGGCAGATTTCCAGCTCCCGGATTGGGTAGGGTGGGGTCAAAATTGGCCATGCGGTCCTGCCTCTCGCTAATGGGGGAACTATACTCCCAGCGCAATCCATAGCTTAAGGTTAGGTGAGGCCGAATCTTCCAGTGATCCTGCGCGTACAGCGCGGTATAGGGCATGACCCACGCTGACGAGGGCTCCTGGCACCAATTCCCCGAATCAACGAGCCCCAACATAAAGCTGGCAACCGAGAAGCCGGTAGCCGAATTGGCGGGGAAACCTGTCTCAGCCGGGCCAAAAGCAAATGTACCTGAGGGTTGACAGACAGCCGTTAGACCAATTGTGTAATAGGTCTGGTGCTTCATACCGAATTGCATCTGGTGGCCGCCACGGATCCAACTGAGATCATCTCCGATCTCCCAATCGGTATGGGATTGCTTATTCCAGTAACCACCGACACCCAAATAGTAAGGCCCGACCGAGAGATTGGCCGCCCCCGCTCCATCAATGAGACCCCCCAAACCTGCTTTCTCGTTGAAGTCAGGTCCGTGGGCGAGGCTCGTCATCCCTGACCGTCCGTTCCAGAAGGCCCAACGACTAGTGGCTGCCATGGCGTGATTGAGCATACTGTGCGTTATTGATTGTTCCCAATTTAGGATGATACGGGTCCCGTGATCGCCTTCTATATTTCCGCTCAAGTTTGTCCCAAAGGCGCCATCGGAGTTTATCGGGTTGTTCATGAAGCTATAGCTTCCGGAAAGCCTTGACCCGGTGCCGAGACTTTGATCGACCTTGATGAAATACTGGTCGCTGTTGTTGAGTGATGTTGAGGTGCCGATGAAGTTATGGGTCAAACCCGGCAGGGTTGGATCAGGGAAAAGCCCGGCATAAAACGCCGAGATCGAATTGATTCGGTCTGGGCAGATAACATTCAGCACACCCTGACAAGAAAACTGGTCCCGCGTGAGTGCGTCCGGCGACGTCGTTTCCGGATCATATATCGCTGGAATACCAGCGGCAGAGAAATCCCCTGCCTTCATTGCCTTCGTCAATAAACTGTAGTAGGTGGCCGGATTAGAATTGGAGAATCGAAAGCCGTCGTAGTACCCGTAGAAAAACGTCTTATCTTTCTTAATTGGCCCCCCCAAGTCGAAGCCAAACTCGTTCTGGCGATCCAGGCCCCGGTCCACAGCGAAAAAGTTGCGCGAGTCGAGGGCCTCATTCCGAAGGTATTCGAAAGCGGAGCCGTGTAACCCATTGGTACCGGACTTGAAGACAAATTTAACGGCCCCATTAGACGTTCGGCCGTTCTCTGCGTCAACATTCGTTCCTTGCACCTGAAACTCCTGCACTGCGAAACTCGGTACAGTCATCTGGGAACCAAGAATCCCGGTGCCAAACCCCACTGGGGAGATATTGGCGCCGTCAACCTGCACTTCCTGGTCCATAGTCACGCCCCCATTGAGCCGCGCCGCAAAGGAACTGCCCTGGTACCCGGGCGTGAGTCTGAGAAAATCTGCGGCGTTCCGCATCCCGCCGCTCACCTCGACGGGTAGGGTCGCCACTAATGAACTTGGTACCGTGGTTTCAACTATCGACGTGTCCGGTGTGATGAGCGGCGTTACAGTTGCTGCGACGTTGACCGAGGTCGCCGTAGACCCAAGAATCAGATGAAATTCGAGGCCGACATCGGCGCCCACAGTGACCGTCACATTTTGCTGAGAGGTGGTCTCAAAGCCCGGATGACTTGCTGTGATTTCATAGTCCCCGACGGGGAGTTGGAGCACGTAGTATCCGCTGTCGTTCGATCGAACTTCCGTGAGCACGTTTGTGGCAGTATTCTTCGCCGCAACCCGCGCATCCGCAACGTTTGCACCACTCGGGTCAGTCACTTGTCCAGTAACCCGGCCTCCAACCTGCTGGCAAAGGATCATTCCAGGAAGGAGGAACACCACGCCGATGAGAATCGCTGTGGAACACTTCCACGGTGCTGCATTCGTGCATCGCATGTTATGCCTCCGCAGTGAGATCCCGTCCCTCGAAGTATATTCCTCTGGTTTAGATGCCCTGTACGACAAACTGTCTTCCCTCTTGATAGCATTACACTTGGCCAGTGTCCATTATAAATTTCTGACAGGTCCTGTCACATAATGAGACAAGCTTTGGTTAGACACTACAGCGGGGATCGAATTGCATTGGATCCGGAAATCAGAGCGATAATGGACGAATTCCAACGGTTTTATGATTCGCTCGCCTTGGTGGGTCGAGAGCCGTTTGTCCTTGCGGCTGCGAGCCCAAGGATTGAGTCGGCCTACAGACCGCTCCGGACCTCAAACTGTTGCCTTGCTTCTGTGAGAGCGAGCAGAACAAACGGCTTCCCCTTGTTGTCTCTGAATCAGGAAAGACCGGCAGTGCATGTCCAAGCGTAAACCCACATGCGCACCTCGCCCCACGCAAGCACAGCCACATTGAGTTGGTGGCTATAGCCCAGTTGGACGAATTTGCACGCCGGATGTGAGCTTCCGGCAGAGCTGGGAAGATTGCGCCTTGCAGTAACGCCGGTCGGCAAGGACCTCAGCGGTTAAAGTGTCGGCGTTGAGTGGAGTTCGTTGAGGCAACGGAATTGCCGCTTTTCGGCCCTGCCACTTGATGAACACGGGCCAAATGTGTCGTCGCAAGGGTTGTTTCGCCGATTCGCAAGGCGAGACTCTGGAAGTCAGTCGCTCAGCGCTGCAAGTCGCCTGATCCAGCGAATGGAAACGGCTTTGTTTTCCAGGTACTAATTTCACCCAAAGTCCGCCCTTCCGGCCCATACGCGTCCACGATGGCTTCGCTATTGACGCCGTCCTCTTGAAATACCTGAATTACTCTCAACTCCGGGATCATCACACTCGGAAAACGTTGTCGGGTTGTCCGCCGAGAAACTTATTCGCTCGTCAAACTGCAAGTTGCGGCCGCTCAGAAAGGTCCGGCGCGGTTGGGAATTCGGCCCGAAAAGTCGGATGCTCATCGACAATCCTGGCGTTTGGCTCCGTTCCGGCGCGGGATGGGCGCTTATCGTTCCAGATCCGGGAAAGTACGCATTTTTCGTAGTTTCCGTCTTCATCATCCAAGCACTATTGCCCAAGGTGACGGCGTGGATTACACCCTCGATTTGCCAATTTCACACCGGTAAACACTTATCCATATCCCACTTTCTTCTCGCCACCTATGTCTTTGGGGTTTATTGCCGCAGGTCGATGCTTTGCACAAGCAACTCGATGACACTCAAGCCTGCGCCAAAGGTCTTGTTACCTGTGACCTGCAGCGCGTGGAAAGAAAGAACGTAAGCTTTCAGGAAGGGTGAGCCCACTGGGGCACAGGTTTCATCGCAACAGGACCTCGGATGGGAGCACGCGGAGGGCACGAATGTTCTTCTTGACAGTTATTTAGTATATTAGTACACTAGCACTATAAATGAATCTAAAGCAGCCCAATTCGCGAGCACCCTTCCGGTTCACGCTCGATCTCCAGAGTGGCGTCCCGGTTTACAGGCAGATTATCGATCAGGTGCAGGCCGGCGTAGCCACGGGTGCGCTGGGGACAGGGCATCAGCTACCCACCGTCCGCCAAGTTGCTGTGGATCTGGCCATCAATCCCAACACCGTGCTGCGCGCCTACAGGGAACTCGAGATCCGCGGCGTGCTCGAAACACAGCAAGGTACTGGAACCTTCATTTCGCATCGCCAAGTCAAGCCGGACGACGCGGAACGCCAGCGGCAGCTTGAACAACTGGTCAGCGAGTTCGTGGCCCGCGCCGGAGCCGCAGGGTTCACCCTCCAAGACGTCGTGGAAGCGTTGTTTGACCGCTACCCCGCTCTGGGCAAGAGGAAGAGTGGGTCAAGTTAATCTCGATGCGGCTTTACGCCGCCATTGGCGGGATGAACCCGCCGTTGCACAATCATGTTAGCCCACTACCGAAGGAGGAGATAAACCATGTTCGAGAAAATTCAGAAGGTTAGCAGCGTGGGCATTACGGTATTCGTGGCGTGCGCAATTGCCGGAGGGATTGGGACCGCAGTTTGGGGCGGCCCGTACCCCCTCGTGGCAGGGATGCTGGTGGGTGTTTACTTCCTGTTCGCCATTAAGGTGGCCGCGCAATGGGAAAAGGTAGCGCTGTTGCGCTTTGGCAAGTACGTCGGTCTTTGCGGGCCCGGAATTTTCACTATCATTCCCATAGTTGACACCCTCAGCCGATACGTGGATCAACGCGTACGGATAACCAAAGTGACGGCGGAAACGGCGCTGACACGCGACACTGTGCCGGTGAACGTTGATGCCATCGTCTTCTGGGTGGTTTGGAACGCGGAGAAGTCGATCCTGGAGGTGGAGAATTTCATGGACGCCATCACCATGAGCGCCCAGACGGCCTTGCGCGAATCGATTGGACGCCACGAGCTGGCACAGATGATCACGGAGCGCGAAATCCTGGGCCACGAGTTGCAGCGCATCCTGGATGAGAAGACCAATCCCTGGGGAATCACCGTGCAGTCGGTCGAGATTCGCGACGTCCACATTCCGCAGGCGCTCGAAGACGCCATGTCGCGGCAAGCTCAGGCCGAACGCGAGCGCCAGGCGCGCATCATCCTGGGGCAGGCCGAGACCGAGATTGCGGCCAAGTTCGAGCTGGCCTCCAAAGTCTACATCGACAATCCCGTGGCCCTCCACCTGCGCGCCATGAACATGCTGTATGAGGCGATCAAGGAAAGAGGCTCGATGGTGATCGTGCCCTCCTCGGTGGTGGAAACCATGGGGCTGGGTGGAATGCTGGGCGTGGCGGCTTTGGGCAAGGGACGGTAACGAATGCTATTGGCCAGATCTTGGAAACCGCACGGGGGTGGACCATGGTCAGCGAGCAGGTCAAAGAACAGTGCAGGGACAGTTGGGGTGTACGGCTTATCACCGAACTCTTAGAGGACCTCCGGTACGGCCTCCGCCAATTGCGGCGCAGCCCCGGCTTCACGGCGGTCGCAGTGATTACGCTAGCGCTGGGCATTGGCGCGAACACGGCGATCTTCAGCGTGGTCAGCGCCATACTGATACACCCCCTGCCTTACAACGAACCTTACAGCGACCCTGGCCGTCTGGGGTGGATCACAGAATACGTGCCGCAAATTTCCGAAATGGTGGGGGGTACCCCTGTGATCATCCCGGACTACCTGCATTGGCGCGCGCAAAACCAGGTGTTTCAGACGATGGCCGCTTACGGTTTTGGCCGGAATGCGCTTAACCTTGGCGGCAAAGGCGAGCTGGAGCGCGTCGCCGCAACCGGCGTGACCTGGAACTTCTTCCCCATGCTCGGCGCTCGCCCGGCCTGGGGACGAAGTTTTCTCCCGGAGGAAGACCGGCCGGGCGGCCCCCCCGTTGTAATCCTGAGCCATGCGTTTTGGCAGCGCCGCCTCCGCTCCAACCCGAAGCTGATCGGCACCATGATAACTCTGAACGAAAAAGGTTTTACCGTTATCGGAATTATGCCCGAGAGTTTCCATTTCCCCGATGACTGGAGCCCGGAGCTATTCACTCCTTTGGGTCTCGATCCGAATTTGAATTTGGATTCCCCCTCGTTTGGGGCGGTCAATGTGATTGCGCGGCTAAAGCCTGGAGTAAAGCGAGATCGAGCCAGCTCCGACCTCGTCGCGATCAACGAGCGGAGTGACAACGCGCTTCCGCGGAAATATGCGGGGTCACATGCCACGGTCCAATTGAGAATGGTGACTCTGCACGAACACTTGGTGGGAGACGCGCGACCTCTCCTGTTGATTCTGCTGGGGGCAGTGGGATTCGTGTTGCTGCTCGCGTGTGCGAACGTCGCAAATTTGCAGCTTGCTCGTGCCGCCACGCGGGAGAAGGAGTTTGCCGTCCGCGCCGCGATCGGTGCGGGCCGTTGGCGGCTGGCGAGGCAACTGCTCGTTGAGAGTTCCACACTCGCGGTACTGGGAGGGGTGGCCGGGCTGATCCTGGGGGCCGGCGGCGTTTCGCTTCTTAAGCAGTGGGGGCCGCCTACCATTCCGGGTCTCAAGACCGTAGGCCTGGACCCGTGGGTGTTTGCTTTTATCGCTGCGATTACGGCCTTCGCCGGCATCGCCGTGGGTCTGGCACCGATGTTCGTTGCTGCCGGGCTGAACCTGGACGAGACGCTGAAGGAGTCTGGACAAAGAACAACGACAGGGGGCGCTGCCCAGCGGCTGCGCGGCTTGCTGACGATTTCAGAGGTCGCCTTGGCTCTCGTCCTGCTGACCGGTGCCGGTCTTCTGATCCGCAGCTTCGTGCGTCTCGCTTCTGTCGATCCCGGTTTCGAGCCGCGGCATCTTCTCACCGAGCGAATTACGCTCGATCTCGGAAAATACCCGAACCCTGCTCAGTCGGGCCCCCTTCTTTCAAAGTGTCCTTGAACGGGTCGGAGGCCTGCCTGGCGTTGAGTCCGTTGCCGCGGCAAGCGCTCCGCCCTTAATGGACGCCATGCCCGGTGGCGTCTATGAGGTCGAAGGCCGGCCCATGCCGCTGGGGCTGGACAGCAGCATACACGGAAGCGGGGTCAGCCCAGGGTACTTTCACACCCTGCGGATTCCGCTTATCTACGGGCGAGACTTCACTGCCGACGACGACGGCTCAGCTTCGTCCGTGGCCATCGTGAACGAGATTTTCGCCCGGCGCTTCTTCGGAAACAAGAACCCCTTGGGGCGGCGTATTCGATTCCAGGGACCCCGGGGCAACTCGTCATCGATTGTGGGCGTCGTCGCGAGCACACGCCACCTGCCGCTTACCACCGAGCCGTCCGCCGAGGTTTTCCACTGCTCTCTTCAGGGTTGGTCCATGACGCTGATCGTCCACGCCACTTCCGACCCGGCATCGCTCGCCGCCGCAGTGCGTGACAAGGTCCGCGAGGTAGACCCGAACCAGCCCGTCGATGACGTTGCCACCATGGAAGAGCGGTTTTCGCAGGCCGTGGCGCCACAGCGATTTAACGCGCTGGTGCTGGGCATTTTCGCCGGTGTGGCGTTGATCCTGGCGGGGGTTGGGGTTTACGGCGTAATGGCTTACTCCGTGACCCGGCGCATCCAGGAGATCGGAATCCGCATTGCGCTCGGAGCACAGCAGCAGGACGTCCTGAAGCTCGTCCTCCGCCACGGCGTCCTGCTCGTAGCTTCTGGCATAGGCCTAGGTGTCGCCGGAGCGCTGGGACTGACGCGGTCCTTATCGAGCCTGCTCTATGGCATCAAGCCCACGGACCCACTGACATTTGTAGCAGTCGCTCTGGTCCTCATCAGCGTTGCGCTCATGGCCAGCTATATCCCCGCCCGCCGCGCAACGAAAGTCGATCCCATGGTAGCGCTGCGGCACGATTGAAGTGTGAGGGGTTTCCAAGTGCTCGAAGTCAAAGCGTTGACCAATACGTACCGGAAGGGTCCTCACTTTATCTTTTTATCTTTAGATGGGCTGGCTCGAAAAGATTGAAGTGGGGAGAACTGTAGACGCAAATCCCCTTCACACCTGTGAATTTCTGGTGATCGATATCGCCGGGAGCAGATTGGGCCTGAAAAGTCGGCTTCCCGCACAATACCTGCATTCTGCAACCAACTTGATATGATTGAGGCGAAAGAGCTGAATCCTGACCAACAGCGCGGAGGCGTATGGCGGAGAGGGTGGGATTCGAACCCACGTCAGGATTTCTCGTGAACACGCTTTCCAAGCGTGCTCCTTCAGCCACTCGGACACCTCTCCCGGGCCACAATTGGCTATCGAAACAACGTTAGTATAGCATTGCAACCTGGAAGTCGCCACAGGAGTAAGAGGAGTGTCGTCAGAGGCAGCTTGGCCGACGAAGGAACGAGGAAGGCGGAGGCCGGAAGGTCACGAGAAGTGGTGGCCGTGGTGGTGGTTGACGGACTGCTGAAACCGATAGCTCGGAACAAACTCCATCAGTGGCGCGAAAGCCGTTTGGACCGGGTTCAAGGCGTGCCTGCAGCGGACAGCCAGCGACGGGCTACAGACAAAAAGCAAAGAGCCGCAAACCAAGAACGTCAGGTTGAAATGTCGGTCAGCAATCGAACCAACGTGCGCACGCCGTGGCCCGTGGGCCCCTTCGCCATATAAGGCTTATCCTCATTCGACCAGCGGGTACCGGCGATGTCGAGATGCACCCAAGGCGTGTCGCCGGCGAACTCGCCCACGAACATTGCGCCGGTGATGGCGCCACCATATCTTCCTCCGGTATTAGCAAGATCGGCGATAGAACTCTTATAAAGGTCGCGGTAGTCGTCGTCCATGGGCATCGCCCACATCTTTTCCCCGGCTGTGGCTGCCGCGGCCAGGACGCGCTCCACCCATTCTTTGTTCCAACCGAAGACACCCGTGGTGATATTTCCCAAAGCGATAGTGACGGCGCCGGTCAGGGTGGCGGCGTCAATAAGCACCGTGCAGCCGAGTTGCTTCGCGTAGGTGAGCGCGTCGGCAAGAACCAGCCGCCCTTCCGCGTCGGTATTCAGAATTTCGATGGTCTTGCCGGACATGGAAGTAATGACGTCGCCGGGCTTGAAGGCTTTGCCGCTGGGCATATTCTCCGTGGCCGGGATGATCGCTGTGACGCGGACCTTGCGGCTTCAGTTGCGCTATGGCCTGCATCACGCCGAGCATCGCCGCGCCGCCGGCCATGTCGGTCTTCATCTCGTGCATGTTCTCGCTGGGCTTGATCGAGATGCCGCCCGAGTCAAAGGTGATCCCCTTGCCCACGAGACCTACGTGCGGCGTCTCGGGCGCGCCCGCAGGTGCGTAGCGCAGCACGATGAGCCGCGGCGGCTCGTCGCTTCCCTGCGCGACAGCCCAAAACGCGGCCATCTTGAGAGCTCGGATCTCCTCCGGCCCCATCACCTGGCAATCGAGGCCGAAGCGCTTGGCCATTTCCTCGGCCCGCTGGGAGAAGTGCGTGGGTGTCATCCGGTTCGAAGGCTCGTTGACGAGGTCACGCGTGAAATTCTGGGCTTCGGCGACGATGCGGCCACGCTCGCGGGCGGCCTCGACCTCCTCGGCGGGCGGGTTCGAGAGTACCAGGTCAAGCCGGTCGATGCGCCGCCGGCCATTGCGCTCGGTCTTGTAGGGGTCCGAGTCGTAATCGGCAAGCTGAGCGCCTTCCACCACACTCTCCACCCACTCCGCCTCTCGCCCCGGCCCAGCCACAACCCAGGCCACATCGTGCACACCGCGGCTCCTCAAATAACGCACAGCCGTGCCCGACAGGCGGCGCCGCTGCGCGCTGTCCAATTTCTCGAGCTTCCCTGCCCCCACGACAAGCAACTTCGCCGCGGCCAATCCTGGCGGGTGGTGAATCAGCGTGCATTCGTAGGCCTTCCCCGAAAGCTCACCCGAGGATCGGAGCTCATCGAAAAGGTCCCGGGCCTCTCGAGGCAATAGTTCCACGCTGCCGCTCGATCCCGGCGCCCTTTCGAAAGCATAGGTCACCAATGCGGAGCTCGAGAGTTGTGTGATGGGCGCCTGCCGAAATTCAATTTTCACGGTGCGTGGACTCCTTATATTGGGAGCGGCTCGGGCACAACGGCAAACGCCCCTGAATCCCTAGCCCCCCACCCTGACACCCAAAACCCGGCACCTACCCTCTGTGCCTCCGCTGATGTTCACGAATGTCCTGCTGAACTTCCCGATCGATCGTCCGCCGCCGGGAAGTCTCGCGGTGATCGAAAACGTTTTTGCCTTTGGCGAGTGCAATTTCGCACTTGATCATGTTGTTCTTCAGGTACACGCGCGTGGGAATCAGAGTAAAGCCCTTTTCCTGAGCGTGCGCCCCGCCAGCTTGTCGATCTCTTGGCGATGCAGCAGCAGGCGCCGGTCACGAAGCGGATCGTGGTTAAACCGGTTGGCCGCCTCATAAGGGCTGACGTGGCAATCGATCAACCACACCTCGCGGCCCTTAACCATTGCGTAACTGTCTTTCAGATTGACCTTGCCCTCGCGAATGGCTTTCACTTCCGTTCCCGTCAGCTCCATCCCGCTCTCAAACCTCTCAAGCAAGTGATAGAGATGGTGCGCCTGACGGTTAACGGCAAAGTTCTTGGGGGCAGGGTCCGCCAGCTTGCCCACGACACCCTCCCGTGCAAATCCAAACCTCTCAGAGATCACAGAATCTTAACACATGCGAAGCCCCCGCGCACATCGCCCCTTGCCCCTTCCAGGCCTCCCCAAAATTCTTCGTCAAAACACCATTGCAAAACCATTCCACCTTCGGTATGATGTGCATGCGGGGTGGAGCAGTCTGGTAGCTCGTTGGGCTCATAACCCAAAGGTCGCTGGTTCAAATCCAGCCCCCGCAACCAAACCTTTCATACAGTTACGGGGAATTTCAGAAAGACCACAAACCCCCAAAAACTCCCAATAAGAGAAATCTCTTAGGGAGTCGCTGCGGCAGCGTCGCTTTTTGGTTTCGACAATACCATGCTCACGACCTTGCTGTTCGCTTCACGCTTGATATTCGGCATTGCTTTTCCGTAGACATTCATCGTAGTCTCGGCCTGTGAAGCCACGCCCCCACCTGAGGCTTTCTCTCGGTTATACTTTCTGGCGCAGCGAAATTGCCGAAATCGTTTCTTGACGTTCGCGGCTCGATCTCGTAGGCTGGGCGCCTTTCATGGGTTCGAACTCTCTTGCTCCGATCCTCACGCCGCACGGCCGTCTCACCTTAGGTCCGGTGGACGAGGGGCCCTGCCTTGGACCCCGGTCTCGCCCAGCGCCTTGAAGACGCGTTCGCGCGAGGCTCCGGTCACGGCCTTCTCCAACTCGGAGCGGGTGAAGTCGGGACTGCGCTTCCTCCGGTATTCTCCTACTGGCGAGAACTCGGCACGCGGTACGTGACGGCTCTCTGCACGCTTCCCGACGCCGCGACAGATCCCTCGAAAGCCCATGTTCCGGCCCCGCCGCCTGGGGAATTGGAACCGCTGGCCTTGGCAGCGCCTCCGATGACCGGCGCGGAGTACCTGACCATCGAGGTTCTCCAAGCTCTCTGGCAGGAGATGGATGCAGCTTTTGCCATCGAGTTATGCGGAGTCGGGAAAGCTCGATCCAGGACTTTCTGAAGCAGCCGCAATCCCGCGTGGAACCTGGTCGGCCGCGTGCACTTCAATCTCGCCGAAAACCGCAAGGACGAACAGGCTCCCTTCGCTTTTCTCGCCACCTACACCACCCGGCTTTCCGCCCACGCCAAAGCCCAGCATCTTCCGCTCGGCCAGGCGCTGCGCGAATACGCCGGCGCAGCGAACAAGGATCGCCTGCTGTCGCTGCTGCTGCCCGTTCAGCGCGCGGCCGAAATCTGCCCGTGGCTGAAAGCCATGGTCGATTCGGGCGAGATCTTCCATCCGCTGCGCTGGAAGCCCAGCGAGGCATTCCGCTTTCTCCAGGATGTCCCGCAACTGGAGAGCGCCGGCGTGGTGGTGCGGATGCCCGCGACGTGGCGGGCAAACCGCCCGCCGCGCCCGCAAGTGACGGCCACGGTGGGCGGCAAGGCGCCCTCCGGGCTGGGCAGGGACGCGCTGCTCGATTTCCGCATGGAAGTCACGCTCGATGGCGAGCCGTTGACCGCCGCTGAGATCAAGGAGTTGCTGGCGAAGTCGGATGGGCTCTGCGCTGGTCCGAGGGCGCTGGGTGGAGGTTGACCGCGAGCGGCTCAGCCGGATGATCGAGCACTTCCGAAAGGTCGAGCGCGCCGCCGCCGACGAGTGGCCTCAGTTTTGGGGAAGCCATGCGCATGCTTGCCGGCGCCGATGTCGCGGCCGACGACGGCGGTCGCTGACGCCGATTGGGCGCAAGTGGTCGCGGGACCCTGGCTGCGCGAAACGCTGAAAGGACTTCGCAGCCCCGAGGGATTGGCCCGCATCGATCCCGGCGCGGCGCTGAACGGCACGCTGCGGCCCTACCAGCAGGTGGGCGTGCGCTGGCTTTATCTGCTCGCGAAGCTCGGTCTGGGGGCTTGCCTTGCCGACGACATGGGGCTCGGCAAGACCATCCAGGTGCTGGCGCTGCTGCTGGTGCTCGAGAAGCCAGAGCGGAACGCGAAAGCGGAATCAGCCGAGCCTGCTGGTGGCGCCCGCCTCGCTTCTGGCCAATTGGGCTGCGGAGATCGAACGCTTCGCGCCGAGCTTGAAGGCGCTGATCGCCCATCCGTCAGCGATGCCGGCGGCCGACCTCAAAGCGCTGGGGCCCGAGCGGCTCGGAGATGTGGACCTGGTCATTACCAGCTACGGTTCGCTGCTCCGCATGCCCTGGATGGCGGAGACTCATGGCGCTTGGTGGTGCTCGACGAAGCGCAGGCCATCAAGAATCCCGACGCCAAGCAGACCCGCGCCGCCAAGAAACTCAAGCCCAGGCGAGATTTGCGCTCACCGGCACGCCGGTCGAGAACCGGCTGGGCGACCTGTGGTCCATCTTCGACTTCATCAACCCCGGACTGCTGGGATCGTCGAAGGAGTTCACGAGCTTCGTCAAGCGCCTTGCGGAGAGGCCCCACAATCCTTACGGCCCGCTGCGCGAGCTGGTGCGGCCGTACATCTTGCGGCGGCTGAAGACCGACAAGACGGTCATTGCGGACCTGCCGGACAAGACCGAGGTCAAGGCCTTCTGCCAGCTCAGCCGCAAGCAGGCGGCGCTCTACCAGCAGGCGGTGAAGGAACTGGCCGAGCAACTCGAGGACGCCGACGAGGGCATCCAGCGCAAGGGCCTGGTGCTGTCGTTCCTGATGCGATTCAAGCAGATCTGCAACCACCCGTCGCAGTGGCTGGGCGACGGCGCCTGGGCCGAGGAAGACAGCGGCAAGTGGGCCCGCCTGCGCGATATCGCCGAGGTCATCGCCGCCAAGCAGGAGAAGGTGCTGGTCTTCACCCAGTTCCGCGAGGTGACCGCTCCGCTGGCGGCTTTCCTGGGATCGGTGTTCGGGCGCCCCGGCCTGGTTCTCCACGGCGAAACCGCGGTGAGGAAGCGCCAGGAGCTGGTGCGCCGATTTCAGGAAGACGAGGCCGTGGGGTTCTTCGTGCTTTCGCTCAAGGCCGGGGGCGCCGGCCTCAACCTCACCGCCGCCTCGCATGTGGTGCACTTCGACCGGTGGTGGAACCCGGCGGTGGAGAACCAGGCCACGGATCGCGCCTTCCGCATCGGCCAGACCAAGAACGTGCTGGTGCACAAGTTCGTGTGCCGCGGAACCGTGGAGGAGAAGATCGACCAGCTGATCGAATCGAAGCGGCAGCTCTCCAAGGACTTGCTGGAAGGCGGCGCCGAGACTGCTCCTGACGGAAATGAAAGACGAGGAGTTGCTCAAACTCGTTGCGCTTGACATCAATG
Organism: uncultured Acidobacteriota bacterium; assembly: GCA_963770415.1. GTDB lineage: Bacteria > Acidobacteriota > Terriglobia > UBA7540 > UBA7540 > CAVROP01. The sequence goes on from CAVYPU010000020.1 coordinate 36,634, forward strand.
CCGCGCTAAAGGAGGCGTGATCCATGTACTACGATTATGGGTGGCGACCCTATGTGTCCGTGGCGGAGCGGCGGCGAAAGGCCGCGCGCGAGATGGAGAAGCTCAAGAAGAAGGGGCATCCGGTCTCGCCGGTCGTCATCGAAGGCCGCACCATCGCCAAGACCTTCTGGGGCAAGGCCTGGTGCGAAAACCTGGAGCGCTACAGCGACTATGAGAACCGGCTGCCGCGCGGCCGGACCTACGTGCGCAACGGCTCGGTGATGGATCTCCAGATTGGCGGCGGCGAGGTCAAGGCCCTGGTCAGCGGCTCGGAGATTTACAAGGTGGCGGTGAAGGTGACGCCGGTTGCGAAGGCGCGATGGCAATCCATCTGCTGCGGACTGCGCCGGCGCCATTGACTCGCTGGTCGAACTTCTGCAGGGGCGCTTCTCCAAGGGCGTCATGGAACGCATCTGCCGGCAGGAGACCGGCCTGTTCCCTTCACCCGAATGAGATCAAGCTCTCGTGCAGTTGCCCGGACTGGGCTTCGATGTGCAAGCATGTCGCGGCGGTGCTTTATGGCATCGGCGCGCGGCTCGACCAGCAGCCCGAGCTTCTCTTCAAGCTGCACAAGGTGGACGAGAAAGAATTGATCGCCAAGGCCGGCAAGGGGCTGCCGCTTCGGCGGAAAGGCGCTCGCGCCCGAGAAAGACGCTCGGCAGCGAAGACCTCTCCGCGATCTTTGGGTTGGAAATGGCGCAAACTGCGGATGCCCCAACCCCGATGCCTGTTCCTGCGCCGAAGCCAAAACGCGTGAAAAAACAGGCCAAGAAGAAAGCAACCGCGGGGGGTGTGCGCCGACCGGTGCGTGAATCCGCATTAAAATAACGCGAGTTGAACTTGCCCTGACGTCAGATTCGCTCTCTTTTTGCGGGGTACAGACCAGTGACTGTATCCTTGCCGGCCGCGGCATTGCGCACTCCGACTGGCGGCACACGCATGGGTCAGCCTCCAGCCCTCCGGTTACCATGTCTCCCCCGCGAAAGCGGTGGCCCACGCCGCCCAAATGGATTCCCGCTTGCGCGGGAATGACGTATTTGATGGTGATTCTCGGGGGAGACGCTGAGAGATAGAAGAGAGTTGTTTCGTCTCACCCACAACTCATTCACTTTATCGCCATTATTTGCTAACTGGAGGATTTGGTAGCGCTACCGGGAATCGAACCCGGGTTTTCAGATTGAGAATCTGACGTCCTAACCCCTAGACGATAGCGCCAGGAAGGGCACTCAAGTTTTCTAGCATCCACTAGTCGAGCCTGTCAAGTACTGACAGCAGCTTCGGACAGCGGCTTCCGACTCTGCCCGCCTGAATGAATGCACACTTCGCAGGGTCAATTGCAGTTTCGAAAAGCTGCGATTACGAAATTCAACGAGAGTCAAGGATTCCGAGTCTTCGGTAGCGGGTCACTTTGAATCCGCTAAGTTATTAGCAATCGTGCCCAACGGGATGGGGTTGGAACCACGTAACTCCCCCGAAGGGACTGTGGGCGGCAAAATCCGGGGAAGGTGGCAAATAACCACTTTGAATGTCTGAAACCGCTTTCATCCAACTCGGATCGTATTGGAGGCGCTGCCCCACATTGGACCACCGACATACGAGATGCCCCGTCTCTGTTTGCCATGTCGATACCATTCCGGTAAGCCTCCGAAGTTCTGATAGGGTAATGATACCACAGTCATCCGGCGCCGACCACTTTTTCAAACTGACCCACTACTGAGTCTTCCCTATATATCGAATCCGATCTTTCGCAGCGCCTCTCGGTTCTTGGCGGCGCTCGGGTCGGGACCGCCCAGCGTTGAATTTCCGCCATCGAGCTCGACCACTACCCAGCCCGTGAATCGCACCGCGCGCAAGGCCTGTGTCACCTCAGTGAAATTCACTGTGCCTAGACCGATTTCGCAAAAGGGCGGTCCATTCTTATGCACCATGTCGCGATTCTTCCTGGCAAGGGCGGCGGCTTCTATGCGCACGTCCTTGAGGTGCAAAAAGCACAAGCGTTGACCGTAAGTGCGAATGACCTCGGAAGGGTCTGAACCGCCCAGCGCCATATGAGCGACATCGGCAATGAGCTTGACGAACCGCGGGTCGGTAGCTTCAAGGACTCGTCCTAATCCCTTCCGCGTTTCCCCAATGGTGCCGAAGTGAGGATGGTAGCCGAGTGTTAATCCAAAATCCTGCGCCATCTTTCCCACGGCATCCATGCGCGCGCCGAGAGTTCTGATATCCTCGGCTGAATACTCTTTCGTGGGGTCGCCTCCATCGGTCACCTGTAAGAAGGTACCGCCGAGGTGAGAAAAGAACTCAGCATAGCCGCGCACTTCCGCCGTCTCGTTTCCCTGTTTTCCGGGGACCAGGCGCGCGGCGGAGCAGGAAAGCGCCACAGGCTTCAATCTCAGGTCGGTAAGCTTTTGCTTGAGTTCCTGGGTTTTCCCGCCTGCGTACGCCTCGCGAACCCAACCCAACAACTGCACTCCCCGGTAGCCCAGACGCGAGATGGTTTCGAGGCCATGGGCAAACTCTTCGTTAGGCCAAGCGATGGTCGCGTATCCGACGGGATTCGGCAGAACGCCTTTGGCGCCGGCGCTAAGCGTCGCGAACGCCCCGGGCAATACGCCGAAGCCTGCCAGGGTTTGAAGAAACTCTCTGCGCCTGAAGAAATTCGTCAAAGGTTGTGTCACGTTGAATATCCGATGCTCTTCGTACTCTCTCACTCCGACTGCGCCGAGTGGCGAATACGCTGGTGCGGTCTACCCGATTCCCCAAATGGAACAAGTTGTATGTACGGAACTTCTCAGCTCGATCAGTACTTCGTAAGAGAGGAGAAATTAAACTCGCGAACCTTCATGGATGGAACCACCATTTCGAAGGACTCCTCCCCAGCCGTTCTCTGCGGCTGGCCCAGCATCTCCACCTGGCGGAGCATTTCGATAACGCTTTGATTGAAGCGCAGGTTCTTGACACCGTGCCGCAGTTTGCCGTCCTCGATCCAGAAAGTTCCATCACGCGTCATGCCGGTGAGCATCTTCTGATACGGGTCCACCTCGCGGATATACCAAAAGCGGGTGATGAGCAGCCCCTGAGGAGTGGACTTCACCATATCTTCAACGCTTGAACGCCCACCCTCCATGACGATGTTCATGGGAGCTTCGCCGATATCGTTGGGAAGGGGGAAACCGTGACCGGTGGGCTGCGTTCCGGCTTTTTGGGCGGTCTGTCGCGCGTATACCAGATTCTTGACCACGCCGCGCTCAACGATGGGGACCCGCTGGCGCGGGATACCTTCGCCGTCAAACTGTGCTCCGGTTTGGGAGGGGTGAAAGACATCGTCGCGCATGCTGATGTTGTCGCCAAAGACCTTCTCCCCGACCCTGCCGGTCAGGCAACTTCGTTGCTCCTGCACCGCGAGACCACTGAAATCGAGAACCAGGAAGCCGAGAAGATCGAGAACCGCCGCCGGCTCGAGGATCACGGTGTATTTTCCCGCCGCGATGTCATGCGGCTTCTTGCTTTGGAGCGCCTTCAGGGTCGCCTTTTCCCCCAATTCCTCCGGTTCGAGCTCAGCCCAGTAGGGCGAGGTCTTCTTGGCCCAGCCGGACCCATCCTTGCCCAGCATGGTGACGGAGAATTCCGACAACGTTTCCTCGTGGAAGGCGGAAAGGCCGCGAGAATTAAAAATCCCGTAAGCGCTGGACCCGCTCGAAAAGATGCCCGCCGCGGTGAGGCGGCTCTTTTCCGCGCGCTTGATGATGCTCGCGACAGTCGAGGCGCGGGTTGCGGGACTAAGTTCCGCCGTGTCGGTAAAGAAACGGTCAACAGCACGGTAAGTCTGCGGGCCGGGCATGCGGAGAAGTTGCGGGTCTGGCGGCTGCAAGCGCGCCAAGGACAGGACGCCTTCGCACAACTGGCGGATGGACCGCTCATCCAATTTGTTGGTGCTGGCTCGTGCCATCCGGCCGTCTGTCACCGCTCGCACCGAGAGCGAGGTGCTTTCTTCCGACACATTCTGGTGAATGATGTTATTGGCGAAGCGAGTGAGCGCGAAGGCCGTGGAGGAAACCATGACCTCCGTCTCTTCGGCTGTGGAATATTTGAGGACTCGATCGAAAATCTCTTCCGCTTGTTTACGCGATAAGGACATAAGAAGGTAAAGAGTCAAGAGTCGAGAGTTGAGGAGTTGAGACACTCAAAGCGAGATTCTTCGCTGCGCTCAGAATGACAGACTTCTCGCATCCTTGACTCTCGACTCCCCGATTAGTTGTACGCCACTCCAACCTGCACTTTGCGAAAGCGCGCCGGGGAAGCGCCGTGTCCGGTGCCCATGGTCTGCATGGGCTGGCCTTTGCCGCAATTAGGCACACCCCACAGCGTCCATTGCTCGGGACCGCAGATGGCGTCACAGGTATTCCAGAATTCCGTGGTCATCCCGCCGTAACTGGGGTTCTTGAGCATGCGTGTCTTCTTGCCCCCGCGAATCTCCCAGCCAATTTCGGTCCCAAACTGGAAGTTGTAGCGCCGGTCGTCAATCGACCAACTGCGGTTGGTCTCCATGTAAATCCCGTCATCCGTATCGGCAATCAAATCCTCCAACTTTCCGGAGCCAGGAAGGAGGCTGACGTTGGTCATGCGGATGAGCGGAATGCGATTCCAACCGTCGGCGCGCATGGCGCCCCCCGAGCGCGCCTGTTTCGCGGCCGAGGCGGTTTCCCGCGAAGTCAGGTAGCCCACGAACAATCCATCCTTGATGATGGGCACGGACTGGGCGGGCACACCCTCATCATCATAGGCGAACGTCCCGAGGCCGGGCCCGTGCGCGGGAGTGGCATCTGCAACGACGTTAACTATGTCGGAAGCGTACTTCAGACTGCCCAGTTTATCGAGCGTCAGGAAACTCATGCCCGCGAAATTTGCTTCGGTCCCGAGCACCCGGTCGAGCTCGATAGGATGGCCGACCGATTCGTGAACCTGCAAGGCTAGCTGCGAGCTCTCGAGGATGATGTCTTTCGTGCCCGCGGGACACTGGTCGGCTTTGTGAAGGGCGACCGCTTCCTCAGCGATGCGTGGCGCGTTCCCCACCAGATCCATTTCCCCCACCAGCTCATATCCACGCGTTTGGTACTGCCCACCGAATGAATTGGGGTAGGACCTGCGCTGAATTTCGCCGTCGGTGTAGGAGGTGGCGACGAAACCTGCGCCGGTCTGGGTCTTTGCCTGGGTGATCTCAGAGCCCGTTGTGGAGAGGAAGAGTTGCTCGATATGGCGGAAATCCATGGAAGCTTCGGCCAGCGTCACGCCCTGCACTCGACGAAGCTCTCGATCGGCCTCGAGCATCAATTCCAGGCACGATGACACAGGAATGGAAAAGGGATCGATCTTACAGGAAGCCTCCCAGCGGTCGATGACCTTGGGCTCCTTCGCCAACCGAACGTCGTGCTTTTTTGCGGTGGCGCTGGCGCGCGCAATTTCGACGGCTTGCGCTGCGACGCGATCGATGCTGGCGCGGGTCAGGTCGTCAGTGGAAGCGAAGCCCCAGGCTCCGTCTGCCACAACACGAACCCCTACTCCCATGGACTGGGATTCCCTAATTTGTGCACATTGGCCGTTCTTAGTGGAAAGGTAACGTTGCCGCAGGTCTACGACGCGTACATCAGCGTAACTTGCGCCTTTTGCTTTGGCGGTGTCCAGCGCCCACAGGGCGATCTCCTTCATGCGTTCCCCGAAATGAAGTTCAAAAGTTGAGCACTTGAGAATTCAAGGAGTCAAGCGCCGAAGTCTTATTATCGACCTCTCGACTCCTCGATTTTTCGATTAACTTAGTCCTTACTCGTAGAAGCACGCGTTCGTATTCGTTTGGCGCCGGGAAGGGCGGGGCTTCAGCCCCGCCGCAGAGAACAGGCCAACTCCCGGGGGCTTTAGCCCCTGAAGCCGCGTTGCTTCTGGGCCTAAAGGCCCTTTCAACCGTGCTCTGCGTGTGGCGGGGCTAAAGCCCCGCCCTTCCAGGACTCAGAATAATTGTGCTTATTAACAACTACTAAGCACTAGGTTCCCTCCGACCAGGAGGCCAGGTAATGCTCCTGTTCGGGCGTGAGTTTGTCGATGGTCACACCCATCGAATGGAGCTTGAGGCGCGCCACATTCTGGTCAATGTCAGCCGGTACGGGATAGACCTTGGTCGTAAGTTGCGCGGCATTCTTGACCATGTATTCCGCGCACAGCGCCTGGTTGGCGAAGCTCATGTCCATCACCACCGCCGGGTGCCCTTCCGCCGCAACCAGGTTGATCAGCCGGCCTTCGCCAAGAACGTAAATCTTGCGCTTGTCAGGAAGAGTGTATTCATCCACGAATTCGCGCGTATGGCGCTTGCCGATCGCCATGGCCTCGACCGCAGGCAGGTCCAGTTCAACATTGAAGTGGCCGGAATTGGCCACCACTGCGCCATCCTTCATCGCCTTGAAATGTTCGCCGCGGATGACGGACTTGTTGCCGGTGACCGTAACGAAGACGTCTCCCCATTTGGCAGCTTCCGCCATCGGCATCACCTGGTAGCCGTCCATGAGAGCCTCGATGGCCCGCGTGGGGTTGGTCTCGGTGACCGCGACGTGCGCGCCGAGGCCTTTGGAGCGCATGGCCACGCCGCGCCCGCAATAGCCGTAGCCGCACACCACCACGTGCAAGCCGGCGAAGAGCAAGTTGGTGGCGCGCAGAATGCCGTCCACGGTGGATTGCCCCGTGCCATAGCGGTTATCGAACAGGTGCTTGGTATCGGCGTCGTTCACGGCAACGATGGGGTACTTGAGCGCGCCGTCGTTGGCCATACTTCGCAGCCGGATCACGCCCGTGGTAGTCTCCTCAGTGCCGCCCACAATCCCCGGCAGCAATTCCTGCCGCTTGGTCAGGATGGTCGTGACCAGGTCAGCGCCGTCGTCCATGGTAATCTGGGGTTTGTAATCCAGCGCCGACATGATGTGTGAATAATAGACGTCTTTGTCTTCACCCTTAATGGCAAAGGTCGGAATATTAAAATCCTGGACCAGCGAGGCCGCAACGTCGTCCTGCGTGCTCAACGGATTCGACGCGCAGACGACCACGTCCGCGCCGCCGTCGCGCAGCGTGATAGCCAGATTCGCAGTCTCGGTCGTCACATGAAGGCAAGCGGCAATCCGTATGCCCTGGAGCGGCTTCTCTTCGACGAAGCGCTTTCGAATAAGACCCAGGACGGGCATCCATTGGTTGGCCCACTCGATTCGAATTTTCCCTTTGCCGGCTAAGCCAAGGTCTTTTACGTCACAGGCAAGTTTTTGGATGGTTGGCATCTAAACTCCATACTCCTTTCGCAGCGCCGCTGCTTTGTCGGTGTGCTCCCAGGTAAACTCTGGCTCCGATCGACCGAAATGGCCGTAAGCGGCCGTCTTCTTGTAAATCGGGCGCCGCAGTTTCAGAGATTCGATGATCCCCTTGGGAGTCAGCTTGAAGTGGTGACGGATCGCGGCTTCCAGCTCGCCATCCGCGACTATGCCGGTCCCAAAGGTATCTACCATAATGGAGACCGGATCTTCGACGCCGATGGCATAGGCCAGTTGGACCTCGGCGCGTTTCGCAAGTCCCGCGGCTACAATGTTTTTGGCAATATAGCGTGCCATGTAGGCGGCGGAGCGGTCCACCTTGGTGGGGTCCTTGCCGGAAAAGCATCCGCCACCGTGGTGCGCTGAGCCACCATAAGTGTCCACGATGATCTTTCGCCCGGTTAGCCCCGAGTCGCCCACAGGCCCCCCGGTCACGAATCGCCCCGTGGGGTTAATGTGGTACTTGGTATGCTGATCGAGCATGTAAGCGGGAATGACGGGCTTGATCACGCACTCCATTACGCGCTCGCGGAGCGTCTCGATACTGACGTTGTCAGAATGCTGGGTCGAAACCACCACCGCCTGAACACGCACGGGTTTCGCGCCCTCGTATTCGACAGTCACTTGAGACTTGCCGTCGGGCCGGAGGAAATCGAGCACCCCCTGGCGACGGGCATCCGCCAAACGCCGGCAAAGCTTGTGCGCCATCATTATGGGGAGCGGCATCAACTCTTCCGTTTCATCGCAGGCGTATCCGAACATCAACCCCTGGTCGCCCGCACCGCCGGTGTCCACCCCCATGGCGATGTCGGGGCTTTGGCGGGTGAGGTTTGAGACAACGCGGCACGTATCAGCGGTAAACCCGGCATCCGCCTGGGTATACCCGATCTTGCGGATCGTCTCCCGAACCAGTGGCTCGATATCGAACTTCGCTTTGGTCGTCAACTCGCCGACGACGTAGACGTCCTGATCCTTGGCCATCGTCTCGCAGGCGACACGACCCATGGGGTCAGCAGCCAGCACCGCGTCCAGGACGGCATCGGAAACTTGGTCACAAAGTTTGTCGGGATGTCCTTCTGTAACGGATTCAGACGTAAAAAGATAGTGTTGCATCGGGCCAGACACGCGAGTCCTCCTTAGTATCTACTGGGAATATGGCGGCCAGCACAAACAAGCAAGCGTAACATAGGCAGCTAAATAGTGTCAAAGATTTCAGAAAGCCGGTAGTGGTGCACATGGAAGTGGCACGGGCATCCTGCCCGTGCAAAGCCATGGCCAAGATGGCCATGCCACCTCAAATTGCACCACGGCACAACCCACCTCACACCCCCTACCCTGGCTTTACTACGGATCGCTTCGACAACAGGTAGGCTTTCAGAAAGGGGTCGATATCCCCATCCAGGACGCGGTCGGTATCTCCCATTTCGAATTTCGACCGGTGGTCTTTAATCAGCCGGTAGGGATGTAATACATACGACCGGATCTGGCTGCCGAAATCGATATCCGCCTTGGTGGCCTCCAGCTTGTCCGCCGCTTGCCGCCGCTTGCGCAGTTCCAGCTCATAGAGCCTGGAACGCAGAAACTTCATGGCCATTTCACGGTTCCGGTGCTGAGAGCGCTCGTTCTGGCACTGCGCGACGGTTCCTGTCGGAATGTGTGTAATGCGCACCGCCGAGTCGGTGGTGTTGACGTGCTGCCCGCCCTTGCCACTCGAGCGATAGGTTTCAACCCTGAGCTCGTCTGGCTTGATTTCGATGTTAATGGTGTCGTCGATCTCCGGGCTTACAAAGACAGAGGCAAAGGAAGTATGGCGGCGGGCGGCCTGGTCAAAAGGCGAGATGCGCACCAGGCGATGAACACCGGTCTCTCCGACCAACAAACCGTAGGCGTAATCGCCGGACACCGTAAAGGTGGCGGACTTGAGCCCCGCTTCCTCACCGGATTGATAGTCATTGAGCGTGAACGCGAAGCCGTGCCGCTCCGCCCAGCGCGTGTACATGCGGAGGAGCATCTCCGCCCAATCCTGCGACTCGGTCCCGCCGGCGCCCGGGTGAATTGCTACGATGGCGTTCAGGTGGTCGTTTTCGCCGGCGAGGATGGTCTCCGTCTCGACGCGCTCCACCTCCTGCCGCAGCGTCTTGAGTTCGGTTCGAAGTTCGCTCTCTACGGGTTCACCCTCGCGAGCCAACTCGAAATATGCGTCCGCGTCGGCCAGTCGCTGGGCAAGCCTGTCGTCCTCTTCAATCTTCTCGCTCAAACGCTTGCGTGTGGTCAGGACTTTCTGCGAGGCATCCTGGTCCTGCCAGAAGTCGGGCAGGGCTATTTGTTTCTCCAGGGTTTCGAGTTCCTTGCGGCGTTGGGGGGCGTCAAAGAAAGCTCCGCAGCTCATGAGTGCGTCGCTTCAAATCGTCGTACGTTCTCTGCAGTTCTTCGATCACTTTTTGCTCCTAAACGCTACCAAGACAATCACTCCAGCCAGTCCGATGCACAGCCACGCGAAAACGTCGCCGTGTTCCGTATAGAAGGTCCGGCCGCCAAGGTAGCAGAAGTTGGCGGGCAAGACCGCCGATTGATAGCGCGCAACTTGTTTCTCCACCCGCCCGTAGGGGTCAATCACGGCGGTAATGCCGTCGTTCGTGGCGCGCAGCAGGTAGCGGCGATTCTCAATAGCCCGCAAGCGCACCATTTCCAGTTCCTGAAGCGCCGCAACGTCACTGAACCAGGTGTCGTTTGAAATGTTTACCAGCACCTGGGCGCCCGCCAAGGCAATCCTTCTGACCAGTTGCGGGAAGATGTCTTCGTAGCAAATGAAGACGCCAATCGCGCCATCGGGCGTCGGCGCCACGCGGTACGCGCTTCCGGGAACAAAGTTCCCGGCCTCAGAGGTGATCTTTCCGATCATGTCAGGGAAAGCCCAACCTGGAACGTACTCACCAAAAGGCACCAAGTGAATTTTATCATATTGCAGGATTTCGCGCCCCTGGGGGTCGAGGACCACGGCGCTGTTGGTGATCTGTTGTGACTGTCCCGCACCGAATGGCACAACCGTGTTCACCACCACGTAAGACGCGGCTTGGCGCGCCATCGTCTCCACGGTGTTGCGGAAAACGGGATCACGGGTGAAATAGAAGGGCGCGGGGTTTTCCGCCCAGATGATCAAGGGCCGCGGGCCGTTGCGCTGCGATTGCTCGCCAGGAACGATGCCTTGTTCTCGCTCTTCAGTTGCCAGCGCATCGATGGACATGGTGACAAGTCGATTCAACTTCGTGGGATTCAGCCACGGCGCCCAGGTGTTGGCCGCCTCTTCATCAAGCGGCACATCCGGTTGCAGCAGGATCGCGACATTCGACGCTCGGGCAGGGGCGGGCGGAGCCAGCACCCAGTTTCCAAAGAACATCAGCGCCATCCACCCCGCGAGGGCCCAGCGAGGCCATCTGGATTCCCAGCGCAGGATTGCCCATGCCCCTAGCGCGCTAGTCGTGGCGGCCAGGAAGGACAACCCGTAAACACCGGCCATGCAGGCGATTTGCCTCAGACCGGCAGAGTGTACGGCGTACCCAAGGAGGTTCCAGGGGAAGCCAGTAAGCATGTACGTGCGGGCTATCTCCATGGCCACCCAAAGGAACGGGCTGAGCAGCAGAGCGAGGACCTGCGACCGGCGAGCCACTGCGCTCATCACCAAACCAAAGGCGCCGAAGACCAAGGAATACACGACCGCAAAAACCACCAACCCCGTCACCGCGAGGCCAAGACTCAGGCCGCCGTATCGGTGCATCACGCCGACAAACCAATAGCAACTCCCGGCAAGAAAGATAGCTCCGGTGAAATATGCGTAAGCAAAAGCGCGCCTGGAGTTCTTCTCGACGGCCAAGGCGAGGAAAAGGGGGAGCGCGGAAATCCAAACCAGAGGATGAAAATTGAGCTTGGGAAAACAGACGACAAGAAAGAAACCACTAAGGGCGGCAGCGACCCACCGGTGGAATTGAGTCATTGGTTCATCGAGTCATCGAGCCTTTGCAGGCCCAGAACACATTGTCGGCGCCCAGCCGTAGCGGGGAGTCAAACTCACGGCACACCGAATGGCCCCGCCGACTTTCCGGATTTCGATTCTTGCCCGAGTTCAGTGCCGGATGAAGGGTTTGAACCCTTCATGCGTGAGCTTCACCCTAGCTTTTTCAGCCGCATCCCGCGAGGCATAGGGGCCGACCTGCACGCGGAAGAGTCTGTCGCTCGAGTGGGCGGATTCGGGCGCGACGAGAAGCACCGGGAAGCCGCGCCCTTTCAGGACTCTTACCACGGCTTCGGCATCCCGCCTGGTCTTCATGGCCGTGACCTGGACAGTGAATCCGGCCACGCCTGCCCCGGCTCTCGAAGGCGGCGGGGCGGCCTCCGGCTCCTTTTCCACTCTGGCGGGCCGTGCGGGAGGCTGCGTCACCGCTGGCGCAGCTCCAGGTGTAGCAGCAGGATTCTGCTCGCTCTGAGTGCCCGGTGTGACATTGGCTTGAAGGTTTGCGACCGGGGGCGGAACTGACACCCTCGATGTCCCCGCGCTGCCTGGTCCGACCGATTCGGTTTCGAGAGGAGCATTGAAAGTTGGGGGTATTGTGGGATTCGAGGGATTTGAAACACTCTCCGTGATTGGCGATAAGCGCCCTGACCTCTCGTTGTACCCAACCAGGAAACCAAGCGAAAAAAAGACTCCGCACACGGCGACTCCTGCCAAGAAGATCAGGAGAAGATGCCGCGTGGAAAGCCCTTTGTCACTGCGCACGGAATGTGTGTCCAAAAGCATGCTCACCCTCGCGCCGGATTCAACCGCCGCGCCTCACACTTCAGAGAAACTTTCGCCAGCAGATACAAAAAACACGGGCCCGCTACTTGGTCGCACTTCCTGGTATAGCAGGCGGGGCGACCTTGCCGAGCAAGGCAGTCAACAACTCCACAGGGATCGGGAAGACAATGGTGGTGTTCGTTCGGTTCCGATTTCGGCCAGGGTTTGAAGGTAACGCAAAGTGATGGTGATCGGCTCCCTGGCCAGGATGGTGGCGGCCTCGGCGAGCTTTTCGGAAGCCTGAAATTCCCCGTCGGCGTTGATGATCTTGGCCCTGCGTTCGCGTTCCGCTTCGGCCTGCCGCGCAATGGCACGCTGCATTTCCTGGGGCAAATCCACCTGCTTGATCTCGACCTTGGCTACCTTGATGCCCCAGGTCTCCGTGTGCTCATCCAGGATGGTCTGCAGGCGCGTTGTTGAGCTTCTCGCGCTGGGATAGCAGGTCATCCAATTCCACCTCTCCCAGCACGGAGCGGAGAGTCGTCTGCGCAAGTTGCTCGACGGCGTAGCGGTAATTCTCCAGCTCCACGATGGCCTTTTGCGCGCTCAGCACGCGGAAGTAGACTACCGCGTTTACTTTCACAGAGACGTTATCGCGAGTGATAATATCCTGCGGAGGAACATCCCAAGCGATAATCCGCAAGGAGACGCGGATGATCGTGTCGATGGGCCAGAGAATGAAAATCAGCCCCGGCCCTTTGTCCAATTTCAAAAGGCGTCCCAGGCGAAAAGTAACTGCCCGCTCATACTCTCTCAACACATTCAAACACTTCATTACCCATAAGAAGAAGATTACGATAACAGTGATAATCGCGGGGTTCATGTTGTGCTCCCTTTCCGTGTCGCGGACCGAGCGTCTATGGCTGGCAGTTCTTGCTGACGAATATCCGGGTCATATCGTTAAGCACTAGTGTCCTGTCTCACGTAGCATTTTCCAATTGGCAGGGGTGCGCAGACATTGAAGTCAATGTCTGCGCCACCCCTCGTTATCAAGAATTACATGGGACACCACACCAGTGTCGTGCGCGCCATGCGCTTGCCATCTTATCTGGATTCCTGGATAGGCTCAACTACCAAAGTCAGTCCGTCGATTTCGCGGACCCGCACACGCGTGCCCTTCGAAATCGGCTGGCGGGCGCTGGCGTCCCACAGCTCCCCGTGGACAAGGACTTTGCCTGAAGGCTCGATGTCGGTCTTGGCGACGCCCACGGAATCGACCATACCGGCCTCTCCCGTCACTGCCTTGCTCCGCTTCGCCGCGATGGCGAACCGGAGCAGTATCACGATGATAACGCCGAGCGGCATTGCCACGCCGAGCGCGGTCGCGAGGTGAATGCGGGCTTGCGGCCAAGGTGAATTCACGAGCAGGAGCGCCCCCAGCACCAAGGCGATAATGCCGCCAACGGCCAATGCGCCATGCGAGGTCACCTTGACTTCAAGAGCCAACATCGCTAGTCCCACCAGAATCAACAACACACCCATGGAATTGATGGGCAGCAAATTGAAGGCGTACATCGCCATGATCAGCGCAACCGCCCCAACCACCCCCGGCGCTACAAGCCCGGGATGGGTGAACTCAATGTAGAGGCAAGCCAGCCCGAGGGCGCCCAGGATGAAGGCAATATTCGGGTCCGCGGCCCAGGCGAAAAACTCCTCGAGGGTCGGCATAGTGTAAGGGATGACATCCGCATTTTTCAGATGCAGGGTTGAAGTGGTGTCGTTAAATCGCTGGATGGTTTTGCCGTCGTATTTGTCGAAAATATCTGCGGGAGTGCTTAGCACCGCGTCAACCAGCTTCCCCTCAAGGGCTTCCTTATCGGAATAAGAGGAACTCTTGCGCACCGCGTCCTCGGCAAGAGCCGAGTTGCGGCCGCGCTTGCCGGTAATAGAGCGCATGTAGGCCGCCGCGTCGTTTTCGATCTTGGCCTCCATCGTCTTGCCCAGGTCGGCGCCGCCCAGCACGACGGGGTGGGCCGCGCCGGAGTTCGTCCCAGGCGCCATCACCGCCAGGTCGCCGGCCTCCAGGATGAAGAAACCCGCCGAGGCCGCGCTGGCTCCGCTCGGCGCCACATAGGTAATAACCGGCACCTTGGAGGTGAGGATGGCGGAGACGATATCGCGCATCGAGTTCTCGAGGCCGCCTGGCGTGTTCAACTCCAGAAGGACCGCGTCCGCATGGCTGTCGTTGGCAAACTTGATTCCCCGCATAACGTATCCGGCGCTCACGTGATGGATCATCATGTTGAGGCGGATCTCGACCACTCGCGGACGGGTCTGGGAAAATGCGCCGGGCAAGCACCCTCCGGCGCTCATCAAAAAGGCAGCACAAATAACCGAGTGCATGAAACGTCGCAAGGTCAAGGCTCCTTTTTAGCCGTGGAATGTGAGTCAATCTGCTGGATGAGATTCTGCGCCTCGCGACTTTGCGGCTCGAGCTTCAAGGCGGATTCGGCCTGCTGGCGTGCCTCCTCCGAACGGCCCAGAGCGAGGTAAACTCGCGCCAGGCCAACGCGGCCGGCAAAGCTATCCTGGAGCTTCAGGGCGGATTGGAATTCCGCGGCGGCTTCCTGGTGTTTGCCCTCCGCTGCAAGGACTTGCGCCAAGCTCATGTGCGCATCACGATCGCCCGGCACTAGCGAGGTCGCCTCTTCGAATTCGCGCTGTGCCTCAGACAAGCGCCCCTGGCTGACGAACCCCGCGCCACGGGATTTGTGGACGGCAGCGTGTTCCTCCGCCGGCATGCCCGCGAATCGCTCCTCGAGCGCGTTGTGCACAGCCAGAGACAGCAAGCGGTAGGCACGTTCGTCGAAGTTCTTCTTGAGGCGCGGCTGCGGCAATACGTCCCGGGAGAGCCGAGGCTTCCGATCCTACCTCGTGCCGGCTAAGCCAATCGAGCTGAGTCCGCTCCCCCGCCGCATCACCCAGTTTCCCCAGTACCACGGCCAAGAGCGTGTGCGCCTCGGAATCATCGTCATTCAGCCGAATTGCTTCTTTGAGCGATGTGGCCGCCGCGTCGTACCGGTGGAGGTTCCAAAGAGCCACACCTCGATTGAATGAAAAATCGTCGTCGTTGGGATTGCTTTTTAAAGCCCGGTCGAAATCCTCGAGGGCCTGGGCATCGCGGCCGGCACGGGCTTCGAGCACACCCGAGTTATTCTCGACCTCGTCCAGGGGGATTTCCCGGGCGATCTTCTCAAATGCGTCCTTCGACGACGGGTAATGGCCGAGGAAGAACTCATCCACCCCGAAGAGGAAAAGCGATTCGAGGTAGTGAGGATCGTCGGCAACCAGCTTCCTCAGCCACTTCGCTGACTCAGCATAGTTCTTCTGGCCAAAATAGATGCGGCCAAGCGCATAAGCCGCACGGTGATCGGCGGGATCCAGACGTTCGGACTCTTCGAAGAAATGAATACGGCCGGGATCATCCGCGGCCAGGATGCCGCGAATATAGTTCTCGAAAGCATCCAGCCGAACTTCAGGGAACCTGCGGCTGAAATCCTCTTCGGCGCCGATCGTAAAACTGGGATCGTGCGCGGCCATCAGCCGCCATACTAATTGCGTCTGGAGGTCCACGAGTTCCGCGAGTTCTCCAGTAACCTGAATGGCCGGGGAAAGCTTCAACTGGCGTACGTCCAGCAAGCGTGCGCTCGCGGTGAGGCCGGAGCCCTGCACGTCGAACCTGCCCAGAACGGCCCAATCGGCGCCCAGCGTTTGTGCCACCATGTATTCACTGGCCACAGTCAGAGGCGTGTCGGAAGGAAGGCCCAACTGGTCGCAGGCCGCGCTGCGCTCGGCCCGTTCCAAAACATAAAAGCCGGGGCCCGAAAGGCGCGAGGAAAGAGTCTCCGAAAAACTCTCCGAGACCCAATTCAGGTCCGCCCGGTCGCTGCGATTTTCGAACGGGAATACCAGAACGGCGTGTACCTCGGAGGCGGCGGCAACCCGCCAGGAGACGAGCAGTAATAAGAGTAATCTGAAAGCTGTTCGCATCTAAGGACGATCCGAAACTTGCATTATAGCATTGACCCTCACGCTGCGCGCGTGGAGAGGGCGGGAAACCTGGCGGGGAAATTAAAAGCTCTACAGCGCAACACGCCCACTTCCCACCCCCCCTGCCTCAAGTGGGCGAGGGCGGGAAGCGGCGCACACAAAACGGCTTCGCGGCCCGAAACGCATTCGGGGTCAATCCTTGATCCCCACCGGGGGATGATTCATCAAATCGACGTAAGCAGGATTCTGGCTGATTTTAAGAAAATCCGGATCGTCGAGAATTCGCTTCCGGTCCTTGAACCCGTCCTCAAGAGCGCGGCGCAGGCTGCGCACGGCCTCGTCCACGCGCCCCAGGGAAGCGAAGACCTTCCCCAGGTAAAAGTAGTACTCCGCGTCGGCTCCGCGCGCCTCGATGGTGGTCCCAAATGGGGAGCGCTGCCCGAATACATTGGGGTCGAGGCTCAAGGCCGTCCGGTATTCCTCCACCGACTCGCTGTATTTCTTCATATGGAGGAAAGAAGTTCCCAGGTTCAGGTGGTAGGAAGCCGACTCGGGGCTGAGCTTGATGGCTTTCTCGTAATACTTAACGGACTTCCCATACTTCTTTTGCATGAAGAAGGTAGTTCCCATGTTGTTCAAGGGTTCGGAGTAATTCTTCCGGTGGTGGATTGACTGAGTATAAGCTTTGCGAGAAGCATTGAAATTCTCAAGTTGCTGGTAGGCAATCCCCAGCTTGTTCCACACGATGGAATCTGCAAATTTAGATTCCTTGAGCGCCCGCGAATACGAGTTCACAGCATCTTCGTAGGACTTGCGGGCCATAAAGATGTCACCCCGGTCCTCGAAGCTGAGCGAGCGAAGCCTGGAGCTTTCGTCCCTTTGGCCGGCGCCAACAGGAGGCATCAAAGTGCGGGTTTCTTGGGCGCCCAGACTTTCGCACAGGCTGGGAAGACAGAGGGCAAGAGAAAGCAGAAGCGCGATAAATCCGTTCCTCACCGGTGAGCCAATTTTTTCGTTTCTCATATCCAAACCTCCCAATGGAATGAGACATGCACTGGCCGGCAATTCCGGGCCCTAGTTTGGAGGCGCCGCTTTATTCTCCGGCTCTGGCGGCGGCTCAGGCTTCGAATTCTTACCTTTGAAGATTGACAGAAATCTTTTGAGGACCCCCGGCTTCCCCGCCGTTGAAGGAGCCTCCGATTTAACCGCCCCTGGCGGCGGTGATTCTGGTGCTACAGGTGGGATGGCAGCCGCGGCCGGAAGGTTGGATTGACCCTGGGGGTGAAACAGCCGTCCCAATATCCCCCGCGAGGGTTCCGGCGCCTGAGGCTGCGTCCCCGCCAGGAAGACTTCATTCCGCACGAGCTTGGCGTCACTGGTCTGGGAGTTTGTTTCCACGGGAACGGAAACCACGCCGTCCGGCATGGAAAAGGGTTTGGGGTCGTTGTAGCCGGGAATCTCCACGGCGCGCTTCATGAACTCCGTCCAGATGGGCAACGCCGTGGCCGCTCCTGACAAGCTTGATGTCGCGGTCGTCATCGTAGCCTACCCAAACGATCGTCAGCAAGGTCGGAGGTGAATCCCGCAAACCACCCGTCGTGCGAAGTCCCGGTCTTGCCTGCCGCGGGGGCGGTGAACCCCCGGCTGCGGGCGCCCGCGGCCGTGCCGTTGTTGATCACGCTTTCCATCAGGTCGATCATCAGATAAGCCACGCGCGGGTCGAGCACCGGGCGCGTGACGACGGAACTCCGCCACAAGGTTTTTCCCGTGGAATCGTTGACCGACAGGATGTATCTCGGCTCAACGTACTGCCCTGCATTCGAGAAAATCGTGTAGGCGCCGGCGATTTCAAGCGGCGTGGCTACATAAGAGCCTAGAGCAATGGCAGGCGTGGCCATCAGGTCCTTGTTGATTCCGGCCGCCATCGCCAGGTCCTTCACCTTCTCGTATCCGACCATCTCCGCCAGATGCACCGTGGCCACGTTCATCGAGTGGGTGAGCGCCTCGCGCAGGGTAACCAGGCCGTGGTATTCCTGCTTGTAGTTCTCGGGCTCGTAGGTGACGTCGCCAAACTGGAAAGTGGTGGGCTCGTCGTTCAGCACGGTTGCCGTGGTGATCAGCGGCTGAGTGCCGTCCGCTCCGGTGGAGAGTGCGGCGGCGTAAACGAAGGGCTTGAAGGACGAACCCGGCTGGCGCTTGGCCAGCACGTGGTTCAACTGACTCGTGGCATAGTCCCGCCCGCCCACCAGGGCTTTGATCTCCCCCGTATGCGCATCCAGCGCCAGCAGCGCCATCTGGGGCTGGTTCGGCTCCTGGGCGGCCGCGGCCTGGGCGCGCTTTGACTTTCTCATCTCCTGGTCAACCTCGGTGATGCCCAACCGCGCGCCATCGGACGCCACCTTCTGCAAGTCGAGATTAAGGGTGGTATAGATGCGATAGCTTTGCGACACCAGATCGTGCTCAGAAAACTGGGTGAGCAACTGGTCGCGCACCATGTCCACGAAGTAAGGGGCCTCGAGACCTTCTACGTTCTGGTTGGTCACCCCTAAAGGCACGGTCGCGGCCTGGGCGGCGTCGGCGGGGGTGATCATGTGCAACTCGAGCATCTCCCGGATTACGTAGTTGCGCCGTTCCAGCGTTCTCGCCGCCCGCCGGTAAGGTGAGTACAAGTTCGGCCCGCGGATCAGCCCTGCCAGAAACGCGGCCTCGGGCAACGTCAGGCTGGCAACGTCTTTATTGAAGTAAGTGTTCGCGGCTTCGCCGAATCCGTAAATGGAGAAGCTTCCCCGCTGGCCAAGATAGATCTGGTTCGCATAGAGCTCGAAGATCTGCTCCTTGGTCAAGCGCTGTTCCATCAGGAGAGCAAGGAAGGTCTCCTCGAGTTTCCGCCGCCAGACGCGCGCCGGAGTCAAGAAGAAACCGCGCGCCAATTGCATGGTTAGCGTACTGCTGCCTTGCACGTTCCGGTCCGCTCGGATATCGGCGAAGGCCGCGCCCGGAATGCGCATGATGTCGACGCCGTGATGTGAGAAGAATCGGTGGTCCTCCGCCGCCACCACCGCCTCCACCAGCACCTTCGGGAGGTCCTGGTACCGCACCAAGCGGCGCTTCGAGCGGTTATCGTCAAACAGCGTGGTAATCACCTCGGGTTCGAGGTTGTAGTGATCCAGGCTCTCGGAACCGTCAGACGCAGTGATGGAAGACAGGCGGCCGCCCCGGAAGGCAAGCACCGCCGGCCCCTCTCGTTCGGTGTCGCCATTGAAATAAGAAATGGGACCGGGAGTGATACTAATCTTGTTATTTTCGACCTTGTACACCCCGACGGGCGACTCGCCGCTGCTTTCGGCATAGAGAGCGCGGCGGAGGCGTTGCGCGACAAGTTCCGGGCTGCCTTTTTCTTCAATGGTAAGCGGCGTGGGAGCAGAGAAAACCAGCGAAGCGTTGTTGAAGATTTCGCCGCTCAGACGGGCGTTAATGAGGCGGGAGAAACGAACGTAATAGTAAGCGAAAAGGCCGACGAAGCCGAGCACTACCGCTAAACAAGCGGCGATCAGGCCTCTCTTCCAGCCTACCCGGCCTGCCAATCCTGCCAGGCGCGACCGCCCCTGCTTTCTGAGTGGGCGGGGATTCCAGCGCGGTGTTGGCACATGTCGAACCACGGTTTATAACGCAGGACTATCCGCCGATGGCGTAAAGTGAAGCCTGAGGGTGTATACAACCAGGTCCACCGGCACCGTATAGTCCAGATCAATCATAACGTGACTCGTAATCTTAACCGTGACGTCGTCGGTAACAACTGGAAGGCCATGATCCTGTGCGAAGGTAGCCACCTCGTGCTTTATCTCATCCGCCGTCACCGGCTTGTTTCGGACCGCCAACTGAGTCGAGAGCGTCCGGATGTGGTCTTGAAGCTGAAAATTGTTGACGTAAGCGGGGAAAGTTCTTACGGCAGCAAAGATGACAGCCACTAAAATTGCCAAAGACAGAAAAGTCTTTAGTCGCCCTGAACCCTCTTCCGCTCGCCGCATGCCAGTACCTCGTTGCGCCCCCGCCTCTTAACCAAGATACTCCACTTGCAGGCGTTTTACGACGTCTGCCAGCTTAACATCGTGGACTTGCTTTGTCGAGCGTTGGAATATTTCCGCCAGGCCCTGCGCAAATTTGCGCTTGCCCAAGGTGACGCGATAAGGCACACCGATCAGGTCCGCATCCTTGAACTTGACCCCAGGCCGCTCCGCGCGGTCGTCGAACAACACGTCCAGCGAACCGGCCAGCATTTCTTCGTATAGCTTCTCCGCCGCTTCGCGCAACGGGGCATCATCCATGTTGGCCGCCGTCAGGATGACGTCGAAAGGCGCAATCGCCCGCGGCAGGAACATACCATCCTGATCGTGGTTCTGCTCCGCGGCAGCGCTCAGAATGCGCTCCACGCCGATTCCGTACGACCCCATGACCAGCGGCACTTCCTTGCCGCTCTCGTCCAGCACCATGGCGTGCATGGTTTGGGAGTAACGCCTGCCCAACTTGAAGATGTGGCCGAGTTCCACGGCAATGCGAATCTCCATCGGGCGGCCGCAGCGCGGGCAGAGGTCGCCCGCCTTAACCACCCGCAGGTCATAGTACTGAGCCTCGAAATCGCGGCCGGGCGTGACGTTGCGGAGGTGAGTGTCATCCTGGTTGGCGCCTGTGATGAGATTCTTGCGTCCCTCGAGAGCCCGGTCCGCCAGGATCTTTACTCCCTTGAGCCCCACCGGCCCGAGCGAGCCTATGTGCGCCCCGTGCAGCGCCAATGCCTCTTCCGGCGTGGCAGGCCGGAAAACCTCCGTACCCAGGGCGGCGGCGAGCTTCGTCTCGCTGAGGGAATGGTCGCCTCGCAGCAGGAGGACCAGGGGCTTGCCCTCCACCATGTAGACCAGGGTCTTCATTAGGCGCGCGGGGCTTTCGCCCGTGAATTTCGCCAGGTCATCAATCGTCTTCTGGCCGGGAGTGGGAAACGGCTGGGGCGGCTCTTCGCCGGGCAGGTCCTCGACCGGCGGCGCCTGGCTCTCCGCTTTCTCGAGGTTAGCCGCGTAGCCGCACTCGGAAATGGCCACCGAATCCTCGCCCGCATCGGTGGGGGCGGCAAACTCGTGCGAGTGCGTCCCGCCCATGGTCCCTGAATAGGCTTGCACGATGACGTACTTCAGCCCGCAACGGTTGAAAATGCGCTGGTAGGCCTCGTAGTGTTTCCGGTAGCTCACGTCGAGGCCCGCATCGTCGATGTCGAACGAATAGGCATCTTTCATCCAGAACTGGCGCAGGCGCAGCAGGCCTGACTTGGGCCGCGGCTCGTCGCGGAATTTTTCCTGGATCTGATACCAGATTTGAGGCAATTGCTTGTACGATCGCAATTCGCTGCGGGCGATGTTCGTCATCTCCTCTTCGTGCGTCACTCCCAGGCACATTTCATGCTTGTTGCGGTCCAGGAACTTGAACAGCGTGTCGCCGTAGGCTTCGTAGCGCCCCGACTCTTTCCAAAGCTCCGCAGGGTTCAAAGCCGGCAGGTAAAACTCCTGCGCTCCGATGGCGTTCATCTCCTCGCGGATAATCCGCATCACTTTGAGAAGGGACCTTTGCGCCAGGAAGAGATAGGCATAGACGCCCGCCGCCACCTGGCGAATGTATCCCGCCCGCAACAGCAGCTGATGGCTAGGCACCTCCGCTTCCGCAGGATCTTCGCGCAATGTGGGAATGAATGTTTGGCTCCAACGCATCAATTTTACCTTTCGTGAGTAGTCATTAGATTTCAGTATTCAGTTGTCAGTTCTCAGTTCTCAGTTCTCAGTCAAAGGGCTGCCGCCGCGAGGTTGACTGAAAACTGACGACTGCACCCCGCCATTGTTCAGGATTCGCACGCAGTATGTCAAGGAATCGGCCTGTACGGTGGGTCCTGATTTGGCCCGAAGCTCTTGCCCTTAGGACATCTTTTGCTGATGGTTCGCCCGTGGGGGCGCAGACATTGCTTTCTATGTCGGCGACACAGGGCGCAGACATATAGAGCAATGTCTGCGCCACCCCGTTCAAATTGCTTGGTCAGGAGCCTTCCTCGAACTCCGCCATGATCTCCTGGGCTATTACGCGCACGAGGTCCTCGACTTGTTGCAGCGGCAGCACAGGCGGAGCCATTCTCATGACCACCTTGCGTACTACAAGGTGAACGCACTCCGGATCGATGGCGGGTGAGGCTCGTGGGGTCGAGAGTCGAGCAGATGCGAAATCCGTGGTTATTGATCCGGATTGGACCCCCTCACCCGTCCCACGACGGCTGGCGAGAACGCCGTCGCGTGCCACCCTCTCCCCCAAGGGGGCGAGGGCTGGGTCTTCGCACAGATTCTGCGGGCCCGGCTCAGCAACGAGGCCGACCTCAGGCACCACCACCGGGGGCGTTTCGGGAGATAACTCAGGGCTGACCGGGGACGCCTCAGGAGCTCCATAAATGATGGGCAATGGCTCGGTCGTGGCCGTGCTAATCTCCGGCAAAAATTCGGGGGCCGACGATTCCGAGATGAACTCGGAACTGGCTAACGCCTGCTCGGCCGCAGGTTCAGGGGCGTGTTCCTCGGCCGGTTCAGCAACGACGCCGAGTCCATCCTCTTGAGGCGTCTCGGGAGTCAATCCGGAGCCGACCAGGGACGCCCCGGGCGCGGCTTCATAGGCGGGTTCCGCCAGGGGTTCGGAAACGGCCGAGCCGAACTCAGGCACCGCCTCGGGTGCCGACCCTTCGGAGATAAATCCCGAACTTTCCAAATTGAACTGAGGTGCGGCTTCGCTCGCGAGTTCCGGAGTCAATTCGGCTTTGTCCAACCTTGCATCAGATGTATCTTCCTGGATGCTCTCAGCAGGCGGTTCACCAGGGGACTGGCTGGTATCAAGCACAGACTTCTCAGCCGTATCCTCGGAGACCGTTTCGGGAATCGCTTCGGGACCCATCGAAACCGGTTGAGGCGCAACTTCAGGTACAGGCTCCGCCGTTGGTTCGGGAGTCACCAGGCCTTGGCCGGCAACCGCCGCGCTTGGTTCAATGTCAACTTGAGGACCGGTTTCAGAAGTCGTCTCCGGAATCGACAGCACAGGCTCTGGCGCCGCTTCAGGGATAGCCTCAGGGGTTGGCTCAACAGCCACCGAATTTTCCTCGGGGACTACTTCCTGAACACCGTCGTGGCGCGCCTCAGGTGCAGTCTCAGGAATTGCTTCGATGCTCGCCACATCTGCTTCCGGCGCGGCTTCTGACACGAACTCAGGCATCGGCTCAACGGCCGCCGAAATTCCTTCGGAGACTACTTCATGAACATCCTCGTTAACCGCCTCAGGTGCGGCTTCGGAACTCGCTTCCGGACTCTGCACCTCTGGCTCCGGCGCGGGTTCCGACGGGGATTCGGGCGCTCTCTCGGCAGCTAATGGAGCGGCCTCATCGGCAACCTCAAAAACCGCCTCGGGATTCGCCCCGGCCGGCGGCTCCAGTTCAGTTCCAACACCAGCCTCAGGAGCCTGCTCAAGAGCAACCACGCCGGCACCCTGAGAAGCTTCGGTAGAGACTTCGTAATTCGACTCCCTACGTATTCCAACCAACTCCGGCACCGACTCAGGAGCGGGCTCAGGCGCTTGCTCCACAGAGGCCGCGCCAGCCTCAGAGGTCTGCTCGGGAAGGGGCTCGAAGCCGGCTCAGGACTCATCCAGACCGGCGAAGGTTCGGCTTGCTGGATATCCTCTTCGGTCGATCTTCCCGTCTGTCCGAGCTCAAACTCTGGAAAGGGATCGGCGGTTGGATGCGTCGCTTCCGACGAGCTTCCGGGTTCCTCTCCCGGGGGGCCGGCAAGGTGGGCTTCAGCAAAGGACTGCGGCAAGGTTTCCGGAATGGGCTCAGGTGCACGCTCTAGCCCAGACTCAGGCAGAGATCCAAGCGGCACGGCAGCCAATTCCGGTTCCTGAGCGATCGGCGCTTCAGGCGAAGGAGAGGCCGAATCCAATTCTTGGGCACAAGGGGAAGTTTCCGTTCCCTGAGCCTCATGTGAAACCCCGGGCTGCTCAGCCGCGGAAGATTCAACCTGCGTCTCGGGAGGTGCAGGCTGGTATGCCGAGGCTTCGGCTGCGGAAATGTATTTTGACACCACCGCGATCAGGTCGAGGGGAGTGAAAGGCTTCTTAATAATACCGTCAGCCTTGACCTCCGCCCCGCGAGGCTCGTCGTAAGGCTCAAGGTCGCTGCCCACAAGCAGGACGGGGACGTGGAACAGATCGTTAGAGGTCTTTACAAACTCACAAACCTCGTAGCCATCTTTGCCCGGCATGGAGACATCGGCGAGAACGAGCGCGGGATGCAACTGGGGCAGTTTCTTGATCGCTGCGACGCCATTCGAAACGGTTTCAACGGCATACCCCTCGCCCTCGAGAATCCTTTGGGCTCTTCTTTGAATAGTGGGGCTGTCGTCTGCGATCAGAATTAGCCGAGCCACACGGCCTCCCTTTGCTCATTAGACACGTTAAAGTCCATGAACGAATATCACGTCAAATGGTGGAAGTCAAGGCACCATGGTAACCCCCAAATCCCTCGATAAAGAGCGGCGAAGGGCGTAGGGGTAGGGCTTGCCCTGCCCGCGGGCCAGCGGCCCGCTCGAAGGGGACGGCAAGCCGTCCCCCTACACCCATGGGCGCTAGATTAAGGGCTGGTGGGGGCCGCCGAACATGCCCGAAGGGCATGAAGGTCATTAGCCGTAGGTGAAACCTACGGACGAGAAGGCATACGTTAAGTATCTCAGCGACCCCGAAGGGGTCGAATTCAACCCCTCCGGGGTTAAATTGAATACTCTGGGACGACGTTTACCGTAGGTTTCACCTACGGCTAATGACGTTGGATCCCTTCGGGACCCTGTCGCAACGCTTAATCTAGCGCCTATGCCCCCTACACCTCCGGTGGGAAGACAAAAGAGACGCTTCTAGATCAAAGCGCGCCACCGCAGGTTAAAGGTAGCGGATAGAGGGAAAGGCGAATCAGATGGGCTTAATGATCTTCTTGAGGATATGGAATCGGCCTTTCTTTATAGACGAGGTGCCTCCGTTCTGGTCTGAGGAGGACGTCCCGTTGCTTTCCGCAGGCTTGGACGTGGACTGGGTCTTGGATGCGTCTGCCTTGTCTTCCTGCGTCTTCGCGCCGGGCTGGCTGCCGGAGGGGTCCGCTTGATTTTCCTGCGCCTTTGCGGCGGGCTGGCTGGCCGCAGCGTCCGCCTGGCCCGCCGCTGGTGTCGCCGCGGGCTGACTAGCGGGGGAAGGCGCCGCGTTTTCCGGGGCCTTCAGACTGGGCTCACCCGCTGAACTGCTGAAACCGTTATCCTGGGCGCTGAGCCGGCTGCTTTATCGGTATTCTCGGCGGCGGGCTTGGCTTCCCCTTCACGCTCGGAGCTCAATGCAGTGTCGCCAACGGGCCGGGCCACGACCGAGCCGATGGGGGTCGAGGGGGCGACGGCTTCCCGTCTCGCCATTTCGACACTACCCGGCGCCACTCCAATTGCAACCGGGCCGCGCAACGTAGCGCTAGTATCCGGTGAAGTAGCCATCGCCGAACCCAGTTTCCCCATCAGGGTCTTGCTTCGCACCCTGGCCGCGTCCGCCTGCGCCCTCGCCAAGGTCGCCTTCGTCGGCTTGGGAATTGGCGCGCCCATGGCCACCAGCCGCTTCTTGGCATCTTCCACGTGCGGGCTCAGAGGATAGTAGCGCACCAAACGTGTGTAGTAGGGAATCGCTTCTTTGGGGGCTTTCAAGTGTTCCAGGGATTGCGACAATCCGAACAGCGCCTGATCTCCCTGGCTGAAGTTAGGGTACTTCTCGACAATGTCCCGGAAGCGCGTCAGGGAAGCTCGATACAACCCTCTCATCTGGTAAAAACTGGCGGTCTCGTACTCCCCTTCCCCCAGCACTTCCTGCGTTTCTCGCAGGCGCGCCTTGACGCGTATGGCATACGGGCTTTCGGGGTATTTCAGCAGGAACTCCTTCAACTCCGCTTCCGCCGAGTGAGCTTCCGTTTGGTCCCGGTCGGCCTTGGCCATCATGCGGAAGTGGGACATGCCGATGCGATACTGGGCTTCCGGCGCCTCGGGCGCCGTGGGAAAGAAGGTAATGAAGTCCCGGTACTCGGCATCAGCTTGCGTAAGGCCTGAAACTCCTCCTTCCTCGAAATACGAATCCGCGATAGACAGTTTGGCTTTGGACAGATACTCACTATCCGGATACGTATTGATGAGGGTCTGGAGAGTCAGGCGGCCCACGTCGAAACGGCTGTGGGCAATCTCGTTGGTTGCCTTCTCGTAGAGAATCTTGTCCGGCTGGTCGCCCGGGTTGACCGCCGAGGCCAAGTCCTTGCGCCGATGGCGGTGAAAGATACAACCGGGCAGGAACACGCTCCCCAGTACTACTACCCACAAAAGCCGGTGGACTGGCTTGCGTCCGGACTTTATCATTGAATTTGACAACTTCATCATTACCTGATTCCGACAGGCCAGAAACCGCAGACCTTAAGGTCCGGCCTGCGTTGCCCGCCTGTCACACTTCCAACATGCGCTGCGAGGCGGAAGCCGCGCGCATCATTTCGACCAAGCGCGCTTTTGGGTCATCGCTATTAAAGATGGCAGAACCGGCCACCAGGATGTCTGCGCCGGCTCGACTTAGCGGCTCCAAATGCTCGAGGCGGATTCCCCCTTCGACCTGAATGGCAAAATCCGCGCGACGCTCCTCCCGAAGCGCCGCCGCTGCCGCCACTTTGTTCGTGGCCCGGGGGATAAAGGCTCGTTCGCTCATCCCCGGATCAGCGGACAAGATTGAAAGATAATCGAATTCTCCCACCAAGTCCACAACTGTCTCAACGGGAGTTGCGGGGTTTAAGGCCACTCCAGCCTTGGCTCCCTTGGCACGAATCTCCTCCAGCACCTGGTGCAGGCGAGTGGTGGCCTCAAGATGAACCGCCAGGCGGTCCACCCCCATTTTGAGGAATTCGGAGATAAAGCGTTCCGGACGTTCGATGAGTAAGTGTATGTCCAGAACCAGTTTGGTGGCCTTCCGCAGACTGCGGACCACGGGCTGCCCCACGCTGACATCCTCGACAAAATGACCATCCATGACCTCGATGTGGACCATGGACGCGCCCGCGGCCTCGATGGCATGGAGCGCCTCACCTAGTCGAGCAAAGTCTGCCGCCAAAAGCGAGGGAGCAATCAGAGCCATAAGACAAGTCTCAGCGGCAGAACCCTTGCCGTGAGATGCAAGGTGTAGAGTAGCATAACTTGCGGGTTGATGGTCAACAGACAAGGATCACGCGCAGGGTCGCGTCAAAGTCGGACGAATATCGAGTGCGGGAGCTTGCTCCCGCTTTCCGGGCCGGAAGCTTGCTTCCGCCTCCTGGAGCGGCTGCCAGCATACTCGCCCAAAGCGGCAGCAGGCTGCCGCACTCCACAAACGGTTCCCATGGGACGTGTCCTGTTTTCTTATGGTTCGAGGACTTTGACGCAACCCTGGGACCAAGCGGGTCCCCTTCGCAAGTCAGCCAGGAGAGTTTCCATGGGCCAGGCGGCCCTCCCCAGACAATGAAAATCAGCGCCGTCGTCCCCGCGAAAGCGGGGACCCATTGTCTGTCAAATGGATTCCCGCTGGCGCGGGAATGACGTATTTGAGCGTGATTTTCGGGGGAGTTTCCATGGGCCGGTCGCCCACCCGAGACAATGAAAATCAACGTCGTCGTCCCCGCGAAAGCGGGGACCCATTGCCGGTCAAATGAATTTCCGCTGGCGCGGGAATGACGTGACTTTCAGGGGAGCAGCAGGGAGACTACTTGATGTTCAGCAATTCAACCACGAAGGTAAGTGTGGAATTGGGCGGAATCACACCCGGGTAGCCGCCCGCGCCGTAGGCTAAATCAGGAGGGATCACCAGCTTGCGTTTGCCGCCCACGTGCATCGAGGCCACGCCTTCGTCCCAACCCTTGATGACCTCGCCGCGTCCGAGGTGGAATTCGAACGGCTTCTTGCCTACCGAAGTGTCGAATACCTTTCCACTGGTGAATCTGCCCGTGTAATTCACCACCACGGTGTCACCTGCTTTGGGCTCCGCCCCTTTGCCCACCACCATATCCCGGTACTGCAATCCTGAGGGCGTCGTGGTCATCTGCGCCGCAGGCTGCGCGTGCGTTGTCCCTGCCTTTGCGCTGGGCGCCGGCTTGGTCGTCTGATCCTGTGCTGCCCACGCGCTGGCAGACAGAAGGGCGAGGAAGGTTAAGAGTATGACAGCTTTCTTCATATTGATTTCTCCTCCATGCTCGGGCATCTGGATTTCTCGCGGGCAACGACGCCCGGCCCGTCTACACTATCAGGACTGGATGGGGGTTTCAACTGGCGCAGCTTTTGGTATCGCCGGCTTTAGGTGATGGCTTAAATGTGGGCTGGTCAATACGTATGATCTGTCCCTAATCAATCGATAACTGCTGTAGGGGGGACGGCTTGCCGTCCCCGCATTTCTGCCGGCCTCGACAAGGGTAGGGCGAGCCCTCATAAGCGCTAAGATACTGCTTGACGCTTGTCGGTTTTCCCTGTACCTTGCTGAGCATGAACGCACTCGACGAAGACTGGGACATCTTAGTGGGCCTGTTACCGCCGAGCTGGCAACGGGCGGCGCGGCTGAGCGGGGCGGTAGAGCGTTTGCGGGAATTGGACTCGGTGGAGGCGCTGCTGCGCAGGTTGCTGATGCACGTGGGCTGCGGCTACTCGTTGCGGGAGACCACGGTTCGCGCCCAGGCGGCGGGGCTTTCGAAGGTGAGCGATGTGACGCTATTGAATCGCTTGCGCCAGTCGGAGAATTGGTTGCAGCACCTCTGCCAGGCGTTGCTGGCGGAAAGTGGGGTGCGCTGGAAGGGGCCTCCGCCGCGGCGGCGTCTGCGGGCGCTGGATGGGACGGTGATCAAGGAACCGGGCCCGACCGGTTCGCATTGGCGGATTCATTACAGCCTGCGGCTGCCGGAGTTGGCCTGCGACCAGTTGCTGATCAGCGCGCGGAAAGGGGCGGGGACGGCGGAGAATCTGGAGCGATTCCGGGTCGCGGCGGGAGATCTGATTCTGGCCGATCGCGGTTATTGCCATCCGGCCGGGGTGGCGAGGGTGCGCGCGCAAGGAGGCGACATCATTGTGCGGTGGAACAGTGCGGTGCCGTTGTTCGCGGCCGATGACCAGCCGTTCCGGGTGTTGCCGGCACTGCGCCCGCTGGCGGCGGGACAAGCGGGGCAATGGGCAGCGGCGCTGCACGCCGGGGAGCAGCGCGTGGAGGGACGTCTGTGTGCGGTGCGCAAAAGTGCGCAGGCCATCGCCGCGGCGGAGCGCCAACTGGATCGGCGCGAGCAGAGCAGCCGATTCGGGTGCGGCCGGAAACGCGCGAGTACGCCCATTATGTGATGGTGTTCACGACCCTGCGGGTGCCGGAAATGGGGGCCCCCCAAGTGCTCGAGTACTACCGCTTCCGCTGGCAAATTGAACTGGTGTTCAAGCGGCTGAAGTCGCTGCTGGCGATCGGCCACTTGCCCAAGCACGACGCGCGGAGCTCGCGCGCCTGGTTGCACGGAAAACTGCTGGTGGCGCTGCTCACCCAAAAGCTGGTCCGCCTGGGTTCGTCATTTTCCCCCTGGGGCTACGAACTGGGATCCGACGGTCCAGGGCAGTCGGTGGCGTGAGTTTCAATTCGCGCTGCACCAGGTGCAACAGGCCATCGCTCCGAAAGTGCCGCTGGAGTACGTCGTGCAACACTGGGATGAAATCGCCGCGGAGCTCGCGGAAGGGAACCGCGAACGGGCTCCTCAACTTGAGCGATGTCATGTACTATCTTAGCGCTTATGAGGGCAAGCCCTACCCCTACACCGCTCAATTCTCGACCTGGACCAAACCGTTGTCGTTTGGCTTGGCGGCTTTGGGGTCGTAGGGCACGGAAAATTGCCGCTCGACCTTCTCGCGCATGCAAGGCCCGGAATTGTAAATGCAGAAGGGGTAGACCAGGCCGTTGGGGGCGGAGTAGTGGATCACGCAGCGCTTGACGCGGGCGAAATCATAGTTGTAGGAATCCATGAAGTGCATGCCCGCTACCAGCAGCGTCTTGTACGTGAACGTGCCGTCGCCTTTGCCGCGCCCATAGTCGTGGTCCGTCATACCCTGCAGGGTTTGCAGGAAACGCTCGAAGGTCAACCCCGGCGGCGCGAACTGGGGCCTGAAATGGCGACGAAGCTTGTGCCAGGCATTGATCTTAGTAAACATCTTGAATCGCGCGCCCTCGGCTTGCCGGGCCAGCAGGTCGATATCGCGCAGCATGGCGGGCATATCGAAGAAGCGAGTGATGGGAATAGCCTTCTTCGTCTCAGGGTGAACATAAAGGTAAGTCCCCATGGCGCAGTGCGGATGGGAAGTAAGGTTGGGACGATTGTAATTCTGCAGGTTCGAAAGCAGCTTCGAGAAAGGCGAAATGCAGGAAAGAGGGAACCAATCCTCGTACTTGTCAGTCAAACCGGTCTGGTCGGCCACGGCATGCGCGAGATCGGATTGCGTAAAGCGCTTGCTCTCGAGTTCCCTGCGGTTGATGCGCCCCGTGAAGCAAACCGGCTGGAAGCTGAAGCCGCTGACACAATCCACGTTGTCGATGGCCAGGCGAATCATGTCGCCGATCTGGTGGTCGTTCACGCCTTTCACGATGGTGGGAACTAAGATGATTTTCAGGCCCGCTTGGCGGCAGTTCGCGATGCAGGCAAGCTTCTTCTCGAGCAGGCGCTGGCCGCGCGTGCGGAGATAAACTTCGTCGCTCACTCCATCGAATTGAAGGTAAAGCGTGTGGAGGCCGGCTTCCTTGCACTTCTGCGCGAACTCTAGGTTGGCGAACTCGATGCCGTTGGTGGCGCACTGAATGTGGGTGAAGCCCATCTCCGTGGCCATGCGCAGCACGTCATGGAAGCGCGGGTAGACGGTCGGCTCGCCGCCTGAGAATTGCACCACGCGGTTAGGCACCGGGCGCTGCTCGCGAAGCGTCTTCAGCATGCCGCGAACCTGCTCGAAGGAAGGCTCGTAGAGGTATCCGGCGGCGTTGGCATTGGCAAAGCACACCGGGCAGGTTAGGTTGCAGCGATTGGTGAGGTCCACGTTCGAGAGCACGGTGTGCGAGGTGTGCAGCGAGCACAGGCCGCAATCCTCTGGACATCGCGCCGCGTCCGGAAACTGCGGGTTTTCAATTCCCCGGTTGTCGCCGAATTCGAACTCCTCCATCTTCAGATAGAGTCTGGCGTCGGAGTAGATCAAATCCCGAAACTCGCCGTGCTCCGTACAACTCTTCTCCATGTACACCGCGCCATTCTCTTCGAACAGACGCGCTTCGATCACCTTGAGGCATTCCGGGCAGACTGACTGCGTCGTCTTCGGCAGGCCCTTCTGTACGGGCTCGATGGGCGTGCCGGTGAAAGTCGCCGCGGGTTGAACCTTTTCGAAATCCCTGCGTCGCGCCTTGCGAACCTCAGGTGTGATTGTAGCGGTGGCCATTATGCCTCCTCAAGAATTGATCGTGACGCGTTTGCGCACCAGCGAATGGCGAGGACACAGGACAAAACTGAAGCCTCAACCGAAAATCTAAATGGTGAGAGATGAAATCTGCGAGCCGAGACGAGCCTCCCTCTTCCGCGTTGAATTAGAACATTCTGATCTGGGACCAGCAATGGAGAAATCTCGGACGGGGACAATTCACCAGCGAATGGGAGATAAGAGAGGTCGAACGGAAAAGGCTAAGATATTGAAAACAAAGCATATAGTGACATTTTGTCACTGCTCTGCGTCCCAACCGTCGTTCCCGCACAAGCGGAAACCCACCTCGTTTTGACCAATGTAGCCCCCCCCTTTTTCGGTGACGGATAGCGCTCGCGGGAGTAGTTATTTTCGGAACAGGTTTTCGAATGCTTGGCGTGCGTCCAGAGGTCTGGAAGTGGAGGTCTCCCGCTCGACGGTCGTCCGAGGCGAGTAGAAGTTGCATTGGTTCTTGGCGTCTTTCCTGGGTACGCGTGCGGTAATAGGTTGGGTGCATTCAAAGCGGCTGGCGGTATCGAAGAAGGAGCACTGCTTGCAACTGTGCAGCTCAAAGCCACACTTCGGACAGCGTCCCTGGAGGTCGATTCCAGCCGGCAGGACCATGGCACAGGAGCCGCACCGTATCACTTCGCGCTTCCCCGGGAGGTTCGGGGTCTTCGGCCCGATACGCTCCCCCTGGGGATGGGTTTCTTCTCAGACCTCTCGCGCTCGCGGTCCGAGTCCTGGTATCCCCGCTGTCTATACTTCGCCATCCTAACTCCTTACTCCTTTCGGCATGAGCATACTTGCCCGGCAAAGGACCTTCCCGTGCGACTATCATACGCTGAGCCAATGTGCGCGGCAATCAAGAAAAAAGACGTAGGTTTGATGCCCTAGACAAAAACTGTGGGCCATCGTCGTGCGCCATGGAGGATGGCGAGGACTTCAATCACGTCTCCATGAGTGTATTATACCGTAGTTCAAGAACGTATTTGGCATCCAAGTGGAGTAATGCCGGCATGTCATACGTTGAATGTGGTGGATGGGGCGTCCAAGAATTCCAATTCCCGACGCGCTACTCACCACATAAGGGATACTACATTCGAAGGATCGGCCATGAACATTCTCAGCATTGGCGAAGTGCTATGGGATGTATTCGGAGATGCGGAACACCTGGGCGGAGCCGCTCTTAATTTTGCCGCGCATGCCAGGGTACTGGGGCATTCCGTATCCTTCATTAGCGCGGTCGGCGACGACGAGAGGGGACGGCGCGTGCTCGAGAAAATGCAATCCCTTGGCCTCTCGACTCGTTTCGTCCGTCAGGTGAGGGATCAACCCACAGGAATCGTCACGGTCAATCTTGATGCGTCTGGCCAGCCGCACTTCACCATTCACCGGCCCGCCGCCTACGACTTCCCCGCCCTCTCGGAAGCAGATTCGAGCGAACTCTCTTCCCGCCGGCCCGACTGGATCTACTTCGGGACGCTCTTCCAGATGAGTCCGCAGGCCAAAGCCCTGACCCTGAAGTTGATCGCCGCTAATCCGCAAGCCCAGCGTTTCTACGACGTGAACCTGCGGGAGAATTGCTATGAAGCCTCACTGCTCAAGGAACTGATGCCGCTCGCCAGTGTCGCCAAGCTCAACGATCAGGAGGTCGCAACGATTCAAACGATGTTCGGCTGGTCCTATCGCTCGCTCGAGGAATTCTGCCGTGGCACGGCGCGGCGATTCGGATGGGAGGCCATCTCGGTGACGCGGGGAGAAGCCGGCTGCGTGCTGCTGGTCGGCGACGATTACGTCGAAGCGGCCGGATACAAGGTCCGCGTCGCGGACACCGTAGGAGCCGGCGACGCCTTCGCTGCAGCCTTTGTCCATGGCATGGGAGAGCAGTGGCCGACCCCGAAAGCAGCCGACTTCGCAAATCGAGTTGGCGCGCTCGTCGCCAGCCGGCACGGCGGCACGCCTTCCTGGAATGTGAAAGAGGCAGAAGCCTTGTGTCGTAGGTCGTAGGTGGTATGTGGGGGCAGAAGCCCAATCTCGTATGTCGTAGGTGGTATGTGGGGGCAGAAGCCCAATCTCGTATGTCGTAGGTGGTATGTGGGAAAAAGCCGAATGTGGTGCCGCCATTCCCTCCGGCCTGCGCTCCCCGACCTACTACATACGACATACCACGCCGTCACTCTTCCAGGGTTGACAGGTCGCCGGTGGGCAGCCCCAATTCCCACGCCTTCAGCACACGCCGCATGATTTTTCCGCTACGGGTCTTGGGGAGCTTTTGCTTGAATTCGATTTCACGAGGTGCAGCGTGCGCGGCCAACTTCTGGCGAACGTATTTCTGAATTTCATCTTTCAGTTCGTCGCTGGGCTCGTATCCTTCGCGCAGAGAGATAAACGCTTTGATGATGTGGCCGCGCAAGGCGTCCGGCTTGCCGATCACTCCGGCTTCCGCCACTGCGGGGTGCTCGAGGAGGCAACTCTCCACCTCGAACGGTCCCACGTTCTCGCCGGCGGTAATTATGAGGTCATCGACGCGACCCTGGAACCAGAAGTAGCCGTCGGCATCGTAATAGGCGCTATCGCCGGTGACGTACCATCCGGGAATTCGAAAATAGGCCCGGTAGCGCTCCGGCTGTCTCCAAATGGTCGGCATCATGCCCGGCCAACCCGGCTTCACCACCAGGTTTCCCAAGGTATTGGGCGGCAATTCCTTGCCTTCGTCATCCACGATGCTCGCTTTGACGCCCGGAACGGGCTTACCCATTGACCCGGGCCGCATGGGCATGGATGCGTAATTTGAAACCAGGATATGCCCGGTTTCGGTCATCCACCAGTTATCGTGAATCCTTCGTCCGTAAGTCTTCCACCCCCACCAGACGACTTCCGGATTGAGTGGTTCCCCGACGCTCAGAACGTGCCGAAGTGAAGAAAGGTCGTAGCGCTTGGCCGCTTCATCGCCCGCGGCCATCAGCATGCGGTAAGCCGTCGGGGCGCTGTACCAGATATTGACTTTAAACCGCTCGATCGTGGCGTACCACTCGCTGGCGCTGAAGCGGCCGCCGCGAATCAAGTTGGTGGCGCCGTTCAGCCAGGGCGCGAAAATTCCGTACGAGGTGCCGGTCACCCAGCCGGGGTCTGCCGTGCACCAATAAACATCGTCCTCCTGAAAGTCGAGCACCCACCTGCCGGTCATCATATGGCCGAGCATGGCGCGCTGCACGTGGAGCACGCCCTTGGGTTTTCCGGTCGAACCCGAAGTATAGTGGATGATCAGCGGATCATCGAGCGTCAACCACTCGATTTCGGTTTTGTCTTCCGCCCCGTCCATTAACGCTTCGTAACTGTAATGCCCCGCGGGCAGGTTATCCGCCCCCGCGCCGACCAGGATCACGTGTTTGAGCGTGGGAAGTTCCCACTGCGGGACGCGGTCCACCAGCGCGGGCGAAGTGACCAGGGCCACAGCCTCGGCGTTCGACATGCGGTCGCGAACCGCGTCTTCCATAAACGCCTCAAACAACGGGCTGGGTATTGCCCCCATCTTCAAGATTCCAAGGATGGCGATATAAAGCTCCGGACGCCGCCCCAGAAAAACAAAAACCCGGTCGCCTTTTACGACTCCGAGCTTCCTCAGCACATTGGCAAAGCGGTTCGACTGAAGCGAAAGGTCTTCGAACGTGAGCCGGGTGGTTTGCTCGCGGTCGGTATAGATCAGCGCCAGCTTATTGCGCCGCCCTCGGGTGAGGTGCTTGTCGATGGCCTCGTGCGCCATGTTTACCTTGCCGGTGCGGCCCCAATCAAACTCCTTATGAGCATCTTCCCACTTGAAACTCTTGTACGTGGCGTCATAGTCCTGCAAGTGATGCTTGCCGGGAGCATCAGTCGGATCGAGGACATTCGCCAGATTCACCTGCGTCTTGGTAGCCATAATTGTGAACCTCCCTTGTGAAGCGCGATCTATTGCAGATCAGTGCGCAAAACCCTGATACGCTTCGTCCAATAATTCCACCACGTGGAGCACCCGGCGGTCGCCCCCGGCGCGCGAAACACCGGCGCGTAACTGAAGCAGGCAGCCGGGATTCGCGGTCAGGATGACGTCGGCTTTGGTTTCGTCGATGCGCCGCATTTTGCTTTGGAGAATTTTCTCCGCCAGCTCGTTGTGGACCACGTTGTAAATTCCGGCGCTCCCGCAGCAGACTTCCGCTTCTTTCAGTTCCACAAACTCCAGGCCCGGCACGGCTGCCAGCAGCTTGCGCGGCGCAGCGCGAATTTTCTGCGCATGTCCCAGGTGGCAGGAGTCCTGATAAGTGGCCCGCACCCGTGTCACTTTGAAATCCTTGTTTAACTCAATGCCGGCCAGGAATTCCGTGACGTCACGAAGCCTTCCTGCGAAGGCCCGGGCTGGTTCGAAGAACTCCCGTTCCTCCTCTTCAAAAAGCAACGGATATTCTTTCAGGACCGAACCGCAACCCGCCGCGTTGGTGATGACCGCGTCAAACTCATGGGGAGGAAAGGCGCGAATATTCTGTCGGGCAAGTTTGCGCGCCTGGTCGCGAAGTCCCGCGTGAACGTGCAGCGCGCCGCAGCATCCCTGCTCAGCGGGAATGACCACTTCGCATCCGTTCCTCGCCAGCACGCGGAGCGTAGCGTCGTTCAGCCGGGCAAAACACAAATTGGCGATGCATCCGGCGAAGAACGCCACCCTGTAACGGCGCGTCCCTTCGGCAGGCACCACAGTGCCAAGGCGCTCCGTAAAGAACGGCTTTTCCATGCGCGGAGCCAGCCCCGCCACGCGCTCCATGTTCCACGGCATGAGCTTCAGCAGGCCTGAGGCAAGCACCAGCTTCTCCAGGCCGGACCGCTGATAAAACCGCAGGAGCTTCCCTGCCATCTCGAGCCTGTTGCGGTGAGGAAGAACTTCATTGAAGAAGAGCTTTCGCATCAGGCCGGCGATGGGCGGACGCTTGTAGTACTTCTCGATTTGGCCGCGGGCCGCTTCGACCAACCTCCCGTACTCGACGCCTGACGGGCAGGCGGTTTCGCAGGCGCGGCAGTCCAGGCATAGGTCGATGTGCCGCACGAAACTATCGCCGAGGGGAAGCCGCCCACGCTCCACCTGAATAATCTGGTAGATGCGCCCGCGAGGCGAGTCCATTTCGAGGCCCAGTTCGCGATATGTGGGGCAGGCGTTCAGGCACAGGCCGCAACGAACGCACCTCGAGTAGTCCACCCAGCGAGGGGCTTCGCCCGGCCCGTACCCGCTGCGATTTGTCGCGACTTTCGCCGGCGTATCCATGGGTATTTTTCAGCTTTCAGCCATCTGCTTGCTCACTGCTTGGTGATAGCCGACGGCTGATGGCTGGAGGCTGCCTTATGCTTTCTGCCTTCCCCGTCCTAAATCCCCCCCACAAACGTTCCCGGCGCAAGGATGCCTCTGGGGTCCCATGCCGCCTTCAACCTGCGCATGGGTTCGATAGAATCTCCCTGCGCCCCCCATATATCCCGCTCGCCGACGAATCCTCTGGGATATTGCTCTACGAGAAGCGCTCCCCCCACGCTCGCCGCAGCCTTGCGAGTGTTTTCAACCAAGCGGCCGGAATCCGCAACAAGGTTGGCTCCCCAAAGGCACATGTGGACGATGCCAACTCCCACCTGGGCGAAGCTGGCCATCTTCATTCCTTCACCCTCCGCCTCCTGCTGTGCGAGGCTGATGAATCCCTCGCAACTTGCGATCGGCAAGTTTGCCTTCAGCACCAGCACGTCCGGGTACAGCCCACCAAACAGCTCTTCATAGTTTCTTAGGCGCGCCCAGCAACTTTCCGCTGCCTGCTCGCTCACTCGGCGGCTCTCGACGCCCATGGAGCGCCCCATATCGGCGAGATCCCTCGCATGCCTTTCGAGCACGCTCGTCGAGCCGCCCACTTCTATCCAAAGCTCAGACCGTTTGCTGTATCCGCATTCGGTCCTTCCTGAAGGACCCCCGATGCGGTGGGGTTCAAAAGGACCATCGAAAATGGTTCTAGAGGCGAGTTGAGGATGCGCCCGCGCAGGTCTCGCGCCAGACCAAGCGATCCGGCTTCGAGCACCCAAGTGGCACGCGCAGGCGGGCGTGGATAGAGCTTGAGGCTGGCTTCCACGATTACCCCCAACGTCCCGAAGGAGCCCACCATGAGCTTTGAAAGGTCGTACCCCGCCACGTTCTTCACCACTCGCCCGCCGCTCTTGATCAGCTTCCCTTCCGTCGTGGCAACCCTGAGGCCCAGCACCATGTCCCGTGCGGACCCGAAACGCAGGCGCAACGGTCCCACCGAGTTCGTGGCCAGGATGCCCCCGAGCGTTGCATTTGCACCGCCACGCGGGTCCAAGGGAAGCCAAAGATTCTCGCGACCCAGAAAATCCTGCAAGTCCGCAAAGCGCATGCCAGGTTCAACGGTAATCGTCAGGTCAGCCGGCTCGTAATGCCAGACATGGGTTAGTTCTTTAAGTGACAATGCAAGATCGTAACGGCTGGGCGGCCCGCTTAAGCCTAGCTTTGTACCGTTGCCGCGAGTGATCACCGCGAGGTCATGCTCGGCGGCGAACTTCAAAACTGCGGCAACGCATTCCGCTGTGGATGGGCTGACGATGTGCTGGGGCGTTTTGCCGGACACGGCCATCCCCGCACAGGTAGAGGGCTCCGATACCACGTGCGCATCGCCAACGATTTCGGCCAGGGCCGAGTGCACCGATGCAATGGCCGTCGTCACAGCACCCCTCCCACGCTTACCGAAGCACGAACCTCCCCGCACATCTTGTTTGTGGGAAGCACTTTCCCGGGGTTGAAGCGGCCATCGGGGTTGAAGACCTCTTTGATCTTTCGCATCAGGTCCAGATCATCCGCCGAGAAAAGGAAGGGCATCAGGTTGATCTTTTCCATGCCTACGCCGTGTTCGCCGGTGATCGATCCGCCCATGTCAATGCATTTGGCCAGGATTTCTTTCGCCGCCTCGCGAACCCTCCTGGACTCGTCTTCATTGCGCGGATCAAACAGGATAATGGGATGCAGGTTCCCGTCCCCGGCGTGAAAGATGTTTCCAATCTTCACGCTGTACTTGCTCCCAACCTGCGCAATGAACTCCAGCATTTCGGGCAGACGAGTGCGGGGAATCACGCCGTCCTGCACGTAATAGCTGGGACTGATGCGACCCAGCGCCCCGAAAGCATTTTTCCTGCCCTTCCAAAGCAGATCGCGTTCCTCATTCGATTTCGCCCGGCGAATCTGCCGCGCGTTGTTTTCCTGGCACACCGCCTGTATTTGATGCGCGTTCTCCTCCACGGCTTCTGTGAGTCCTTCGACCTCCAGCAGCAGAACGGCGGCGGAATCCATGGGATAACCAGCGTGGGTAGCTTCTTCGATGGCACGCAGCGTGAAGCCATCGATCATTTCGAGGGCAGCGGGGGTGATGCCACGCGCGGTAATTGCAGCCACGGTCCGCGTGGCGTCGATCACGTGGTCATATACCGCGAGCAATGTGGCCACACTCTCGGCTTTCCGCAACAGGCGAACCGTGATCTCCGTCACGATCCCAAGAGTCCCCTCCGATCCCACAAACAAACCTGTAAGATCGTAACCGGGCGAATCCAGGAACTTGCCGCCGG
Source organism: uncultured Acidobacteriota bacterium (assembly GCA_963770415.1). Lineage (GTDB taxonomy): Bacteria > Acidobacteriota > Terriglobia > UBA7540 > UBA7540 > CAVROP01. The sequence continues at coordinate 76,062 of CAVYPU010000020.1, forward strand.
TATGAATCACCTCGCCATCCGGTAATACAACTTCCAGGCCGAGAACGTGGTTGGTTGTCACTCCGTGCAAAAGAGTGTGAGGCCCTCCGGCGTTCTCAGCGACGTTCCCGCCCAGCGTGCAGGCCTTTTGGCTCGAGGGGTCAGGCGCGTAGTAATATCCGGCATCTGACACCGCCAGCGAAAGGTCGAGATTCACAACGCCGGGTTGTACCCTGGCGCGCTGATTATCGAGGTCAATTTCAACGATGTCCTTCATCCTTGGGAAGGCGATCATGATCCCGCCCTCCCAAGGAAGCGCTCCTCCGCTCAAACCGGTGCCTGCGCCGCGCGGCACAACAAAAAGCTTGTGACTCGCGGCGAACTTCACCACCTTGACGACGTCTTGCGTGGTTCGTGGGAAGACCACTACATCGGGCGGGCGGAGGGACGAGAGGCCGTCGTACTCGTAAAGCATGAGGTCTTCGGGCTGCCACAAGACAGCCTCCGGGCCTAAGATCCTCACAAGCTCGCGGACCAAGGTGGATCGCTCCATGAAGCACCACGCGACCGAGTTGCGTTTATTGCACGCACAGGAGAGGATTGACGACTCGCCCTGCCATAAACAAGTCAATTACTCCGCAATTTGAGTATATCGGCGTTCCTCAACAGCGTCAACGCGCCTTTGTAACTCGCGGAGGCGTACGCCTGGCCGCAATACCCACAGTCAGAGCCTCTACAAAGCCAGGTGAAACGTTGAAAAAAGTCAGCCCGGCGGACGCCGAACGTTTCGGCCTGCGATTACCTGCAACTACACCCTAATCCCTCGATAACGAGGAAGGAGTAAGGGGACGGTTTACCGTCCCCTTCGAGCGGGCCGTTGGCCTGCGGGTAGGGCACGCCCTCCCCCTACACCGCCTGGGCTTAGTATCGTCTCCCGCCCCAACGGAACTTCCTGCCGGTCGAGTGCGTATGCATTCCTGAAACAGGGCAGATAACCAAAATCCGGGGTACGCGTCTAAACTACGGGAAGGCGGACCCGAGGTGTCGAAGGCAAAGGGCCGGATAACCAAAAGTCAGCTTGTCGCGTCCTAACGTGTGGTTTGGAAGAGACACCGCAAGAGGTCGAATGCAATCTCTTCGCTGAAGGTTCGGGCGGACTGGCAGAATTGTTGCTCAGTGCCGGCACACGGGCCGGCGCTGTGCTCTAAGCGGGCCCCCGCCAATAAGGGCCGAAGCGCGGTCGGATGGCTCCGCCGCACCAATCAACCAACACCAACCAGTCACTAAGGAGGATCCAATGGATTTCAGAAGGTCTCTCGGGACAATGGTTCTGTCTGGTGTTCTGCTTCTCGCCTCGAGCATTCCAGCCTTAGCCAAGAATTCCCGGTCGATAACCCTTCGTCATGATGCCGTGATGAGCGGCAAGACTCTTCCAGCGGGTCAATATGTGATTCGGTGGGAAACGCAGAGCCCTCAAGCCAACGTGGAATTCGCTCGGGGGAAGGAAGTGGTTCTTTCCACGGCGGGCCGATTCGAGAAGCGTGACAAGAAATACCCCGTCGATACCGTGGTCTACGAAAAAGCTGCTGATGGCTCTTTGACCGTAAGCGAGATTCGTTTTGCCGGCTCGAACGAAGTCCTCGTGTTCAAGGAATGACGCTCTTAGGGCGCCAAGCCCACATGGCGGGCGAGGGCTTGAAAACGCGGGTCGGAGCGAAGGCAGTCCAGCCTCGGTTCGGCCTTCAAGGACAGGAGCATGGAGAAGGATCGCTCCTCCGAGGCTCGGTCCAGGCATTCCAGGGCCTTGTCCGCATCACCCAGACCGGCGTAAATAATGGCAAAGTCAAAGGCCGAGACGTACCTACGCTCCGCCAGCCTGTGCAATTCTTCAAGCGCCTGCTCCGCCAGTTCTCTTCTCTGGAAGGCAGCATAGACGTGTCCGAGCGCCCCGATTTTGTCCGGGCTGCCAGGGGAGACCTTGAGCGCTATTTCGAGATGCGACACCGACTCCTTGTACATTCCCTTTTGCTCGTAAGCCCACGCAAGGAAGCAGTGCGCCGCCGCGAACTCGGGCTCCATCTCGAGCGTCTGCCCGAGTTGTTCGATCGCCTCGTCGTACCTGCGTCCTTGATACAACATCAACCCTAAGTGGGTTCGGATAATAATCGAGAGCGGGTTAAGCCGCTGGGCTCGTCGCATTTCCGCAAGCGCTTCATCCACGCGGCCCAGCATTCCCAAATAGAACCCATGCCAATGGCGCGCCGTGGCAAAGTTCGGATTGAGCGCGATGGCTCGCTGGTAAGATTGCTCGGCCCCTGCCCAATCCCAGTCGAACGAATGCGTGGCGAAGGCCAGGGCGTTGTGGGCCTCGGGAAGCGTGTCGTTGAGCTCGAGAGCACGCAGGGCAGCGGCCTTGGCTCTGGGGAACGCTTCCCTGCCGGAGAGAACGCGAAAGTGATCGGCCAAGTCGAGCGCGACCGCCAACCCTGCGTGCGCCACGGCATACCCCGGGTCTTTCAACGTGGCTTCTTCGAATTGTGTTATCGCCTTCTCGACACCTTGAGATGTCCCTTTGTTTAACCAGTAGCGGCCCTTGAGAAATGCTCCGTGGGCTTGCGAGTTTGCGCTCGAAGCCCCGGCCGATGCCGCACGCCTGGCGGGAAGCAAATTGAGCTGCAAATGGCGAGCGATGTGACGGGCCACTTCCCCTTGGAACGCTGAAACATCGGCCATGTCCCCATCGAAGCGCTCCGCCCAAAGATGAGTGCGGTCCTTGACCCGGATGAATTCTGCGCTTACACGCACGTGATCGCCGGCGCCGGAAACGCTGCCCTTGAGGACATAGTCAGCCGCCAGTTCCCGCCCTATATGGTCGATGTCCTTGTCAGAGTTCTTGTAACGAATCGCTGATGCACGCGCGATCACGCCCAGCCCTGTAGGGTGCAAGCGTCCCAGGCACGCGATCATTTCCTCAGTCAGCCCGTCGCTGAAGTACTCCTCGGCCGCGTCACCGGTTGAATTCTCAAACGGAAGCACTGCCACAATCGGCCTGTCAGGGCCAGCCTCTGCGTGTAAGGTTGCGATAAAGCGGTACCCGCGCCGGGGAAGAGTCTCTATCAATTTGGGATGTAGGGCAGAATCCGCCAGAGCCCGCCGGAGTTTCTTTACTGCCGTGGCCAGGCTTTGCTCGAAGTCAACGAAAGTGTCTCCGTGCCAAAGCCTCTTGCGCAGTTCCTCTCGCGTCACAACTTCCCCCGGCCGCTCGAGCAACGCCGCGAGCATTTGAAAAGGCTGTTCCTGGAGCTTCACCTTCATCCCGTTCCGACGAAGTTCGCCGGCCTGCAAATCAACCGTGAAGGCCGCAAAACGAACCTCGGGGCGGCGGCTCAGTGTGTTTTCCATGGGAGGCTACACACTACCACGATTACCAGCGGCCGGAAACCCCTTTATGGTTCATGAGCAAGTCACGAACCAGTTCATCTCTGGTCCATTGACGGTCCTAGATTGAAGATCGAAACTGACTCTATATGTGGGATGGAGGCTCTCCGACAGGAGGAGGGTGAGCACAGGGTAGGATTGAACAAGCTTCAGGCACCCCGTGGATTGGTAGAGCGTGACCGTTCCAGGGATTACCGGCACGCACGGGCGTTCGCAATTAATAAGGGCTTCAGTAACCGCAATTCAAGAAACACCCTCGACATTTTGGGGGCCCCGGTCGATGGCTCGCCCGGTTTAAGTTAACCGCTACCAACCAAGGGAAAAGGAGAAATTCATGAACATGAACGTCAGGAAGTATCTTGGAGCGTCGGTTCTGTCGGTCACGCTATTGCTAGCCGCCGGAGTTCCCGGCTGGGCGTCCGGCTCACGGACTGTTACGCTTCGCCATGATGCGGCCCTGAGTGGAACAAGTCTCGCTGCAGGCCAGTACAAGGTTCAATGGCAAACGCACAGCCCTGAAGCGACCGTACAGTTCCTTCGACACCACAAAGTTGTCCTCTCCGCGGAAGGCAAGGTCGAGGTCCGCAACAAGACCTACGACCACGATACGGTTGTCTATGACGCCGATTCGAAGGGGAGCATGTCCCTCGTCGAGATTCGATTCGCGGGATCGAACAAGGTCCTGGTTTTTAACCGATAGCGCCTTGCCTAGGTCCTCAACAATGAGCTTTTAGTGAGTTCACACGGCGGGCCGGTTCGACGGCCCGCCTAACCCACTCGACGGCGAAAGCAACGGGTTTGCCTCACCTAAAATGCACCCGCCGACGGACAAACCCACAGCGTCAAACCCCATTCTTAACCCATTCTTAACCCATCGCTTTTTCCCGTGGCACTGAGCCCTTCCCATGTAAAATAGGAGGCGCATGGTCCCCCTGCCTCTCACCGACCATATTCGCCGACGGAGCTTCTGGTTTGTCACTCTCACGCTGATCGCCATGAACGTATGGGCATTCTTCCTCGAGCTCGCGCAAGGCCGCGACCTCAACCGGCTGGTTTTCCTGTTTGGAATCGTGCCGGCTCGATACGTCACGCGGTACGGATTTGCAAAACTAACCGTGGGAAGCTTTCTCGTTCCTATCTTTGTTTCCATGTTCCTGCATGGGGGGTGGCTGCACCTGCTTGGGAACATGCTCTTCTTATTCGTATTCGGGCGCAGCATTGAAGACCGCTTTGGGCATTTCAAGTTCTTGTGCCTTTACTTCATTTCAGGTTTTGCTGCGGCGCTTCTGCACATCATAATCAACGCGGGCTCCCGCATGCCGACGATCGGTGCCAGCGGAGCCATCGCAGGAGTGCTCGGCGCCTATTTCATCAGTTTCCCTCGCGCCCGCATCACCACACTCATCCCACTGATTTTTTTCTTCTGGACGATCGAGTTGCCCGCCATCCTGGTCCTCGGCTACTGGTTCCTCATCCAGTTCGTTGCCGGGTACCAGATGTTGGCGATTCAATCCGCAACCGGTGGCGGGGTGGCCTGGTGGGCCCATGTGGGAGGTTTCCTGATGGGCATGTTCCTCGCCGTAGCCTTCCGCCCCGTGCGCAGAGGCCCGGTTGTGGAAGTAGTGTAGGGAGAAAGCGGAAGGTGGAAGGCATAAGGCAGTAGGCAGAAAGCGGAAGGCAGTTGGCAGCCCGCGGTGGGAAGCGGGCAGTCCGTACTGGCGCGCTGTCCCTGCTAATTCTTTGCAACGACCACCCCCGACCACATCCCCGCTTAAAGAGGGGAGTCAACCCGGTGTTTCCCCTTCTCTCTGAGGAGGGTCAAGCGTCGTGAAGGCATTTCGGTTGCAAACAAGTAAGTGGGGGGCCAACTTGGAAAGTTGGGAATAGACGCTTGGAGTCGGGCACAAGGCAGTGATGGCGCAATCTGCTTTCCGCTCTGAACATGACTCCCCTCCTCATTGAGGAGGGGTCTGGAGTTTGGCTCTCTGAGAGTCAGGCGTTAGCGTAGCAGACGGCGGAGGCGAGGGGGAAGGAGGATTTCTCAGGCTTCGTGGCAGGGGTTGGGGTGGACGCGAAGCCGGAGAAATTATCCAAGCCGAGACCGCGGCCCCAGACTTCGGCGGGCAGTTGCTGGAGGGCCTGCTGGGTGGAGATGCGGGTACTTGGCGAAGGGCGGATCCACTTGGGGCGCGGCAGCAGGGCTGAGCGGGAATCGGCGAAGGCGCGCTGGGTAGCCAACAGCAGCAAGGCGTAGGCGGCGACGCTGAGGGCGGGAGCGGTCTCGACGGAGCGAGGGGCACGCACCTGGGCTTGGCCCACGCCCAGCAGGGTTTTCTCCTCGCGGAAATTGACCTCTATCTCCCAGCGCGCGATGTAGGTCTCGATGACGAGTTGGGGGTCCAGGTTTTCATCCGTGCAGATCAGAAAGGCGGGCTGGCGATAGAGCAGTTTGGAACCTTGGCGCAGGCGGTAAGCCAGGGGGGCGATGACGATCAGTTGCAGGACTTGGTGGGCGCCGGCGGGGCGCCACATCAGGCCGGTGCGGCGCTTATAACGGAGTTGATGAGTGATGCCGTTGTGCAGGAGGGTCAGCGTCTGCCAGGGGGAGTTATCGGTGCGGACCTGCTCGGGGGTGGGAGCGGGCGCTCCATAGCGGAGGCGGCGGCCGCGTGCTTTCCGGGTGGCGGGATCAGGGCGCAGGAGCAGATGAGCGTCCTGGCGGAGGCGGCCGATGGCGGTGGTGTGGTGGGGGAGAGGCTGGAGCACGGTGCGGTTGGTGTAGCCTCCGTCGAAGGCTAGCAGGAGGAGGCGGCTCGCCGAGCGGGGGTCGGCATCGAGGGCGGTTCGCAGATCCCCGATCTGTTGGCGGGCGCGCTGACTGAGGCGGGTGGCGCGGACTTGGGCGCGATAGGCCTGCTGTTGGCTGGGGCTGGCTTTCTTGCCCGGCTTGGCCGGAGTGGGGGCATGAGAGAAGGCGACCGGGATGAGGCGGCAGGAACCCTCGGCGGCGGGCAGGGCGAGGGAAGTTTGCAGGAAGCGTTGGGCGCGCACGAAGTTGGTTTGAAAGTGCGGGCCGAGCGGATCGCGTCGCCAAGCCACGCCGGGGGTGTGCAGGCCGGAGCGGCGCAGGAGGGAATCATCCCAGTAGGCGCGCACGGGGGCTTGGGGAGGCAGAGCCGCCAGCACCGCGCCACGGCGAAGAGGGTGGGAGCGGGAAGGCGGTCGTGGGAGAAGAGCCGGTAACTGGAGGTCCAGTCACGGAACTGTGCGCCGCAGGTGGTCAGCAGACCGGTCACGGTATGACGTCCCAAGCACAGCAAGGTGCTCAACGCGAGGGTTTGGGCGTGCGCGGCGAGGCGACGCTGGTGGAAGCCGGAAGCGCCCTGGCGCCAGAGTTGCTGGAAGTGGTCGAGGATGCCGGCAGAGCTTTTTTTAGTACGGGAGCGGGTGGGGCGGTACGTCGCAAGGCCAGCAGGCTTTTGTCTTCCACGAACCACTCGACGATTTCGCCGCGGGAGAACTCCATGGCCTGGGCGAGAGCGGAAGGGAAATTGATGTACCACTGCTCACTGGCTTGGCGCTTGATGAGCTGCACTTTGGTGGGGAAACCCATGGGAAAGCCTCCTTTTGATGCCTAGTCATTATACTAGATAACAAAAGTGCGGCTTCTCTGCAAGCAAAAAGTGTGAAGAGAATTCTGTCTAGTAAAGAGCCAATGTCCAGTCCCCTCCTCATTGAGGAGGGGTAGGGGGTGGTGGACGGCTACCCAAATGCGCCAACCACCCCCTACCCCTCCTTAGCTAAGGAGAGGAGTTAATTTTCGTTGTTCCAGGGTGCCCGTCAGCCGAAAGGCATGACCGACTGCTTTCCGCCTTCTGCCTTCTGCTTTTCCGCCTTCTGCCCCCGAACTCCGCAACTAAATGAAACTCGGCGCTCCGTCGGGCGTAAAAAGGAACCCCCGATGCCACGTCTTGCCTGGCAGGCGCTTAAAGGCCTCTTCGTTCATTTCGTAGCCCCAGCCGGGCTTGTCGGGAATCTCGAGGTAACCGTCCTTGGCCACAATGGGTTCGCCCAGGACAAGGTCCTTGCGCGGTGATTCGTCGTCCGGGTGATATTCGAGGACGAGGAAGTTCGGCGTGGAGGCAGCGAAGTGAATATTGATTACGGTAGCGAGCGGGCTGAGCGGATTGTGCGGCGCTACCTGAACGTAGCGCGACTCGGCAATGGCAGCAATCTTCTTCTGCTCGAGCATTCCACCCGCCAGCGTAATATCCGGCTGAATAATATCCGCCCCGCCGAGGGTTAGCAACTGCTGGAACTGGTACTTGGTGTAGAGTTCTTCGCCGGTTGCGATCGGTATTTGAACTCTCTGCCGCAGCGCGGCCATGGCGTCAAAGTTCTCCGGCCGCAGGGCTTCCTCGAGGAAGAGCGGGCGTATAGGTTTTAAGGCCTCCGCCATTTCGTAGGCCAGGTACGGAGCCCATATTCTCGCGTGGGCATCGAAGCACAGGTCAACCTCCGGCCCCACTGCCTTGCGCAGCGCCTCGGCTTTAGCCGCGAAAGCGTACACCGCGGCGCTCTGAGGCACGGAATCCGGAACGCCGAAAGAAGCCTTAAGCGCGGTGTAGCCGTATTTCGCAATCAACTTCTGAGCGTCTTCGGGAGTCCCGACCGCCTGGTAGCAGCGGACCTTATTCCGGCACTTCCCGCCCAACAGCATGTGCACCGGCAGGCCCGCAGCTTTGCCCGCGATATCCCACAAAGCCAGTTCGATGCCGCTGATGGCGGCGTTAAGCACCAGGCCGCCAGGGAACCGGCTGAAGTTGTACATCGTGGCGAAAAGGTATTCAATGTTGCGCGGATCCTTCCCCACCAGCCAGTCCTTGAAGTCGAGTATGTTAGCCATCACCGCCGCATCCGGCCCGCCCGGATAGGCCTCGCCCCAGCCGTAGATGCCCTGATCGGTTAGCACCTTGACGTAAACGTAGTTATGCCCCGTGTTCACCAGGAAAGTCTGGACGTCGGTAATCTTTAGTTCCGGCTTCCCGGTGTAGCGCGGTGCGGCCGCCTGCTGCATGGCCGCGGCCTGGAGCGGAATGCCAACTGCGGTGCCTCGAAGAAAATCTCGTCTGTCCATATTTCCTCCCTGTGAATTTTCGTTAGTTTTGCGAAACGGCTTCCCCGCGTTCGCGCTCGGCCAAGTACACGCCCAGCAGAATCAGCGCGCCGCCGGCGACAACTTTCGGTGTGATCTTCTCAGCCAGCAGCCATGCCGCCAGCATAGCCGCTATTACAGGCTGAAGGTAGGCGAAGGCTGCCGCGCGCGAGGCGGAAAGCTCGGTCAATGCGAAAGCGTAAAAGATGTAGGCCACGACGGTCCCAAGGCAGACCATGAATGCCAGCCCGCCCCACGCGGTCGGGGTCACGTTCGACCAATGAATACGGAGCACAGAGCGTGCGGCAAAGGGGATCATCAACAAGGCTCCCAGGACAAACGTCAAGGTATTGAGAGTAATCGCGTCATATTGATTGGCGATTTCCTTGAGCTGAATCGTGTAGTAAGCGAAAGACACGGTTCCAGCCAGCACAATCAGATCCCCTTGCCAATGCGCCGGGGTTCCTTGCTCTCCTCCGTCCAAGGTAAGCACGGCGACCCCTCCGAAGGATATCAGCATGCCAAGAAATTTGGAGGGGGTCAGCGGCTCGAGATGCATCAAACATGAAAGCGCCAGCACCATAATCGGACCCAGCGCTACTATGAGCCCGGTGTGCGCCACCGAAGTACGGGCCAATCCGTTAATGAAGCAGATCTGGTTCAGCGTCATTCCATTGAATGCGACGCCGGCAACGACGAGCCATTGGCGCCCGCTCAAACGCAACCGCGCGCCCCGTCGCCAGACAAGGAATATCGCGCCAAACAGAAGTGCGGCGCCCGCCAGGCGCAACTGCGCCAGTCCGAAGGGACCAAACCCGCTCACAGCCTCTTTTGCCGCCACGATGTTCGATGCCCAGAACACCGTCATCCAGAAAAGGAGGAAATGCATCAAGGCGTGGCGGCGGCCTGAGGCCTTGGCAGAGGCGTGTGGCAAATCTTTGGACAGTGCGCAGGCGCGGCGTACTTGCTGAATCTCCACTGCCACCACCCCCGCTCCTCCTTACTCAGAAGGGGAACAACTCTCCTCAATAAGGAGGTCACCAAGTGGTGGTGAACGCTACGCTAGCCAAACTGCTCCTTTCGTAGGGCTACTTTTTCGACTCGGTTAGCTTCAACTCGTTCCAAACGGACTCCATCTCTTCAAGAGAGCACTCCCGCAGCTTCTTTCCCCGCTTCGCCATTTCCTTCTCGAGCGCCTGAAACCGGCGCGTGAATTTCTGATTGGCCCGCCGCAAGCAGGTCTCCGGATCGGAGCGGACAAGGCGCGCCAAATGCGCGGCAGTAAAGAGCAGGTCGCCAACCTCTTCTTCGAGTTGCGCTGATTTCCCGCCCGGCTCCTGATCCAGCTCGCGGCGTATCTCTCGAACCTCCTCCTCGACTTTTTCGAGCACCGCCTCGGGCTTCTTCCAATCGAAACCAACCTCGGCAGCCCGCAACCCCAATTCATAGGCGACAAGCATAGCCGGCAACGATGGGGCGATTCCATCCAGCAGGGATTTCTCCGCCGCCTTGGTCGTCCCCGCCGACGCCCTCTCCTGTTCCTTTACGCTCAACCAACTCTGGAGCGCTTCGCCGGCATCGCGAGCGTGGACCTCGCCGAATACGTGCGGGTGCCTCCGAATGAGCTTGGCGTGCACGGTCTCAATAACGCCGTCGATATTGAAGCGCCCTTCCTCCTCCGCCAAGTGGGAGCAGAACACCACCTGGAAAAGCAGGTCGCCCAATTCGTCCTCAAGACCCTTGAAGTCTCGTTCATTGATTGCGTCGATGACTTCGTAGGCTTCTTCGAGCAGCAGTCCCTTGAGCGAATCGAAATCCTGCTCCCGGTCCCACGGGCAACCCTCGGGTCCTCGCAAAAGCGCCGTCAGATCGACAAGCTTCGGAAGTTTTTCTCCGGCCAGGGTCGTTCCTTTCCCGGCAGTCGCAGACACGCGCCAACTGCCGTCGCAGATGCCTGTTAATCTATCAGGGCAGCCGCACAAACTGCAACTTAAGGATGAGATTGAGATGAGATTCCAGTGGACGCCGCACGCAGAGGTGCATTAACCTTGCAGTGTTATAGCGCGGCCTTCGCCGCAACCCAAGAGAGGCTTACCCCGGAGCCCACAGCGATCCCAGAGTTGTGTGTCCCCCTGTAATCGCTATGCGTTCCGGGGTGCGTCTTTTCTTGGCGTGAGACCAAGATCCTTCGTTTAAGGAGCAACCCATGCAAGCTGAAGTCCTGGACCCGGCCTGGGAAAACCCCGTCAGGAAACTGCTGCGAGAGGGCAAACCCGCGATCGGACTCACGCTTACAATCCCCAGCGCTGAAATCGCCGCCCAGGCTGCCAGCTTCGGCTTCGACTTCTTGTGGATCGAAATGGAGCACAGCCCTATCACTCTCGAAAGCTTGCGGAACATGGTGCTCGCGACCCGTGGATCGAAGGCGGTCCCCTTCGCACGCGTTCCCGTCAACGAAGTTTGGACTGCCAAGCGCGTGCTGGATTCCGGGGTTCTGGGCGTCATGTTCCCGTTCACCAGCACGCCCGACCTGGCTCGCCAGGCCGCGACCGCTTGCAAATACCCGCCCCACGGTCGCCGGGGGTCCGGAGCAGGCTTCGCGAAACTTCGCTGGCCGACCTCCGAAAACTACTACGACTTCGCCGACCGGAACGTCATGGTCATCACCGTTGTCGAAGAAGCGCGGGCACTCAAGCAAATCGACGCCATCGCCGCAACCCCCGGCGTGGACGTCATCTTCGTGGGGACGAGCGATCTGTCATTTTCGATGGGATATCGCGGGCAACACGACCATCCGAAAGTTCTGGAAGCCTTGGAAAAGGTTGTCGCAGCCGGCCGGGCCCATAACAAGATCTTGGGTATGCCGGTCTCCGGTCCGGACCAGGCAAAGAAGTTTATGGAGCAAGGGTTCCAATTCTTTCAGATGACCACGGAGCTCGGTTTGATGGCCTACGCCGCGCGGAAGTTTCTCGAACCGCTTGGCAAGTACGTGCTTGAGCCCACAGGGAAGGCGCTCTATTCAGCTGGCCGGCATTTTGAGTTAGCTTGTAGCGCTGGCTTCGAGGCCAACACTTGGAGGACCTTCGGCAGCGATCAAAGTTGCCTCCAAAGGCCGGCGCTATACGAAGAGCGGGCGACCACGATCAACTGCGCACTAATGGGAGAGCGAATGGCAAGTTTTCTGGTGACCGGTGGGGCCGGCTTCATCGGCTCGGCATTAGTTGGCCGACTCCTGGAATTGGGACACTCGGTAAGAGTCGTGGACAATTTCAGCACGGGGTTTATCCGCAATCTTGCGGATTGCCTCGACCGCATCGACCTGGTGGAAGGCGACCTCACGGAGATGGGGGTTTGCAGAGCGTCCGTGGAAGGGATCGAATACGTTCTCCATCAGGCCGCCCTTCCTTCCGTGCAGCGTTCCGTCGAGGACCCGGTCGCGAGCCACAGGACGAATGTCGGCGGCACCCTGAACATGCTGGTGGCGGCGCGCGACGCTCGCGTGAAGCGCTTTGTATTTGCCAGTTCCTCTTCCGTGTATGGAAACAGCGAGACGTTGCCAAAAGTCGAGACCATGCCGGAGAAGCCCCTCTCCCCTTACGCGATCAGCAAGCTTTCAGCAGAGAAGTACGCTGCAGTGTTTCAGCAGGTTTATGGGCTCGAGACTGTCTCACTGCGTTACTTCAACGTCTTTGGCCCGCGCCAGGATCCTCATTCTCCCTATTCCGCGGTGATTACACGCTTCGTGGAAGCGGCGCTGCTCGGGACTCGCGCGGTAGTCTGCGGCGACGGAGAACAATCGCGCGACTTCACTTACGTTGATGACGTGGTAGAGGCCAACCTTCTCGCTTGCCAAGCAGATGGCGTGGGAGGCATGGTCTTCAATATCAGCGCCGGCCAGAGACACACTCTCCACGATCTGCTGTGTTCTCTTTCAAGCATTGTGGGTCGCGAGTTGCAACCCGAGTACGCAACCGCCCGCGTGGGCGACGTCCGCCATTCCCAGGCCGGCATCGATAAAGCCCGGCGACTCCTAAAGTTCGAGCCGAAAGTAAGCTTTCAGGACGGGCTGGAACGTACCGTGGATTGGTTTCGAAAGAACATGAAGCCCTAGCGAGAGATCCCCCTAAAGATTTGATTAGACAGGAGAGCGGCCCTGAGCGGGCCTTTACTCGGCGTCCTGTCGGGGTTCGGGTGTGAAGGGAACAGCCGACGCGCGTTCTTCCGTCGGGGAGTTGGCGGCGATAAACTCGACGTAAGGTGAGTTCGGCGTCGGGGAGAAATGGGACCTGGATACGGGCGGGGAAACTCTCGGGCACGTCGTAGTCGTCCATCAACAAACTAACGCCCCCGAAGCTCACGTCCAGAACCTTGACGAACTTGCTCTTCTCAGAGAAGCGGACGGCGCCTATGCGGCGAGCACCTACGACTGGGATTCGCTCATACTTGCGGCGATCCTGAGGGCGCTCGGATAGTAGCGCGGCGCCCCCCGCAAGCCCCGGGCCGGGAGGGCGATCGGAGCTGGCAGTGGATTGCACGCTGCCAGTGTCTCGCGCGGCGTCGGCTTTGCCTTGTCGCGCATCAAGCCCGATTCCAGCCCCCCAAGCCACGACGACAGGTTCTCCGAGCAGGCGAGAAGCCTTCTGTTTATTCTGGTAGAGGTTCTTATCCGCGGTTTGGAACAGCCTCGCCGCCGCGTCGCCATCCTCAGGAAAAATGGCAATTCCATAATCGATCCCAACGGGCGTGGCGGGCGCCAGAGGCTTGGCATAAGCTTCGAACTTGCGCGCGATACGTTCCGCCAACGCTTCGGCGCTGGCCCGTTCGGCTTGCGGGATAAGGATAGCAAACTCATCGCCCCCGATCCGGCAAGCAATGTCAGAACCGCGAATGGTCTCCACGCTGGCGCGCGCCACACTGCGCAGGATCTCATCCCCCACGGCGTGTCCGTAAGCGTCATTCGCAAGCTTGAAACGGCGAAGGTCCATCAAGAGCAATGCGAAGGAACTCTGATAACGCCCGGCGCGATTAATCTCTCGAGCCAGGTGGTCATCAAACATGCGGCGGTTCTTGAGGCCTGTGAGGGGGTCAGTGGCGGCGTTGTGGCGCAACTTTTCGAGCTCTTCATGCTCAAGCAGGATGGGTTTGCGCAAAAGCTGTAGCTCGCCAAAGTAATCCACCGCCGCAGTTCTGAGCAGCACCTGGCGGCCGAGCTTTTCCGTCAACTCATCACGGCGAGCGACGATACACTCCCAGAGGATGATGCTTTCCGCTTCGCCGACCTCAACGCTGGTCAGGTCGCGAAGCAGTTTCTGCAAGAAGGCACCTAGCGAAGCCTGACCAAGCTCCCGCAGATTGTGCACAATCAGTTCCAGCAGGTAGTCGGAACTGGCGGGCAGGTCCAGGGTCAAAAGACCTTCCGGATTTCCTGACATTGCCTCCGTGGGCTGAGGACTTGGGGAAGTTTCCCGAGCTTGTTTGGTCTCGTCCACGATGCTGTCTCCCACAGCCTCACCTGTACACAGGCTCGCCCCGCTCATGACCCACTCCTTGCAATGGGCCGCTCTCCCTCAACCTTGAATTCCATGAGAATTTTTCTGAAGGGGGAACCTCGCCGGACAATGACCACTGTGCACGCCTTCCGCAATTTTCAGGATACGTTTAAGATTAGGAGAACGCGGCGAAGTGTTACAAGCGAAAAAGCGGTGGGGTTACTCCCATTGCTACAAGTTGTGTTTACCACAATGTAAGCCTGGAGTCGGACATGCCCAGTTTTTCAGGGGTCCTGCAATCCATCGCCGCTGGGCGACTCGAGACGGATGGCATGCCGAGGCTTGTTAAGCGTCTCGCGGCATCGTTCAATAAAGGTCGGGACAAGCGCTGCCCCTCACAGCATCCAGGGGACGGCTTCGTGTTATAATTTGTTGGAAGGAAGTCCAATTACAATTAATTGAAAAAGTGAAACCATGCCTAAAAACCAGGTTCAGCCCACTACCCTCGTGGAAGGGCCGGAATTCGGCTCGAAGGTGCAAGACAAGACTGCACAAATCGGCGTGATCGGGCTCGGATACGTCGGCCTGCCGCTCGGGCTGTTGTTTGCCCGAAATGGTTTCTCCACCACCGGCTTCGACATCGACCGTGCCAAGGTGGACATGCTCGTGAAGGGCCAAAGCTACATCAGCCACATCGCGGGCGCTTCCATTGCGGAACAAGTCGAGAAGAAGAGGTTTCGCGCCACGGCTGATTTTGCTCGACTCGAAACCATGGACGCGATCTTGATTTGCGTCCCCACGCCGCTCGACCAGCACCGCGAGCCTGACCTCTCCTTCGTTCGCAACACCACTGAAGCCATCATGCCGCATTTGCGTCGCGGGCAACTGGTAATCCTCGAGAGCACGACGTATCCCGGAACAACGGAAGAGGTGGTTGTTCCCATCCTCGAGAAGTCAGGCCTAAAGTGCCCCATTGTGCCTTACGGAACCGATGGGTCGGCCGTCACTGCGAGCTCGGAACCTGCCTGGGATTTTATGGTGGGGTTCTCTCCGGAACGTGAGGATCCTGGAAACAAGCAGTTTCAGACTCACCAAATCCCCAAGATCGTCGCCGGCGTGAATGCGCCGAGCGCGCGCGCGGCACAGGTACTCTACAGCCGGGCCTTCGAGAAAACGCTGGTGGTCAGTTCCACGCGGGCCGCGGAGATGACGAAGATTCTCGAGAACACCTACCGCTGCGTGAACATCGCGCTGGTGAATGAGCTGAAAGTGCTCTGCCTGCGCATGGGAATCGACATCTGGGAAGTCATCGAGGCGGCCAAGACCAAACCCTTCGGCTTCACGCCCTTTTACCCCGGCCCGGGGCTGGGCGGGCACTGCATCCCCATTGACCCCTTCTACCTCACCTGGAAGGCGCGCGAATACGAGTTCCCCACTCGCTTCATCGAGCTCGCGGGCGAGATCAACTCCGCCATGCCCGAGCACGTGGTAACCTCCTTGCGAGACGTGCTGAACAAGCGCAAGCAGTGTTTGCAGGACGCTCGGATTCTGATCCTGGGGATTGCCTACAAGAAAGACATTGACGACCTGCGCGAATCGCCGAGTTTGCGAATCATCGAGCTATTGAAAGACGGCGGAGCCCAGGTGGATTACCATGATCCCTTCTTCCCCCGCCTCCATCGCATGAGGAAATATGATTTCGGCCTGGTTGCCGTCGAGCCCACCGCTGAAGCTCTAGCCTCCTACGATGCCGTAGTCATCGTGACGGACCACTCGAGCTACGACTATGCGGCCATCGTGCGCCACTCACGCCTTGTTCTGGACTCTCGCAACGCCACCAAGGGAGTCAAAGAGCATCGCGAGAAGATCGTGCGGTGTTAACTAGCGTTGTTAACCTTGTCATAAGAGCGAAGAAAAGACGAAATCTACCGAAGCGGCATTTCGGACACTTTGTCATGGCGTCAGCTTGTCTTGTTGACATCCCTATGCCCTTTCGATGAAGATACGCCTATGGGAGATATAAGCAACCATGCGGGGCTTGCCGCGCAGGCTGACGCATGTCGTTTGGTAGTCCGGAAAGAAAAGGGCATATACGAAATCTTAAATTTTGTGGTCCCCGGGTTGGAAATCGGCCAACAGGTTGTGATCGTGGCCGGCCCGACCTACCTCAACGATGTGGCACGCGGCCTGAACGAACGTGGTTTAAGGCCGGACGTGTTTTTGCATAGCGGGCGTTTGGTATTTCTGACTGCTCCGGATTGCCTCAATGAACTTCTGCGAGCGGGCGATCCACTACAACGAAGCCCCTTGCACTTGCACGGAACAGTCATGCGATGGGTTACCGATTGGACCTGGGCCCTATCCAAAGGCGACGGGCTCAACGTCATTCGCGATTATCAGCGCCGGCTGCATGACTTTATTCGTCCCCTCAACGCCATTTCGATCTGCACCGTGCAGGCTGAGAAGATGGGGCGAACATCGTTACTAGCGATTTTGGCGGATCACCGTCGCGCCATGCGCACTCCACAACCTCTTCAAACACTCCATCGCGCTGCGCACGCCTGAGTGGACACTGGCCCTGCCAGGTAGTGATCGAAGCTTGGAGGAGAAGTGTCTCTTGTCCTATACCAACCCCGCCTGAACGATCAAATCAGTATTTTTCTCTGTAGGAAGTAGAGCGACAAGCAGTAAGACAGCGCCGTTAGCGATAGCGCAAAGCCCAGCAAATACACGGCGTACGGCCGCTGGCGTGTCACGACGTGAAGCGGCTCCTCGATTCCCTGGGTTTGGCGCGAGAAGGGGTGAACCATGGGACGCGCCATCGCCCGGCATAAAAAAAAGCAAGGGCACCTAACTGAGCAGGCGCCCTTGACACTCAACTCCAAACTTAATTAAAAATAAATCTTCGCACCAAGCTGCACGACTCGCGCCGAGTTGGTGGCAATCACTTGGCCAAATCGCGGGTCGTTGATATCCGAGACAACTCCGCCGGAGGTGTTGTTAGGCTGGTAGGAGCCGGGGAACCACTGCGTATGGTTGAAAGTGTTGTAGGTTTCGAAGCGAAGTTGGATGTATTTGAATTCGGTGATATGGATCTCTTTTTCAAGAGAGATGTCAAAGTTGTTCAGTCCCGGTCCGTAAAGAGGGGCGCGCGAAGCGTTTCCAGTCCCCGTGCCTGGTGCCGCCATGGCGAAGGCGCTCGGGTTAAACCAGTAGTTCGGGACTCCCCCAATGGTATTGGTTCGCGGATCTCCCTTGACGATCGGCCCCACGACGTTAGGCCGGTCCCAACAGGGGACGTCGTCCGACTCGGAAGCCGCATTGCACGTAAGGGAGGGGCTGGCCGAGTTATAGAGCTGGAGAGGAAATCCGGATTGAAAAGTCGTAATGCCCGCAAACTTCCAACCATCGGTTAATGGTCGGAAGTGGGGGGCAAAATGATAAATCGGCAAGACGTAGCTGTAGCTGAACACAAACCGCTGCGGCGCATCGTTATCTGAGGGCGCCCACATGCTGGCAAAGTTGAAGGGGTTGATTCCCGGCTGAATGAAGGCATCCTGAAGGTCAGCGGTGGAGTTTTGGTCGAAGAAGCGGGACCACGTGTAAGCGGCAAGGAAAGCAAGCCCATGCGTGAACCGCTTGTTCACCGAGACCTGGAGCGAATTGTACCGGGAGTTGAAATCGGTGGCTTGCCGGTTGATGGCGCCAAAGCCGGCCGTTTGGGGGTTATAGCGGAAGGTCTGCGGGGCGCAACTCCCCAGGTTAAATGCACTACAACCGGCGGCAGCAGCGACCGGATTCGTTCCGTCCGCTTGACCCGCGGGATTCAACTCGTAGTCCCCCTCCAGATGGCGCCCCTGGTTGCCGACGTAGGCGATGGTAAAAGTGGTGGACGAATCCAACTGCCGCTCGACGGTCAGGTTGTAGTTAAACGAATAGGGAACGCCGAAATTGGGGCTGAGGGTGTTGATCGTCAGTGGCTCGAGAGCAGCAAAGTCCACGTTGGTGCTGCCGACGGGTGGGGCAGAGTATGGGAAGGGATTCGGCACCGAGCATGCGGTCGGAGATCCACCCTTCACCGGGCACCAGCCGTTAAATGGAGTTGCAAAGCTGGGGCTTCCGCCGATCCCTCCCACCCCAGTCGAGAAATTGAAGAAAGGGGGAGTGGTCAAGTTCTGAAGGGCTAGCTCTTCCTCGGTCCGGTTGTAGTACATACCCCAGCCGGCGTGCACGCTCCACTTGGGTGAACCTCCCGGGCTCCAGGCAAAGCCCAGACGGGGAGCAAAGTCCTTATACGGAATATGCACGCCGCCCGCGCTGTTGATTCCGGCATCGCCCGGCCAGAGCACACCTGTCGGAGCGGTGGGGAAGACGGTAGATTGTTGACCCGGCCGAAAGGCATTCACCAGCTTGCCGCCGTAGTACCGATTCAGATAAGGCGTTTCTATGTCCCAACCAACTCCATACGTCAAGGTCAGGTTGGGCCGGATTTTAAACTGGTCCTGGACGTAAGAGTAGTATTCTCGCGAGCGCGCGTCGATGACGCTGCCATTCGTT
This sequence comes from uncultured Acidobacteriota bacterium, assembly GCA_963770415.1. Lineage (GTDB taxonomy): Bacteria > Acidobacteriota > Terriglobia > UBA7540 > UBA7540 > CAVROP01. The sequence goes on from CAVYPU010000020.1 coordinate 94,680, forward strand.
TGCCAGAAACTGTCAGGAAGCCCCAGCAGGAAATCGGCACCTGGATCCCCAGTTGAAAATGTGCCTTGCCCGTTATATTGGAAGAACCCGCTCAAGTAAGCGCTGAACGGATTGTAGACCTGAAAGCGATCCGTTGTAAAACCGGCTTTAATGGTGTGCCGGCCGACGATTTTTGAAAAATTGTCGATGACCTGATAAGTGTTCTCCAGGCGCGGCTGGGGTCCAAACTCACTGAAGCCGAGCGTGAAGAGCCCGGTCACCGCCATGACTGGCAGCGAAGCATACTGCGGGAATTGTGGGTCGATGCCCGTGAACCCGTAGCTAGTGGGATTAATCGGGGTTTGAGGATTCACGCCATTAATGTTGAAGCGGGTATAACCAAATCTCGCTTCGTTGAGCGTGGTTGGGGTAAAGGTGTGGGTCCAGCTCACCGCATATTGCTGGAAATGGCGCTTGTCACCTTCCGTAAATCCGGGAAGAGTGGCGCCTCCCCCGAAAGGCAAGGCTTCCGTAGTGGGCTGGCGCTCCCAAAACCAGTAACCCCAAATCGAATCCTTTGATCCAAAATTCTGGTCAATCCGGGTAATGTATTGGTCGTCCACCTCGGTGTCGGAAGGGCTGAATGCATAGGCGTTGTTGGCTGAGTTGGGCGGCGGAACGTATTGGTTCATCAGCTTCACCGCCAGAGGGTTGAGATCAGCCGGCGGGATGAACCCGCCTGAAAATAGCGTCGAGTAGGGGGTGCCGGCAGGATACGTGGCGCCACTGTCGCCGACCATGGGGGCAGGGCTGACGTTCGTGGAACTTGCAATGTCAGCAAACGCTCCGCCCCGTTGTGCCGCGGAAAACACCGTCGGAATGCCGTAGGCTTCGGGCGAAACGTGCCGATTGCCTTGGTACGAAAAGAAGAAGAACGTTTTGTTCCGGCCGTCGTACAAATGCGGGAACAAGACGGGGCCCCCGATGGTGCCGCCAAAAACGTTCTGCTGGAAAGGCGGGGTAGGTTGTCCGGCGGCGTTGTTGAAAAACGCATTTGCGTCGAGGAAAGTGTCGCGGTAGAACTCGAACCCGTCTCCGTGGAGGTGATTGGTGCCGTTCTTGATCACCGCATTCATCACCGCGCCGGAGTTGCGGCCGTACTCGGGATTGATCGTGCTGGTGACCAGGTGAAATTCGCCAATCGCATCCGGACTGGGAATAATGCCTGCCGCATTGAGTGCGATGTCTGCGGTGTCCACGCCGTTCACATAGAATGAGTTCTGTTGCGTCTCGGCGCCGTTGGTGGCAAAGTTCGTCTTGGCCGCGCCATTCGATCCGTTGCCAAAACGATCGGAGCCCCCTACCACGCCGGGCTGAAGTTGCTGAAGCTCGATCCAGTTCCGGTCAACCAGCGGCATGTCCTCAATAGTGTTGCCCGTGACGCTGGCTCCAAGTTGCATCTCGGTGGTGTTGATCTGGGCGGCGGTTTCTTCGACGGTGATCGTTTCTGCAGCAGCGCCCACTTGAAGAGCAACGTTCGCTACATAAACCTGGTTGACGTTTAGGCGAATACCGGTAGCCACTGACTTTTGAAAGCCCGCCTTCTCCACCACCACATTGTAAGTGGCAGGTGCAAGCAGGTTGACAAACTCAAAGTCGCCCCCGGCGAGAGAATCCATGCTTTTTGAAATCCCGGTGTCCGTGTTGGTGGCCTTAACCTTTGCGCCGGGAACAACCGCGCCGGAAGGATCCGTCACCGTGCCGCGGATTTTTCCATAAAGCTCGTCGGCTTTCGCCACGTTGCCGGAAAACAATACCGCAAGGAACGCACAGCTCAGCACAGCGCCCAAGGTCAGTTTACGCATGCCCCCCCCATGGATCCATGGCATTGGAAATTGGGAATGCACATACGGCGCAAGACCATATCTTGCCCTTGCAGACACACTCATCGATACCCATCCAGTGAGGGTTTCGAACTAACCCTGGCTGAATAGGGATTCTGCACTCCCATCGATTTACGCAACCGGACAGACAATTTGCCCTGACGATAAATTGTCATAGCAAACCGCGTGCCAAATTTGACTTCTTAGTAACTCATTGATTTAAATGGTTAACCTCGGCCCCTGAGTCGCTTAGAAATTCCAAAAATTGAAGTGGGTTACAAGAAACTGTAGTATTCAATTGACGTCCAGTTTACGTTGGCGTAATCTTTACTTCTTCGGGACACACATTTCAGATTTATAGACTGGTAACGAGTGGCCTCTTCCGCCACCGCGTTGAACATGCGTCGGCTGCGACGCAGAAAGGACTCACCCATGTCTCTCCGGCCGATTAAGCGAGTCGTTTTATCGAAGCCCACGCTTGAAGGCGCGGGCGTGCACCTGCGCCGTGCATTTGGTTTCGGAAGCACTTCCGACTTCGATCCCTTTCTTCTGCTCGACGACTTCCGTAACGACGTCCCTGCCGACTACCTGGCCGGCTTCCCCTGGCACCCGCATCGCGGCATCGAAACCATCACCTACGTGCTCGCCGGGACGGTCGAACACGGTGATAGCCTGGGGAACAGCGGCGTCATCGCCTCGGGCGACGTGCAGTGGATGACGGCCGGAAGCGGCATCATCCACCAGGAGATGCCCAAAGGCGATCATGCCGGGCGCATGCACGGCTTCCAGTTGTGGGCCAACCTGCCCTCCTCTCTCAAAATGACTCCGCCTCGCTACCAGGAGGTGAAGTCGCCCGACATTCCGGAAGTGAAGGACGACGACGGCACCGAGGTGCGCATCGTGTGTGGAAGCTTCTGGGGCAAGAAGGGTCCGGTGAACGGCATCGCCGCCGATCCCATCTACCTCGATGTCTCCGTCCCGCCCGGCCGCAGGAAGGCGCTCCCGGTCGAAACCACGCGCCACGCTTTCGCCTACGTCTTTGCGGGTTCGGGGAAATTCTGCAACGCCTCGGGACCGCTGGCCGTGCCCACCGAGCCGGTTGCGTGGCTCGACACCACGCCGCCAACGGATGCCCAGAATCGTGTCCCTCATCCTCTTCGACCGCGGCGACGAGGTGGTGGTGCAGGCAGGCGACGACGGAATCCGATTCCTGCTGGTTTCCGGCAAGCCGCTCCAGGAACCCGTGGCCTGGTATGGGCCCATCGTGATGAACACCCAGGAGCAGCTCCAGCAGGCCTTCCAGGAACTCCGCGAGGGGACGTTCCTCAAGGCGTAGCAGCGAGTTCATCTCGCTACGTTGGCCGGAGCGAAGCGGCAAGTACCCTCTCGCCGTGCGACGATCCACGCATTTTGAAAGAGCGCCCTCTCCCTGGAGAGAGGCTGTCGCGCTCCGGCGTTGTCATCAGCCGGAGCGTGACTGGTAAGGGGTCCTGTGCCCGGTTAAGAAGTAACCCTCACCCGAGTGGGACACACACGCTAGTCTAGCGGCTTTCGCGTCTTCGCGACCGGTTGACCCCAGCGCCTATGGCCTCCCTCCCTAACCTGGAAGTGACCCCTTGACAAATTAAGCTCACTGGTATAGGCTAGTGTAGAAAGTGAGCTTTCATACCAAAAGCGCCGGCACACCGTGGAAGACCCTGCCCATCGTTTTTCAGAACGTCAACATGTCACATCACCGGCGAATCGCCAACCGCTGTGAAACTTAAAATCGCGGAACAAAGCGAGAATGTCTATGAAAACAAAGGACGAGCACGGTAGCGCAGAGTTTGTGCCTTTCAAACTCTGCGGTTCTTTATTTGGAGGGTACGCACATCTCGTTTCATGCCATGAGCGTCGGGACACTGCGGAGGGCCCCCTTCAGTCGTCTCTGCAGAACGCCAATATGTCACCTCGCTGGCTACTCCGCCAACCGCTGCGAAGCTTAGATTCACGGAACAAAGCGAGAATGTCTATGAAAACAAAGGACGAGCACGGTAGCGCAGAGTTTGTGCCTTTCAAACTCTGCGGTTCTTTATTTGAAGGGTACGCACATCTCGTTTCATGCCAGAAGTGCCGGGACACTGCGGAGGGCCCCCTTCAGTCGTCTCTGCAGAACGCCAATATGTCACCTCACTGGCTACTCCGCCAACCGCTGCGAAAATTAAAATCACGGAACGAAGCGGGAATGTCTATGAAAACAAAGGTCCGATGCTTGAAGAGATGCGGCTGAACCGGGAATGTATATGAAAAAAAATGTACTTAACGACACGACGCGGGAATGTTATTGAAAAATAGGCAACTTAGCTTTACGCGAGAATTTAGGGACACAAACTCAGTGTGGTTGCCCAAAGTTCGGGGGCGGACGGCAAGGGCTACTGGATGCCGCCCGCTGTCAGACGTCACCTGCGTCCGACCCAGATTCACCCGTGTGTAACGTCCCACTCAGACGGCTTATGATACAATCCCTCACCTTAGAATCCCGGTTAGGAATGGATCAGCGCTGGGGCATTGCCTTTAGAAGAAAACATCCTTCGGAAGGGGCTACCCTGGTTTCTGACCGCAGGAGCACTGCAGGGAGACTATGCAGGGGGCACTCATGAAAACATCATATTGCAAGCTCGCAATCGTCGCGGCGGCGCTCGCCGCTCTCGTGCTGGCGGGCAAAGCTCGACTCGGGCAGGCGCAGGAATCGGCGCACAAGAAGACCACTTCCCTTCCCTCGAGCAAGATTCTCTTGACCCCTGCGCCCGGCAATCCGCAGCGCACCAACAGCTTTCCCACCGCCCTGGCGCTAAGCCCGGATGGGCATTACGTGGCTCTGCTCAACAACGGCCGGGGTGTCCAGGAATCCGGCTATCAGCAATCCATTGCTATCGTGGATATAGCCAGCCGGCAAGTCCGCGACTTCCCCGACGCTCGACTGGTGGTAAGCGCGAAGCAAAGCTATTTCCTTGGCCTCGCCTTCAGCAGCGACGGCAAATCCATCTACACTTCCATCGGCTCGCTGAACGACCCCGCGGGCCAGACGGCCGGCGACACCGGTAACGGCATTGCGGTCTATTCGTTTGAAGAAGGCAAGGTTACTCCCCAGCGGTTCATCAAGCTTCCCCTGCCGGTGCTTGGCCCCGGAAAGCAGGCCGGTGGGGTTTTCTATCGAGCACCTAAAGGCACGGCCATTCCTTACCCGGCTGGTCTGGCCGTAATCCCCGGCGAGGGAGAGAAGCTGCTCATCGCTGAGAACCTGGCCGATGACGCGGTTATACTCGACCTCGCCTCCGGGCAAGTCGCACATCGATTCGATCTGAGCATGAACGATCACATTCCAGGGTCCTATCCCTACGGTGTGGCCGTGACGCGCGACGGAAAGCGCGGATACTGCAGCCTCTGGAATGCTTCCCAAGTCGCGGAGATGGACCTCGCTCGCGGCGCAGTCATCCGCCGCATCAGGCTTCAGGCTCCGCAGTTGCCCACGGTTGCGGGCTCGCATCCTACCGCGCTGCTGCTCAGTCCCGACGAACAGCGCCTTTACGTGACGCTCTCGAACGCCGATTCGGTGGCGGTGATCGACACGGCTTCGGGCCAGCCGGTCGCGACGCTTTCCACCAAACTTCCCGGGCAGAATTTCGCGGGCACTTACCCGAACGCTCTGGCCGAAAGCGCTGATGGAAAGCGCTTGTTCGTAGCGGCAGCCTCGCTCGACGCCGTGGCTGTGTTCGACGTGAACACAACCACTTCCGAAGCGCCGCAGCCCGCGCTGGGGTTCATTCCAACCGAGTGGTATCCCACGGCGCTCGGCGTACGCGGCGACGACCTCTTCATCGCCAGCGGCAAAGGCGTGGGCACCGGCCCCAACTCCGGCCCGCGAGCGCCTTCCCCTGTCGATGCGGGCGCGCTACATCCCTACATCGCTTCTATGATCCACGGCTCGATCGCCCGGGTGACCATCGAGGAAGCCGGGCGCACGCTCGCGCAATCAACCGAGGAAGCTCTGCGAAGCAACCTCATGAGCGGCAGAGGCGGCGCCATCCCGTTCCGTGGCGGCGCGAACCCCGTCAAGCATGTGATCTACATCATCAAGGAGAACCGGACTTACGACCAGATTTTCGGCGACCTCCGGCCCGGCGACGGCGACCCCGCGCTCTGCATGTACGGCGAGAAGATCACGCCCAACGAGCACGCCCTGGCGCGCCAGTTCGGCATCATCGATAACTTCTACTGCAGCGGTGAAGTCTCCGGCGACGGCCACGTGTGGTCGATGGCTGCCATCACCAGCGACTACACGGAGAAGACCTGGCAAATCTCCTATCGAGGCGCCGAGCGGTTGTACGACTACGAAGGGACTGTGTCCGGCGATATTCCGCTCTATCAGGGCCAGCCCGACGTGAACGAACCCGGCACCGGCTACATCTGGACGAACGTGGCGCGGCACGGCCTGACGCATCGCAACTACGGGGAGTATGTGGACACGCACTGGTGCGACATGCCGCCGGGGGCGGGCGTGGGCTGCGAGCAGGAGTCGATCCTTAAGGGACAGCCCTTGCCGCCCAATGTAGGCCAGCCGCACGGCTCGCCCAGCCCGTGGCCGTGGCCCGTCCCCATCATGATCGGCAACGTCGCCACCAAGCCGGAAATTGCGGGCCACTTCGATCCCCGCTTCGGCGACTTCCGCGTGGATTATCCTGACCAGATGCGCGTCGACGAATTCCTCAATGAATTCGCGGAATTCGTGAAGGCGCGCGGGGACGGTGCGGGGACGGAACTTCCGCAGTTCGTGATCCTGCGCCTGGGCAACGATCACACGGTGGGGACTTACCCTGGCTATCCGCGGCCTGAGGCTTCCGTCGCGGACAACGACCTGGCCGTGGGGCGCGTGGTCGAGGCCGTCTCCCACAGCCCCTACTGGGACGACACCGCCATCTTCATTCTTGAGGATGACGCCCAGGACGGCGCCGATCACGTGGATGCGCATCGCAGCACGGCGCTCGTGGTCAGCAAGTATTCGCCCAGTTCCGCACAGAAGCCCCTCGTCGACCACAACTTCTATACCACCGTAAACCTGGTTCACACCATGGAAGCGCTGCTGGGCCTTCCGCCTATGAACAACAACGACGCTCAGGCCGCCGTTATGGCGCCGCTCTTCTCGGGTGCGGGAGACCAGCCGGCTTTTCAACGCCGACGCGCGCAACCTCAAGAACGGCCTCCTCTACGAAACCAATCCTACCAAGGCTCCTGGCGCGAAGGAGTCTTCGCGCATGGATTTTTCGCACGCCGACGCAGCCGACGCAGCACAGATCAACCTCATTCTGTGGCGCGAAAGCAAAGGCAACGTCCCCATGCCCAAACCCGTGCACAGAGTCATCAGGGACGAAGAGCGCGAGAACTTTTGAGTCGGAATCCCACGGTTGCGGCCGCGATGTGGCACGGGCAGGATGCGCGTGCCACCTAACGAACGAATAGCCCTCTCCCTTGGGGGGAGGGTGTCCCGCGCCGGCGCCTTCATCAGACGGCGCGGGACGGGTGAGGGGGTCACCGAGTTTGTGTGAGAACTCGTTTTTGCTGTCATTCCGAGGAGCCGCAGGCGACGAGGAATCTCGCAGTGCGTTGAAAATATTCAGAGCGAGATTCCTCGCTTCGCTCGGAATGACACGCCAAAAGAGGTTTTCAAACAGACTCTCACACCGCCCCAGCTTCGCGGCGCAAGAGCCAGCACGGGCAGGATGCCCGTGCCACGTTTTATTCCGCGGGAACAATCACAATGTTGCGAAACGCCACCCGCCCCTGCTCGCTGCCTTGCAGGTAGATGGGCCCTGGCAGCCCTTCATGGCTGTCGAGCGCTCCGCCCGTGATCCCTGGAATCTCCTTTTGTGCGATCACCATCTGCCCGTTCTGTACCACCGTGACCGTGCGACCCAGGAACTTGATGTCGAAGCTCTGCCATTCGCCCGGCTTGCGCGGCAGTTCAGGCGTGGGCACAAGAAAGCCGTACACCCCGCCCGTATGGTGGCTGGGCGGTTCCTGCGCGGAGTCGGTTTCGATCTGCACTTCATAGCGGCCCCGCAGGTATACACCGCTATTGGCTTTGGGCCCGCAGTTGAACTCGAGGTGCATTTTGAAATCCATGAACTTCGGGGTGGTGATGATTTCAGGGCCGTGCCCGTTGCTCACGAGCGTCCCGCCTTCGACCGTCCAGGTTTTGGCCCGGGCCGGGTCACTGAATCTCCAACCCGTGAAATCTTTGCCGTTAAACAAGGTGACGGGCTTTGCCCATTTCGGCTCGCCGGTCCGCTTCAGGGACGGCGCTCGCCGGCCAGTCCATCGCCAGGACGTCCCGCTGGGGCTCGAGGTCGAACCCGCAAGTTGGCCGCCCTCGAGCTTCCCCTTGAAGAGCGTGTCTTCGCTGAAACCCTCTTCCCCCTTGGGCGAAAGGAACTCGATCTCCTCCGCCTTGATCTCGACTTTGGGGAGCGGCGTCGCATGCTCGGAGGTTCCCACCATCACAATCTTGGGATTCCCCTGCTCCTCCGAGACGTCTATCCATGAAGGCAGCTCACCCTTCGGGGTCGTTATGCTCAGATCCCAGCGCCTCAGGAACGGCTTGATCGAAGCCGGTGCGCCCCCGGGAGTAGTTGTCTGGGAATTTGCATCCTTGGAATATATCCCGCCGGGACACAGTATTGCTAATAACATAATCGAACATAATAACTTCTGAACCATCTCCAAACCTCCTCAATGGGCTAGCGCAGACATCCGAGTTTTGATGTCTGCGAGGTTCGCGGCAGCGAACCGTGCCTGTGCAGCGGCCATCGCCGCCAAGAGCCTCGCTTCGCGAATTCGCAGACCTCACAGTGCAGAGGTCTGCGCCAGCCACCCTGTGGGGGCGAAATACGGCCCCACGGGCGCCTCCACATAGGGCGCGACCCGCCGGCCGAGCCACTGGCCCCGCCCGATTGTACTCGAACCGGCCACGCGAGGCTGCCTGTTTTTTCGATGGACCGGCACCCACCGGAGCGATACCAGCTTGACCCGAGAGTTGGCCCGGTGTATGGTTTGACGAACCTGAGATGGGGGGCTTGAGTTACACATGAAAACCATGTGTCCGGTCGTAGCGATTTTCCTGTGTTTCACCGGCTTGGTGCTTGCTCAACAGATGCCTTTCCGCACCTTGGATATTGACGTGGGCGCGTCGCAGAGCCTCCAGCTCACGGATGGCAAGGGCGCAACCGTGAGACTCCTCTCGACCAGCGAGACGCGGGACAAAGCCCGCTCGGCGATTCGCGAGGCTCGCGCGGAAGTGGAGATTAACGGCGTCCGAGCCACGCTCTCCTGCGGAAACTACCGCCTGCCGGTGAGCGTAGGCGGGGTGCAAGTGGACTGCACGGTGACCAAGGCCTATTACCAAAATACTAACCGCGACCATTGGGGGCTCGAAAAGGACGCGCGCCTGCGCCTGTGGCCTGCGGGGTTGCCCTTCATGCCGCCAGGCGCGTTCGTCTACCCGGTCCGCCAGCGCTGGTTCGCCACACGAACCCAAATGGGGAACGAGCCGACGTATGTCGATGGAGGCGAACACATCGGCTCGGACAAGATCTACTATCACGCCGGCCTCGATATTGGCGGGGCCGAGGGCCTAGTGGACGTCATCGCAGCAACTGATGGCGAGGTGGTGGGACTGGGCAAGCAGGTCGTCGACAAAGTCAAAGACAACGCCGCCATCGACCGGGCCTTCAACGACACCATTTGGGTTCTCGACGCGCGCGGCTGGTACCATCGTTATACGCACTTGTACTCGTACGATCCCTCGGTAAAGCTGGGCGGGCGGGTCGTCCAGGGGCAGAAGATCGGCACGCTCGGCAAAGCGGGCGGGAGCGGCGGCTGGTCGCACCTGCACTACGAGATCATCTGCCCGCAGGCCTCCGGCAAGTTCGGCACGCAGGAAGGCTATGCGTTTTTGTGGGAAGCCTACCTGCAGCAGTATAAGCCGCACCTCATCGCCGTGGCGCGGCCTCACCAGGCCATCCTCATAGGAGAAAAGGCGACGCTCGATGGGTCACGGTCGTGGAGCGATTCGCAGATTGCCCGGTATAATTGGACGTTCACCGACGGCAAGAGAGCTTCGGGCGCCACAGTGGAGAAGGCCTACTCGAAGGCCGGCACGTTCAGCGAAATTCTGAAAATCACCGACGACCACGGCCGCACCGCTTACGACTTCGAGACGGTCAACGTGCTCGACCCGAAACACCCGGACCAAGTGCCGCCGTCCATTCAGGCCGCATATTTCCCCACCCTGGGCCTTCGGGCAGGCAAGCCCGTCACCTTCAAAGTGCGGGCCTTCGGAACTACGGATGGACAGGAAAGTTGGACGTTCGGCGATGGCTCGACCGCCACCACCAAATCCGACGGCAACGTGGATGAACACGCCAAGAACGGCTTCGCCATCACCAAGCACGCATTCGCAAAGCCCGGAGACTACATCGTGCGCGTGGAGAGAACCAACCGGTTAGGGCAAACGGCCATCGCACATTTGTGGATACACGTGGATTGATGATTGCCGATTATGGTTGACGATTCTCGATTGAGGAAGTTCGCCGGCATTCAATGCCCAGTTGGGAAGATCTACAACCCTCGCCCCCTTGGGGGAGAGGGTGGCCCGCGACGGCGCTTTCTCAAGGCGCGCGGGCCGGGTGAGGGGGTTCATCAAACACGAATCGAGCCATAGATTCCACAGGGTTTTCCATTTGCCCTTTGCCGTTTGAACTTTGAAATTCTTTTCGAACAAAGGAGTCAATGTATGTCAACTCGCCGCACATTCATCAAGCAAGCTCTGGGCAGCTCTGCTGCGCTTGCCGCTTCCGGCCTGTTCCCGCCCGGACGTGTGCTGGGAGCTAACGACCGCATCCGCATCGGCCTGATCGGCGGCGGCGACCGCGGCCAGGAAGACTTGCACAGTCGCCATTCGCTGTCCGAACGTCGAGGCCGTGGCCGTGGCGGATGTCTACACGCGCCGCCTCGACGAAGTGAAGGCAATCGTCCCCGGCATCAAAACCTACCAGGATTTTCGCGGGCTGCTGGACGACAAATCGATCGACGCGGTGCTGATCGCCACCCCGCAGCACCAGCACGCGCTGAACTTCGTCCCCGCCATTCAGGCGGGCAAGGACGTCTACCAGGAAAAGACCATGGCGTTCAATCCCGGCCACGCGCGGCGCATGCAGCAAGGCCTTCGAGGGCTCGGGCCGCGTCGTGCAGGTGGGCATTCAGGTCATCAGCGCGCCGGGCTTCGGCACGATCAGCGAGATGGTCGCATCCGGCAAGCTGGGCGCTGATCACTGCGCCTCCATACCCACCACTACCGCAACGCGCCCTACGGCGGCTGGACGCGCCAAATCCCCGCCGACTGCGACCCGCAGCACGTGGACTGGAAGGCGTTCCAGGGCGAGGCCGCGCCGCATCCCTTCGACCCGCAGCGCTACATGAATTGGCGATTTTTCTGGGATTACGACGGCAGCAACGTCTTCGAGAACATGGTTCACCAAGTGGGCTTCTGGTACAAGCTGATGAAGTTTGACATCCCCGACAGCGTGACCATGACCGGAGCCAATCTGCTCTCGCCCAAAATGCAGGTGCCGGACACTGTTGACGTCTCGATGCTGCAAGGGAAGGTGCTCTTCACCTGGAATTCCATGTTCGGTAACAACTTTTACGGTGAAGGGCACGACATGCTACTCGGCAATAAAGGAACGGTCTCGCGCAATGAATCCGACCAGGTGCGCTTCCAGCCGCAAGGCGGCGAAACCTTGGGCGTGAACACGCTTTGCGCTGAACCTGCCGAGGGCGGGCAAGCAAAGGGTTACTGCGACGGCACCGCCGTCCACATGCAAAATTTCTTCGACTGCATGCGCAGCCGCAAGGAGCCGAGCTGCTCGTTCGATATCGGTTACTGCTCGGCGATTACTTGCCAGATGGCTATAGCCTCTTACCACAAGAAGCGCGCCGTGCGCTGGGATCCAAAAACTGAGGACATCGTCTAAGGGACGATCGGGTGATTGGATCTGAAAACACAGCCCTCTCCCTTGGGGAGAGGGTGTCCCGCAGCCGGCGTTGTCGTCAGCCGGTGCGGGACGGGTGAGGGGTTACTTCCGAAGAATCCAAACTCCCCTTCCGTTCTCGAGGTTATCAGGGCAGGCAATTCAGATTCAACGAGTTGGCCTGGGAGCGCCAATACCAACTTCGGAATTCGAGTTGAAATGCGCTTGGCGTAAAGGCCTGAGGCCCGGGCCGAAACGACCGCGCTGTGCGTGAATTCTCGGCGGATTGCGTGAAAAAGGAGGGGGGCGCATCCCAGGAAGGGAGGTCCAGCCCAGGTGCGCCCCGAGGCGGAATGAATTAGACGTTAGGTACGTAGTCGGCCGCGACCATGTTTCCAAACCCTACTGTGTTCATGCGCTGCCCAACCACGTTTGAAAAGTACTGCAAAACAGAAGTCAGTTTCAGAATCGCGTTCTTCTCACCAAATTTCACCAGACGGCACACCGCGAGCGAAAGGAACAACGAATGGGAGTAAAGAATCAGGAGCCGCTCCCGGCTCGAGTACTGTTGCTTCGCATTCCCGACGTTCTTGAGGAGGTAGGTCAGTGCGAGGAAATCGCATTTAAGCATGCTGCTCAGCCGGGGATAATCCACCTGGGAACCCGAATCGCGTCAACGACTCGCGCAAGGCCAAAAACTCCAACCCGTTCGCCTTGACGACGGAGCGGAAGTACTCCCGCTCGAACTGGTAGCGAAGCATCTTCTGACAGGTGACTTGGAAGTAGAAGAAGAACATCGCCACCGAGAGAACTAAGATGACTGTCGATTCAATCATGACGCTTTACCAGATGCCGACATCCAAACCGCGTGTGGCCTCAGCCGACGGAGAGACTCTGAGCCGAATGAGCTTGATCGGGTTGTGTTCGTGTGCGGCCACATTACGTACACCTGGAACATCTCCTCACATCTTTCACAACATTTATGCCTTACTTCTACTCAAGCGACCATAGCACAGAGGTACCGGGACTTAAGTCCCCTACCCTAGTACTCCGTTCCTAGTTCTCAGGGCACTCCCGCTGTGCAAGACGAAGCGGTGAGGGAAGCTGGTCAAGACATCCCCAGTTCGATTCATCCCGAGATGGTAGGCTAGTTATCGGCGCGAGCAGTTTTAACGATTCCGGATGGTCCTCGCATCAGGCTTCTTGGCCACGCTTCTGCTGACTTTGTGGGTTACGAACGTAGGAATCTCCAGCTTCGAAAACGCGCTTATGAACTTATTGCCATCTGGACGAAAAACCCGCATCCTAATAATGGGCTTACTGGGGCCGCGGAATAATCAAAATGCATTCGAAGCAGCTCACATTGAAGCGCGCTTTCGGCGGCGGTGCATTGCTCGCCCTGGTTATGATGGTGTCGATTCCCGCACTCGGGCAGCGCGAGCACGGAGAAATGCGGCTGCGGGTTTTTGATCCCAAAGGTGGGCCTTTGCAAAGCGCGATTGAACTTACGAGTACGATAGGCCAATTCCAGCGAAGTCTCTTTACCGATCAGGAGGGGCATTGCACTATCCGCGAGATTCCTTTCGGCGTCTATCACCTGCGCGTGTCTCGTCAAGGATTTGACAACGCGGAACGGCTCATTGAGGTCCGCTCCGAAGTGGCGCTCACCACCTCGGTAACGCTGGGCCTGGCTCGCGTCGAGAGTCAAATCAAGGTGACGGATTCTGACACCCTCCTCGATCCGAACCGCGCCGGGCTCGCTTACTTCATCGGCTCCACGACGCTTAACCAACGGATTCCCGCCCAACTGGGCCGCAGCATCACCGACGCGGTCGACGATGAGCCGGGCTGGCTTTACGAGGCCAACAGCGTGCTTCATCCTCGCGGCTCGGAGTACGATGTGCAGTTTGTGGTCAACGGCCTGCCCCTCACCGAGAATCGGTCACCCGCGTTTGCTCCGCCTCTCGAATCGGATGACGTCGAGTCGATGCGAGTTATGACGGCGGGTTTTCCCGCCGAATACGGACGCAAACTGGGTGGAGTGGTGGACGTGACGACGGCCGAAAACCTTCCCCGCGGGCTGCATGTGACAGCGGGCGCCGAAGGCGGCAGCTTCGCGACCTTGGCAGGTAATACCGAGATTGGATATGCCCGGGGCAAGAATCAGTTCTTGCTCACGGGAGACGGTGGTTTCACCGGCCGCTACCTCGACCCGCCGGTGATCGCTAACTTCACGAACCAGGGATCCACGAGCGGCCTCAAAGCAGTCTATTCGCGCGAGTTGACCGACCGCGACCGCCTGCGATTGTCATTTCTCGAGGACACGGGCCGCAACTCGCTTCCCAATGAACTGGTTCAACAGGAAGCCGGGCAGCGCCAGGACGCCGCGGACAGGGAAACGAACGGCCAGATCGATTACGACCGGGTCCTTTCTCCGACGTTGTTGTTCAGCGCCGAGAGCAGTTTCAGGAATGAGTCATTCCATCTCTGGTCGAACCCCCTCGCCACTCCCGTAGTCATCAGCCAGCAGCGGGGTTTCACGCAAGGTTACGGTCGCGCCACTCTGGCCGGCTCACACGGCCCGGAGAATTGGAAGCTCGGAGTCGATGCGATTTTCAATCCCGTGCACGAGGCTCTGCAATATGCCATCACGAATCCTTCTCTCTTTGATCCTGGGACTGCACAGAATTTCACCTTTAGCGATCGTCGCACCGACCTCGAGCCCGCCGCCTTCGTGCAGGACAGCCTTCACTGGAAGCATTGGAGCGCCAGCCTCGGCCTGCGTTATGACCATTACCACTTCGTGCTCGACCAGTCCGGTTGGAGTCCCCGGGTAGCCGTCGCTCGCTACCTTCCCCGCACGGGTGTGCTCGTTCACGCGAGCTACGACCGCGTGTTCCAGACGCCTGCCATTGAGAACCTTCTGCTGGCGAGTTCTCCCTTGCTCGACCAGACCAGTCCTCTGGTTCTGCGCCTACCGGTCGAGGCGGCTCGCGCAAACTATTACGAGGTGGGCGTCGCGCGGGCATTCGCGGGGCATTTGCGAGTGGACGCCAACCTGTTTCGAAGGGATTTTCGCAATTATTCCGACGACGATACGCTGCTGAACACAGGGGTCAGCTTCCCCATTGCTGACGCGAGCGCCCGGATTGAAGGCATCGAAGGGAAACTGACGGTGCCGCGTTGGGGAAGATTTTCCGGCACCCTCAGCTACGCCAACCAGTTGGGCATCGGTCAAGGTCCCATAACCGGCGGCCTCTTCATCGGCTCGGACGCCGTGGCTGGCGTGCCAGATAACAGCCGGTTCTGGATTTCCCAAGACCAGCGCAATACGGCACATGGCCGCCTGCGCTTTGAGGTGACAAAGCGGCTGTGGCTGGCAACGGAGAGTTCCTACGGGAGCGGCCTGCCTGTGGAACTCGATGCCGGCGACACGGACTACAACTTTCTGCTCGCGCAGTACGGCCCGCGTATATTGGGTAAAGTAGACTTTGCCCGGGACCGGGTTCGGCCGTCTTATTCGCTCGACGCGGGCGCGGGATTCGACTTGTTCGACCGGGACAATAGCAAAATCAGCCTCCAAGTTCAGGGCTCGAACCTGACCAACCATCTTAATTTGATCAACTTCGCCAGTCTGTTTTCCGGTACGGCGCTTGCCACCCCTCGCAGCTTCGGGCTACGGCTAAAGATAGTCTTCTGAGATTTTTCCTGTTCACCGGCCTGAGCGCCCACCTTGAAAAAGTGTAGGGGTAGGGCTTGCCCTACCCTTGCCAGGGCCGGGAGAAATGAGGGGACGGCAAGCCGTCCCCCTACGGGCGTTATTTTCATGGCGACGGGCTTCTTAGAAAAAGAACTTCGCTGCCACCTGAACAAGCCGCGGCGACGCTGCGCTCACTATTTGCCCGAAGGCTGGGCTGCTGATGTTCCCGTTCACGGCTGCGGCGCCGTAGAACTGCGCGTGATTGAGGGCATTGAACGACTCAAAGCGCAACTGCAGCGACTTGGACTCCGTGAGGCGCAGGTCCTTCAAAAGCGCCAAATCGAAGTTGTCGATTCCGGGGCCATAGAAGATTCGCCGGGCGGCGGTGCCTATCGTTCCAAGTGCCGGAAGGCTGAACAGCGAAGTATTGAACGCCGGTCTGCCGTTGCGAGGGTCGGTATTGACCAGCAGTTTGCCGGGACTGAGGTCCGGTGTGTCCACTCCGTTATTGTTAATGCCATTCGGTATGGTGCCGAGCAGGGAGGTGTCGTTGTTATTGAAAAGCGTTACGGGCAAGCCGCTGCTGAAGTGCGTGATTCCCGAGAGCGACCAACCTTCTGTCCAGCGATTGCCGTGCCGGAACAGCCGGTCGGTTGGCAGTACATATCTGTAGCTGGCGACGAAGTTATGGCGCATATCAAAAGCCGAGGGGGCCCTGCTCAAGCCGGCGTTGAACGGGTAGACCGGCTCGGCGAGGCTGGAAGAGTCGTCAAGAGATTTGCTGTAGGTGTATCCTGCCATCAGCTCCAGCGATTTAGTCGCCCGACGGAAGCTCGCCTCGAGCGCTTGATAATTCGATGCGCCTATTGTCTTCTGATAGCTGACCGCGTCAAACAGCGGACTGAAAGGCCCGCGCACCTGCACGGTCTGGCCGCTCGCTCGCGTGAATAAGCCGCCTTCGTTAAATGGACCGCAGGTCGAGGTCCCAGGCATTACCTGGTCCGGCTTGCTGACGCTCAGGCAAAGCGCGGGATTGCCCGGGTTTGCCGAAGTGATAGTGAGTAGATGAGAACCCTCGGAACCCACGTAGCTGAGACTCAGAACGGTATTAGTTGCCAATTCTCTCGAGCGATACCGTGTAGCTTTCTGCATAGGGGGGAACATTGCGGATGAAGAAGGATGGTACCCCGGTGATGGGTTCATACTTCGTCCAATCGACCGTGGTGTTTGGCCTGGCTCGCGAAGCTCCGTAGGCTGCAATCGGCGAAGGGAATGGCTGGCCCAGGCTCTGGCCGGTTGCGGCCGCCACGAAGGGTGTCGAGAACAAGGGAGACACGCTGCTGTTGTAGTCATAACCGTAGGGCGGGTTAGCGCTCATGATGCTGGCTGATAGTCCCTCAAAGGCCGTGTAGAACATGCCGAACCCCGCCCGCACGCTGCTTCTTCCTGAGGGGCCGAAAACCTTCTTTAAGAAATCGCTCTCAAAATGCGGTGAGTATGCCAGCCCCACCCGGGGAGCGAAGTTGGTATATTTCGCTCGGGCCAGCGTGCGCGGGATTCCGGGATCACCCGGGAAGACCAGACCCTCAGGCGCGTCGGGGTATACGACTGACTGCTGCCCGGGCTCGAGCGTTTGAAGCTGATTGTATTTTTCATGCCATGGCGGAAGCAGATCCCAGCGCATTCCGTAATTCAAGGTCAGATCGGGCCTCACACGCCAGCTATCCTGACCGTATAACCCAAAGTAGTTGTCGCGGAGATAGAAACTCGCTGAGTCGCCCTGCCGGTAGAAGCTGGCCACCCCCAAGAGGAAGTCCGCAAAGTCAGACCCGGTCTCGCTTCCTGTGAACTGGAACGAGCCGTTGTAAACAGCGTCAGGATTAACGTTGACTTGGTCGAGGTGGAGTTCACCACCCGTTTTAAGCGTGTGCTTTCCAACCACCTTGGAGAAGTTGTTCGCAACTTGAAAGAGATTATTGACCTGTACGAGGCCGGTCGTATCCACCCCAAAAGTGAAGGAATTAAGCGCCACGTTTTCGACGCCTTCGATCTTTGGATTTAAGGGGACAATCCCAAGCGTGCCGGGACCTTCGAGGAAGCCTTGCTGGCTCAGCTTGGGGCCCACGCCGCCCACGGGTTGGCCGACATTGTTGGCAAATCTCAGGTAGCTCAGATGAAATTCGTTCAGGGCGTTCGAGCCCAAGGTTTTTGTATCATCGAGACTCAGCAATTGAGCTCGGCCCAGCGAGATGGCATTGAAGCCAGGAACGCTCGCGCCTCCCTGGCCCGTGGGGTAGGGATCATTCAGTTGGTAATCATCCAGCGAATAGTATGAAGAAATCGTTCCCCATTGGGTGTTGGCGTCAAGCCTGATTGCCCCTTTGTCATCGTGAAGGGTTTGATCATAGGCGGAGGTAGAAAAGTAGTTTGCGCCCTGATTGGGCTCCGCGATGTACTGCAGGAGGTTTTTGGCCGGCGCTGGACCACGCCCCGAGAGGGATCTCTGCATTGGGAAATACACAAGCGGCCGAATTCTGACAACCGGCGAAGTAATAAGGCTCCCCCACCATTACTGGATGGCCGACTTTCTGCGCCAGCATTCCGGCCCAGTAGTCGCCTTTAACCGTGCCGTTCAAAGAGTTGGAACAGGCTCGAAAGATCGCCAGTTCTGGCCGCGGCGGATGGAACTGCGATAAGACCGGTGTCCACACCTTGCGTCATGCGGGTGCCCTGGTAGTCTGCAAAGAAGAACGCGCGATCGCGCCTCACCGGACCGCCCAGCGAGCCGCCAAACTGGTTTTGGCGGAAACTGGCGCGATTCGAGGAAAAGTAGTTGCGCGCATCCAGGTCCGTGTTGCGCAGGAAATCGAACCCATCTCCGTGAATGTGGTTTCCCCCTGATTTGGTGACTACGATAACTTGTCCTCCGCTGTAATTGCCGTATTCGGCGTCGAAGTCGCTGGTCAATACGCGGAGTTCCTGAATCGAGTCGAGATTGGGAACTATGGCCGTCCCCATGTTGACTCCTTCTTCGACGTTGCTGCCATTAATGAGGAAACCGTTGGCCGTTTCCCGTTGCCCTCTCACTGACAAGTTTCCCGCGTCAAGGTCGCCGGAAGGTGGTGTGCTGCTTACTCCGGACATCACGACTGCATTGGGCTGCTGCGAACTGGTAGGAACTATACCCGGTTGAAGCGCCAGCAGGTCTGTGTAACTGCGGCCGTTGAGCGGCACGGCTGCAACCTCTTTGGCACTCACTGCCTCGCCCATTTGGGTGCTGGCGTCCTCAACGTGCACGGCTGCTTCGGTTACAGTGACGGTCTCAGTTCGGGGGCCGAGCTCTAACTTGGCGTCAATACGCAGCGTGGAGTTGGCGTCCAAGTTCAGCCCGATCTGCCGCCACGGCTTGAATCCGGGATGATACATTTCGACCTGATACTTACCCGAAGGCAGGGCCGGGAACACGTAAGAACCATCGCTGTCTGTGGTCGCGGTTTGCTGTAGGCCAGTTTCTGAGTTCTGTACGGTCACCTTCACTCCGGGGATCGAAGCCCCGCTGGGATCGATAACGGCACCCGAAATGGTCCCGCCAGACTGGGCAGACAGGGCACAGACGTGAAAAATCAGAGCCACCGCCAGAAGTGCCAAATTGCTTGCGATGCGCCTGCACCGCGGCACAAATCGACTGTATGTCCATTTCATGAGCATTTCTCCGCAAAGGTTAGCAAGAACCGAAATTGCTTTGAATCTATTGCAATTCAGTTGCAATAATCTCCGGTGGAATGGCGGATTAGAACATCTGGCGGCGTCTGATGGACTTAGAGGGAATCTTGCCTCTGGCCACGATTAGAAGAGGCGGTCCATCGCGCTGATCTCCTGGGTCTTATCACAACCGAGGGCTGAGCGGATTCGCTCACCAATGCAAACTCGTTGCACCTGGACTCCTCACAGCCGCAAGCGTAACGTGATCTCGAAGCCGGTGGCGCCAGCCCGGGTGCCGTGAAGGGTTCCGTAAGATGGGTGAAATTGCACTTGAAATGCACCGTGGAGGCATGTAACATCAGGCTAGGGCAAAAAGACCGCAAATAATGGTCACTACACATCTGACACCAGCATGGACATGTTGGCGTGAGCGCGGCTGTGCGGGAAAACTGACGTGGCGCCCTTTTCGGCGCCTGTCCCCCGCGAAAATCAATTCCCAGGAGGTGCTTCCATGGCTACTACGGTGGCGACCCCAGGGTACGATGAATCCAAGCTGAATCATTTTCTGGAACGTGTGGTGGGCGACATGGGCGCGGCGATGCATGCGGCGCTGGTGGTGATCGGCGACAAGCTGGGCCTTTACAAGGAAATGGCGGGCGCGGGGCCACTGACTTCGACGGAATTGGCCGACAAAACTCAAACGTCCGAGCGTTACGTGCGCGAGTGGCTCAATGCTAATGCGGCCAGCGGGTTTGTCACCTACGACTCCGCAACTAACCGCTACACCCTTCCTCCGGAGCAGGCGTTCGCCATCACCATGATGGATATTCCAGGCGCCTTCCACATCATCTCGGCTTGTTTCAAAGACGAGCCCAAGATCACCCAGGCCTTTCGGACCGGGGAAGGTGTGGGATGGCACGAGCATGATGCCAATCTATTTTTTGGGACGGAGAGGTTCTTCCGCCCGAACTACGCGGCCAACCTCATGTCCAACTGGATTCCTGCAATCGAGGGGATGGAAGCGCGGCTGAAGCGCGGAGCCGGTGTTGCCGACGTGGGCTGCGGGCACGGCGCTTCCACCATGCTCATGGCAAAGGCCTTTCCCAAATCACGATTTTACGGATTCGACTATCACAGCGGATCGATTGAGTACGCCCGCCACGTAGCCGGGCGCGACGGCTTGCTCGACCAGATCAGCTTTGAGGTGGCCAGCTCGAAAAGCTATCCCGCCAATGGAGGCTATGATCTGGTGACCTTCTTCGATTGCCTGCACGACATGGGCGACCCGGTCGGCGCCGCCAGGCACGTGCTGACCACGCTCGAGCCCGATGGAACCTGGATGATCGTCGAACCGTTCGCCAACGACCTGTCACACCAGAATCACAACCCGATTGGACGGATCTATTACTCGGCTTCGACCATGATCTGTACGCCCGCATCGCTGGCGCAAGAGGTGGGCGCGGCGTTGGGCGCGCAAGCGGGCGAAAAGCAAATCCGAAAGGTGACGTCGGAAGCAGGCTTCACTCGCTTCCGCCGTGCCGCCGAAACCCCATTTAACCTGGTGTATGAAGCGCGTCCTTAGTGTGGTATCCCACGAAACTATGGGCAATGACTTACGTTGTGAAGGGTGGAGCAGACATGGACTTCAATGTCTGTGCCACCCCGTGGTAGCTCGCCAACCTTGAAGGAGCGGTTGTGCGCAATTCACTCTTGGGAGGAGACAATGCTCGGAGACAAGATCTGCGAAGAGATGGGGAAGATCACAGGGCGGCGAGTGCTTCCATGCCAAGGGGCAGACCCAATGATGGAAACTTCGTTCCATGCGGGAGGCTCGATTCTGGGAATAGGCCATCAGACAATAGCCACGTTTACCGCGACGATGCGGCCGGACGGCAGCCTGATCGGCAGCGGGCAGGGCGTGGTCATCAACGTGGAGGGCGGCACCGCAAGCTGGGTGGGCCAGGGGGCGGGCTGGATCGGGAAAGATGGATCGGTGAAGTATCGCGGAGCCATCTTCTATCAGACCGCATTCCCCAAATGGGCGCGGCTGAATAGCGTGGCAGCCGTGTTCGAGTACAACGACGATCAGCAGGGGAACACGAAGTCAACAATATGGGAATGGAAGTAGCGATGGCGAGATGAGAAGGAGTTTACGCGCCACGGGCCTAGTCCGGATTTCTCACCAAATTCGGGGGAATTCGCGGAGGGGCGGGGCTTAGAGTCCGTGTGAAGGCCTCCTTTGAAGTGTCATTCCGAGCCAAGCGAGGAATCTCGCTCTGAGTATTTTCGAGGCACTGCGAGATTCCTCGTCGCCTGCGGCTCCTCGGAATGACAGCAAAGACGAATTCTTACACAGACTCTTTAGCCCCGCCGAAGCCGAGGGTCCCCGCTATCTCGGTTTCCGCGCCGGCCGCTCTGAACGCCGATGTACAAATCAGATGCGAGGACAAAAGATGACACGACAACTCTTCACTCTTTCCGCCCTGGCCCTGGTCGGGTTAACCCTCAGTTGCGCCCAGGCGCCCAAGCCCGCTGATACTCACGACACGGATGTCCAGGCAATCAAGGACATCGAAGCGCAGTGGAACAAGGACTACGAAGCCAAAGACGCCGACAAAGTCATCGCGCACTACACCGATGACGCCGTGCTGATGGCTCCTTTCGCAGCATCCTATGTCGGGAAGGCAGCCTTTGGCCCGGCACTAAAGCAGATGGTCGCGGATCCCGTTCTCTCGCTCAAATTCGAAGCCACCCGGGTCGAGGTCGCGAGCGCCGGGGACATGGCATACACTCAGGGCTCCTACACATTGACCATGACGGACTCGGCCACGAAGAAACCGGCCACCGACCATGGCAGCTATGTGACCGTCTACAAGAAACAGGCCGACGGCTCTTGGAAAGTAGTGTCGGACATCGCTTCGTCAGCAGTGCCTCCGGCACCCGCCCCGGCGAAACGGAAATGACGCGCCTGTTGAATCGGCTGGGTCGGGTTGACGATGTTGTGTGCCCTAATGCCGGCTGATCGGAATCCGGAAACGATGAGCATACCCGCGCCACAGCGGGCGTCGAGCCCGCGCTCCGATTCCCAAAGGAGTAGGGACTATGCCAACTGACAAAACACACGACTTGCGAGCCCGGCGAGAAGCGGTGGTGAATGCGCATATCGAGGCGGAGACAGTGACTCATGATGTCGCTGCCGCGCTCGCCACCTTTCACCATCCGCGATACGAAGTTCCGGCCGTGGGCGCTATTGCGGACGGAGGCGAGGCGGTGGAGGGTCTGCTCAGCCTGCTGCTCGGTGCGTTTCCGGATTTCTGGCTTAAGAGGCTGGCAACCTATCATGCCGATGACGCAGTCATCGTGGAATGCAAGTTCGGCGGCACGCACCGTGGGACGTGGGCCGGAATCGCTCCCACCGGAAACCCGATGGAGGTGCAAAGCGCCTGCATCTTTATCTTTGAGGGCGAGAATCTGGTGTGCGAAAAAGTGTACTTTGACCACGCCACGGTTTTACGCCAATTGACACCCTCCACTTGAGCGCCGGTCGACCAACCTGCGGGAGGGTATTGGGGACTTATGACCCGCCGCCGGGGCAAGTATCGCCAAGAAAGTCACGCGCCAGGCGCAACCCGTCCCGGGACTGGTCTAGCGGCGATCGGTTCTCAGTTCTCTTTGGAGTCAGGTTCGAGGTTCACTCCTGGAAGGGTTGAATCGGTCATGGTGGAAAGCGTCGCATTGGGTGCACTACCCGATCCCTTTTGTATTGCCGCCTCGACTGCGCTCATCAACTGCTCTGGGGCTTCCTTATTGATAACCTCCGCCACCCCCTGCGTTTTGGCCTCAAGTTTAGCCTCAGGGGGGACCGCATGATGGGTGAAAATCAGAATAGGTACATGGGGAGAAGCTGCAGCGATCCGACTCGCGGCCTGAAGGCCGTCCACCTCCGGCATTGACAAGTCGAGAATGATGACGTCTGGTTTGAGTTCGGCCGCTTTTTCTACAGATTCGAGCCCATTGGCAGCTTCAGCACACACCTGCCAGCCTGTGCGGGTTTCAAGCAGAGCCTTTAACATCTCCCGCACTTTCGCGCTATCATCCGCAATAAGTATCCTGACAAGCATAAGGCCTCAGTGAGCTTGGTCAGGAGCCCGCGACCCGCTCTGCTTCCTTTGCCCTGTTCCCCTCCCTTTCAGACTCAATTCTGGCGACTTGCAGTCACCTTTCCATCCTTCTTCTCGTTGGATGTCCGCAGGTTTCTCAGGGAATGCACTAAATCGGCCGGAATGCACCCCATCTTTCGATATCCTGGACCTATGCGCTCCCGTCTCAAATTTGGGGGCGGCCCCTTGACATACCAAGCTCACTAATATAGGCTAGTTAAGCTAGATGAGCTTTCGTGCCGGCAGCGCCGGTAAATCGCGGAAGACCCTGCCAGTCGCCTCTTCAGGACGCCAACACGTCACTTCACTGACTTCTCCGCCAACCGCTGCAAAATTTAAATTCACGGAACAAAGCAAGGACTATCGCAAGTGGAGGACCTCTCCTTCATTTAAGGCCAACCTTGGGGAAAGTGCTGAGTTCTCGCACCACCCGCTCGGAGGAGGAATCGAGCGGACGGTGCGATGGGAGAGGCCAACGGGCGAAGACGAGACCCTCCCGGCTTATTCTCCCGGAGGCGGCATCGCGCGAGGAGGCGCAGCAGGAATCGGTGGAGCGGCAGGCCCGGACCCAAAACCGCGCCCAAAAGACCTGACTTCAGGCCCAGTGTGGAAATTGTTGACACCCGGCAGGTCGCGAAGCTTCTTCCATTGTTCGACCGTGAGAACGCGGCGGATAGCAAGCAGCATGCGCGCATCTGACTTTTCGAGATTGGCTCTCGCTTGAGCCACTTTATCGATTTGCCCCACCACCTGCGCCTCCTCGGGCTGGTCGGCTTCGACCAGCGGATCGAGAATTGCTTCCTGTTTCTCGAGGGCAGCATGCAGATCGATGAGATCCAGGCGGTGGTCCTGAAAGATCTTCTCAATCTTCTGGACCTGTTCATCGCTGACGCCGAGCTTCTGCATCAGGGCCGAGTCTTTCCACCATTTCCCTGGACCGCGGACTCTGAAGACGGCGCCGGGCCTTCCGGGTGGACCTGCCATCTGAATGACAGCCCCCTCGGGCGGCGCAGACGGCTCCTGGGCGATAGCCAGCCCGCAGAACGCGATTACGAACGCAATAGTTGTGATGGTTGTTTTCATAATGATTATCTCCTTTAGCTTGGACTTCGGGCAGCACGGACCATGGGCCTTGGGGAGCGCGCCGGATCTTTGATTTCGAGGACGAACCGCGGACCCCAAATTCGGGGGTCCGCGCTACCGGCTCACGGTTTCTTCTTCGGAATATTTTCACTTTGTCGATTGACTTCCCCGGCCATGATCTCGCTTCGCTCTTCGGCAATGAGGACGGCAGGAGCAAGCGCTTGGGGGACTTCGCGCGAGATATCGCCTTGCACCTGCTGCAGCAGAGCATTGTCCGCGTCTTCGCTCACGTAGTTGTGCGGCGTGTTCGGGGACCGTGCCAGAAATATGGCCACAGTCAAAATCACCACCATGGCCGTAGCCCAAGCCCAATGCAGTGGACTCCAATTACTTGTGGCCATGCGTTCACGCAGCGCGAATTGCTGCTTCGTCCAGAAACTCTGCTCGCGCTCCGCAGCCGCGTGCAGCGACTCGCGAAAGATCGAGATCGACTCGAGCAGCTCTTCCGCCTCGCCTGAACATTGCTTGCAGGTTTCGAGGTGGCGAAACACCAGTTCGTCGATGGCGCCGAGTATCCACTCGGTGATTTGATCTTCGCTCAGATGGTTACTCAACTGTTTTCCCTCCCCTGACTCGCTGCCGAACCTCATGGACGGCGCGGAACAAGTGGGTCTTGATCGTTCCTATTTTCAGAGAAGTCGCTTCAGCGATTTCTTCGAGACTCATCTCCTCGACGAAGCGCAGCACGAAGACGGCGCGCTGTTGCGGGGAAAGATGCTCGACGGCGGACCAGACGCCGGCCACCTGCTCGCGCCCCAGGAGTTCCCGCTCCTGGGAGGCACGTGGGTCCGGCATTTGCGCCTCGATGTCGGCGTCCTCTTCTGCGGATGAAGTGAACCGGCGCCAGAATTCCCGCAGGCGGCTGCGACGGTGGTCGCGAGCCAGGTTCACGGCGATTTTGAGCAGCCAGGCGCCCACGCTCGCCTCGCCTCGAAACGTGGCGCGCTTCTGATATGCCCTCAGGAAGCATTCCTGGGTCAGAGTCTCGGCAGCGTCGGGGTCTCGAAGCATCCCCAGCAGTACTCGATAGATGCGCTTCTGGTGCGACTGGACAAGGGGGGTGAAGTCGTCGAGGGCAGTCATTTCACGGTCGGCTTTCCCCTGCATGGGGATCAAAACGGCGGCTTGCTCATTCTGCACCATGTCCGCTCCTCATTGCATCAAGACGGATCAGCGGGGGGAAGGTTTACATGCGGGTCGATCTTCCCTCCGGGGGTAGGGGGACGGCTTGCCGTCCCCCGGCCGTTCCTCGTTCGTCAACGGGGGTAGGGCAAGCCCTCCCCTACACCGCGCAAGGGCGGGGTTTGCTTGACGCGCTTCTGTCTTTACCCGTAGACTACAAACATGCCCGCATAATTGGAGCCGAAGTCGAAAACTATGCCATTTAGAAAGATTTTCGTCGCATGCTTACTCGCTCTGGCGCTCGTATCGCCCGCCTGGGGCCAGGGTGATATCCAGCTTTTTCCTATCGCGGACGTCAAGCCCGGCCTGAAAGGGGTTGGCCGGACGATCTTCCAAGGCGATCAGATTGAAGAGTTTCAGGTGGAGGTTCTCGGCGTCTTAAGGAACGCCTTGGCGCCCAAACACGACCTCATCCTGGCACGGCTCGCGGGAGGGCCTCTTGAGAAGACAGGGGTTATAGCCGGGATGAGCGGCAGCCCGGTCTACATCGACGGCAAGCTGGTGGGCGCGGTGGCCATTGCGTTCCCGTTTTCGAAGGAACCTGTGGCGGGCATTACTCCCATCCAGGAAATGCTGCAGGTAGTTCCCGAGGAGAAAGGCCAAACGCCGTCGCAGGCGGAGCTGCCTCTCGACTATCGCCTGGCCAGGTCGGGCGGGCCGGGTGATAGCGGCCGGTTGATTCCCCCCGGAGATTTCGGCCCGGAGAACTTGCGCCGCTACCTGCCTGCGTCGTCAGCAGGGGTGTCCTTCCCTAACCTCCAGATCCCGCTACGGTTTGGGGGATTCGCTTCCCAAGCGCTGGAACCCTACTTGCCCCTGTTCCGTCAAATGGGCTTTGAACCCATGATGGGCGGCGCACTTGCGGGCGGAGAGAGCTCAACCCCTGTAAAGGGAGCGCTTGAACCCGGTTCGATGATCAGCCTGTTGCTGATGCGAGGCGATCTGGACGTGAACGCGGACTGCACGGTCACATACCGGCAGGGGAACAACCTCTATGCGTGCGGGCACCGGGTTCTCTCGGTGGGTCCGGCCCAGTTCCCCTTTGCTCCTGCGCACGTGCTGGTCACCATTGCGAGCCTCGCCTCCTCCTTCAAGCTGGACGCCCCCGGGGAAACTGTGGGCACGATTCGCCAGGACCGTTTTGATGCCATCTCCGGGGTCGTGGGAGAAAAGAATCCCCCCATGATCCCAGTGAAGGTTAGCATTCAAAACTCACAGAATACGCATGAGGAATACAAATTCGAGGTCGTCCAGGAAACGCTGCTTTCGCCACTACTGGTGAATATTGCGGTGGTGTCCGCCCTGGGGAATACGGAACGCGCACTTGGCGCCTCCACGCTGGAGGTGGAGGGAAAAATCCGGCTGTCAGGGGCGCAGGCCGTGAATTTTCAGGACGTTTTGTCGAGCGAAACAGGGACCGCCCCGCTGGTGGGCGCGCTGGTGGCTACGCCCCTCGCGTATCTTCTGGGCAGCGGTTTTTCGGATTTGCACATCGAGGGCGTTGATCTCTCAGTAAAGTCGCGGAACGAAAAGAGCGTGGCCACGCTCGAGCAGGTGTGGAGCACCAAGTCGGAGGTGAAACCCGGCGACCACATTCAGGTCGTGGCTCTCCTCCGAATGCCCGGCGGGCAAGCAGTGACCCAACGGATTCCAGTGGAGATCCCCGAAAGCGTGAGCGACAAGGCACTGATGCTGACGGTCGGCGGCGGGGCAAACATCAATGCTTTGCAGTTCCACTTCATGGCGCCGGGGAGCGGGGCGCGGGACGTGCCGCAACTGGTCAAGGCGCTGAATCGGAT
This sequence comes from uncultured Acidobacteriota bacterium, assembly GCA_963770415.1. Classification (GTDB taxonomy): domain Bacteria; phylum Acidobacteriota; class Terriglobia; order UBA7540; family UBA7540; genus CAVROP01. Next base: position 122,292 of record CAVYPU010000020.1, read on the forward strand.
GCGGCGGAATAATCGGCTGTACGCACTGCTCATGGCTCCACAGCGCTCGTTCATCCTGCAGGGGGATGAGTACCCCTCGCCGCCACCTTCCCTGATCCAGACCTTCATGGCGGACCCCGGCGCTGCCTCAAGCGTCAACCTGAGCGGCACTTCGATCGTAGGGGATTTCGAGGCGGCGGCGTCTCCGCTCATGATTCACGGGCAGAAAAACCTTCTGCTGAAAGTGGTTGGGCCTGGGATGTAGGGTGGCGGAATGACCACGAAGGATGGATCAACGAGGGAGTCCAAACCGGAAAGGCTGAGGAATGAAACCGTACAAGATAATCCCACTCCTGATGCTCACGTTGCTGTTTGCTGCGGGCGCTCGAGGAACGGATACGGCGTTCTGGCAGGTTGGATCCTTCGACGAGTTCCTGCAGGGAACGCTCTCAAACGTCTCTCTGGATACGGAAGGAGCGCTGCATGTGGCGCCAGGGTCTAGGGTGGTTTTCAACCCTGAGGAAGCGCTGGCTCTCTCCTTGGCGCACGATCAGAAGGGGAACGTCTACGTCGGCACCGGCCACCAGGGAAAGATTTTTCGCGTAGATTCGAGCGGGAAGTCCAGTCTGCTATTTGCAGCGCGGGAGCCGGACATTTTCGCCTTGGCCGTCGGCCCGGACGGGTCGCTTTATGCGGGAAGCTCTCCGGAAGGTAAAGTCTATCGGATTACCCCCGACGGGAAATCCAAGGTATTCTACGAACCGCGCACGAAGTACATCTGGGCACTCGCCGTGGACGCTCGGGGCCGACTTTATGTTGCCACCGGCGACAAGGGTTTGATCTTCCGCGTGGACCCAACCGGCAAGGCCGAGCTTTTCTTCGACAGCAAGCAGACGCACATCATGTGCCTGACTTTCGAGAAGGATGGGAATCTGCTTGCCGGAAGCGTCCCCAATGGACTTATTTACCGCATTACTCCGCAAGGGAAGGCTTTCGTTCTGTACGAAGCCAACCTCCAGGAAATCCATGACTTAGCGACAGACTCGAGCGGGCGGATTTACGCCGCAGCCTTGGGCGGCGCCACCGGCAAGGGTTCTCCGGAGCTTCTGATTCCTAATCCTCAAGGCCCGATCCCGGGCGGAGTTACGACAATCACGGTCACGGCTGCCGAGGAAACCCATGCCTCGTCGGGCTCAGACGCGCAGACTCCACCCGGTGAAACTGCCAATTCGCCCAGCTTTAACCGTTCGTCGCCGATGGCCGCCGCCATGCCCAATTTTCAGATTCCCCAGGGCCGCGGGTCGCTTATTGAAATACTTCCCGACTCGACGGCCGAGACCATCTGGAGCTCCAACAACGAATGCATCTTCGGCTTGGCGGTGCGCGGCCAGCACGTGCTGTTCTCGACTGATTCCAACGGGCGCATCTTCGACATTGTTGCCGGGCGGAACGCGCAAAACGTGACGCTGGTCACGGAGACGCACGAATCGCTTGCCACCCGGCTGCTGCTTGAAGGGTCGGACCTTTACGTGGCCACCAGCAATATCGCCAAGCTGCTGCGGGTGGAGTCGGCAGTAGCAACGGAAGGCAGCTACGAGTCACCCGTCAAAGACACGAAGTTCATCTCGCGGTGGGGAGTCGTGGCTTGGCGGGGGGAAATGCCTGCCGGGACTTCGCTCGAGTTCTTCACGCGCTCGGGCAATTCCGAGCGGCCCGACCAGACGTGGAGCGACTGGGCGGGACCCTATGGCAATTCCCATGGCAGCCCGGTGACCAGCCCCGCTGCGCGTTATGTCCAGTGGAAAGCCGTCTTACATGCTACGGGAGGCAATAGCCCGACCTTACACGATGTCACGGTGTCGTATTTGAACCAGAATCTGCCCCCACAGATCCGCTCGTTGAACGTGAGCACGGCTGGGGAGCGAACCAACCCCGCGGGGAGCAGTTCGTCCGGTGGCGCGACGATTTCGGTAAGCGCTCAGGGTGCCAGCTTTGGGTTGACCGGACCATCGGGAGGCCCGATCGTCAAGACTCCGGTCACGCTGAGCTGGCAAGCCGACGACCCCAATAGTGACACATTAGTGTACTCACTCTACGTGAAAGGGACGGACGAGCAGGATTGGCACCTAGTAAAAGACAAATTGCACCAGACGAATTTCACGATTGAAGCCAGTACCATGCCCGACGGCAAGTACGTGGCCAAGTTGGAGGTCTCCGACGAAGAGTCGAACCCACCGGAAATGGCTCGCAAGTCGGAAATGCTGAGCGCGCCATTTTGGGTGGACAATACGCCCCCGCAGGTTCGAGTCGTTCGAAAGAACGTAACGGCGGGGGTGGCGGAAATCACATTTGAAGCCGAAGACAGCACCTCACCGCTGCGAGGCGCCGAAATGTCAGTCGATGGGAAGGACTGGAAGGATCTTGCGTTCCGAAGACGGAATCGTAGACTCCCAAAAGGAGACCTTCACGGTAAAGCTCCCCAAGCTTGACCCCGGCGAGCACATCGTGTCCGTGCGCGCTTACGACACGGCGGGGAATGTCGGGGTTGGGAAGGCTGTCGTGGTAACGCCCCCTGCCCAGTGAGGGCGCCCACTGAAGCAACAGCGAGCTTGCCCCGCAGTGCAGCGTAGTGCCGGCGCTCCTGCTCCGCAGAGGCGGCCTGCATGACGACCGCTTGAAGCGGGCTTGACAGATCGTGAAACAGGCAGGCAGGAAGACAACTTTCGAATGGGCCACCGCATCACATCATGCGAGTCTGGATGCGGCTGGAAGTGAGGCTGCGTGAGCCAACAGAAGAGAGCGGCTCCCAAGACCGCTTCCGAGACTCAACTGGTTGCGCGCGCCCAGCACGGGGACGAGGAAGCATTTGCCGTACTCTTTGAATCCCATAAGCGGCGTGTTTACTCCCTCTGTTTAAGGATGACCGGCAACACGGCGGAGGCGGAGGACCTGGCGCAGGAGGCCTTCCTTCAGCTTTTCCGCAAGATCGGGACGTTTCGCGGTGAGTCTGCTTTTTCCACATGGTTGCATCGGCTGGCGGTAAACGTGGTGCTGATGCACCTGAGAAAGAAGGGGCTGCAGCAGATTTCGCTGGACGAGGTGGACACCAGCCAGGATGAGCCTGTCAAGCGAGATTACGGCGACAATGATCGAAGGTTGATGGGTTCAATGGATCGCATCAACCTTTCGCAAGCGATCGCCGAGCTTCCACCCGGTTATAGAACGGTTTTTGTTTTACATGATGTCGAAGGTTATGAGCACAATGAGATTGCTGAAATCATGAATTGTTCCGTGGGAAACTCCAAATCGCAACTTCATAAGGCACGGATGAAACTTGCGAGACTGGCTGCGTCAGAACGAGGGGCTTTTGACTCCGGCTGAGCCGGTGATATCCGATCAAGCCCCGACCGAAAGGTGAAAGGCAATGCAGGAAGATCGGCAGGGGAGAGCCGCAGGGTGTTATCGATTCGAGCTGGAGCTTGAGGCCTACATGGAGGGCGAGGGCGGTGCCTTCGTGTCTTCTCACGCCGCAGAGTGCGCGTATTGCGGGGTGATCGTTGAGGACCTGCATGTGGTGAGGGCGGCGGCTCGCGAGCTTCCGCTCGAAGATCCCTCTCCTCTGGTTTGGTCAAATATCCGGGCTCAACTGGAGGCCGAGGGGGCCTTCGCCCAGAAGGCCAGCCTGTGGGATTGGCTGAGGCGCCTCGATATGCTTCGCCGCCCCATACCTGTGGCGGCGTTTGCCTGCATGGTCATTCTGGGCGGAGTGTTGACGGCTCCCCGGAATTATCCTGAGCAGGAAAACGGCGCCTCCGTTGCGGCACTTCCCGCCCGAACGCCCGTCCGGTCCATGGCCTTCGTGGGAGACATCGCCGCGCTCGAGAAGGTGGTTCGCCAGTTGGAAGTAACGTTCCGGTCGCGGGAGAGGTTCATCGCGCCCGATCTCAAGGCAACCTACGAAAGCAGCCTGGTTTCACTTGACGCTTCGATTCGGGAATGCAACGATTCGCTGGAGCGGGAGCCGGGTAATTCTCTTGCTCACGAATACTTGATTGGGGCGTATTCCCAAAAAGCTGAGGTTTTGTCTTCTGCGTTGGAATTCGATACGGGCCGCTAGGCCAGCCCAGGGGGACTTCAAAGTGGGTGAACGTGGCACGCAGCAAAAGAAGTGGCAAGGGGTTATCGCTTGTGGACAAGGGCTAGCTGTGTTCGTACTGGTACTCTCCGGGACATTGCGGGCGGCCGAGGGTAACCGCTCCGAGAAGACTTTCGAGGCCCAGCCCAATCCACGCATCACCCTTACCAACATGACCGGCCAGATCCTGGTCAGAGGGTGGGACAAGGCGCAAGTGCATGCTGATCTACAACGTACTCTCCCCTCGTGTGGAAGTCGATGTCGAGGCCGTTCCCTCGAGCGGACCCGCCGACAAGATTCACTTCGCCACCCACCTCCTGGACCTTACGGTTTCGGAAAAAGACCAGACAGCCGACTACACTTTGGATGTTCCTATGGGGAGCGATCTTGAAATCCGCAACCCGCAGGGAAGCGTGCGGATCGAGAAACTGCAGGGCGGCGATGCCACGCGTGGAGTCGGTGGGCGGCGCCATCCTGGTCTCGGATTTCTCCGGCCACCTCTTTGTGCACTCCATTGGCGGAAATATCGAAGTCGATTCGCCCCGCCGGGCGCGTGGAAGCGTATTCCATTACGGGAAACCTCCACTTCGTCTCGCCCACAACCTCCAAGCTCCGCGGCAACACGACCTCCGGACGGATTCTCTTTGAGGGAGATTTTCAGGACGGAGGCGACTACTCGCTTCAGGAATACAGCGGCGACATGGAAATACTCTGCCCGTCTTCCGCTTCGTTCGAGCTTTTCGCAAAAACCGTCCGGGGCAAGTTGGAGAACCAGATGCCCATGACCATCCGTCATCAAGCCGCCACCCCCATATCTTCAGCCAACAGCCTTTTTGGTACCCACCTTACCGGCAAAGCGACAGTGGATCTGAAGTCCTTCAGCGGAACAATCAGAATTCGACAGCGGTAGGAAGAACCCATGGAGGAGATTCCATGGGCCTGTGGCCCACCCGAGGGAATGAAAATCGCCCACAAGGTCACCCCCGCGAAAGCGAGGGTCCATGTCGCCTAAATGGATTCCCGCTCGCACGGGAATGACTTACTTGAAGGTGATTTTCAGGAGAGTCGAGAAGTTGAGGAGTTAAGCAAGGTGGAGTGCATTCCTCAACTCCTCCATTGACCTTACCCTGGTTTTCTACCAAGCCGGTCTTGCGGTGACAGGGTGACGGCAAGCCGTCCCCCTGCGATGCGATACTGCGATGCGACTCCTCGACTTTCCACAACCCCAACACTATAATTGTGTCAGGAATTTCAAAGAATCGGAAAGCCGGAGAGCGAGAGGTTTGCGGGGTTGGAGATCCGAGGCGTCAATAAAGTGGGGAGTTGCAATCAACTTTTCAATTTCTTGACTCCTTGACCTCTCGACGCCTCAACTTCTCGGCGTCCACTACTTTGCGCCAATGAGCCAGCGCCGAAGCAAACAGATCTTTCTTCTCGGTTTCATGGGCAGCGGCAAGTCTACTGTCGGCCAACTGCTTTCCCGCGAGTTGGGATGGCCTTTCGTCGACCTCGATACGGTGATCGAGGCCGGCCAAGGCGTAAGCATCCGCGAGATATTCGAAAGATCGGGTGAGCCGTTCTTTCGCGAGCTCGAGCATGCAGCGCTGACTGAGGTCGCGAAAATCGAGCCGGCGGTTATTGCCCTGGGGGGCGGGACTTTCACTTACGAGCGCAATGTGGAACTAATTCGTGAGGCCGGCGGGGCCACGGTCTGGCTTGACTGCCAGGTGGATACCCTGCGGCAGCGATGCGCAGGCGTGCAGAATCGCCCGCTTTTTCGGGATTCGGAGTCCCTCGAGCGACTGCTCGACCTGCGGGTTCCCTTCTACCGCCTCGCGGATTTCAGGGTCTCCACCGATGACCGTGACGCGCAGGAAGTAGCCCGGCAGATTCTTCGCCTGAGGAACTTTTGAGAGGTAACGAACCTGCCAATACGGTTGACCTCTGGAATCTCATGCTCAAGCAAACTTTAGCTGTCTGTTTCATCTGCAGCTTGTCAGCCGTGGGCCGGCAGGCGCCTGGAACTCCGCCGCCGGCGGTGGTTTTGGATGACGAAGGCGAATTCATCCTCTCCCTGGCTGGCCGCCAGGTGGGCACCGAAACCTTCAAGATTCACTCCTCCTCAGGCAAAGTCGAAGCGCGCGCGGAAATACGCCTGCGCATCGACCAGAATGGGAAGACAGTAGCCGTCGAGAGCTTTCCCAACTTGGTGCTGGATTCTCAATTGCGCCCCGTAACCTACACCTGGAATCAAAAAGGATCACAGTCTTCGCGGTTGGAGGTGGACCTTAGCAGACGACCTGTCAAGGCTCGCTATAAGACCGTTAACGGGAAAGAGGACGATCGGGATTTTGAGCTCCCCGGCGATGTGGCGATTTTGGACGACAACGTCATCCACCATTACCAGTTGATTGCATACCGCTTTCTGGCGCTGGGTGGAGGGAAACAGACTCTCCCGGTCTTCGTTCCGCAGGAGGCCCTGCCGAGCGTCCTGAGCGTGGAGGACCTGGGGAGCGTCGCCGGCTGAGACGGCAATGCGCCCGTGCATCTCCGGCATTTGCTCATTACCACCGACGTCACTCACGTCAACCTTTGGCTTGACGACCAGCAACACATCGAGAGGGTGTCGGTGCCTGCCGCACAACTCAAGGCAATTCGCAAGAAGTGAGGGTTGTAATCGAGGTTGCGAAGAGATCCAAAGCCGCCAAGAGTTCAAAGGCCGGGTTTCCTCTATTTAAGTCCCGGACACGTTGTCGCCTCTATTCTCAACCCGTTAGGAGAGAACTGCTGCAAAAACACAAGGGCGGGGCTGAGATTCGCTCTCAGCTCCGCCCTTTGGCAATCTTCCTTGTGAACTAGTTACCCTGAACGACTACGAGCAGCTCTCACCCGAAGGCGGCACGTAAGGACTCGGTTCGCCCTCTTGATTGGCAAGAATGTTCAACGCGCATCCAACTGAGTTTGCGGCTGCGGCTGCAGCGGATGCGGCGGATGCGGCGGCGGATTCTGCTGCTGCAGCGGCTGACTCTGCGGCGACGGCTGCGGCCTCCGCACTGGCTGCGTTATCTTTTGCACCACCAGCTCGAGAAACTGCAACACCCGCCAGGATTGCGGCAGCGGCGCCTGCGGCTGTGGCTGTAATGCCCCAAATGTCACCACCACCGCCACAGCAACGTCCGGCTCCAGATCCACCCTGGGGGGCCTTCGACCGAGGGGTGACCGAAATCGTCTTCCCTTTAGCGACGTTCACCACCTGGCCGTTGCCTTCCGTGACCCGCATCATGCCATCCTTTGCCGTCACCACAACGGCGCCGTTCAGCATGGCGACTTCACCGAGAGTCTTGAAGCCTGGTACCGGTACGATGGAAACTTCGCCCACTTTCATGCGAACCGGCGCCCCATCCGCATCGTGAAATACGGAAACGTTGCCTTGGCCCAAAAGTACTGTTACCTCGTTGGCATCCCTAAGGAACGAAGCCGCAGAGTCACGGCCGAATACGACGCGGCTTGCGCCCCCGAGCGCGACCACGGCCACCCCGTCTTTCACCTGGAGGCTGTCACCGCTGAAGAGGGTCGTGTTGGGAAGTAGTGTCTGGCCGCCCACGGTTGCGTTCATGCTACCCGCCACCGATCCGACAACCGCCGAACCCGCCATTGCGGGAACCACAGCGACCATTCCCAGAAGGATCAGGCACAGCGACAAACGCACGATGCAATGCTTGCTCAACATTATCGATTCTCCTTCTTTGGGCCGGGTAGCTCAACGCCTCCCAAACCCAACGTGGTATTTTCAAGAGCTTTTCGATTTCGACCACAACGGTACTATGACCACGGTAAACCTGTCAAGTTTTTTTTTAGCTTTCTACGCCACCACCCAAGGCTTCCGATATTCCTTTGTCAAAAATTTGTTGGCTTCCGCGTCGTCGGGAAACTTTTCCTGCTGCGCGTCCCATGTGAGTTTGCGGCCTAATTTAAAGGCGATGCCGGCGAGAAGGCCCGCGCTGGTCGAGCGATGCATGGTCTCCACATCGGAATTGGGCTTCTGGCGCGACTTCAGGCAATCCAGGAAATTCAGCACGTGCGGATAGTGCTGGGCCGAGCCTCCGCTGCTGATGGCGTTTGCGGAAGTAAATCGTTCCGGCCCCATGCGCGAGGCCTCCGGCCACAGTGTGTAGCCGCTTCGATCAATAAACAGCGTTCCGTCAGTGCCGTAGAACTGAATGCCGTAAGTGTGACCGTCCGGACCGTGCGTATTGGCGACGCGATTTGAGAACCGGGCCACGAATTCCTTGCCGCTTACCGGCGAGGCGGGGTACTGGTACATCACCTCGAGCGTGTCCGGCGTCTCGCGATTATCCTCGAGAACATATTTCCCTCCCGTGGCCATGATGGTTTTCGGTGCCTCGACGCCCATCGCCCAGTGAACCACGTCCATCAGGTGAGTTCCCCAGTCGGTCAGGATTCCGCCCGAGTAATCCCAGAACCAGCGGAAGTTATAGATGCCGCGATTCACGTTGTATTGCCGCTTGGGCGCCGGGCCCAGCCACCAATCCCAGTCGAACCAAGCGGGAGGATCGCTGTCCTCCGGGTTGCCGACACCCTCCGGGTACTGGTTGCCGTGAATCCAGGTTTCCGCCAGCGTCACCTTGCCGAGCTTGCCGCTGCGCACCAGTTCCACGGCCTTCTGAAAGTGCTCGCCGGAACGCTGCTGCGTGCCCACCTGCACCACGCGATTGTGCTTCGCCGCGGCCTCCGCCATCTTGCGCCCTTCGAAAAGGGTGTGCGACAGGGGCTTCTCCTGGTACACGTCTTTGCCCGCTTCGCAGGCGGCGATCATGGGGATGGCATGCCAGTGGTCGGGCGTGGCGACGATGACCGCGTCGATATCCTTATGCTCGAGCACGCGGCGAAAATCCTTGTAGGTTTTCGCCCTGCCGAAGGTCATCGTGGCCGCGTCGTCAAGGTGCGGTTGATAAGGGTCGGCAATCGCGATGCAGTCCACTTGCCCGGTGCGCAGGAAATCGCGCAAGTCCGCCTGGCCCATGCCGCCCGCCCCGATCAGGCCGATGCCCACCCGGTCGCTCGCTCCCAGCACACTGCGCGCCCCGGGCCCCGCTGCCCACGCCAGCCCGGCGGCGGCCATGGCAGCAGTCTTATTAAAATCTCTGCGTGAAATCTTTTGCTTTTCCATAATACCTCCCTGATGAATAACCGCCCCAGGCCGGACCCTTCCACGGAGGTTCGCCCCCTGCGTCGATCCTCCCATTTTCGGCAAGGCCCGGAACTCTAAAAGAGCATCACAAAAGCCGGCGAGGGCCACTACCACCTCGTGCCCTCCGGGGCGGAAATATACTACATCGAAGGCACCGAAGAAAGTCAAAACTCCGCTTGGAGAGCGCCGTCTCAACGAACTGGTAGTCGGTAGCGCGCCTCTCTGTTGCTTAACGCGGCAAGAGCGATTATCCATGAGGCGGAATTCAGTTATGTCAGACGAGAACACAATGCCTTATAAGTTCAGGAACAGCCTGCTATAATCACCAGGAAGGCCATGCCACATGTACCCTGCTAGTGACGATCTAGTTCGCGAGATTGTAAGCCGCATTGTGCGGACAGCCCAGCCTGATAAGGTCATCCTGTTCGGCAGCCGGGCTCGAGGCGGAGCCCGCTCCGATAGCGATTTTGATGTGCTGGTGATCAAAGACTCCGATGAGCCTGGCTACCGCCGCGATGCCTCTCTATATTTGGCGCTGGCCGGAATGAACGCGCCCGTAGACGTTATGGTCTACACACCAGAAGAAGTGAAGGAATGGAGTTCTGTCCCCCGAGCTTTCGTCACCACAGCCATCCGTGAGGGGAAGATCCTGTATGAAATAAAAGGCTGACGTGGTGCGCGGTTGGCTGCGCAAAGCTGCCAGCGACGTCCTGACGCTCGAGGCTGCTCTCGGTGCGGGCGCCTTCGACGGGTCCTGCTTCCATGCTCAGCAAGCAGCCGAGAAATACTTGAAAGGATTTCTCGCTTTTCATGATCGCCCGTTTCCTTATACACACAATCTAGGCGATCTCACCGAACTTTGCGCCACCATCGATCCCCCTTTTCGCACGCTGACGCCTATAGCAGTCGAGTTAACACCCTATGCGGTCCGACTGCGGTACGACGATTCCTTTTGGCCCACCTTCGAAGCAGCTCAGCAAGCCCGCACTTCAGCGCTTATCGTCCGAGACTTCGTGCTTGGTCATCTTCCCCACGAACTCGTGAACACAGCAAAATAACGAACCTCCCCAAACCCGTCGAGGCCTTTTGGAGTTGCAAAAGGCGCGGCGGAAAGGTAAAAATGTCTCTAGGGGCGATTACATCGGTTCCAAAAATATCGCTTACGCGAGGAGGCGCGGATGTTGACGACTCGACGGGATTATCTGAAAGCGATCGGCAGGGGGCTGGCGGGGGCTGTCGTGGCCGAAGGCGCGACGCCGTTCGCTCTCTCGGCCCGGGCCGAGTCCAAGGCCGACGCGAGCAAGCTTGGCCTGCCCGGACTTTATCGGGGCCGGGTGGTGGCGGTAGAGAATCCCGCCGTGCTGGTGTCGGGCCAGTACCAGGCTGAGGCGGTTCAGCAGATGATGCGCCGAGGCATGATGGAACTGACCGGCGCGGACGGTTGGGTGGACGCCTGGCGGCGCTTCTTCGAGCCGGGCGACGTGGTGGGGATCAAGCTGAATCCGGTGGGCCAGCCGCTGGTGAAGTCCGACGCGACCGTGGTGCGGGAGATCATCGCCGGTCTCGAAGCCGCGGGCGTCAAGCGCCAGGACATCGTGGCCTACGACCGCTACCGCGATCAGTTCTATCGGGGCCGGGTTCGACAAGTGGCTGCCGGAGGGGGTTCGGATCTCCTGCGCTTGCCGAAATACGACGAAGTCCAGCAGGAGATCGACGGATACGATCCCGAGCACTTACATGGACATGGCGCTGACGCTGCCGGGCTTCACCGTGGACGACGTCACGGCGCGCCGCTCCTATGCCGCCCTCTTCATTACCCGCGAGGTGAACAAGCTGATCAACCTGCCCGTGCCTGAAGGACCATCAGTCGGCCGGCGTCACCCTGGCGCTCAAGAACCTGTCGCACGGCCTGGTGAATAACGTATGCCGCAGCCACGGCACCATCAGCCTGAACGCCTGCAACGCCTTCATTCCCGCCGTGGTGGCGCATGCCGGTGATCCGCAAGCAAAGTCGTGCTCAATATCCTGGACGGCGTCAAGGGCGTTTACCACGGCGGGCCGGGGGCGCCGCCCGCAGTTCGTCTGGGAGCACAAGACGCTTTACTTCGCCACCGACCCCGTTGCGCTGGACCACATCGGTTGGGAGGTGATCGACGCCAAGCGCGTTTCCGTGGGGATGAAGAAGCTTGTGGAGGCTACAGCCGGACAAGTTCAGCACCTACGTTCACCGGCAGCCCGAACACATCGAGATTGCCGGCGCGCTGGGGCTCGGCGAGTTTGCGCGAGATAAGATCGACTTGCGGCAAGTGAAGTTGTAGCCCACGCTTGATGTCGCTCTCGACCAGGGCAGCGCGAGGTGCTATCTGCCTTCTGCCATCTGCCTTCAGCCTTCTGCGTTACCCAGGTGGGCGAGGGTACCCTCCGTTGTTCTTTCGCAGATTGAGCCGCAGTAGGCTCACGCCTTCAGGTACGGAGCGATTTCCTTCCACCAGGTGTCCAATTCTTTCTTGTCGATTGAATCGAGGCCTTCGAGTTTGGCCACGTCGCGCCGCTTGGGGGTTTTGAATACGCCACGCCGTACCATTACCGACTTCGAGAAAGCCAGGCCATAGGTCTCTTCGAGGATGATCATGGGCGCCAGCTTCTGGTAGAGAGCGTGCGCCTCGTCCCATTGGCCGCCCGCCGCCAGGTTGTAGATTTGAGCGTACACGTCGGCGAACTCGCAGGCAGGCATGGTCCCGGAAGCGCCCCGCGCCAACTCATCGAGCAGGGTCTTGCCGCCTCCTCCCGAGAAGATGCCCCGCAACGCGCCCGAGATTTTGTATTCCCCTATGCGGTGCGGTGCGGGATCGATTTCTTCCTTGACATAAGCCATCTGCGGATTTTCTTGGGCGAGTTGAATCACCAAACTCGTAGGGAGGGCCGGCCCCCACTGGCCTCCGGAGTTTTGAATGAAGATCGGAATGCGAACCGCGGCCGCGATGGCGTGGTAGTAGTCGGTGGCCATATCGAGCGTCACGGGGCCGAGAAATGGCGGCAGGGCGATGACGGCGTCGGCCCCCTTCGACTCCGCATGGCGCGCGAACTGGACCGCGATTTCCTTGCTGGGCGCCTGGACGCCGATCACCACGGCGCAGTTCCCCCCCGCCGTCCTGATCAGGACCTCGGCCCCGCGCCGGCGCTCCTCTTCGGACAGCACGTAGAACTCGCCGAAAAGCTGCGGCCACACGACGCCTTGCGCGCCCGCCCGGATGCAAAAGCTCACTTCGCGCCCGAGGTCCTCTACATCCACCTCATCGTGCAGCGTGAAGGGAGTCATAAGAATCGCAAAAATGCCGCGGAAGGTTTTCTCCGTAGCCGCCAGTCCGCGAAAAGCTGAAAGCATAGACGCGCGGGCAAGCAGCGGCAAGGCCAAACCGGCTCCCGCAGCGCGGCGCAGGAAGTCCCGGCGTACGAGCTTGGGCGTCATGATTTGTTCTTCTCCTTAAAGAGGCACGGCGTGCTCTGCGGTATAGCGATCGAGGATCGACTGGAGAGGTCCGATGTAGTGATACGGCTCCGCCCACTCGATCCCGTAAGGGCGGCCGGTCTCGCGATCCGAGGGCACTCCGCGGACATACTCCGAGTCCAGATCGAGAAAGAAGTGCTTGATATACTCACGATTGGCGGTGTTGTCATCGTTGCCGAGGATGGGCAGGCGCTTCTTTTCGGCGGCAAGACGCGCGCGCAGGCGGGCGCCGCTGTCCCCGCCGCCTCCTTGCGTCTTATTGGCGAGATTCGCCGCCACCTTGGTATCCACCCAAGGGGTATAATCTACTACACGATTAACCAGTTGTGGACCGCGCGCAAAGTAGTACTTCTCCTGCACGATGTGCGGCTGGAGTCCCGCATCGAAGTGTTCGGGGAAGTCCTTGCCCCCCGCCGCCATCCAGCAGGCCTCTTCGACAACCTGGGCGGTCACGTAATGGTCGGGGTTCTCTTCGTAGGTGCCCCAGGGATCGTAGCAGATGACGGTGTCGATCTTCAGCAGCCGAATCAGAAAAATCATGCGCTCGCGCATTTCCGGGTGGGAGATGCCGTCGAACTCGTGATTGCGAAACCCGAGGGTGTACACTTTGCTGAGTCCGAGCGCCTTGGCCACCGCATCCGTATCCTGCTCGTTGTGCAAGATGGTTTCGCCCATCGTGCCGGCGCCGGCCTTGTCGTCGTTGGTGGTCTTGATCAGGTATCCAGTGTACCCTTCGGCGATGAGCTTGGCCACAGCTCCCGCGCCGAAAAACGGGATATCGTCGGCATGCGGTTGAATCGCAGCCAGGACTTTGCCGGCGTGCGGCTTGCCGGTGAGCGGGCGTTCCACCACAACCTCCGGAAGGCGCGCCAATCCTGCAGGTTGGACAGGCGCAGCGCTCTGTTGGCCTGCACTCGCCCCCCTTGCGCCCCAAAGCGTACCTCCCGCCAGGACTTGAGCAACAAATCCTCGACGCTGCATATTACCCTCCTTTTGTGAATGCTGGTTGAGTGTATCACAGGACGCACTGGGCGGGTGGAGGTCGGGGGACCTTTTAATCTGGTGATCGGAAGATCGGGTGAACAAGAGAACTTAGCGGTGGGTTCTCCCGATAAGTGGATTGGTTAATCGGTTTATCCAGTCAACAAAGAGGACTTTGGAAACCTGGAAGCATTTATTCACCCGATCACTCAATCACCCGATTGGGTTTTTTTTGCTCACCCGATCTTTCAGCGGGCAGTAAATTGCGCCTGCGGGACAACCTCGCGTCCCGCCTGCTTCCTGTCCGCCTCCTGGTGTTAACTGCCCTGCTAGGCCGAAGGATGCTGTTGAGGCGCGCTTGGCTTACTGGGAGGCCGCGTCTGCGCGTCTTTCATGCGCAATACTTGATCCAAGGCAGCAGCGCCTTGTTTGGTCTTACGCCAACGTGAAAATTCCTGGCAGTATCTGGCCAGTTCCCGGGCAGCGAATTTATGAGCGGACACTTGTTCGGGGGATAAATCGGAAAGCGATTCAGACGGCATGAAGACCTCCATAGGAAAGTAGAATTATACCATCGAGAGTCAGGTCGTGTGACCTCGATAGATCTAAATTTTCATTTTCTCGGAGGTTTGACCGGTTGGAATGTGGTAAAACTCAACAAGCTCCGACAGGAGCGGGGACGCAATGTCTTCAGGTGGCTATGGCCGCGGCTTAATCTTCAAATTTTCACGACGAAAGAGGGAAGATGCGCACGTGGCAAAGGAGGCCGGCCGCAGTCCCGTGCTACCCAGTTTCAATTGACGAGGTGTGCCGTTTCCTGGTGGTAGGCTAGGTATGCAGCCGCCTGGTTCTGGCCCACGAAGCGCTCCAGGATTTTGGTCTCGGTTTGGGTGAGGTCCACGAGGATGAGCCCATCCACCACATCGCTGAAGCTGGGATCGACGTTGAAGCCAAGCATCCGCCCGCCCAATCTCAGATAATGCTTGATGAGGATGGGGACGCCCGCCCCGTTCGATTCGATGTCGGAGATGATGGTGGAGAGTTCGTCGAGGTTGTCGCCCACTAGGTCCAAGGTCTGCTGCACGAAGGCCTTTTCACGCGTGGTGCGGAACGGAGTCCGGGCTTTGACCATCCCCGAAAGGCTGTTGAGGTAATGGTACGAGCGCAGGAACGACACCAAGAGTTGCCGGGATAGCGGCCGGTAGCGGTTGCTAATGCTCACGGCGCCGAAGAGGAGGCGGTACCGGGGGTTTTTCAGGACGAATCTGCCGATCCCTTTCCAGAGCAGAGGAAGCGCGCCAGGGCTGCGTTGATACTCGGGCCGGATAAAAGTCCTTCCCATCTCGAGCGCGCAGGTGATGCTTTGCTGGAAGGAAGGCGTGAAGTTGAATAGCGTGCTCGTGTAGAGGCCCCGCAAGCCGGAGGCAGGCAGAATCTCATCGGTCGGACCCAGCCGGTAGCCACCCACCAACTCGCCGGTGCGGCGATTCCAGATGAAAAGGTGAATATACGTGGAGTCGAATTCGTCCAGATCGAGCGCTTTGCCGGAGCCTTCGCCGGCGGCGCGGAAGGAGACTTCCCGCAGCCTACCGATTTCCTGCAAGGTCCTCGGGATCTCGACGGCGCGCGCGAAGTAGGCCGAGAGTTCGCCGCTCGCGACGAGAAACTGCGAAGGGGGCAGGCTTTCAATCTCCTCGGTCACTTGCTCGTCGGGAAGCGCCGCTGCAATGGGTTCCTGGGTTGTTTTTCTTGGCGAATCTCGGCGGCCGCAGAAGCTCGAGGTTTTCGCGCACACGGGCATCATTGTGAGCAAGGGCGTACGTCCGATGGCGAAGGTAAGCCATCAGCTCACGATCCGTCCCGAACGCGGCCAGCCTGCTGGAGGCCACAGGACTTCCAATTCTCAACGGGAAGGTCTTGTCGCGCTTATTCAGGAATTCGTGCGGGAGCAGCGCCGTGCGCAGGCGCGGGTGAACAAGGCCGAGAACCTGGAAGGCAAGCCCGTTGGCGCCGCTGAAACAAACCGGCAACGCGCGAGCGCCGGTGGCGCGGATGATGCGGGCAATCGTCTCACTCCACTCAGGATCGGTGACGCTTCGCGATGGGAAGTCAAGATGTGAAACCTCGCCGGCCGGGAAGACCACCAGCATGCCGCCGCTCTTGAGCCAGCTCAGCGTTTCTCGCAGGGCGCGGACATTGGCGAAAGTGGATGTCTCGCGAGCGAAAGGGTCAACGAGAATGAAATGGTCACGCAGTTCCGGAATGCTTCCCAGGAGGAAGTTGGCCATCAGCTTGACGTCAGGTCGAACGGAGCGGAGGACCGCAGCAAGAATTATCCCTTCGATGGCTCCGAAGGGGTGATTCGAGGTCACCACTACGGGTCCCTCAGCCGGGATGCGAGCCAAGTCGGCCGGCGAGACCTCGTAATGAACCCGCAACGCCTCGAGGAGATTCTCGTCGAAGCCGCGGCCGTCCTGCCGGTTGAGAACCTGGCGGTAAAGCGCGTTGAGCTGGTCAAAAAGTAAGACGCGCTCGAGTGCTCCACCTACCGCAGGCAGCAACTTCTGCCGGACCGGGCCTTGACCCTTGAAGCTCACTTTCAGCACGGGCTGAATCTCGCTGCGTTCGGTTTGCATTTGCGACCTCCCAGGAAGTCAAAGGTTGGCCTGACGCACGCTAAACACTCCGCTTCGTGCCGGCGTGATACGAATCACAACCATGCAAGCCAATTTTTGCCTGGGGAAATTAACTAATGATGAATGAGAGATGAATTGTATATGAACGGAGTGGTTGCACGGGTGCGCAACGCAAGAGCCAGACCAGCTCTCTTGCGCCAACCACCCCTACCCCTCCTTACCGAAGGAGGGGAATCTGAAGCTCCCCTCCTCG
Organism: uncultured Acidobacteriota bacterium; assembly: GCA_963770415.1. Classification (GTDB taxonomy): domain Bacteria; phylum Acidobacteriota; class Terriglobia; order UBA7540; family UBA7540; genus CAVROP01. The sequence goes on from CAVYPU010000020.1 coordinate 138,996, forward strand.
GTTGAGGAGGGGACGGGGGTGGTGGATCGCAGGTCCTGCGTAGGTCCCACGCAAGGGCGACGTGAACAACAGGGGCAGACCCTCGAATGCCAATTTCGTGCCGCGCACCCGTCAGGCGCGCGTGCCGACGATCAGGCTCGCCGGCCCGGGCAAGCGGACGTGGCGGACGTCCTGAAAACCCGCTTCCTTGAGCCAGGCGGTGTACTCGCCTTCGGTATAAGTGTTGCCGGCTCGCGTCCCGACCAGCATATTCAGGGCGAACAAGGCGGCCCACCTGGGCGCCGTGCGGTCCGGATCGAGGATGAAGTCCTGGATGACTACACGGCCCTTGGCGGCCAGGGCTGCAAAGCAGCGCTTCACGAGGTCCTGGTTCTCTTCCTCGCCCAACATGTGGCAAATGGCGGAGACGAGCACCAGGTCGTACCCCGCGCCGAACTTATCCGCGCGCAAGTCCCCGGTGCGCGTCCCGACCCGTCCCGCCAAGCCTGCGCCTTCAATATGGCCTCGCGCAATAGGAACCACTTGGGGCAAGTCCAGAAGATCAACCGCGAGGTTCTGGTTGGCCTGCGCAAAGGCGATCGAATAGGCGCCTGAGCCTCCGCCCACGTCCAACATTCGGCGCACACCTTCAGTCCCTACCGCCTTGACGACCAAGGAGGCGCGCGCGCGGGCGTTGCGGTGCATGGCGGCGATGAAGGCGCCTGTCCAATCCTCTCCGCGGTCAGACGCTTCCTGGCGAGAGGTGGAAGTGCCGGCGCGCACGCAGTCGGTGAGCGTCGACCACGTCCGCCACAGGTTCACCATATGCATGGTGGCTGCGCGCGCATCATCCGCAGACCCGGCCACGAAATATCTTGTGCTCACGGGAGTATTGCCGAAAACTTCGCCTTGCTTGGTCAGGCATCCCATGGCAACAAGCGCATTCAGCAGCATCCCGGTGGCGCGGGGATTGGTGCGCGTCTTGGCGGCTACATCATCGGCTTTCGCACCGTTTCCGACGGCAGTAAACAGGTCCAACTCCACGGCGGTCAGCAACACGCGGCTTTCTTGAAAACCTCGCAGCGTGTTGTTCAAGTCGTCGGGAGGAACTCCGGCTTCATCTTGAGCGCGCCGGGCGGCCAACATCTTGTCGCGGTTGGTGCAAATCTCCGCTTTGAGAGCCGCCGCGTCTTGATTGGCCAGCCGCTCCACGATGCGTCCGGCCTTGAAGTGCGACCGCACTATTTCCGGCACATCCTGCAGCGTCACGCCCAAGTACCAGACGCCCTCGGGATAGACAATCATGTTCGGCCCCCGCTCGCACAGGCCGAACGAACCGCAAGCCGTGACTTGCACGTCGTTCGCGAGGCCCTGCTGGGCAACCTCCCGGCGCAAAGCCTCGATCACCTTCTCGGAGCCGCGCGCGGCGCAGCACGGCACCCCCTCGGGCTTCTTCTGATCGCAGATGAAAACGTGATAACGAAAAGGCTCCATGATTCCCTCCGCGGACCAGCTTAGCATAAACAAACTGTGGCCTGTCCCTCAGAACAAGGTCAGCTGAAGCCCGCCGGTGGAGAGATCCGGCAGGCGCACAATAGGGGGGAACAGGGGACGGCAAGCCGTCCCCCTACACTCGGCCACCCGCCGTGCAAGATTTCCGTTGCAACTGCGCCCGGTCTCGTCATAACATTTCGGACAATAATGCCTTGGGGGGAGCTATGACAGTCGGGGACCTTATCGAATCGCGGAAGGTTATCTACTCCATCGCCGATGACTTCACCGTGCACGAGGCGGCTCGCTACCTGCGCGACAAGCAAGTCCGCTCAGTGGGCGTGTGCGACCGGCAAGGCAAGCTCGTGGGCGTGGTTTCGCAAAGCGACATTTCCGACAAAGTGGCCGCAGAGAACAAGTGCCCGGCCTGGATGCGCGTGCCTGAAATCATGAGTTCGCAGCTCACCGTTGTTCCTCTCGAAACGCCCTTGGACGAGTGCATGCGGCTCATGGAGAAGCACGGTTTTTATCATCTGCCGGTTATGGATGAGCGGGGGCAGTACCGGGGCATGATCTCCGTAAAGGACCTGCTCACGGTGATCGCCTCAGATCACAAAGCACGCGCCGACATGCTCGAGGCGTTCCTGTTCCCGCAGCGGTGACGGCAGGTGTCAGGTGCCGGGTGTCGGAGGTCAGGTGTCAAGTCTGAGGTTTAAGGTGATAGAGGCCGGCACGGTCGAGTAGTGTGGTGAGCGCTAAGACGTGGTGGCCTGTTCCCTGGCACCTTGCACCCGACACCTGACACCTCCTGTTCTCGCACCTGGCACCTGTTCTCGAGGAGGGCTATCGCCATGCTCAAGCTCGCTCGCCGCACTGACTGCCTCGTTTTGGATCGCCGCGCGCTTGCCCTGCTGCCGGTACTCCTCTTGGTGGCTTTCGCGCTCGTTGCGCCTGGCGAGATGCGCGGGCAGAACCCTTCTTCGAAGATTGAGCTAAGAACCACCTCCTTCACGCCCGGCGGTTTCATTCCCAAGCGGTTTACTCGCGAGGCGGCGGATGTCTCGCCTGCCCTCACTTGGACGGATCCCCCTCAAGGCACGCAAAGCTTCGCCATCATCGAGGACGACCCTGACGCCCCCTCGGGCACGTTTGTCCATTGGCTGGTGTATGACCTGCCGCCAAATTACCGCAGTCTTGGCGAGGCTATCTCGGGGAGCGACCAGATACCTGGCGGAGGACGGCAAGGGACCAACGACTTTTCAAGGACCGGCTATAGCGGCCCCTGCCCCCCGCCGGGAAAGCCTCACCGCTATTTCATCCGGCTCTACGCGCTCGACGCCAAACTGAACCTGCGCCCCGCCGTCACTCGAAACGACCTCGACTCCGCGATGCAGGGCCACATTCTTGACAAAGCAGAGTTGATGGGCCGCTTCCGGCGTTAAATAGTAAAGGCCTGTCACCCGGACGTCATCCCCGCGCAAGCGGGGATCCATTGGTTCTGCCCCGGCTTATCTGCATGGCAGTGGCTCATGCCCGTTGGCTGACGGACACCCGGAAACCATGAAAATGAGCTGGGGTGGCGCAGACATTGCCCTTTATGTCTGCGCCCTGTGTCGCCGACATGGAAAGCAATGTCGGCGCCACCCACGTGAGGAGGGGAGTCATTTTCAAAGCAGTCGCTCATGCCGGTCGCCGGACGGGCATCCGGAAACGATGAATCATTGTGGGGGTAGGGCTTGAAGTCCCTGATGCACAGGGTAGGGCAAGCCCTCATAAGCGCTAAGATAGTACATGACATCGCTCAAGTTGAGGAGCCCGTTCGCGGTTCCCTTCCGCGAGCTCTGCGGCGATTTCATTCCAGTGTTGCACGACGTACTCCAGCGGCACTTTCGGAGCGATGGCCTGTTGCACCTGGTGCAGCGCGAATTGAAACTCACGCCACCGACTGCCCTGGACCGTCGGATCCCAGTTCGTAGCCCCAGGGGGAAAATGACGAACCCAGGCGGACCAGCTTTTGGGTGAGCAGCGCCACCAGCAGTTTTCCGTGCCACCAGGCGCGCGCGCTCCGCGCGTCGTGCTTGGGCAAGTGGCCGATCGCCAGCAGCGACTTCAGCCGCTTGAACACCAGCTCAATTTGCCAGCGGAAGCGGTAGTACTCGAGCACTTCGGGGGCCCCCATTTCCGGCACCCGCAGGGTCGTGAACACCAGCACATAATGGGCGTACTCGCGCGTTTCCGGCCGCACCCGAATCTGCTGCTTCTGCTCGCGCCGATCCAGTTGGCGCTCCGCCGCGGCGATGGCCTGCGCACTTTTGCGCACCGCACACAGACGTCCCTCCACGCGCTGCTCCCCGGCGTGCAGCGCCGCTGCCCATTGCCCCGCTTGTCCCGCCGCGACCCGGAATCGCTCCAGATTCTCCGCCGTCCCCGCCCCTTTCCGCGAGCTGATCAGCAACTGGTCGCAGGCCAACTCCGGCAGCCGCAGGCTGTAATGAATCCGCCAATGCGAACCGGTCGGGCCCGGTTCCTTGATCACCGTCCCATCCAGCGCCCGCAGACGCCGCCGCGGCGGAGGCCCCTTCCAGCGCACCCCACTTTCCGCCAGCAACGCCTGGCAGAGGTGCTGCAACCAATTCTCCGACTGGCGCAAGCGATTCAATAGCGTCACATCGCTCACCTTCGAAAGCCCCGCCGCCTGGGCGCGAACCGTGGTCTCCCGCAACGAGTAGCCGCACCCCACGTGCATCAGCAACCTGCGCAGCAGCGCCTCCACCGAGTCCAATTCCCGCAAACGCTCTACCGCCCCGCTCAGCCGCGCCGCCCGTTGCCAGCTCGGCGGCAACAGGCCCACTAAGATGTTCCAGTCTTCGTCGAGTGCGTTCATGCTCAGCAAGGTACAGGGAAAACCGACAAGCGTCAAGCAGTATCTTAGCGCTTATGAGGGCTTGCCCTCCCTACACCCTTTCAGGGCAGTCGTTTATTCCCGGTTACAGAAAAAAGGGAGTGATGATGCGCCATATCCGATTTGAGATCCTCTGCATCCAATTATTCGCAGCCATGTTTTTTCTTTTTGCCTTGTCCAAACCCGCACGAACGCAAGGGAATGCCGACGCGCGCGCCGTCGAGCGCCTGAAGTGGATGCGCCAGAATGAAGGAAACCTCTGGAACATCAATACGGAGGAAGGCGCCTTTCTTCGTGATCTGGTGTTGAAGGTCCATGCCAAGGAGGCACTCGAAATCGGCACTTCGAACGGCTACTCGGGAATTTGGATCGGGATAGGACTGCGCCTGGCAAGGCGGACATCTGCTGACTTTGGAGGTTGACGAAGGCCGGGCCAAGCTTGCCCAGGCCAATTTCCGCGCTGCGGGTGTTGATGACGTCGTCACCTCAAAACTCGGCGATGCGCTTAAGGAACTCCCCAAACTTCGCGGCCCTTACGACTCCGTCTTTATCGATGCCTGGAAGCAGGACTACGTGAAGTACCTCGACATGGTCGTCCCCATGGTCAGGCCGGGAGGCGTGATCGTGGCGCATAACGTCACCGACCTCAAGGAAGAGCTCACCGACTTCATCCGCGCCGTCCAGACCAATCCACAACTGAAAACCACTTTCGAGAATCCCGGCCCGGGTGGTTTTTCAGTCAGCTACAAGCTTCCGTCGAAATAACGCACTGCGGACGCCCCTTGCAGTGGTCCGCGAAGCTCGCATATGCGCTGGGCAAAAGGGGTGTGCCCTTCCGCGCAGCGTCACGGCCGAGCCGCAAAAAGCAACAGCCTGAGCAGCCAACGGTCACTCGAGCATCTCATTCCACGACTCTGCGGCCAATTTGTCCCATTTCTTGCTGACTCCATGACAAAACTGAAACGCACGCAGTTGCTTTTTACGGACCGACAAGTTAAGGGAAAGAGCGTGCAGTTCATTAGCTACTAGTGCCTACTTGCAGAAGTAAGCGTTCTTATTCGTTTGGCGTCGGAAGGGCGGGGCTTCAGCCCCGCCGCAGAGAACAGGCCACTCCTCGGGGCTTTAGCCCCTGGAGCCGCGTTGCTTCAGGGCCTAAAGGCCCCTTCAACCGTGCTTTGCTTACCGGCGGGGCTAAAGCCCCGCCCTTCCAGGAGTCCGGATAATTTCGCGTATTAACACAACTAAGCACTAGCCTACACTCCCCAGAAACATGCGATTCGTCAAGTAACGAAATGATACACATCGCTTTGGCGCGAAGGCACGTATCCTCGCGTCAGCGGCCTACCAAGCTGTGCAAGAGGAGCCGGAGCATCGGAAGACAGAGACAAATTGTCGTAGCCTCGGAATGTGTTACAGTTTTTAATATTGTTATTCCCTTTTTGGAATTGCTCAACATTGTTCGTTACGATTTTTGAATACTATCAGCATCACTTAATTGGACTTAGGTGTTTTACAAGATTTGGAATAGCAATTGCTCTCCCGTAGCGTTGGTAGAAGGGGTGCGTCGCCTGACGCTGGACCGAGCCCCATCCTGATTTGAGACATGGCTTTGTTTAACACCAATCAGTAAAGAGAAGCGGAATCCCTACTGCCACTCCGGAGTCGGGCAGGCAAATGGAATGCTTCTTTTAATCGGCCCTCTTCATTCGTACCGGCTCGACAGGATTATTTCTGCGGGCTTTTTGGCTAGACATTTTTTGGGGAGGTATAGAGATCTGGTCATTTAGTCCCAATTCTTGCCTTTCTGTTTTTAATGTACCAGGGGAGATGAATATGAAATCACGGAGGGAGAGATGACAACTCGTAGGAAGCGGAATTCCTATGGACTTTCTATATTTCTTACAGCACTGATGATTATTCTCTTCGTTCCTGTCTTTGCAGGAGCGCAAACGTTAACCTCAGGCGGCATCACCGGCACAGCAACGGATCCTAGCGGCGCCGTAGTTCCCCACGTTAACATCACAGCCACCAACCAAAAGACCGGCGCCGTGCGCACCGTTACCACAAATGCGGCGGGTGTCTACTCCGTTCTAGAGATCCAGCCCGGCGAGTACCGGGTGAAAGCGGAGGCGGCCGGATTCAAGACCACGGACATCGGACCTGTTGTAGTGGCCACCTCCCAAACCGCCACGGCCAATATCAGCCTCGAGCTCGGCGCGTCCAACCAGTTCATTGAAGTCTCGGCCGCCGTGGAGATGATACAGACGGATAACGCGAACAACACCGCGACGGTTGGCCAGATGGCGATCGAGAACCTGCCCAATCCCGGCAGCGACCTCACCTTTGCGGCCCAGGTGGCTCCCGGCGCCACCATGAACACTTCGGGTGGGTACGGCAACGTGGAATTCAACGGCCTTCCCGCCGAATCCACGAACTTCACCATTGATGGAATCGACGCCAACGATCCGTTCTTGAACCTCAATAACTCGGGCGCCACCGACCTCCAACTCGGCCTCAACGACATTCAGGAAACCACAGTGAACACGCTCTCATACTCCGTGGATCAAGGCCGGCAAGGCGCAGCCCAAGTCAATTACATTTCCAAATCCGGTGGGAACAAGTTTCACGGCAATGCCTACGAAATTTGGAACGGCTCGAGCATGAACGCCAACGACCTGTTCCTGAATATGCAGGGTCAGCCAAAGCCCTTCTCCAACGTCAACGAGTTCGGGGGCAGCATCGGCGGACCCATCAAGAGGGACAAGCTGTTCTTCTTCTTCGACTGGGAGCAGACGCGCATCGTGCTGCCGGTTTCGGCGACCGACGTCATCACACCCACCACCGCAATGCAAAACGCCACATTGACGGCTTTGCGGACTGGCGCCACCTATAACGGCAATCCAGCTTATTACGATCCCCTCAACACCACTCAGTTCGGACCTATGACGAACTCGGCGCCTGCCCTCGACTATTACAACAAGATCTTCGGCGTCTACGGCAATCATGGGGGTACGCCCGTCGCGATCGCCGGCTGCTGGTTCAACGCGGATGGAACGCCGGCCGCAGCTCTCGGTGGCTCAAGTGGAGCGTGGGGCAACGGATGCGCCAACCGGGGCGCCTTCGCCGTAGGCAACTTCACCAGCGACCGCCTCTGGACGGCGCGGATCGACCAGCACATCGGAGTTAACGATCAGCTCTGGTACAAGGTTTCGAACGAGGTCGGAATGCAGGCGACAGGCACCGACCCCCTCAATTCGGCGTTTAATCCGTATTCGCCGCAACCCCAGACCACCGCCGCCATGGGATGGACCCACACTTTCGGTCCTTCCCTGGTCAATGAATTCAACCCCGGGTTCTTCTGGTATTCGGCGATTTTCGGTCCCGACTTCCAGAAGGCGCTTGCTGTTTCGCCTTACGAGTATGACGGTCCGTTTACCCCGATTTGGTACAGCGGGGGCGACGGCAACCAACTCTTCCCGGAGGGCCGCAGGGTGACCAACTGGCAACTGATCGACAACCTCACCTGGACCCACGGGCGTCACTCATTCAAGTTTGGCGAGAACCTCCGTCGTACACTCATGAGCGACTTTGACCCGTCCGCGGGCATTGCTCCCGATATCACACCTGCTGACATTTATGAATGGATGTATGGTATCGCTGACACGGCAGCCGTGAGCTACGTCGGGAATGGTGACGCGGCTATCGGCGTCACTAACCTCGACGTGTACGCCGGCGATACATGGAAGGTCAGGAAGAACCTCACCCTTACCTACGGCCTGCGAGCTACCTGGGACAGCAATATGATCAGCCAACGCAGCGCCTACTCCCGAATGGGCGATGCCTTCTTCAACCTCTCGCACGACGTGAACGAGCCCATAAAGGACGCGGTGTCAACTGGTCTTTCGAACCTGCTACCGAGCACCCAAGCGATTGTGTTACAGCCTCGCGGCGCCCTTGCATGGGAAGTCGCTCCCAAGACCGTAATTCGCCTCGGGGCCGGAAAGTTCAGCGACCTTTTCCCCTATGTGTTGGCGGACATGGGTCTGACGAATCCTCCCAACGTCAACTCCTGGGTTTCAGGTGTGAGCGGCAGCGTGCCGGGAATGTTCGCGATAGCCGGCACGGGTGACGGCATCGATGGGTCTGGGAACAACGATGTGGTGACCGCCATGGCGCAGGCCAACCGCGACTTGCTCAGCGGATTCGCGAACGGCGCCACCTCCTGCAACGCGGCGAGCCACACCTCTCCCTGTCTCAGCCGCATCAACATTACGGCTTTCCCGCACAACTACATGCCGTACCCCTACTTCCTTGAATGGAGCGCGGGAATCGAGCATCAGTTCTCCAACAGTTTCATGATCAAGGCCCAATACGTGGGCACGAAAGCCACGAATATGGCTTACACCGAGCGGCCCAACAATCGCCAACTTTCCTGCCCGGGCTGCTTTGCGCCTTATGTGTTTGGTGCACGGCCCGACGACCGCTTTGGCACCGTTACACAATGGCAGAGCGGCGCCAACAGCAACTACAACGCGCTTCAGGTGACTGTCCAGAAGCGTATGAGCCACGGTTTGACGTTCACGGCCGACTACTCCTACAGCCACTGCCTGGACGAAATCTCGAACGGCGGCCGTTTCGCATTTGCGACAGCCGGCAGCACGAGTTGGATTCACCCCATCCTGGGAGAGTTGGGGCGGATGTACGGCAACTGCGACTTTGATGTTCCGCAGAGCCTGAACGGGTCTTACGTGTATCAATTGCCCAAGTTCGCTCACGGCGGAATCCTCGGACAGGTCGTGAACGGCTGGCAAGTTTCGGGCGACGCGTTTCTGCACAGCGGGTTCCCAGTCACTGCCGTCAGCGCAACCACGCCTGACCTCCCAAGTTTCTCCGGGAGCATCCCGCAATTCGCTAACGCGGTTCCGGGGTTCGCCAACATGCCCAAGTACTTCAAGAATACTGCGATTCCGGGAATCACGATGTCTCTTGGAGAAATCCAGTGGCTCAATCCCCTGGCCTTCACATCGGTCATCAATCCGGATGACGACACTTGCGTGGGTGGCAACGACCCGGCGCACTGCCAGTTCGGCAATGCCGGTCGAAACACCTTGCGCGCCCCGAACTTCAAGTGGAACGACTTCTTCCTCACCAAGAGATTTAAGCTCCGTGAGAGCATGTCGCTGCGCTTCGAAGCTCAGTTCTACAACCTGTTCAACCACCCCAACTTCGGCTATCCCAGCGCGACCTTCGGTGTTCCGGGGATAGCGGACACAGTGGTCAACAAGGGTGTCATCACCAGTCCCGCCCAGCCGCCAACCTCGCTTCTTGGCTCCGGTCTGGGCGGCGACAGTTCGGTCCGCATGATCGCTCTGCACATGCGGCTCGAATTCTGATTGGAGACGATACAAGAGCGGAGGCGAACCTGTTTCGCACTCCGCGAGGAAATTTCGCGGGTTCACTCGAGGCTGCCCTTCCGGGCAGCCTCTTTTTTTGTATAGCGAGTGGTGGTCAAGAATGCCTCTATGCCTTGGGGGAGAGGGTGGGCCAAACCGGCGCTTTCATCAGCCGGGGTGGGCCGGGTGAGGGGGTCCCGCACCTTGAGTCACAAACCAAGCAGGTAAGGTACCGGATCGGAGATTTCTCAATCTTCTAATCGATGGCTGGGCACAAAGCGCTGCGCTGGTCATGCCGTGGGCGGCGCCAGCCTGTCATCTGCCGGTACAAGCATCCTGGCGAAGAACCTCCATCAGGCGCAGAGTCCCGCGTTGTTTCTGTTCTTGCCGCTCATCCTGATCGACGTCTCGGGACCAGATCTTCTTCAGCTTCCCGCCTTCGCGGATGCTCAGTTCGAACGCCGTGTGATAGGGATTCACATCCTGAATCCCCTGTCCCTGATTCCCAAAGGAGAGCGTCCGCGCAAAGCCGCCCGAGGAATAGTTCACTTTCACTATCGCGTCGGCGGTGTCGGCGTCCGAAACCATCTTCAGGCAGCTATCCTTCTCGATTTCCGCTTGCTTGGCCTGAATATCCTGCACCGCGGTATTGTCTCCCTTGAGAAAGATGGTATGAATTTGCTTTAGTTTCGGATCGATCTTCTCGTCCTTGTGCTTCCCGATTCCCAAACCAGGCAGCAGTAACATGAGGACAACAATGATGCCATGTTGTTTCTTCACGCTTCCCTCCTCTACCAAAGGCACCTTCTACAGTTTGGCGGTTGTATCCTACCACCGAAAGGCGCAGCGCGAATTTTGATTCTCATTACCGTGGGTGGCGCCGACATTGCTTTCTATGTCGGCGACACAGGGCGCAGACATACAGGACAATGTCTGCGCCACCCCAGCCCATTTTCATGGTTTCTGGGTGCCGCCGGCGGCATGAGCGACCGCCATGAAACAAGACGGGCAGAACGCCCGTGCGACTTCAAACTGAGATGCTACCTCATCTGGCGAGCCCCAATCCGTCGATAGCCTCGCTTCTGTAGGGGGACGGCTTGCCGTCCCCGCATGTGCTGCCCGCCCCGGCAAGGGTAGGGCAAGCCCTGCCCCTACACCGCCCGGGACGACGGATTGGCGGCGTCCGCGTTACCTTGCGCGGTCGAGGAGTTTGCGCGCGGTGGTGTCGCCCGGGTGTTTGGCGAGCCAGGCCTCGAGCAGGGTTCTGGCCTCCGAGGTTTTGCCTAGAGATAATTCCAGTTTTGCCAAGTTATAAACTGCTGAAGAGGCCCCGGGGTTGTGCCGGAGCAAGGCGCGAAAGGTTTCGAGAGCCTCCTCGGTGCGGCCCTGCTGCGCGTAGAGCACGCCGAGGTTATTGGCGGCGAGTTCATTCTCGGGCTGAAGTTCAAGGGCACGGCGAAATAGCGCGCCGGCTTTCCCGGCGTCGTGCTGCCGCGCCATCACGATGCCGAGGTTATCCAGCGCGTCGGGAAACTCGGGAGCAAGTGTCAACGCCCGCTCGAAAGCCTCGCGCGCCGCGGGCAACTCCCCTGCCAGCAGGCGCGCATAGCCGAGGTTATTCCAGGCTTCGGCATAATCGGGCGCCTGGCGGGCGGTCTTCTCGAGCTCGCTGCGCGCCTCCGCAAGGCGGCCCGAGTCCATCAGCAGGACGGCGAGCAGGTTTTGAGCTTCGGGGAAAACGGGCCGGGCGGCCAGGGCGGCGCGGATCCCCGCGAGAGCCACTGCAGGCTTCCCTGCCGCGCGCTGCAGGAGGGCAAGATTGTACTGCGCCTCGGCGTCGGCAGCGTTCGCCTCGACAAGCTGCGTCAGATAGATTTCCGCCGCCTCGGGGAATCCCGCCTCGACCAGCGCCGCGCCCATCCACCTGAGATCGCGGCGAAACGAACACAGCAGCGCCCGCCCGGGGAACGGCAGCGCCGCTGCGCCGGACTTCACTCCGATCGAGGCGTCCCGCAGGATCTCTTCCGCCTCCGCGCCGCCCCAATACACCTTTACGAGCTTGCGAAACGACCCCAAGCCCGCAGGGTCATGTGCGGCGTCGTGCCCCACTTCGAATAGAAAACCCGTGGGCAACTGCGGTTCGCGCCGGTAATCAAAAAGATAAGCAAGCAGGGTGGTGCAGAATAGACGAAAGCGATCGTTCGCCCGCCACACCGGATAATCGAGCCCCTGAGCAACTGAGGGCGGAATCGAGCCGCCGCTCCACAGCACCAACCGACTAGGGACTTTGCCCTGAACAGCAAGGAACGCATTGAGGCCCGAACCCTGTAGCGCGGGTGATCCGTCCGCCGTGGCACGGGCATCCTGCCCGTGCGCATCCCAAAGCCAGAGCAGCACGTAGCGGTGCGATCCACGAACTTTGCCCGGCGTGTGTTCCGAGAGACTTCCCTGCCCCACCGCTTCGTCAAACAGGCGCATGGTTGCAAGGGGAGGCATGGGCAGAGGGTCCACGAGCACCGTTGAGAAACAATCAGGCACCGGCTCAACAAGCGGGGAGGTGTCCGGCGAGGTTGATGTGCCGGCGGAACCTGCTTTGGCCAAAGGTTCGCTCTGTGGATTCTCCTGCCCTTCGACCAAGTGGTATCGATATCCTGCCGCGAGGCCCGCGAAATCGCTCACGCTGCCGCTCGGCCAGCGCACGCGCACCTTCACGCGAACCACCCCTGCCCCCTCCTTATCCAAGGAGGGGAATCCCTCTCCCTCTTGTTTCTTCATGGAGGGGAATCCCAAGCTCCCCTCCTCGGACGAGGAGGTGCTGGGAGTGGTGGCGCTTGGTTCAAGCTGCTTTCGAGGACCGCGGCCGGGACCCAAACCGAAAACGAGTTCCTTGCTGTGCTGTGCTAAGAATCCCGACCCACAGCCCAAAAACTTAACCTGGCGACCGGCTGGGGTTTCCACCTCAACTCGTGCGCCGATGGCATCGCGGTTGCCCTTGGTGGCCGTCAAGCGAATTGCCAGCGACGGGTTCCTGTTGCCGATTTCATTGTGCAGCAGGCGCAGTTGCGGCCCGGTCCGGTTGCGGATGACGAGGTCCGCGTCGCCGTCGCTGTCGTAATCGAAAACTGCGAAGGAACGGCCGTCGTCGATGAAGCCTAGTCCCGTCGCGGCGGAGGCGTCGATAAAGCGTCCGGCTCCGATATTGAGGAAAAATGTGTTGCGCTCGAAGCCGTCCCAGGCGTGGCCGCGGTGCGCGAGCTCAAAAGCCGCGGCCCAGGCGGCGCGGTACTCGACGCTGGGCGACATGGCGTGAGGCGAGAGGGCGATGACCTCCTCCCAAAAGTATGCGTCGAGCGGCGCCAGACCAGGCTTGGGCGACGAAAGATACCCATTGAGGCAATAGATGTCCGGACAGCCGTCGTTCTCAAGGTCGAAGGCGTCCGAACACCAGTTCCAGTAGGCTCGACGCGCGCCGGAGGCATCGGGGACAGCCTCCATCCTGGGGCTGAGTTTCGACACGACGGCACTGGAGTTCTGCCCCGCGACGGCCTGACGCGCATTCGGCGCCCCGGCAGTCGAGTGGTAAAGGTTGCTGCCCATAGCGAAATTGCGGACGGGCGCGACACCCACGTCGGCAAAGCGCTGCTCGAACTCAGAGTCGGCAGTCACTCTCTCGCCCACCGGCTGCCACATGCCGGCGGCATAGACTTCGCCCAACCCGTCACCATCCACGTCTGCAAACGCGGCGCTCATGCCGGCTCCGTAGCCCGGCAGGCCGTCGGTGATTTCCTCGAACGTGCCGTCGTGGCGATTGTGGTAAAGGTTGTTGCGGCCGAAATCATTCACCACGCAAAGGTCGGGCCAGCCGTCGTTGTCGATATCGGCCCACACGCAGGAAAAGCTGTAACGATTGTTGCCGTGGTCAAGGCCGCTGGCCGTGGTCACGTCCACAAAAGTGCCGTCGCCGCGATTGCGATACAGGTGATTGGGCGGGCCATTCTGGGCGTCATAGTAAGGAGTGGGTATGGGCACTGCGCCCTGGCCTTGGAAGTAGCCGTACGAGCAGACGTAGAGGTCGAGGAAGCCGTCGCGGTCGTAATCCCCGAGCGCCGCACCGGTGAGCGCGGCCTGCTGCGCGGAAGCCGGAAAGGCGTTGCGCGCCTGCGTAAATTTTCCGTGCCCGTCGTTCAAGAAAAGCAGCGGCGCCGATTGCGTAATCAGGATGAGGTCCTGCCGCCCTCGGTTCAGAACATCGGCGAAAAGTGCCATGGGCGTGGCATCCAGCAGATCGACGCCCGCCTGGGGAGCGACGTCTTCGAAGATGCCCGGCTTCGTTTGCCGGTACAAACGGTTGGGCAGCCCTTGCGGATTGCACATGTAAATTTCGTCGCGCCCGTCACCGTCGGCGTCTCCCACGCTGACGCCATAGTTCCCGAAGATGTCGATGCCGCTCGCCTCGTCAAGCACGGCGCGCCAGTAATTCGTATCGCGCAGGAGGTGGGCCGCGTAACTCGGGTCCTGGCCGAACGCGGCGCGCGTCGCGTCTGAAAAAATCCGCTCGGGCGCAAGCACGGTCACGGCTCCGCGAGGCCGCCAGGCAACGATTTTCCATGCCGCCTGCACGGGGTCGGCGCTTGGGCCCTGCGGCTCCCACTCGATTTCCCACTCGCCCGACATCTGCCAGCGAGTCAAGTGCGAGGTCGAACCCGGTGCCGTAATGCCAGCGGCGCCGCTTAGCTCGAAGCGAAAACGTGTAACCAGATTCCTCGTAGGGGCAGGGCTTGCCCCACCCTGGCCCGCAGCCGCCGAAAGCGAGCCGATCTCTTGAATGTCCGTGCAGTCCAATTCGGCGACCGCAAGCGAGGCGTGCTCCTTTAGCCAACGCCGGACGTCTCGGGCGAACTGGTCGCGATCCAGGGCCGGCGTGCGTGGAGTGCCCTCGGCCCCCTCGGCGCGGCGCACGACGAAACAACTGTCCTCACGCAGCACGGTTTCTCGCTCGGTAGTCAGGGAGCCGCTGCGGAAGCGCGCAGATAGACATTCTTCAATTCCAGCGCCGCCTGCAAGCAGTGCGGAACGGAAACGGGCAACGGAACTTGCAATGGACTGAAAATTCCGTTCGCAGGCGTAGCGGTGATTGGGGAATCGAGCCAGAGCCTGATTGACGGGAGTCCAGGTCTTACGGGTCGATGCGGCTGGCCCGGGTTGGTCAGGCGAAAGGAAAGGAAGCGCAGGCGGAAACCCGCCGCCCCCAGCCCAGCTCATTCCGCCGCGACTAGCAGCCCAGGACGCGGCGGCAAGCCCGGCGGTGGTGCGCAGAAAACGGCGGCGGGATAGGCTTGGGAGGATGGCTCTTGGGTCCAGGATTTTACCCATGCGGATGGAAAAGCTTCTCACCACAAAGACACAAAGACACCAAAAAATATAAGAAACTAGCTCTCTTTGTGCCTTAGTGCCTTCGTGGTCTAATCAGTTGTCTTTCCGATCGCTGCTCTTTGTCACCAGGTTGCGGCTGGCGGCTGCTCGTTGGTCTTCGGAGCGCTTCTCGGCCTGTGCCGCCAAGTCCGCTCGGCCCAGCTTGCGATAGAGGCGCGCGAGCTGCCATTGTAGATCTCCGGATGAGTCTGCCGGGACGGCCGCTTCGAGGTCCGCGAGCGCGCGCTCGCTGTCACCCGAAGCGATGTAGATTTTAGCGCGGCTCCAGCGAGCGATCAGCAAACCGGCATCGAGTTCAAGCGCCTGGTTCAGCAACTCGAGAGCGGGTTGGGTTTTGCCTAAACGCGCTTCCGTGTCTCCCAGCTCAAAGGCGACCAGAGCGTCGGAGGGATCCAGTTTCCAGGCCTCTCGGAGTTCGCGCTCCGCAGGCGGCAGGTCCATTCGCCGTCGATAAACGTGGCCAAGGCCCGCGTGCAAAAGCGCGCTCTGGGGGTCTTCTTGAAGCCCCGCGCTGTACTCACGCAGGGCGGCGGATTCATCGTCCTCCTGCTCGGCAGCGAGGGCCCGCATGGCGTGGAAATAGGCCTGGAAGCGCGGGGAGACTGCCGCCCGGGCATAGGCTTCTTCACTGGCCAGCAGCGCGGAGTGGGTTCGGAGGTATAACTCGTGCGGAGACTCGCTCGAAGCGTTGGAGAACTGATCGGAATTCTCCGCGGGGGCACTCTCCTTTCCAGCGCCGGACCCGCTTCCCCGCAGGTTCCGCGCCAGCCCGGGATAGCGCAACTGGACCGCTTCGGCCTGCAAGCGCCGGTTCCAGTCACTGTTGGGGGCAACCTCTGCCAGGCGGCGGGAGCAAGTTCGAGCCTCCTCCAGGGCCACACCCCCCAACTCAAACCAGACGGCGGCTGACTCAGGCTCGAGTTTCGCCAAACGGGCCAGTGACAGCCGAGCCTCGTGCGGTTTCCCCGCGCCCCAAGCTACCATAGCTTGGGCCCAGAGGACGTCTCGCGCTTTCACATTTTCCGTGTCCGGAGCGGCAGCTCGAAGCCCCTCGCGACCCGGAGAAAATGAACTCCGCGGCGCAGCCTTCGATTGCGCCTGACCGGAGAGGGCCGCCAGCTCGCTTTGCGCGCCCGGAATATCTCCAACCAGAACTCGGGTGACGGCCGCGAGCGTTTGGCCGGCCGCAGGCGACGGCGCGGCAGACAGCGCGGCCGCCAGACCCGCAACCGCCCCCGCAGAACGCCCATAGGCTTGGGCAAGAGCCCGATTCCACACCGCCGGCGCGCACTGCGGCCGATTCCGCAATACCAGATCGTAGGCCGCGGCAGCCCGGTCAAATCGCTCTTCCCTGAGCTCCTGCTCAGCAGCAAGCCACTGGGTTTGAAAGTCCGAAGCACGGCTCGAGCCACCGTGCGGCCCGCTGGTTTCCTGGGAGTGCTGGATCCCCGCTTGCGAGGGAATGACCGGCGAGGAGGCCGGCGAGTCTGAACTCCTCAACGGGTGCGGCGCACTCATGTTCGGGACCTTCAAGCAAGCCGCCTGGGCTGCCTCGAAGGTCCAGGCGTAGTCGGCGGGCCAGGGTGGAAGCATCGCGAAGCCGCCCTCGATCCGGTGAAGCCTGGAGTCGGCAGGTGGGGAAGGAGGACGCGCGCTGGCATGGCTGGTTTCCGTCGTCAGCACCGCGCTGGGAGCGGTATAAGATCCAAGGAATTCCAACGCCGAGGTGGGGTCCGTTTGGGAACTCGACGGACTCTGGGAGGGTGCCTGGGTTTGCGCCATCACAGGGAGTGTTGCGCCTAATAACATCAGGCCAGCCGTAACGCATCCCCGAACCGTGTTTTTCACGCGTTCACCTGTATCACAGATTGCTTGAAAATGCAAGGCGGAAAAGGGTTTATGGGCCACGGGTGGGCGTGAAAGGTGGATTGAGCTTAGCCCATGCATGGATCATACCAGGAGGCGCCCCGCGCCCGATTTTTGTGTCGAGTACCATGCTCAAAGTTCTTCTCAAAGTTTTTTCCTTGACAACCACGACAAGGCCAAGCTAGGCTCAAGTTGGTAGTAAACTCAGCGACAAGTTAATAGTCTGCGGCTTTCCTCAACGTGGGAAGAAGACGCATGCTTGTGAGTGCGCCTACGACCGGAGCAGACGGTCGAGACTTTATCCGAACCGGTCGCAAATGCCCGGGCTTTGAAAGTCTGCGAGGTGACGCTGCGAGCGTAACTGGGAATATTCTTTCGGTATTGTAATCCAATCGTTGTTCACTAAAAGGAGAGGACATGAAGCCCCTGGCAAAGAAGACTAACGTTTTCGCCGAGAAACTGCCGCAAGAAGTGGTTCTCTACGACAAAACCAATTATAAGGTCCACTGTCTGAGCAAGACAGCAGCCGCGGTGTGGGAAAGCTCTGACGGAACTCGAACCATCGACGAACTGACGAGCGTTGTGGAGGCGAAGTCCGGGGTGCCGGCAGAGCGCCAACTCGTGGCGCTCGCTGTTGATGAACTCCAGAAGGCCGGCCTGATGGAAGCCTGCAGTGGTCCTGTGGTGGATGCCGCGCAGGCGTCCCGCCGCGAGGCCATGGGCAAGATCGCACTGGCCGGCACCGCCTTGGTGGCTACCCTCGTTGCCTCTGCTCCTCAGGCGCACGCCTCTACTCATGGCCCGACGGCCGTGCCGCCGAAGAAGCCGTAACGGACTGGCAATAGACTTTCAACCGGAATAAACGACGTTAAATGCAATAGAAACAATGATTTCAGTGACGCGGGGTGGCAGGCCCAACGAGACCCGTCAACTTGTGCAACTAATGGGGCAGAGCGAACTTGCGGATCCAGCTTGGCATCCCGCGCCCGCTGAGAACTGGCAGGCCTTTGCAAGAACTTCAGAAACTCATCAGGTAATCCAGTAGATCTATTCTCGGCTTCAGTAGATCGCCGGGAATCCCATTCCGGCTGAGTTTTCAGAGCACCCGCAAGCGCGCTTCCACGAAATCCGTGCTTGCCATTACGACTTGGCAAGAAAGCTAGTCAACCTCACCCGCAAGCTTCACAACCTTCACGACCGAGGCATTCCAATATTACATCATTCGCCCAGTGTGTTTATTCGTTAAACACTACTGGCGCGCTGCCTGCACGCTATGGATATGGATCTGCTGAGCCGGGCCTGTTCGTCTTCGGGCGGTCCGCGTGCAGGTTTAGTTGCCCCGCGCCCGACTTGTGTAACGAGTAACGCGCTCAAAACTTTTCTTGACAATCAAGACTGGGCAAAGCTAGTATCAAGTCAGTAGTAACTTAGCAATTAGTAATAGTCTGCGGTTTTCCTCAATGTGGGAAGAAAAATACACATGCCCGTGAATCCACCTAAGGCTGCTGTTCAAAATTCCGTTTTCGACAGCGCACTGGAAAGCCGCGATTTTTCCATTTCGGCGTATGGGGTTCGGATCGACTTTCACCTGCCCTGTGCGCTTATCGCCGAGTTACCTTCACCAGTTATTCCGGGCGCAGTGGATGACGACCGGAGCTCCGCCGATGCCACGGTGTCAGTCAAGCTGAGTCGTGATGCCGAAGGCGAGCCTATCTTTGAGCTAATGGAAAACGGGGTTTCTTTAGCCAAAGAGGCAAGCGCGACGGTTGCCTCGCACATGGTTGAATCCTGGGCCCAATTGACAGTTGCGACCATGGCGAAGGACCTGATTTTCGTCCACGCAGCGGTAGTTGGATGGAAGAATAAGGCGATCGTCGTGCCCGGCCGCACTCTGAGCGGGAAGAGCACGCTGGCGATGGCGCTCGCCGAGGCTGGCGCGGAATACTACTCAGACGAGTATGCCATTTTTGATCCGGAAGGCAAAGTCCATCCATATTGGCGGCTTCCTAAAATAAAAGGAGACTCCGGTTATAAAGTCGCAAGACTTCTGAAGGGTGGCGATCTTACCGGGCCACCTCCTGTTCCCCTTCCACTCGGGTGGGTGCTAATTAGTTACTACGACCCAGGAAGCGTCTGGCAACCCAGGAAGCTTACTTGCGGTGAAACTCTGCTTGGTTTACTCGATAATACTGTCCCGCTGCGCGTTCGACCGGAGCAATCCGTCAAGGCTCTGTCTAAGGCAATCGCAGATGCCCAGGGCTTTGAAAGTTCCCGAGGCGACGCGGCGAGCGAAGCTCGAATTATTCTCTCGCTATTGTAATCGAAAGGTTGTTCGCCGAAAGGAGACGACATGAAGCCACTGGCAAAGAAGAGTAACGTTTTCGCCGAGAAACTCCCGCAAGAGGTGGTTCTCTACGACAAAACCAATCACAAAGTCCACTGCCTGAACAAAACAGCAGCAGCGGTTTGGGAAAGTTCTGACGGAACTCGAACCGTCAACGAAATGACGAGCGTTGTGGAGACGAAGTCCGGAGCGCCGGCAGATCGCCAACTCGTGGCGCTCGCTGTTGATGAACTTCAAAAGGCCGGCCTGATGGAGGCCTGCGGCGGTCCTGTGGTGGATGCCTCGCTGGCCTCTCGCCGCGAGGCCATGGGCAAGCTCGCGCTGGCCGGCACGGCCTTGGTTGCTACCATTGTGGCGGCTGCGCCGTCGGCGCACGCGTTGAACGGGTGATCCGTCGGATCCGCCCGACCCGCCAGGACGTGAGCATCATCATCATCGCAGGTAGTTGTGTGAAGGAATCGATCAGTAAACACGACGTTACGAACCATTGGAACTGAATATGTCCGCTACGCGGAACAGCAGGGACGAGGGGACCTGCCAGCTTCTCCAACTTCTCAGGCATAGGGAAAGAGGCGATCCTGGCCGGCTCCTCGAACCTGCGTGGGACTGGCGGACATTTTGGCAAAGATGTGAGTTCCACCAGGTAATTCCCCAGATCTATTGTCGGTTCCAGGAAACCCCAGGAACCGCCCTCCCGCCAAAGTTTTCCGACCACCTACGGACTCGCTTCCACGAAGTCTGCGCCCGCAACTACGACCTGGCAAGGAAACTCGTCAACCTCATGTCAACGCTTCGGGGCCAGGGAATTCCGGCGTTGGCTTTCAAAGGCCCTTCACTGGCAGTGGCGATTTACGGTGGGTTGGCGCGCCGCCAATATAACGACCTTGATTTGTTGATTCACAAGGAACATCACGGCAAGGCATTGCGCTTTCTGACGGATTGGGGGTTCGAGATTGCACCAACGCCGGCTCTGCCTCGTGTCAGGCCGTATCTGGGCCGCCCGGAGGACCCGAGAAACGTCGAACGAACCCAGGAAATCGAACTTTGCGCGCCCGACCGGACTTATTATCTCGATCTCCACTGGCAGTTGGGGGACCTTTTTTGGCGTTCCCTCCACCCCGAGGTCGAGAAGTTGTGGGAGCGGGCTGTGGAGCAGGATCTCCCTCGAGGGAGCGTTCCGACGTTGTGCCGCGAGGACCTCTTCTTAGCCCTTGCAGCTCACGGGACCAGACACCGATGGATACTCCTCAAGTGGTTGGTCGACATTGCGGAATTTCTGCGCAGCGGCGCGACTCTGGATTGGCCGCGCCTGGAAGAAATGGTCAGGGCCCGGCCGGGAGCCGGCGCATCCGCAAGCGTCGCCCTCATCCTGGCACGTGACCTACTGGATGTGCCTGTACCCGCCGAATCCGAGAGAATCCTTCCCGCCACAAGCCGGACCCGTGCTGTGGCTGCGGCCGTTCAAGAAGAGCTGCTCTCGGGCGGCCTTAGCAGGGCGAGCGAAGGCACGACTTTGCTGGCGCTGGAAGAGCGACCTGCGGCCCGAATGAAATATTACGCCGTCCGCATCACCAGCTATCCGGGTGGCTTGTTCAGGGAGATTGTCAATCAGGTTAGCCCCCAAGACCGCGCCTTGATCCGCCTGCCGCAGAGGCTCCAATTCCTTTATTACATCATTCGTCCGGTGCGCTTGTTCGTTAAACACTTCTGGCGCGCTGCCCGCACGCTTTGGATGGTGACCTGCTGAGCCGGGCCTGTTCGTCTTCGGGCGGGCTGCGTGCAGACTCATGTTTTGACCCGCTCGGCTGGCGAATCGCAAAGACGCAGAGACGGCAGGCCGTCCCCCTACAAAACCAACGTATTCTATCCCGCACAATACCATGCACCAGGGGCTGCTTCCCGCACATGGATCTGCGTGACAGTGCACTTGCACGAAAACTGTTCTGTGCTTACAATGTAGATACGAGGTGTTTGCCTGTCATGACGGTCGAAATAGTACGCATTGGGAATTCGCGAGGAATCCGTATCCCCAAGCCGGTCCTCGAGCAGTGCGGATTCGAGGACACGGTCGAACTGCGGGTCGAGAATAATCGTCTGATCATCGCCCGGGGCCACCGTCCGCGCGAAGGCTGGGAAGATATGTTCCGCGCCGCCGCTTCAGCCAACCAGGACGAATTGCTCCTCGATACCCTGCCCCCGAATCAATTCGACCGGGAGGAATGGCGGTGGTAAAGAGCCCACCGCGCTCGGGCGAGGTCTGGCTGGTTTCCCTCGATCCTGCCCAAGGGTCGGAAATCCGTAAAACCCGTCCTTGCCTGGTCATCTCACCGGATGAAACCAATCGCTACTTACGGACGGTTATTATTGCTCCTATGACGACCGTGGAGTGTCCATACCCCACCCGCGTGGCGCTCACCTTCCAGGGCAAACGTGGACAAGCGGCGCTTGACCAACTCCGCGCGGTTGACCGGCAGCGCTTGCTGCGCAAGCTGGGGAGGGTCTCCCCGAAGACAGCAGAAGCCGTGTCCAATGTGCTCGTGGAGATGTTTTCCAGACAGAACCCGCCTAAACTTTAAAACCGCAGCCTGCGACCACAAGAGCGAAGTTCCTCTTCCGCCTCGAGGTGGCTGCGCATCTCGCGGATCATGCGTGTGCCGAGGGTGAGGAGTACGGTGGGGTCCTGCGAGAGACCGTAGGAAACCATCTGGCGCTCGAATTTGTCGAGGTTGACCGCAAAACGTTCGTGGTCCTCGCGAAAATCCGCCAGTTGCGAAGCGATCTCGTGCTCTGCATTGATGGCCGGGAAAAGTTCCGATTCCTCCTGCCGGCAATGCGTGGCAAGAACAATTTTGAAGTATTCGAGGACCGCGCGTAGCGAGGCCTCCGCCGGCTGCCGCTCGGTCCCCTTGCCGCCGTTCGACGAAAGCCGCTCCAGCGCCGACTCCCAATCTCGCAGCCGGGCGCGCACCTGAGCGTGCTCTTCCGTCCAGCGTTTCACATCAAAACCCGCTCCTCCGGCCGGTTTGGTTAGGACGATTTCGCAAGGCGTCTCTTCGGCGAGGTACTTGACCGCGAGCCCACGCTGCTCGAATGTGGATACCACATCCCGCCGCGGTGGGTAGTCATGAGTTGAGAACTGGCCGGGCAAGTGGCTGCGCAGGTAGGCGCCCGGCAGCGTCTCGCAATCGACGGTAAAAAGATCGCCGGCGGCCACGAGCGAGATGTTCAGGTCGTAACTCTCGCGTGTGTTGAAGAAGAGCCGGGAGTTGGGGAACGCCAGGTGATAAACGCTGACCAACAGGCGAAATTCGTCGTCGGAAACGGTGAAGCGGCTGGGTTTCTGCGAGGCCAAAACGCCGCGCGCCGGCTTCAGGCGCGGGATGCCCAGGGCGTGCGGCTCGATTCCATAGGTGCGGCGCAAATAGTTCCCGTGTTCGATTATAGTCAGAGTGTCGAAACGGAAATCGTAAAGCCCCAGCAGTACACCCATTCCAATCTTGGTAATGCCTGCGGCAATAACACGGTCCCAGAGATCAAGCCGGGACTCGAAGTCCCGTTTGGGGGAACCCGCAAAGTGCCAGCGCTCGTAATGCGGGGGATGATAAGTCTCCTGCCACTCCACGACCCAATCCAGTCCTGCCTCGCGCAACCGGACGTAATCAGCCTGCCGGTAAACAGGGGAGCAGAGCGCCACCACCCCGCCACCGCGCGCTTCGAGTCTGCGGCGCGTGGCGGCGACATAACGCGCTACCACCTCCGGGCCGAATTCAGGGTCGTCCGAAAGCACCAACTCAATCTGCCGGTGCCCCCAGGAGAGAATAAGGTCGAGTTGCCTCTCGAAGTCCTCGAGGCTCAGCCGGATTCGCTCCGCAATGGCGTTGCTGTGCCGATAGCCGCAATACAAACATTCGTTCTGGCAATAACTGGTCAGATATACAGGGATGATGAACTCAACGGTTTTCGCCGCCCAGCGTGCCCGCACCCGCTCCGCCGCTCGCTGGATTTCAATTCGACAATCCTCGTCCCGCCCGGCGGCAAAAAGGGACGCGGCATCCCCAGCGTCGAGGCCTTTGCCCATCTCCGCGATCAGGATGACATCCTCTACGCGTCGGGAAGGCTGCGGTGCATTCGCCCAACGTTCAATGCACTCTTGCTGGCTTGCAAAATACTGGCTAAAGCTTGCCACTTTCCTAAGTCCTTTAAGTTTTGTAGGGGGACGGCTTGCCGTCCCATTACCATTGTGCGTTCATCGGCGGGGGTAGGGCAAGCCCCACCCCCACGTTCACACGCCTGCTGCAGTCGCACAGGCTGGGCAGAAATCCGCCTGCTTCAAATCGATTCGTTCCACCGCGTGCGAGGCGCTCATCACGCACAGGTAATGGGGGCAATGGCGGAGCCCAAACGTGTGCCCCAATTCATGAATGGCTTCTTTGAGGAGGCGCTCTTCGAGAAGCGCGGGGTCTTTGGGCATGCCATAAAACTCCTGGCGCAGGCGATGCGTGGAGACCAGCGCGCCCGTGTCGCCCAGTTGAGCCTCTCCAAAGACGAAAGTTAGAATGGGGATATAGAGGTCTAAGTCAGTCACGCCCAGCACACGCCAGCTTTCTGCGTGCGCGTCCCGCAAAACCTGCTTGAGGATTTCCGTCGAGTGGTACTGCCCGCGCGCAGGATTGTAAGCGGACTCGCCGTTCAACCCGTCAGGGCGAATCGAGCAGGCTACGCTGAAGCGCGAGGCCAGCCTCCCGGCAAGCGATTCAAGCTGCCGACGCTCGACTCGCCCCACGGTGACCAGCGAGATGATTTTCATGACGCGGCAGGCACGCCTTTCCGAAAGCCGTACTTCTTGATCTTGTTGTAGAGTGTGACGCGGTCGATCTCCAGCGTTTTTGCCGCGCGCGTCTGGTTCCAATCGCAGGATTCCAGAACGCGAAGAATATGTGCGCGCTCCACCTCATCGAGCGAGAGGGCGCTCTCGACCTGCTGGCCCGAGCCAATCTGCAGAGGGAAATCGGAAGCTTGTATTTCCGGCTCGCGCCCGATCACCATGGCCCGTTCGATAGCGTTTTCGAGCTCACGCACGTTCCCGGGCCAGGCATAATTCATCAAGACTTCCAGGGCCGCGCGGCTGACCGAGGAGAAGCGCTTATTCATGGCGCGCGCGTACTTCTTGATGAAGTGTTCCACCAGCAGCGGGATGTCCTCGTGGCGTTCGCGCAGCGGCGGCAACTCGATCCCAAAGACGTTCAGGCGATAGTAGAGATCGGGCCGGAAGGTTCCCTCTTTCACAAGCGCCGCCAGGTCTTTGTTGGTCGCGGCGACGGCGCGGAAGTCAACTTTGATGGTCTGGTTCCCGCCCACGCGCGTAATCTCTTTCTCCTGCAGAACGCGCAGCAGGTCGGTCTGGGTCTTCAGGCTGATGTCCGCGATTTCGTCCAGGAAGACCGTGCCGCCCTCAGCCACTTCGAATTTGCCTTTCTTGCGGTACTGCGCGCCCGTGAAGGCGCCCTTTTCGTGACCGAAGAGTTCGCTCTCGAGCAGAGTCTCCGTCAATGCGCCGCAATGAATGGTGACCAGGGGCATGAACCGGCGGGGGCTCAGTTGGTGAATGGCGCGCGCCACCAGTTCTTTGCCGGTGCCGCTTTCCCCGTGAATCAGCACCGTGGTATCCATCGGTGCAACGCTGCGGATGAGTTCAAGAGCATGTTGCATCGGGATGCTCTGCCCCACCATCTCGACGGCTTGAACTTCTTCCAGGCTCTCCCGCAAGCGCACATTCTCGTCTTTGATTTTGCGGTGTTCGAGGGCCTTCTGAACCAGATGGGCCAGATCGTCAGGATCGAAAGGCTTGGTGATGTAATCGTACGCCCCGTCCTTGAGCGCCTGGACGGCCGTTTCAACCGAAGCGTAACCCGTCATGATGATGACAATGATTTGCGGATCGACTTCGCGAATTTTGCGGTGCAACTCGATGCCGTCCATGCCCGGCATTTTGATATCCAGCAAGGCCACGTCCCAACGCTGGCTGGGCAGCTTCAGTAGCGCTTCGCGCGCGCTGGTGGCGGTCTCGACGAGGTAGCCCTCCTCCTCGAACCACTTGCCGAGCGATTCTCGCACCACGTTTTCATCGTCCACAACCAATAGGCTGGCTTTGTAATCCATACGGAACTCCATGGCCGCTGTCAGTCAGCAGGCATCATCTCTCATTCATCGGTTTTCAGTTTTCAGTTGCCTGCTGTCCGTCGTCCGTTGTCCTTCGTCCATGTGAGATGTTCGTCACGATCAACTCCCGCCACGAAGGTTAGCTGCTTTCTGCCTTCTGCCTTCTCTTATCCCCTTCACGCCGCCGTCAGCCGCAGTCTCGGTTCCTCCGGAAGTGTAACCGTGAACGTAGTCCCCTTCTGCGGCGTCGAGGACACCTCAATATTTCCGCCGTGCTGCTGGACAATGCCGAAGGCGATGGCCAATCCCAGGCCCACGCCTTTGCCTTCTGCCTTGGTGGTAAAGAAAGGCTCAAAAACATGCGGCAAGACGTCTTCCGGTATCCCTGTGCCCTCATCGCTGATCATGATTCGCGCCTCGTGCTGCTCGGGATCGTAAGCAGTCTCAACCTTCAGCCGCCCGCCGCGCGGCATGGCCTCGACGGCGTTCATCAGCAAAGCAAGAAGGACCTGCTGGATTTGCCCTGCGTCGCAGTAAATCGAGGGTGTCTTGGGGTCCAGGCGGCTTTCCACGTCCACTTGCTGCATCTCGCACTGGTGGCCTACCAAGTGCAGGCAGCGCTCGACAACCGTTCCCAAATCGTTTTTCTGAGGGTTGAGCGGCGCCTGCCGCGCGAACGTCAGCAGGTTCTTCACGATGCTTCCACAGCGCCGGCTTTCGCCCTCGATCTGCGCCAAGTCGTTCTTCGCTTCTTTGCGGCGCTCCTCGGTCTCGAGGCCTTTATCCACCATGCGGGACACCAGCTTGCTGTAAGTGAGAATGCCCGCCAGCGGGTTGTTGATCTCGTGGGCGACCACCGCGGCGAGTTTGCCGAGCGAAGCCATCTTCTCCGACTGCACCAGGCGATGATAAGCGCGCTCGAGCTCGACCGTCTTATCCTGCACTCGCGCCTCGAGCGTGTGCGTCCATTCCTGGTTTTCCTCCTTCGCCTTCTTCAGTTGCTCGGTCATGCGATTGAAGGAGGCCGCCAAGCTGCCCAGCTCGTCGTCATTCCCTACGGGCAAGGAATAGTCGAGCTCGCCTTCGGCCACGTGCCGAGTGCCTTCGGTGAGCTGGCGTACCGGCTTGTGCACGGTCATCCGGATGAGGCCCGCGGAAATCAAGCTTAGGACGATGATAGAAACAAGGGTGAAAACCGCGACCTCGCGCTGGCTTCGCGCCACGACCTGGTCCACGGCAGCGAGCGAAAGATTGGTGTCGAGCACGCCGAGCACCTGGTGGCCGGGCGCGTGAGAATGGCAGGCGGCATTCGAGCAGTCGGGTTCGTTCTCGATGGGCCGAATCAAGCCCGAGACTCGCGTGCCGTCCGCGGCCCGGTAGATCCGCAGGCGGTCGGGCCGGTTGAGCCGCGCGAGCGGCTGCTCCTGGGCGTGGCAGGCGTAGCAGGCCTCCGCTTTCTTGTCAACGAACTGCCCCACCTCGCGCGGATCGGTCGAAAATGTGATTTGGCCGTCTTTATTGAAGATGCGAATGCGGCTGATGCCCGCCTCATGCCCGATGGTGTTGATGATGTGGAAAACTTCTTCGCGCTGGTTGCGCAGCATCGAGTAACGGATGCTGCGCCAGATGATGTCGCTGGTTCGCTCGGCGCTCTGGAAGACCATCTCCTGCTGCGATTGGCGCCAGAGCCGCAGGTGCCAGTACCCGTAGAGGCCCAGCAACAACGCCATGCTGCCGACCACACAAGCCGTCAGCTTTGTCGCCAGGCTGTGAGTGAACCGGGTCATGGCGTTACCGTGCTCAATCACGGCGCGCCTACTCAGCCTCGAACACATTGAGATAGCGCGCCGCGAGTGCAAAGCAGAGAAACATGACACCCACCATCGAAAGCGTTACCGAGACCTCTGTCCACTTAGGAAAGTAATGCGCGTGGGCGGAGTACTCGAGGCCGGTAATCGAGACGTTCAAACGATTCAGCAGAAAACCCGTGATGACCAGCACCGCTGCCGCAAACAGGCCCTGACGGTCTTCACGTACCCTTCGAATCAGCAGCAGGAGTATGGGAACCAGGATGCCCACAATGACTTCAAGCGCAAACAGCAGGGTCTCGATCGTATGCTCATGCAGGTGCACGAGCGCGCCTCTCCTCCACAGGTTGACAAAGCGCAGCGTCCCGTATACGGCTAGAACCGCCGCCATGGCTTTCCCCAGAGTTGCCAGCAAGGGCATCTCGATTTCCTTGCCGAACGCCCGCGCGCTCAGGTTCGATTCGAAGATCACCGTTGCCATACCCACGCCCACCGCCGAAATGAAGAAGAATATCGGCAAAAGGGGCGAGTACCAGTACGGGTGCAGCTTCGAGGGCACGATCAGGAACAGGGATCCAAGCGATGATTGGTGCAGCGTGGAAAGAATCACCCCCACGATCACCAGCGGTATGGTGACGCCCTTAAGCACCTTGAGTGGCTTTTCCATTCCGAAGCGCTCAAAGACCGCCGGCGAGAACTCAAGCGCCAGCACCGTGAGGTAGAGCATTACGCACCAGGCCACTTCAAACATGACGGAATGCGGGTTCCACATGATCAGTGGGTGCCAGATGTTGTACGGCTTGCCCAGATCGTAAAGCAGCGCCACCGCTACCAACGCGTAGCCGAGAAATGCCGTCAGGATCGAGGGGCGAAGGATGGGGTGGAAACGCCGGAGGTTGAACACGTAAACGATAGCCGCAAGCGTGAATCCGCCCGCCGCAAGCCCCACCCCGCAGACCACGTCAAAACCAATCCACAAGCCCCAAGGAAAGCGGTCGGAGAGATGCGTAGCCACCCCCAGCCCCTTGGTGAAACGCAGCAGGGTGGAATAAAAACCGGCGGAGAGGATCACCAGCAGAACGGCTCGCCAGAAAGTGAACTTGGGCAGCTTCTCGAAACTCATGATTCTTCTTTCCTCTCTTCCTTCTCCGCTTTCGTCACTTCCTCGCGACGCTTGGTCAGCCACCATATTCCGCCCAGCAGCGCCCCCCCGAGCGTGACCACGCTGGGAACTTTGGAAAGCGCGCGATAGGTGTACCCGGGCAAGGCGTCGTGCGGCAAGTTGGAGGGCAACCCGAGCGATTCGAAGGGAACGGCAGAAAGGTAAAGTACAGACGTGCCGCCCACTTCCTCCTTGCCGTAGATGTGCTGAACGTACTTCGAGGGCTCCTGTTTCAGCCTGGCCTCGGCCTCTTGCAGCAGGTCGTCGCGCTCGCCAAAAATCCCTGCCTGCACCGGACACACTTCCGTGCAGGCGGGCTTCAGGCCTTTCGCCTGGCGGGGCGCGCACATCGTGCACTTCTTGACCCTGGGAGTCCAGACCCTGTCCCATTCGTACCGCGGGACGCTGAACGGACAGGCCATCATGCAGTAGCGGCAACCCATGCAACGGTCTTCCGCATACACCACAGGCCCCGCCGCGGTTTTCTTGAACGCCCCAACAGGGCAAACCGAGACGCAGGTCGGGTCCTGACAGTGCATACAGAAGCGGCGAACGTAGACACTTCCATGAGTCTGAACGACGTTCAGCGCGGTTGCCGAAAGCTCGTCATCACCGGCTTCGTCCATTGGGAGGTCGGTGTCGGAAGTGAGGGGCTTCAACGTATCAGCAGTCAAAAAGTCGGCAGGGCTGCTCTTCAGCAGGCCGTTCACAAACTTGCACGCTACGGCACAACGCTGGCAGCCGACGCAACGAGTCGTATCGATAAGTATGGCTTTGCTCATTTTTTGGCACGTGGCGCGTCAGTATTTAAGTACACGACATCCACAATAAGCGACACGCCTAACTGCAATTCTATGCACGCCGGATGCCGAGAAATTCAGCAGAGAAAAGCCTAAACTGGGACGTTATGTCGATGTTTAGCCGGGTTCGACTTCTGGGCAAGTTTACTGTGGTGAAATCACCCAACCGGGCTGGTCGTTTGGCTTGGAAACGAATGGGCGTGTGGGTTATATACCTTGTCGATTGTCGGGGGACGGCTTGCCGTCCCCCGGCATACTACTACTGTTTAGACGACGAGGGGTAGGGCAAGCCCCACCCCTACAGACAATCTACGCGCCGTGTTCTTACGACGTATGCGGTGGCTGCTTGTGACGCAGGAATTCAGACTCGAAGTCCGGCCATTTTTCGGAAGCAAGCCGAGTCAAGGATCCGGCCGCAGGCAGTCCGCCATCCGGGAGTGTCGCGCTCAAAGCCAAGTCAGGTGAGACCTTCTGGGATAGAAACTCACGAAAGCGGTGGAACTCTTGCTCAAGCCATGCGACCGCTTTGTCTCCGGAGCGCATCCCCTGCGAACCGCTATCGGGCTCTGTAGGAGTGATTGCGCAAACCCAACCCGAACCGTAGGGGTCTTTTACCACACTCTCCGGGTGCTTCCCCAAACCAGGGTTTAACGCTACCACATGGCCGGTGATCGAGCTCGGGACCTCGAGCTTGCCGCCCTGGCATTCGAGATGAAAAAGCGGCTCACCCGCTTTCACCAGATCACCGAGCTTCGGCGCCACGACCTTTTCCACCGCGCCCAGTGCGCGCGCCACCAGCGAATCTGCGCCCACCCTCACGCCCAATGAGGAATCCGGGTGCTGCCAGGTATGCGCTTCAGACAGGTAGAAACCTCTGGGAACGTTCCAAGGAATGTCCGCTGGAACGGCGACGGTTGCACGCCGGGCCTTCAGTTTCTGCATAACGAGATCGAGTGAAACAAAACCAACAAACATCAAAGCTACAAAGAGTGCGACCATGAATTGTTCTCCTCAGATGTACACGAGCGGCGACCGGAACCGCAGTAAAATGCCTGGCTTAAGACAGAAACAGCTCTCGGGCTAATTTCTCCCACCCCTCCTCGGGCAGCACGCTCAGAACGTCTGATATCGCAAGACCTCCGTCCTGCAAGTGAGCCCCCGACGATGGGCTGAGGTGTGTATGGAGCGTCGCGACGGATTCTTCCATCCAGCGCTGTGCGAGCCTCCCCCGAAGCAAGTTCTTCAAATTGGAGTCAACCGCAGGCGAGTTGACCGCCACAAGCCAGCCCGCACCGAAAGGATCCTTGTGAATGACCGAGGGGTCCTTTAACACCTCAGGATTCACGTCTACCACCTCACCCTCGATGGGTGAGAGCATTTCGAAGCGGTGGCTGCCACGCGCCACGTCCCACCCCTTTTCGCCTTGACGCAGCCAGCGGCCCCGAGCCGGAAGATTGAGATTGTCAATCTTGCCCAACAGGTGAACAGCAAAATCGTCCAACCCAATCCGCACGACGTGCGCGGATTCCTTTGCCGCCCATGTGTGGCCTGTGTGGTAGGCGAGGCCTGCGGGGAGCTTGAAGCCACCCACCACGTTCATGGGAAATGACGCTTCCTCATGTTCTGCCGGTTTCGCAACAACCGCCTTTGCAGCTTGCGGCCACCGGCTCTGTAAGAAATAGTCGAAGGCGACGAAACAAATGAACGTAGCCAGAACTAGTATTGCAACCATGGTACACCTCATCTCTCCGCACCCTTCCGGGAGGATCACGAAGGGCTTGACTCCCCCCATGAAAATGCAGGTGCGCAGCCAAAAACACTTTCAATTTCAAGGGCGCGTTATCAATATAACTAGCTTATTTTCAATTAGATACTAGGTATATTCAGAAGACTGATGAGATGGACAATTGGGCCGAAACGAGATGGGACTATTGATAATTGCAACTGTCAGTTTCCGACAAAGTCTCAATTCCTATGCAACTTCTTATTTTTGAATATGATGGATACTGATTAAAAACTCAGCACAGAGTGCTTAAAACATTGGCAGGTGCCAGCTATTGAATCGACGTGACATCGAATTCCCGAAGGCAAACCCTGCCGACCCTCCGTGTGATCGTAGGGGGACGCCTTGCCGTCCTCCCAAGTTGTGCTAAGGCTGGGCAGGGGTAGGGAGATCTCCACCTGATGCGCGTGTCGTGGAGAGGGCCTGGAGGTGCTTCTCCAGCTTTTTAGTAGCCATCTCGCGCAAGGCATGCCCATAGGGTACCAGCTCAAGGTTGAACTGGTCGCAGGCGGATTCGAACTGCTGATACAAGTCAGAGAAATAGGCCTTGGCCCGGGCCTGACCTCCCTCGAGTTCGAGGCTGTACTCGCGCAGTTTGGCCCGAGCCCTCTCTGCCAGTTTGTCCAGTTCAGTGGCCAGATCGGCGCGAACCTTATCGAATTTGTCGAGGGTGCGGGTATAGGACGCGCTGTCGCGTTCAATTCGCCGGGTCAGAAAATGGCCCTGCAGGCGGATGGCAAAGTCGAACCAGTGCCCACGGACCAAGTGCCGGAGCGCTTCACTGACCGAGTAGAACTGCCGGGAGATGCGGAAGATCCCGGCTTGGAGTTCCGAGGGGCTGATGAGCGAGGGGCAAACCACTGCGTGCTGAGCGTCGAAGAGTTGCCAATCGCCCCAGGCGAAAATGCGCTTCTCCTCGGCCAGGCGCCGGGTGAGCGGAGGCCCGGGCAAGGCGGTAAGGGCAAAGAACTGGCTCGTGGTAAGGCGCGACTCCCGGGCGAACTCGAGAGTCTCGCGCAAGGTTTCGGGTGTATCGGCATCGGAGCCCAGCACAAACATGCCATGCACGCGAATCCCCGCTTCCTTGAAGGCGGCGATAGCGCTGCGGTTCTTGTCCAGGGTCGAGTGCTTGTGGAAAAGCCGGAGAGTCTCCTCGTTCACAGACTCGAGGCCGACGCAAACCATGGCGCAGTTCGCGCGCTTCATCAGACGCAGGAGTTCACGGTCCTGCGCGGTTTCGACGCGCACCTGGGCGAACCAGCGCGGCATCTTAATACCCTCGGAAAGCAGTCGCTCCAGCAGGCGAGTAGTGCGGGCGCGGTTGGCGGCGAAGATGTCGTCGCCGAAGAAAATCGGCTTGCCGTTCAACTGGATGGTGTGGCGAATCAATGCCACTGCCGCGTCGTCGTCCAGAAAGCGGAAACCCCGGCCGAAATTCTCAATCACGGAACAGAAATCGCACTCGTAGGGGCAGCCGCGCGAGGTATTGATGACGTTGTGCGTGATCCCACGTTTGACGCGGTCGGAATAGAGGGGAAAAGGAAGCGCCGAGAGTTCTTCGCTGGTCAGATAGGGACGGTCCGGATTGCGGATTATTTCCTTATCCCCGTCGATATAGTTCACGCCCAGTAGATTTGTGAGGTCCGGCGACGCAAGGTCATCGTGCAGCCGATCGAGCAGCAGCGGCAGCGTTGTATCCCCTTCATGCGTGACCACGACATCGCCAAATTGCAGAGACTCTTCCGGCAATGCCGTAGGATGCGGGCCCCCGAAGACGATCTTGACGCGGGGATTGAGCGCCCGAACTTTGCGAGCCAATTCAAACGACTGATTCGCCGTGCGCGTGATCACCGAGAGTCCCAGAACATCCGTGTCGGCAAGACGCTTCCAATCATCCGCGTCAAGGCGCCCCGAGGCCCTGTTGTACTGCGGATCGAGCGTGACGACGTCCTCGTAACCCGCACGGCGGCATACGGCTTCGAGCAAGGGCACGCCGCGAGCAGGATAACGGAACAACGAGTAAATATCTTTGGCCATCCGGCCGTCCAGCCGCCCATCCACCGTGGCGGGCAGCTCGGCAATCGTCACGCTCAATTTCTTCACCGAAAAACCTTCCCTTCACTTGAACAGCCTGATCGCGTCACAGTCTTGCCCGAGTGCGACGCCTAAAACTCGACCTCGTCACAATACAACTTTCCTTCGCACGTTGTCTACCATTTCAACGGGCTCCCAATCCCTCAATAAAGGGGGGGGGCTAGTTAGGCGGTTATGCATCCCCTTCGAGCGGGCCGTTGGCCGGCGGGTAGCCAAGCCTCACCCTACACGCCCCCCTGGGAGTTTCCTGCGGCGGTCCTTTGTTTTCATAGACATTCTCGCTTTGTTCCCATCAATTTCGTTGCTATAGGGGGACGGCTTGCCGTCCTCTTCGAGCGGGTGTTGGCCCGCGGGTAGGGCAAGCCCTACCCCTACACAGCCTGGGTGTAGCGCCGTGGGGCGCACTGGCACGCGCTGGAGTTCGTCAGGATAACGCAACCGGCGTTCACCGACCGCTGAGACAAGAACACCCCTGAGTCACAAAATCGCACATTGATTGAACGGCCTGAGGTGAATGCTATAGAATGTCTCCTGGACATCAGCTCGAGATGTGCGTGTAGGGGCAGGGTTTGCTCTGTCCTTATCCATGAATGATGAACGGAAAGGGGACCACGCGCCGTCCCCCTACGAACGTGCCCGGAAGGGAAAAACGCTTGCTGCCCCTCAAGAGATTCTCGCATCCTTTCTGGCGCAAGCTTCTGGTCTGCTCCACCTTCCTATGCGGGCTGGTCCTTCTCTTGTGGCCCGCGCGGACCCTGCGAAGCGATAACTTCGTTTTTTATTTTCCTGGCGCGCACCAGATAATCCCTGTCGAAGTAGTACGGAACACTAAGTATCTGCCTCTCCTTCAGGTCCTCAATTTGATGGGAAAGGTGAACGGCCTGCAGGAAAAGCGAAACAGCCTTAAGGTAGGCTTCGGAAACACTCAAATTGAAATTCGCGATGGAGACCAGAGGGTTCGCATAGGCAGGAAGACCGTGCTTGTCTCCGCTCCCGTGCATGTCTCCGACGGAAAATGGATGGTCCCAAGCGATTTCCTGACAAGTGTCCTGCCCTCGCTAACCGGCCAGCCCGTCGAGTTCCAGTCGGGGACCAACCGTGTTTTTCTTGGCGCCGTCAAGCCCTCCTCCTTTACCGTGCGCATGGACCCTGTAAACAACGGGGCACGGCTGACCTTCAAGTTCACAGATAAAATCTCGGTTCACACGGCTTCGGTGAATGGCAAGTGGGTTATGTTTCTCGGAGACCATGCCATCGAGCCGCTCGAACCGTCCTTTCAGTTCCATAACCCTTATGTGGCCGACGTGCACTTTGACGATCAGGATGGACAGGCGAAGCTCGTCATCACGCCGTCTGCGGGGGGGCTTAACTTCTACCCGTTACTGGCGGAGGGTGGCAAGGTCCTGATCGCGGACATCCTGAAACCGCCCCAATCCGTTGCCCAGGCGCCTCCCACTGCCACGAAGCCTCCCACAGCCGCCAATGCGCCGCCGGCAACTGCGGTGCCTTTGCCCGGGGTCACGCCAGGAGAGCAGGCCCCCGCTCCCGCCTCGCCCCTCCCGGTTGTGGTGTTGGATGCTGGACACGGCGGCGACGACGCCGGTGCGCGCAGCCATGACGGAGTCACAGAGAAAGATCTGGTTTCACAACTGGTGGCGCGCGTTCGTCAAGCCGTGCTTGCAACACAGAAATACCGTGTGGTCCTGACCCGCACAGGAGATGCCAATGTGACCTTCGAGCAGCGTGCGCTAACTGCGAATGAGGCAACGGCAGTTTATTTCCTGACCTTTCACGCCGGCGATTTAGGCGGTCCTTCGCCCAGGATCGCGGTTTACACATATCAATCTCCGGGTCTCGCGCCCAGCGAAGAGGCACGGCCGATTTTCGTACCTTGGAATCAGGTCCAGGATGCGTACTTGGACGAAAGCCGCAAGCTCGCCCAGACCCTCCAACAACAGTTCGCGGTCATTGCCGGAGTCACGGCGGATGCGCCCACCGCAGCCCCGGTGCGTGCGCTGCGCAGCGTAAACTGTCCTGCGGTGGCTATCGAGATCGGAAGCCTGTCCCCTGCCAGCGACGCCTGCCCGCTGGCCGACTCCACATTTCAGCAGCAATTGTCATCCGTGGTGGCGGAAGTTCTGGCCGCCTTGCGGGCTGGAGGCGCGTGAGCCATGACCCTCCGCACCAAGATTCTCTGGGTGGCCCTACTGGTGGTCATTGCCGGGGGGCTCTTTTATCTGCGATCCCTGGCCAGGCGCATTTTTTTTGAGACACCCTCGCATAGCGACGAGTCTGCCAAGGCGAGCTTGAACGCGGCAGCCTTGCAATCGGGCACCGGGCCTAGTGAGACCGCCATCCTTTTCTTCCCTTCGCTCAGCGAGCGAATGCTGGTGGCGGAGAGCCGGCCTGTCAAGTGGGCGCCGGTATCGGCGGATCGAATTCGCCAGGTTCTACTGGCGCTGGCGGAGGGACCACACCAGAACCTGGGTCATCCCCTTGCTGCCTCAACCGAGGTGCGCGCCGTATTCCTGACCATGGAGGGAACCGCCTACGTCGACCTCTCAGGCGATCTGTTGAGCGGCGTGAGCCCGGGAATCGAATCGGAATCACTGGCTGTTTATTCCATCGTAAATTCAATTACCTCCAACATCCCATCGGTAAAAAGGGTTAAAATTCTTATTCAAGGCCAGGAAGTTGATACCCTGGAGGGGCACGCGGATTTGACTGACGCCATCGTTCCCGACCAGTTACTAATCAAGAACGCGCCTTGAAGCAAGGTGTCGTTACGATTACGCATGGGGTCTGCGCCCGCCTTGGGAGCCAAAGTCGGACCGTGCGGGAATGACGCGACTTTCGAGAAACACCCCATGCGAATGACATTTTCAAGGCGGTTGCGGATTCTCACGCATGAGAAAGCGGTGGCCAGGCGCGCCTCTGTCGCGCTGGAGATTGCATGCCCTCTATGCCAAAACCATTGATGCCAAAACCTCTGACAGGTCTTCTCTATTCTGGAGGAAAGCTCGTTCGTAGCGACGGACGCCCAGCCTCTCAGATGCGTCCCGTCGAAATCGTTCCGCAGTTCATCAATTCCGCGGAAGGTTCGGCGCTGATTCGTCTGGGCGAAACGCAAGTGATTTGCACGGCTTCGGTCGAGGACAGCGTCCCCCCTTTCCAGAAAGGGACGGGGCGGGGCTGGATTACAGGTGAATACGCCATGATACCCCGCGCAACTGTAAGCCGCACTCCGAGGGAAGCGACGCGGGGCCGCCAGGGTGGCCGTACCATGGAAATTCAGCGTTTGATCGGCAGATCCTTGCGCGCCGTGACAGACATGGAGGCGCTCGGTGAGCGCACGGTTTGGATCGACTGCGACGTGATCCGCGCCGATGGAGGCACGCGCACCGCTTCTATCACCGGCTCTCTTGTGGCGCTGGGCCTGGCTTTTCAGAAGCTCGTGGGCCTTAAGTCACTGCGTCGAATTCCCCTGAAGGATTATGTGGCGGCGATTAGCGTAGGCACGGTGGGCGGAGAAACCCTGCTCGATCTCGCCTACGCCGAGGATTCGAATGCCGAAGTTGACATGAACGTGATCATGACCGGCTCGGGGCAACTGGTGGAAGTGCAAGCCACTGCGGAAGGCAAATCCTTCAGCATCGAAGAGCTGAACAAGCTGATTGAAGTGGCGCGGCCGGGCATCGACCAACTTCTGGCCGTGCAGCGTTCGATCCTGAAACTGGATCTTCCTGCGGCGCGGCCATGAGGATCGATTCGCGCGTGGGTCGTTGTCATCTCTTTACACTTTAAACTACTGCCTTTTCTGATGCCCCTCACGACTCTCCAATCTCCCCTCTACCTGGCCTCCTCGAATCCCGGCAAGCTCCGGGAATTCAGCGCGGCAGCACTCGTGCGCGGCATTCACATCGAACCCCTGCCCGGATTCGCTAGCCTTCCGCCCTGCATCGAGGATGGCAAGACATTCGAAGAGAACGCGCGCAAAAAGGCTCTGCACTATAGCGCCTTCGCGGCCGGGCCGGTATTCGCTGATGATTCTGGAATCTCGGTGGACGCAATCGGAGAGGCACCGGGAATCTATTCCGCTCGCTACGCAGGACCTAACGCGACCGATGATCAAAACAACCGGAAACTCCTTGACGAGTTGCGCCGCGTCGATGAAGAGTTGCGTCAAGTTGAGAATCTTATCGATGGAATCAACGAAGCCGGCTACCAGCCCATCCGCCGCACCGCCCACTATGTCTGCATCATTGCATTGGCACTGAATGGCAAGGTTCTTTGCGTCACCGAGGGAAGAGCCCACGGCATTATCGGTGACGAACCGCACGGAACTGGCGGGTTCGGCTACGACCCCTATTTCTACTACCCTCCACTTGGCAAGACATTCGCCGAACTCGAAGCAGAAGAGAAGTTCGCGGTCTCCCATCGAGGCGAAGCATTTCGGCGGTTGCTTACCTTTCTAACCCAGGGGTGAGGGGCCACTTCACCCTAATCCGTCGATAACCTCGCTGCTGTAGGGGGACGGCTTGCCGTCCCCGCATTTCTGCCGGCCTCGGCAAGGGTAGGGCAAGCCCTACCCGGGTCGAGCCGGGTCCGGCGCAGGGGCGCATGGCCATGCGCCCCTGCCATCCTCGCCTTTCTTATCGACGGATTGGGGATTTCAGGAAATCTCTTGCGAAGAGGTTCCCGTTATGGGAACATGGACTCTGGGAGGGACGTGCACGTTATCAGCTACAAAGCGATTCGAGAATTCAAAGCGGCACATCCTGACTCAGGCCAGGCGCTCGATTTTTGGTATCGCGTTGCCGCCGGCTGCGAGTGGAGTAGCTTTGGAGAGGTGAGGCAAGTCTTTGGGAGCGCAGACTGGGTAAGGCCTCATGTGGTGTTTAATATTGCCGGAAACAAGTACCGGCTGATTGCTGAAATCAATTTCCGAAGTCAGACACTCTTCATCCGGCAAATCCTCAGCCATCAGGATTACGTTGAAGGGAAATGGAAGAGACCATGAGCGTTCAAACCTTTAATGCGGCCGTTTATGGGAAGCTTCTGGCCAAAGCGCAGCCCCATCCCATCAAAGACGAGCGCGAATACGATAGGGTGGTAGTGGAGGTCGGACGGTTGATGGAGCGCGGGGAGGAGGACCTCTCCGCCGAAGAAGAATCCCTCCTAGAGGTTATGTCTATTCTGATTGAAGACTACGATCGGAAGCATTACCCGCCTTCACCCTCCCAGCCCCATGAAATGCTGGCTTTCTTGCTGGAACAGCGCGGCCTGGAGGCACATGATCTCTGGCCGGTACTTGGCTCGAAGAGCCGAGTCTCAGAGATTTTGAGCGGCAAGCGGGCCATCAGCAAAGCCCAGGCAAAGAAGCTGGCCGTGTTCTTTCATGTGCCTCTTGGCCTCTTCGTCTGATAAACTCGCAACAGATGCAGGCCGGGAAACCCAGCCAGACCGCTCTCGCCGCAGCGTTCCACCGTGCCGCGCATCAGGTGCTCGAACATGGCCGGATCTTCGCCGATCCACTCGCGCTGTGCATCCTGGGTGTGGACGCGTCGGAAGTCGCTCGCCGCGCCGAGGAGAACCCCTCCGGCCGCCGCATGCGCCTCTTCATTGCGGTCAGAACTCGCTTCGCGGAGGATGCTCTAGCCCGCGCTTTCGAAAGCGGCGTGCGCCAAGTTGTGGCCCTCGGTGCGGGACTCGATACGTACGCTTACCGCCATCCGTTCGGCGCAAGCCTGCGCGTTTTCGAAGTTGACCACCCTGCCACCCAGGCATGGAAACGCCAACTCCTTGAAGAAGCTAGAATCCTTCCCCCGAGTTCACTGACCTTTGTGCCGGTTGATTTCGAACGCGAGGTTTTGGCCGACCGCCTGGCAGCCTCCGGTTTTGATCGCACCCAGCCGGCCTTCTTCACGTGGCTTGGAGTCGTCCCCTACCTGAACCAAACCGCCGTTTGGTCCACACTGACCTTCATCG
The DNA here is from genome assembly GCA_963770415.1 of uncultured Acidobacteriota bacterium. Lineage (GTDB taxonomy): Bacteria > Acidobacteriota > Terriglobia > UBA7540 > UBA7540 > CAVROP01. The sequence continues at coordinate 178,198 of CAVYPU010000020.1, forward strand.
CCGGCCTGCCGAGCTGCGCGCAGGTGGTGTTCGATTACAGCGATCCTCCGGCCTCGTTGCCGCCCGAATTAAAAGCCAGCCACGAGAAACGCGCGCAACGCGTCGCTGGCCTGGGCGAAGCCTGGGTGACTTATTTCGAAGCTGAGAAGCTCCATGCCAAACTAACAGCCCTTGGATTCACTGAGATCGAAGACCTCGGCCCGGTCGAAATCGTCGCACGTTACTTTCCTGGCCGCGGCGCTTCCCTTCCCGACAAGGGCGGCCACGTAATCCGCGCGGCGAAGAAGAGCAGTTGAATCGTTCCGCACTTCCTCAATCCGTCGATAAGAAAGGCGAGCATGGCAGGGGCGCATGGCCATGCGCCCCTGCGCCGGACCCGGCTCGACCCGGGCGGTGTAGGGGTAGGGCTTGCCCTACCCTTGGAGTTTCTGCATTTTGGGTCAAGCATGTGTAGTGTTAATCTGGCGCGTGATGGGCTCCGCCCGCTGCTCCGTGGAAAGGCTCGGCCTTTCCAGGGCGTTCTCCGCACTTATTTCTTTCGAGGAGACTGCGCCTCCCATCTCTTCATGGTTACGATTTCCCGGGACACTCCGTCTTTCCCCATTCGGCGCAGACCGCGACGACGACCCGGCGAGGCACAGCCTCGCCGGGTGAGAAAGAGAAGAGGGTGGGAGGCCGATGGAAAGGCCGAGCCTTTCCACGGAGCAGGCGGCGAAGCCGAAAGAGGTGAGAGCGTTAGCAACCGGCTGACGTCCATGTGAAATGTATAAACTTCAGGGGTAGGGCTTGCCCTACCCTTGCCGAGGCCGGCAGAAATGCGGGGACGGCAAGCCGTCCCCCTACAGCAGCGAGGTTATCGACGGATTAGGGGCACTTGCTTACTTCTTGACACGGGTGAGCCGGGGAAGAGATTTGCCCTCGAGTTCCTCGATGGCCTTCCGCACTTGGACAGGCAGTGGTGTTGGCTTGCCGGATTGGTAATCGAGCCAGACCAGGGTCGAGTCGATGTCGGCGGACACGATCCCACGGTTGCCGCTGACGATGCAGTGCTCCATTTTGAAGCTACTGTTGCCCAACGCGGTAATGCTGGCGCCGACGTAAACCGTATCCGGATACGTGAGCGGGAACCGGTACTCGCAGGTGATTGCCGCCAGGATCGGCCCGGAGCTCACCACCGCGGTCCCATCCCAGACGCCTGTCCTCGACAGGTATTCGATACGCGAGGACTCGGCCCATCGCAGGTAGATGATATTGTTCACATGGCCCATGGCGTCTTGATCGCCCCAATGCATTGGAAAGGAAATGACGGCGGGAAATCGTTCGAGTGATTCGTGTGGTATTTTCATAGACCGGAAGAAAAAATATTGTCCTGCCTCTCCCAAGCGCGCAGCAGGCGCTCGTTGATCGAACGGTTCTGGATTTGTTCGCTAAGATTGTAGAAGCGCAGCAAATGGCGCTTGGTCCTCCGGGCAGCATACTCGGTCATGGCGCCGGAGTTGATCATGAAGGCCCAGTCGCTGGATTGCGCGAGGAACAGTTCCCTCCTGGCTTGCGCGAGAGCGCGCGAGGTCAGGCGCGCCGGGCGGCGTTGACCTTCGAGAAGCTTTTCCATCTGGCGGGCAGCGCGGTGAAGATGAGGATAGATCCAGTCGTTCCTGCCGTTCAACCATACATCATTAAAACCTTCATTTCCCCAGCTTGACATCGCCGGCTCCGCCGCCTGATTGCGCGGGTATTCCTCGAGATACTCCGAGAGAGTTATCATGCGGATCGATTCCCCCTCGCGCGCCAGTTGGCGCACCAAGTGGTTCACCCAGGACGGCCCTTCGTACCACCAGTGGCCGAAAAGCTCCGCATCGTAAGGAGCCACAATCAGCGGCTTGCGGTCCATGACCGAAGCGAGATGCTCAATCTGCTTCCGCCGATTGAGCAAGAAATTTCCGGCGTGGACTTGGGCCTTGTTTTCCGCCCGCTCCGGAACGTACGGCTCCTTGTGGTCCGTCTTCCCGGTGATGCGGTAGTATTTTAGCCCCGTGTCGATTCGAATACCATCCGGGTGGACGTATGACCGAAGATAATCAATATTCAGATCATACGCAATATCTCGATAGAACTCGCGGTAATCGGGGTCTCCCGGATAACCTTCCACTGAACTCCAAACCTGACGGGAGGATTCGGGATCGCGCCCGAAGGCCGCAAGGCCCGAGCGGGAATAAATGGGAGCATAGACGCCGCATTTGGGCCGCGGTTCGGCTCGCGTCACGCCGTGCGTCTCGAGGATTGTGAAACGGATGCCCTGATCACTGAGCATCTGGTCAACACCCGGGAAATAGCCGCACTCGGGTAGCCAGAAACCCTTCGGCCTTCGCCCGAATATTTGCTCATGGTAGGTGATCCCCGTGCTGATTTGCGCCTTCACGGCGGAGGCATTCACCGCCAACAAGGGCAGATAGGCATGCGTTGCCGCGCTCCCCAGAATTTCGACCTTTCCCAGTTCCTGAAACCTGCGAAAAGCCGCAACCAGGTTACGCTGGTAGCGATTGGCGAAGGCCTCGCGAAGGCTGAGAAAGCGCTGGTGATACATTTGAGCCAGACGCTGGAACTGCGGCTCGCGCGCGGTTCGATCGATCTCTTTTCGAGCCAGCTCGATCAGGCTCTCGATTCGCCGCAGGTAGCGCGATTGCAAAAATGGATCCAAAAGCATCGAGACGAGGGTGGGCGTAAAGGAGAAAGTCAGCCGAAAATCCAAACTGTCATCGGCCAGACCTTCAAGGACAAGGAGTAAGGGAAGATAGACCTCCGTGATGGCTTCGTAGAACCAGTTCTCCTCGAGCGAGTCCTGGTGCTCCGGATGCCGCACGAAGGGCAGGTGCGCGTGAAAAACAACGGCTAGATAGCCCTTTGCCATTATGACGACTTCTTCCCCGACGATATGCCGGCACGGAAACTCCTCTCCGTCAATTCAGTAAGGTCAGGGCGGCGCTTGCGTGTGGGTTGGGTTCCCCTGGCGCTTTCTGATTTGGGCTGTGCGCCGGGTGCTGGTACCGACCGCTCCGAGTCCCGTTGCCGGTGAAATTCGGCGAGTTTTCGTTCGATCTCTCCCGTCGCCGCATTGTGGATTATCTTGATATCGTCCGCTTCGAGCACATCGGCTTCTTCACCCTGCTGCACCTCTGTACCACTATTTGCAGGTTTCGTGTTGCTAAGCAACGTTCTTTGCCCGGACGACTCATCCTCACTTAGAGTTCCGAAAATCAGGTTATGAATGTTTTGATAGCGGCGCCTCAGCGCTCGATAAAGCTCCCCGGAGGCGCCCTCAAATTCCCCTGTGCCTTCCCTGGTCGGAATCGAATCGCCTTGGTTATAAATCATGCGCGCTGTGGCTCGAGCCTCTTCTCCTGCCGCGCTGTGCCGCCAGCCACTCTCAAGCGCTTCCGGAGAGGTCCCGGGAGAAGTAAAGGGTTCGACAGGCGCGGTGACTGTTTCCGCTCGAGCTCCCTTCCCATCTACAACGAGGTAGCTCTCCTGCACCTTGTCTGATGGAAAGGCCCGCGGGGTTTCGGTGACGTTGGATCTTGCCAAACTTTGAAACTCGCCCCCTTCGACACGAAGCCCCAAATCGGCGCAGTAAGTCCTGGCAGACCGCTCCAGATGGACATACCAGTTTCCAGCTCCAAGGGCGATCTCCACGTCAAACGAGCTCGGTCGAGAAGCGCTGTCAGGTTCGGTGGCGTCATGGAACCTCAGCAGGGGCTGTGCTCGCGGACCAAGCCGGCTGAAAGTCGTTCCCACCATCTCCCTTTCAGGAGCCGCCATTTCCCAGTAGACGTGGAGAAGTTGGGGGTTGACTGGAAGCAAGACTACTTTCGTTTCTTCAACAGCGTCCGGCAACTCTTCCCAACCACGCTCGGGCGTGGCCGTCAAGGGAGCCGACTCGGCTTCCCGCTCTTGTGCGATTGTTGAGGCGTTCGGTGGCGCTCCTATCACCGGGGGGCGGCGAGGGGTCCGTTTTGGCCTCTGCGCCTTCCTTGGCTTCGTTGCCTTGGTTGGCTTCGTTGCCTTCTTCGACTTTGGCGCCTTCCTTGATTTCTTCGTCCGTTTCGGTTTCCCGGCCTTCTGCTTCTTGTTCACGTTGGCCTCTCGATCAGAATGCTGAAAACCTCCTTCGCCTATCATTCCGGGCGAAGCAAGAAACCTCGCGGCGCGCTATATGTGCTCAAAACGAGATTTTTCGCTTTCCCCACAATGACAACAACTTTCCCTCACCGGCCGGGCTGGAAAGATTTCCATTCCAGGCGGCAATCCCCGCACTTGAGCGCCCCGTAGACGTTATAGTATGTGCTGTAACCTGTGCTCGTATCGGTTTTGGCGAGCGTCATCTCGTCGTGGATGTGCGCGTGCTGGTGGCAGAGGCCTCGCCCGCATGCGGCGCAAGTCCCTCTCGCCTCTTGATCGCAGAACCAACATTTCATACAAGTCACCTCCTCGATTCCGACCGATTTGCAGAAAGAGAACGGGTATGCTCCCGGGCGGAGATACTCAGTTTTCAAGTTGCTTCCAGGGCTTTGCGCCGGGAACCTGACCCGGCCCTCTATGAAAGATCATACCGCGAAGTCAGCCTTACATTCCAGGCTGTTGTGGAGTCTCCGCGGACGCTGTTGTAAGGTCGTTTTCGCTACTCTGAGAATTCGAAGGCCGTGCCTGAAGAAGCACGCCGAATGTGGGCTGGGTTTCCTACCGCGACCGCGCGGCTGCTACTGAAGGTAGACTTCCAGCACCCGGTCGGCGACGTGGTCCCAGGTGAAACCGGATTCCACTGCCACTCTTCCGTTGCGCCCCATCCAGCGAGCCCATTCGAAGTTCGTAAAGAGCGTTCCCAGCCCCCAACCGATCGATTGAGGATGCGGCTGGATTTTGAGGCCGTTCACCTCGTGCCAGACAAATTCGTCCGGACCGCCATTCTTCGACACTACCACCGGCTTGCCGGCGCTCCAACCCTCGAGCACGACAATGCCGAAGGGTTCGTTTCGGCTGGGCACACACACTATATCGCAGGCCTTGTAAAGTTCAGGCAGTTCATGACCATTCCTGAATCCCAGAAAGCGCGTGGCATGTGCTACCCTCAGTTGCCAAGCTCGCTGCTCAAGGCTTCGGCGCATCTCGCCATCTCCGGCAAAAATGAACTTGGCGGCCGGATAGAATTTCAAGAGTCCGGGAATGGCCTCTATAAGGAGGTCGGGGCCTTTTTGAAACGCCATGCGTCCGACATACAAGACGGTGGGATCCATGGGACCAATTCCGTAGCGGGCCTTCACTTCACCCGGGTTCAGCCAACCTTCGAAATGGTGCAGGTTAACTGCATTGTAAATAGGACGAACTTTCCAGTCCGGGACCTCGTACATCCACATAATTTCCTTTTTCAACGAGTGCGAGACGGTGATCACTCGGTCCGCCCAGTAGGTCGCCGCCCGCTCTTGAGAACGAACCCGCGCGGGTTGGCCGGCATAGAAATTGTTTCCACACCGCCCGTACTCTGTGGAATGCAAGGTCAAGACTGACTTGCGCCGCCGCCCCTGCTTGATCCAGATCATGGCGTTGGCCGCCAGCCAATCGTGCGCATGCACGATGTCGAACGGTCCCAGGAAATCTTCCGTCGCCAGAGCGTAATGAACGAAGGAGCGGCACATGCTGTTGACTTCGTCGACGAAGTTCGATTGCAATGCGAAGGGGCAACGGTGGTAGTGGACGCCCTGGATGAGCTGGTAGTGCGATTGGCCTGCGCCCATGCGAGTGAACACGTGGACGTCGTTTCCCTTCCTCTCGAGGGCTGCCGCCAACTCGGTGACGTGGGCCGCAACCCCACCCACGGGAATCGAATGGAGAGACTCCCACGATAACATCGCGATACGCATTGCGAGATCCTCCTGCTATTGCTGACCTTGCGGACGCCGCCGTCCGTCCCTGGAACGATGACCTCAGATATCTCGCCCTTGAGCTGCCCAATCAACCTAAATCGGCATCTTCATGAGGCAAGTCAGGTAGTCTTTTTCGATGGGATGTGTCTCGGGGCTCGGGCGACTCGAGCTGCACTCACATCGTCCTGGGGGATGAGTCTGCTACGGTTCTGATCATGTGGAAGATGGTTGGAGTTTTCGAACACACAGCCAGCCAATTCGGATAAAAATCCCCCGACACTCCTATTTACACTCTATATGATGTCCGCAGAGTTAAAAAAGGTTTGACCTAACGTGAAATTCTGTTTATCCGATCGATAAACGCACGGTTTGACTCGAATCAGAACTGCTTGACATTCTGAATGATAGCGATGCGGATCTATCGTGCCGCGGTGTGACCCGGCTGGATAGAAAGTGCCTAAGTGGGTATGATAGAAGAGGACGAAGCAGTATCAGGGCTTTGACCTGGAGGTATAAATCATGGCCGTTTTGATCGACAGGAGTAGTCTGCCCGTTTTGCAAGAACTGCTGGACGGATTGCCAAATCTCTCCGGCTGGGAAAAGGCGGTTGTGGAGGTCGCTAGCGACCAGAAACCTGTCTTCCTACCGTCCACAAATATTCACCTTGACCAGCTTAACGCGGCTTTTGCCGTGGCTTTACACATGCATCAGCCGGCCATCCCCGCCGGACACGATGGGCAACTTATCAGCAATCTGCAATATATGTTCGAGCACCCGGACGTGGGTGATAATCACGACGCCGGACCGTTCGCCAATTGCTACAAGCGGATGGGAGACATGATTCCGGAGATGGTCAACCAAGGTTTGAACCCGCGCGTCATGTTGGATTACTCGGGGACTTTGCTTTGGGGGCTGCGCCAGATGGGGCGCGCAGACATTCTGGACAATCTGAGGCGCATCACGTGCGATCCTCGCTACCAGCCCTACGTCGAATGGCTGGGCACGATGTGGGGCCACGCAGTCGCCCCCTCGACCCCTATTCCGGATCTCAAGCTCCATATCCTGGCGTGGCAACAGCATTTCGCAGCGATTTTCGGATGGGATGCCCTTGCCCGCGTGAAGGGATTCTCCCCCCCGGAGATGGCGTTGCCCAATCATCCCGATACGCTCTACGAGTACGTCAAGGCGCTTAAGGAATGCGGATACCGCTGGCTCCTCGTTCAGGAACATTCCGTGGAGACTCCCACCGGCCAGGGACTAGGCTACAAGCACGTTCCCTATCGACTCGTGGCGCGCAATTCGCGAGGGGATACCCTGGCCATCACCGCCTTGATCAAGACCCAGGGGTCCGACACCAAGCTCGTGGCCCAGATGCAGCCCTATTACGAAGCCAGAACTTTGTCCCGCCAGAATCTGGGTGGAGTATCTATACCGCCGCTCGTCAGCCAGATTGGCGACGGCGAGAACGGCGGTGTCATGATGAATGAATTCCCGCCGGGATTCTGGAAAGCCTGGCAGGAAATGGCGCAATCGGGCGGCGGCACTCGAGGTGTTGTGGGGCTGACAGGAACCGAATATTTGGAACTCATCGAAGCAGCCGGCTGCAAGCCTGAGAGCTATCCTGCCTGCCAGCCCGTGGGTCAGCACAAGGTGTGGCAGCGGGTTCCGTCGGGAAAACTGAAGCCGGGCGCGGTGGAAGACGCCATCTCGCAATTGAAGAAAGAAAACTCGAACTTCCATATGGAAGGCAGCTCCTGGACCAACGACCGTAGCTGGGTTAAAGGGTATGAGAATGTCCTTACCCCCATGGCTCAACTGAGCGTCTTGTTTCATCAAAAGATCGACCCTCTGATGAAAACCGATAACTTCACCCAGCAACCGCGCTATCGCCGCGCCTTGCTTTACAACCTCCTTTTGCAGTCGAGCGACTTCCGCTACTGGGGACAGGGCTCGTGGACCGAACACGCCAGGGAGATCTTCCGAAGAGGCGAGAATACCCTGCGGTCCGAATTTTAGCTGATTATCGGATGTTGTTTTTCAAACACAGTGCCGACCTCGCAATGAGGGGCCGGCGCTGCCCCGGCATGCCCGGCGTTTCATGCTATATTGAAAGTGTGTTTGGGGATAGAATTCGATAATCGCGGTGAATAACTCAATGGAAAAGAAGGATCAGGGAGCTAGCGGCGACGACCGCCGCCAATACGTGAACTTCGCTTTTTACAAGGTCGACGCGGCGTGGCGGCGACTTGTCCAAGAGGAACGCAAGAGGGGAAAGTGTGAGTTTGTTGACGTAGTCAAGAATTATGAGCGGGACGTGCTGGTGACCCCGTATTCGCTGATGGGCATCCGGGGTGATTGCGACTTCATGCTCTGGCGCATCGGCTACGACCCCCTGCAGCTCCAGGAAATGAGCGCGAACCTTCTGGCCACAGGGTTGGGAAATTATCTGGCCACTCCCTATTCCTACTTTTCCTCGACCAAACGCTCGGTCTACGTCGATAAGCACGTTCACGAGGGCCAGGAAGGAACGCGCCTCAAGCTTGTCCCCGGCCAATTCAAGTACCTGTTCGTTTATCCATTTGTAAAGAGCAAACCCTGGTATCACCTCACGAAACATGCCCGCCAGGGGATGATGGACGAGCATATCGAAATCGGCCACAGATATCCCGCCGTGAGGCTGAACACCACTTATTCCTTCGGCCTCGACGACCAGGAATTCGTGCTGGCGTTTGAAAGCGACAAGCCCGACCAATTTGTGGACCTGGTGATGGAACTTCGCCACAGCGAAGCAACCGGCTACACCGTGCGCGACACGCCCACGTTCACCTGCATCCATCGCGAAATTGCGGAAGTACTCGACCTCCTTGGAGGGTAGCCGGAGCGACAATGCCTAGCAAAACCAAGTCACCCAGGAAACCGGCAAAAGCCAAGCCGAAAACAAACTATAATTCGCCGGAACGCATGCGGAAGATTTTTTCGGCGCTGGATCAACTGTTCCCCCAAGCCCAGTGCGCTTTGCACCACGACGATGCCTTCCAGCTTCTAGTGGCGACTATCCTCTCCGCCCAGTGCACTGACGAGAGAGTGAACAAGGTCACGCCGGGCTTGTTCCAGAAATATCCCACCCCTCAAGACTTCGCCGCACTACCGCAGGCAGCCCTGGAGCAGGACATCCGTTCCACAGGGTTCTTCCGCAACAAATCTAAAAACATAATTGGAATGGCCAAGAAACTGGTCGCGGACTTTGGCGGCCAGGTCCCCCGAACGATGGATGAAATGCTCACCCTGCCTGGTGTGGCGCGCAAGACAGCCAACGTGGTGCTGGGGACGGCCTACGGTCTGCCTACAGGCATCGTCGTGGACACTCACGTGTTCCGCATCGCCCATCGCCTGAATCTATCAACCCAGGAGAATCCGGAGAAAGTCGAGCAGGATCTGCTCAAGCTCGTGCCGCAAGATCGCTGGATAACTTTTGGCCACCAAGTGATCTGGTTTGGAAGGAAAGTCTGCCAGGCGCGCAAGCCTCTGTGCGCGGACTGCCCGCTCGAGTCAACCTGCGACTCGCGAGACAAGACTGTTTAACTGAAGCAAAGTCCGCATGGTTGTCGTTCTGGGCCGGGTTCTCAAATGGGCAGGGAGGACTCAGGACAACGGCTTTTCACGGTTGGTCATAATGCGGACAAGTTCCGGCGGGGGAGTGAAGGTCACTTTCTCTTCCACTGGTTCAATTTCCTCGATCTCTTCCACACCCCTCTGTTTGAAATAGGCAATCACGTCCTCAACCAGGTGCTCAGGAGCCGAGGCGCCGGCAGTGATACCCGCACATTGAACACCTTCGAGCCAAGTTGGGTCGATCTTCGCCGCATCTTCAATAAGGTAAGCGCGTGCGCCAGCTATCTCCGCCACTTCCCGGAGACGTCTGGAATTTGAACTATTTTCAGAGCCGATTACCAGAATCAGGTCCGCTTCCTCGGCCAGTAGCTTTACCGCCCATTGCCGGTTCTGCGTGGCGTAACAGATGTCGTCACTGGAAGGGGTAGCCATCTTCGGAAAACGCCTGCGCAGCACTTGAATGATCTCTCGTGTGTCCTCAACCCCTAGCGTGGTCTGGGTGGTGACGGCAACCCGGTCGGGATCCGAGACCTGAACCTTCTCCGCCTCCTCCGCGCTGCTCACGAGCTGGGTGCACTCCGGAGCTTCGCCCATGGTCCCAACAATTTCATCATGCCCAGCGTGTCCTACGAGGATAATTGACCGGCCTTCTCTGGCAAATCGGACCGCCTCAACGTGGACCTTGGTAACCAGAGGACACGTAGCGTCAATCACTTGCAGGTGCTTTTCCTCGGCCCGGGATCGAACTTCCGGCGAAACGCCATGGGCGCTAAATATGACCAGAGCCCCATCCGGGACCTGGTCGATCTCATCCACAAATATGGCGCCCTTAGCCGCGAGGGAGCGGATGACGTGTTTGTTATGCACAATTTCGCGGCGCACGTAAATAGGGGGGGAGAAAAGGTCAAGCGCCGTGTGAACAACATCGATAGCCCGATCCACACCCGCGCAGAATCCACGCGGTTTGGCGAGCAAAAGTTTCCTCAATATCATACCCACAATCTTTAATGCCCTCTGCGGGGGGGCACAGTCCTGCACCTCTATAATGCTAACAGATTCCCCCTGGAGCGTCAAAACCAAGGGCCGCGCCTGAGTGAAGTTTTGCCCCTCTCTCCTCTGCGAGAGAAGTTAAATCGCATTGCGATACACTTCACCGCGCGGCGGGGCTGATGGGCATAAGCGCTAACCTGCCGGCCCGGGGGTCGTCCGAAGCCGCGGAGCGGCGACATAATGTGGCCCACGGCGAGCCAGCCGTGGGACCCGAGGCGCGCGGTCACCCTTGAGCCACGGTAGTGGCGACAGAAGAATCTTCCCCGATCCATCGGGAGTATGTCGCCCCTGCCGGGGCTCAAAAGATATTCTCACTTTCCCCTGTCCCCACGGCTATCGCCGTGGGCCACACTCTATCGCCCGCCAAGGCGGGCTTTTGAGCACGTCTGGCTGTTAAGTAAACGCTTATGAGGCTTGCCCTACCATTGTTAAGGCCGGGCAGAAATGCGGGATCTGCAAGCCGCCCCCCCTCACAGCAGCGAGGTTATCGACGGATTGGGGTTACACATCCGCGGGTCTGGATTCATTCATCATGTAACAATATCCTCGCCGCCATCCACGCGAATGACATTACCTGTAATCCAATAGGTGCGGTCGTCCATGAGGGCCACGATAGCGGAGGCAACGTCTTGAGGGGTTGTCAGACGCCCTCCGGGATTGCGCATTCTGGCAAACTCGGCCAGCTTTTCAATGCCGGGAATTTTGCTCGAGCCCGGGGTAATAGTCACGCCGGCCTGAAGGGCGTTAGCAGTGATACCTTGGGGCATCAATTCGTAGGCCAGTTGGCGGATATGCGATTCGAGCACCGCCTTGGCGGCAGAAACGGCGCCATAATTCGGAATCACGCTGTGCCCGCCCGCGCTCGTCATGGCAAAAATGCGGCTGCCGCGTCCCAGCATTTTGCGGCGAGACAAATCCTGGACCCAATAGACGAGGTTGTTCCCCATGACGTCCACCGTCATGTCCATTTGCATCTGGGTCAACTCCTCCTCAGGAGAATCGGTGAGGTAGGCTTTCAGGGAACCGAACGCAACAGAATGAAGGAAGACCTTGATGAAGTGGCTGCCACCTTTTTTGGCCCAGTGCTCCTGCATGTGATCCAAGGCTTCCGCTCGTTTGGAAGGGTCTGCAGCATTGATGTTAAAGAAGCACACGTCCCGGCCTGTCTCCTGAATACTGCCCAATACCTGTTCCACCTGAGCCATATTCGAACGCCGGTCAAAGTGGACGCCGAAAATGTTCAGTCCGGCGCGCGCCAGTTCAAGACACGTCGCGGCGCCGAATCCGCTCGATGAACCAACGATTAAACCCCAGGGCGTAGGTCCTGTTTCTGTCATGCTAGTTTTCTCCGAGAAGTGAAATTGCCCCAACTACGGATTGATGATTGACGTTGGTCGATTGGCGATTGAACCTTAAACCGCTGTCAATCTTACTGAAGATAACATAGTACGGTGACGGGCAACCCCCTCACCCCCCCGGCCCCTCTCCCCCAAGGGGGCGAGGGATGAGGAGGTGAGACAATCGTCAATCGGTCATCAAATCAGGCGTTCCACCGTGATTCGCCGCTCATCGCCGCCCAAGTGCTCGCAGAGAATGCGAACACAGGCACGCGGCAGATCCTCCCCGAACTTCTGGCCCCACTCAATCAGGACAGTGGCGTCCCGGCCCAGCAAGTCGTCCAGTCCGAGAGTTGCCAGGTCATGTGCCCCTTCGACACGATAGAGGTCCACGTGATAAACGTTGCTTTCCGGGCCGAACTCGTGCACGAGTGTGAAGGAAGGGCTTGTCACCTCATCTTCAGAAATGGAGGCCAGGCTGGCCACAATACCTTTCACGAGGGTCGTCTTGCCGCTCCCCAACTCTCCCTCGAGCAATACCAGGCAAGGCGGCTGGACCTCTTTCGCGAGCTCGCGCCCGAAAGCGACCGTTTCTCCGGGCGAATGGGTGACGATGGAAAAGTGACGAGTGACGAGTGACGAGTGACTAGCAGAAAACTGAGGTCGGTTGTTTGACACTTCACCCATCAAATCTCACTCGACACTGCTCTTCCCTGACACCCGACCCCTGGTACCTGCTTTTCCGGCTCGTCACTCGTCACTGCTCTTCCGCCACTGCTCTGTACGCCTTCGGCAACGCACGAATCAAATCGCCTGCGATGAGTGAAGCTTGCCCCATTTCTCTTGCGGCCAAGTCGCCGGCCAAGCCGTGCAAGTACACCGCAGCCGCCGCGACCTCGCTGATTGGCCGATTACTATATTGTGCCACAAGCCCCGCCATCATGCCCGTTAGAACGTCGCCCGTTCCCCCTGTAGCCATACCGGGATTGCCGGTAGGATTCACCCAGACTCTTCCGTCGGGCGATGCGGTAAGCGTTCGAAAGCCCTTCAGCACAAGGTTGACCTTGTATTTGCGGGCGAATTCCCGCGCCGTTTCGACGCGGTCCGCCTGAATTTCCGCAGTTGCCAGGCCCGCCAAGCGGCTCATCTCGCCCGGGTGAGGCGTCAATACGACCTCCGCGAGATCCTCCCCGGTCTGGAACTTGTCCATAGCGCCGGCGAAGGCGTTCAGGCCGTCGGCGTCCAGGACGACGGGAAGTTTCCTGCGATTGATCAACGTGCGAATCAGCTCGGCCGTTTCAGGAACAGTGCCCATGCCCGGCCCGATGGCTAGAACCGACTTCCCCTCAAGCAGCTTGTCCAAGCGCCCATAATCTAGCGCGCGCAGCGATATGGTGCCGGCCTCGGTTTGCGGAAGCGGCTCGGTCATGTATTCCATGCCCATTGACGCGACAACGGGCAAAGCCCTCTCCGCCGTGGCCACCGTTACGAGCCCCGCCCCGGCTCGCAACGCCGCCGTAGCACCCAAGGCCGCCGCCCCGGTTTTCCCCACCGATCCAGCGAGAATCAGGACATGGCCATAACTCCCTTTATGGGCGTCGGGCTTGCGAGGCTGCACCAGCCATACGAAGTCCTCACGGCAGGCCAGGTTCAAATAAAGTTCCGAGTCGTTTTCCAGGGCCTCGGGCGGGGTTCCGATTTGGTTTACGACCCATTCGCCAACACACTCACAGGCCGGTGGAAACACATGCGCGATTTTCGGGGCCGTAAAAGTGACGGAGAAGCCGGCCCGCACGTGCTCACCAATCAGCTCGCCGGAGTCGGCGGAGATGCCGGAAGGCAGGTCCACCGCCACGACCTCGGCAGAGGCCAATTCCGCGTTGACATCTCGAACCACCTCGAGCAGCAGCCCTTCCAGTGGCTTCGTCAGCCCGGTGCCCAGAAGTGCGTCCACCACGAGCGTCGTTCCTTCGAGGCTCGGCTTGAGGCGTTGCCAAGCTTCGGGGCTTTGGACGGCCTCGGGGGCGCCGGAATTCGCCAACCGCTCAAGATTGCGAGCGGCATCGCCTTGCACTTTTTGGGGATCGGCAACGAGCAGTACCCTCGGCTCCAAACCCCGATCGCGCAACAGGCGCGCCACCACAAATCCATCGCCGCCGTTGTTTCCACGCCCGCACAGAATCACGATTCGCTGCCCCTCGAGCGGGGAAAAACGGTGTGCCAGAAACTCCACCACGCTGCGCCCGGCGTTCTCCATCAACGTCAGACTGGGAACGCCAAAGCGTTCGGTGGTAAGCCGGTCGATACGTTGCATTTGCGAGGCAGTGAGGATTCGCATAAAAATGACCGTTGTTTATGAGTTTTCCGAAACCCTGAGCAAAGCGAAGGATCATTCCGGTTCGTCCTGAGCCCTGGAAAAGAAAAACAACTGCGGAGATCCTTCGCGGCGCTCAAGATGACAACCCAATATCGTTCCCCCCGGAAGCAATAGGGCACTGGGTCTTTCGACTCTCAACTTTCGACTCTCGACTTCTTAACTTCATCTTCATTACGAAGCCCTGGCCACCAGCAGCGTCATATCATCCTGGAGGTCAGGGCTTCCCGTCCAATCACTCACGCTGCGATAGATTTCCTCCACTAGAGTCTCAGGCGAAGCGCCGAAGGCGCGGTTCACCACCTGCAGGACACGGGCTTCTCCAAACTCTTCGCCGTAGGTGTTCTCAGGTTCCGTAATGCCGTCGGTATACGCCACCAGGAGGTCTCCGGGTTGAATTTGAATTTCCGCCTGCTCATATGCTAGTGGAGAGAAGAGGCCCACCACGGTGCCACCCACTTCAAGCCGCTGAACATTCCGGCCTCGCAACAAGACCGGGGGCAGATGGCCGGCATTGGTGTATGTCAGGTTGCGGGTAGCGGGATCATAGATGGCAAAGAAGAAGGTAGCGTACTTTTCCCGGGGAGTGTTCTCGTAAAGTTGGAGGTTCAGTCTGCTGACCACCGCCGCAGTCGAAAGAGAGGACGCTTTAGAACCGTCAGTGGGGGCAAAGCCGTCGTAGAACTGAGCGCGAAGGGCCGACTGGATAGCGGCCATGAGCAGGGCTGCCGAAATCCCTTTTCCGCTGACATCACCGAGCACCAAACAAACCCTGTCATCCCCCAGTTTGAGGAAGTCGTAATAATCGCCGCTGACCGTGCGGGCCGCCTTGCATACTCCATAGAGTGCGAGGCCTGGGACTTCCGGCGCCGAGCGCGGAAACAACTGCGCCTGGACTTCACGCGCGATCTCGAGCTCGCTCTCAAGGCGAAGTTTCTCTTCGGATTCGAGCAGCAGGCGCTCGACCGAGGCGGTCATGCTGTCGAAGGCTTCTCCCAGCGCACTGAGCTGGTCAGTGGAAGGAATTCGGATGCGATAAGAGAAATCGCCTTTCTTCACTCGCTCCGTAGCATCATAAAGCCTGTCCACGGTTTGAGTGATGGTGCGAGTCAAGCGCACGCCGATAAACAGCGCAATGCCCATAATAATTAGAAGTATTATAGCGACTGCCTTGAAGGCGATCACATAGACTTGAGAATACTCTCCCAGGGTTTCCAGCAAGCGGTGGCCCAAGGCCATGGCTCTGGAGCTGACATAAACGAAAGCCGGCGCTGCCAGCTTCCGTTGCCGTTCGCCTTGCCAGGAGACGGGGTCCAGGGACGACGCCCCATGTACCGTGAAGTCAAACCGATTGGCCGGTTCCGGAAGCCTTATCCGTCTAGAGTTAATGCTGGCCGACTGGTCGTACCCCCCTTGAGAATTTGACACACTTAGATGGAAATCAGAGCTTTGCGGCTGAGCTTCGCTTTGCGCGAGCCGTGTAGTGACGATGCCCACCGGGCCGATGCCCTCACCCGCCATATCCAGCAACTCCGGAGTAATGGGCTGGGAAAGAACAGCAACCAAATTGCCCGCAGGAGTGAAGCTGCGTTCAATGGATCGCAAGGCAAGCTGACGACCGTCCATCACAATCCCTGCGAACTCCTGCTCGTTGAACCAGGCGGGAATCGCGAGAGGAGATTGCATCCTGGTTCCGTCCAAACGAAACGCCCGAACCCGCGGTCCAATCTGCAGGCTTACTTCGAGACCGGGGTAGTTGACAGCATATTGCTTCAGTTCCTTGACGTAAAAGTCTTGGAGCCGATCCAACAATTGGTCCGCTTTCGTGGTGTCCTGCAAGTGGACTTGGTGGGCTACGGCGCGATTGACCTGCTGAAGTTCGTCGAAGTGCTCGTGCAGATTCGAGGTCACCACCAGCGCAGCAAATTGCCCGCCGAGAATAAAGGTGCCTAGCAGCACCAGCAGTATAACCAGGGCAAAGGGAACAACTGCAATAAAAACATATGTAACGATCAACCGCCGGCGAAGCCGCCAGAGCAGGTGGCGCCGGATGGATCCTGCCAGCCGCCCCAGATAATAAACCCCGCAAATTGCGGCTCCGATCCAGAACAGAATCCACAGCGGCAACGGAGCACCGCTCGAGAGGCGATCCACGCTCAGTAAGGCGGCGCCGTAAGCCAACACCCATACGGTAAAACGCGCCATGCGGCGCGTCCGGTATTCCCGCAGCAGAGTTTTGAGCAAGGCAGTTGACATCAAGAATGCACCGCTGAGTTCTCTTTACCCACTGCCTGGTTTTGCAAGACGCTATGCCGGGCGTCCGTAGCTGAAGTAAATGACCAACCCGATCACCAGCCAGACCACCAGACGCAGTTTGGTCATCGGGGAGAGACCGACGATCAGAGCGCCGGAGAATAGGATGGCCAGAATCGGCACCAGCGGCACCATGGGCGTCTTAAACGGACGGGGCAGTTCGGGATGCGATCTTCTCAGGACCCACACCCCCGCGCTGACCAGCACGAACGCCAGCAGGGTTCCGACGCTGGTCATCTCATCCAGCACGTTGAGCGGCACGAGCGTAGCCAGCAATGCCACGAAGAGGCCGGCAACAATTGAGCTTTTGTACGGAGTGCGGAAGCGGGGATGAATGGCGCTCGCCCAGGGCCATAGCAGCCCGTCTCGCGACATCGAGTAGAACACCCGCGACTGCCCCAACAACATCACGAGCATGACGGTGGCGAGGCCGCCCAGGGCCCCAATCTCAACCAGAAATGTCGCCCACTGCTGCCCTGTTACACGAATTCCCACGACGACCGGATCGGGCACGTTCAGTTGCGTGTAAGGAACCAGGCGCGTTAGAAGTCCCGAGACCAGGATATAGAGGACAGTGCAGATCACAAGCGACCCCAGGATGCCGAAGGGCATGTCTTTCTTCGGGTTTTTGGCTTCCTGGGCGGCCGTGGAAACCGCGTCAAAGCCGATATACGCAAAGAATACTACTCCCGCCCCACGTAAGATGCCCGACCAGCCGAAGTGCCCCTGCTCCCCCGTATTGGGCGGGATGAACGGATGCCAGTAGTTCGGCTGCCCCTTGTGGGCGATGAGGAATGCGGCCGCAAGACCGATGAAAAGACACACAACGGCAACTTTGAGGATCACGATGGCCGTGGTGAAATTGGCCGATTCTTTGATGCCGATCACCAGAATAGCGGAAATCGCCAGGATCACCAGAAAGCCGATGTAGTCATAGGTCAAATGCACGTTTCTGCCGAAGAGAACGAAATCGGAATGCGGGATGGGCGGCAGCCCCAGACCAATATCGTGGAGAAAAGCCCGCAGGTGCCCGCTCCAACCCACCGCGACCGTGGCTGCCCCAAAGGCATACTCAAGAATCAAGTCCCATCCGATAATCCAGGCGACCAACTCTCCCAGCGTGGCATAGGAGTAGGTATAGGCGCTGCCCGCGATCGGGATCATGGAAGCGAACTCGGCGTAGCATAGGCCCGCAAAGGCGCAGGCGATTCCCGCCAGGATAAACGAGAGCAGGATCGCCGGCCCTGCAAACTGCGCCGCGGCCTGCCCGGTTATGACGAAGATCCCCGCACCGATAATCGCTCCGATGCCTAGAGTCAAAAGGTTGAGCGGCCCCAGGGCGCGGCGCAAGCCGTGCTCCGATTCGGAGGCCTCCTTCGACAGATCTTCGATACTCTTTCTTGCCCAGATACTTGGCATTCTATCTCCCTTGGCAGCTATCAGCCGTCAGCTCTCAGCCTTCAGCGAAAACAATGCTGACGTCCCGCACAAAAGCCACAGACCTTGAAGAGCAGGTCTGCGCAACCCAACTCCTCAATGTAACTCCGCAACGCTTAGTTGTGTTAATAAGCTCAATTATTCTGAGTCCTGGAAGGGCGGGGCTTCAGTCCCGCCGTACGCAGAGCACGCTTGAAGGGGCCTTTAGGCCCTGAAGCAACGCGGCTTCAGGGGCTAAAGGCCCGAGGAGTGGCCTGTTTTCTGCGGCGGGGCTGAAGCCCCGCCCTTCCGACGCCAAACGAATAAGAACGCTCACTTCTCAAAGTAAGCACTAACCCGAATCCCTCGCTTCAAGCCTCAGCCTTCTGATTCCTGGCTCCGGCTCGTCACTGCTTTTTTGCGCCAAAGAAAAAAGACGGGCACCCCGAGCGCCACGATAATAAACCCGGCGAGGCTGCGTCCGGTTTTGTGCGTAAGCAACGCTGCCTCCACAATCAGGGCGAGGGAAATATAAATTGCCGGCAACACGGGGTAACCCCAGGCCCGGTACGGTCTTGGGGCGTCAGGACGCGTTCGCCTCAACTGAAAGACGCCGGCGATGGTCAGAATATAAAACAATACCACCGCGAAGACCACGTAATCCAATAGTTCGCTGTAGGTCCCGGTCAAGGTCAGCAGCGCCGCCCAAACCGCCTGCACGACGAGCGAGACGGCCGGCGTGTGATGCTTGGGGTCCACTCTTCCCACCGCGCGAAAGAAAAGACCATCCTTCGCCATGGCATAGTACACGCGCGCCCCCGCCAGGATCATCCCATTCATGCAGCCGAAGGTTGAAATCATGATGGCCGCCGCCATCAAGGCCGCGCCCTTGCCCCCCAGCATGACCTGCACCGCCGCCGTCGCGACCCTGTCTTCGGCAGCGTACGCGATACCGCGCCCGGCCGGTCCCAAGGCCTGAGGGCTTCCGAGAAACGGCAGAGCATGGAGATAGGTCCAGGAGCACGCCACATAGAGACAGCACACGGTGGCTGTACCCAAGAAGAGCGCCAGCGGTAGGTTACGCTTCGGGTTGACGATTTCGCTGCCCGTGAACGTGACGTTGTTCCACGCATCGGAGGAAAAAAGCGGCCCAACCATAGCCACTGAGACCACGATCAACGTCGTAAGGTTCCAGTGGACTCCGCTCCACAAACTTTGAGCCTGGACTTCCGCCGCGGGGTGATGATGCCACCACCAGATGCCAAGCGCCACCAAACCCAACAAGGCTGCCACCTTGAGAGTCGTGAAAATGTCTTGCACCCAGGCTCCCAGGCGCAGCCCGTAGATATTCAGGGCGGTGAGGAAAAACAGGGCAAGAACGGCGATCAATTGCTGGGAGGAAAATGTCAAAGCTATGGTGTGGTGAAAAACCTCGACGCTTCCAAGATCAATCAAGAGCTTCTGCGCGGAAACCCAGGGCACGAAGACTCCCAGAAACTTCCCGAAAGCCACTCCCACTGCGGCGAGCGTTCCCGTCTGGATCACCAGAAAGAGTGACCAACCGTAAAGAAATCCGAATAGCGGGCCGAAGGCTTCGCGCAAATAGACGTACTGCCCGCCAGCCGCCGGCATCATTCCTGCGAGCTCACCGTAAGTCACCGCCGCGGAAACGGTCATGACCCCGCTGATAATCCAGCAGAGCAGGAAGAGGCCCGGAGAGCGCACCTCGCGCGCAATTTCAGCGGCTACGATGAAAATCCCCGAACCGATCATCGAGCCCATGACGATGGTCGTGCAATCGTAGAGGCGGAGGCCCTTGACAAGCTCGGCAGTTGGCTTTTGGGAAGTCGCGTCCAGGGAAGCTCCTTTCAAAACCCCCAGGGCTCTAATCAACCGGGTCCGTTCACCCCACCCAGGACCCTAAGGAACTCTTGCGCCCGCGACTTGATATCAGGCGCACTCAGAAGGTCTCCAATCACTGCGATCGAGTCTGCTCCGGCCGCGAGAACCTCGCGAGCATTCTGCAAGGTAATTCCGCCAATCGCCACTATCGGCTTTTTCGTGATATGTCGCGCCTGGCGCAGGCCTTCGAGTCCTACCACGGGGTCGGGATTATCTTTGCTGGCCGTTGGAAAGATCGGACCCAAGGCGATGTAATCGGCCGACGAGCGGTCCGCCGCCGCAACCTGCTCTAGGGAGTGAGTCGAACACCCGATCCACTTTTCCGGACCGAGAATTCGGCGCCCCATCTCGACGGGCAAGTCGTCCTGGCCCAAATGAACTCCATCGGCATAGACTGCGAGGGCTACGTCCGCCCGATCGTTCACAATCAGATAACAGCCGGAGCCATGAAGGATTTGCTTTAATTCTGCACACGCCTCGTAAAGCCGCCGGGTGGTTGCTTGCTTGTCTCGCAGTTGGATCAACCGGACGCCCGCCGACAAAAGCTCCCTCGCGACCGCTCCCGGCAAACGGCCGCATGCCCGCATGGGATCGATTATGGCATAAAGACGTGGGAGCGAGAGATCCATAGGTTGCAGCGCAATTACAAGCCAACGTTGAGGAGACGGAAAACCGCGGTGGTGTCCGAATCAGCCGCTCAGACTCTCGTTCTTCGCGGCTCTGCCGCCCCAGGCGATGTAGGGGTAGGGCTTGCCCTACCCCTGGAGTTTCTACGTTTTCATCGTCCTTGTTGGCGGCGTGGCCGTTCTCGGCCACGTGGAGGCACAAAGCTCTCATCTTTGTCCGTCTTAAGCCCCAAAGGGGCGATCTATCACAGCCCAGGCCAACGGCCTGGGTCACGTCGCGCCTTCAATCTCGAAGCCCTGTAGGGGCGAAATACACTTCCGGCTCAGTCCCCGACATAGCGTTCGTCATACTCCATCCCGTGGCTCTCCAGCAGCTTGCGATACTCATTTTGAAAACTCACAAATGGGTTCGCGATGCTTCGTGCTGAAGGCGAGATGGACGTACAGTTGCGACAAAGATTGCGGCATGCAAACTACTCTATTCCGCCCTTACAGGGCTTTCCAACCTAAACGGGCCGGCATCGCTGACCCAGGCCGCTGGCCTGGGCTGTGATAGATCGCCCCTTTGGGGCTCAGGAGCCGGCCTCCGCAGAACCGTCTGCAAGGCGAGGCACTATAATGGACTCACGTCGAAAATAGCGTCGCCCGAAATGTAGAAACTCCAGGGAAGGGCGTAGCCCTTCCGCACAGCGGGGCGGCGGAGCCGCGAGTTACAACTGACAGAGTCGATCGTAATTTGATGGATTGACCTGGGCAAGCCCTCCCCCCACGAATCGCAGGGGCAGGACTGGCTCTACCCCCCGCCATCAAATGATATCGTCACTGTTCTTGATGAAGCGCCTGAGGAAGTGCGTGTCAAACTTCCCCGCCCGGAAATCCGCATCCGCCATAATTTTCTCGTGAATGGGGATGCCGGTGGAAACACCCTCGATAATGAACATTTCGAGTGCGCGGGCCATGCGCGTTATCGCCTCCGGACGGTCGTTGCCACACACCACCAGCTTGGCAATCAGCGAATCGTAATAGGGAGGAATTTCGGATTCGGCGTAAGCGGCGGTATCCACGCGTACGCCAGTCCCGCCCGGAGCATGAAAGGCCGTGACCTTGCCTGCCGAAGGAGCGAAGTTTCGGGGTTTTCGGCGCAAATACGGCACTCGATCGCATGCCCTCGCAAGGTGATCGCCTTCCCTTCGAAATTCAGGTGGCCGCCTGCCGCAACATGAATTTGCATCTTGACGAGATCGACCCCCGTCACCATTTCGGTAACCGCGTGTTCGACCTGGATGCGCGTGTTCATCTCCAGGAAATGGAGGTTGCGGTGTCTCGTCCATCAGGAATTCGACCGTCCCAGCATTGGTATAACCGATCTTTCTCAAGCGCCTCGAACCACCTGCGAACCCACGCGTTCCCGGGTTTCGGCGTCAAGCTGGGTGGAAGGGGATTCCTCCACCAGTTTCTGGTGGCGGCGCTGGATCGTACACTCCCGCTCGCCGAAATGGACCACTCTTCCGTGCTGGTCGCCCAGCACCTGGAACTCGATGTGGCGAGGCGATTCGATATACTTCTCCAAGTAAACATCCGGGAGTGCCAAACGAGGCCGCCGCCTCGTTTTGGGCAGCTTGAATGGCATGCGGCAAGCTCCTCCGGGCGCCCGCACAATGCGCATCCCCCGCCCGCCCCCGCCTGCCGCTGCTTTCACCATGACCGGATACCCTGCGCGCTCGGCCTCCTCCAGCGCCGTCGCTTCCGATCGGATAACTTCCGAGCCGGGAAGCACCGGCAGGCCCAGATCCGCCATAGCCCGGCGCGCCTGGTTCTTGTCCCCCATCATCCGCATAGCCTCGGGACTCGGACCGATAAAGGTGAGGTTGGAGGCTTGGCAAACTTCAGCGAAATAGGCGCTCTCCGCCAGGAACCCGTATCCGGGATGAATCGCCTCGGCGCCGGTGATCTCCGCGGCGGAAATGATGCTTGCCACATTGAGGTAACTGTCGGCGCTGCGCGGAGGGCCGATGCACACCGCCTCGTCCGCGAAGCGCACATGAAGCGAGTAGCGGTCGGCTTCGGAATAGACGGCAACCGTCTCAATGCCCAGCTCTTTGCAGGCGCAGATCACCCGCAGGGCGATTTCCCCGCGATTGGCAATGAGGATCTTCTTGAAACATGCGAATTCGAAAATTGAAAACGGAAACTGGAAACTGGAAAAATAGAAGTTGGAAAATGGGACCGGTGAATGAAACCCGTCCACAGACTTGAGGCCGCCCGGTTCGGCGTGCTGAGTCCAGCATTGAGAGACCATTCGAAAAGTCGAACACCAAGCGCCCCTGTTTCCAGTGTCCAGTTTCTGGTTTCGATTTTCCAGTTTTCAGTTACTTCTCGCGGTGAGGGCTTAATTGCAAACAACGATTGCCCGTACTCCACCGGCTGGCCAGTTTCCACATAAATGCGAACTATTTCTCCCGCCACTTCGGCTTCCAGTTCGTTCATCAGCTTCATGGCTTCGATGATACAGAGCACCTGGCCCAATTGCACGATATCACCCACCTGGACAAAAGGCGGCGCGTTGGGCGCCGGGGCCGCATAAAAGGTTCCCACAATGGGGGACTTCATGACGTACAAATCTTCAGCGGATTCCGGAGGTGCTTCGGCCGCGTGGGACTCTGGCGCCGGGGGCGGGTCCTGCGGCGGAGCGGGAGGCGAAACAGGATGCGGAGGCGGTGGAACGGCAGGCTCCGGAGACGTAAATCTCGCCGCCGGGGCCGAAACGGCATAGTTGCCTCGCTTGACGCGGATCTTTGCGCCGTCCTGTTCCAACTCAAATTCAGTCATCTGACGGTCGATCAGAGACGTCGATGAGCTCCTCGATTTCTTTGAGTCCCCAAGCCTTCTCGGTCCTTCGGCGCTGCGGGATGTTTTCTTCCCAGCCATCGGCTTCATTCTCCGAGCACACCTTTCATACTAAACGTCGGAGTTCCAAACAGCTGCTATTGCACAATCCACTGATCTTTAGGGGCAGGGGTCAGCACTTCCGGGCCGTGCGGGCCCACCAGAATCGTATCCTCGACGCGGATACCTCCCCAGCCTTCCAAGTAGACTCCTGGCTCGACGGTCACCACATGGCCGGCTTCGAGGCGGGTCTTCTCACCCTTCGCCAGGCGGGGCAATTCGTGGGTCTCCAACCCCACGCCGTGTCCAGTGCTGTGAGTAAAAAGTCGGGCCAAGCCGCGGTCAGCCAAGGCGCGCCTTGCGGCCGCGTCGACCTCCCCCGCCCGGACTCCGGGCAGCGCTGTCCGGGCCGCTTCTTCCTGCGCCTCGACGACAGCATTATAGAGACTTCGGACGCGCCGGGACGGCTGCCCAAGGTATACAGTTCGAGTCATATCAGCCGCGTAGCCGCCAAGTATAGCACCGAGGTCGAAGATAACCAATTCATTTTCCCTCAGTAACTTGCGGGAGGGACGGGCGTGAGGCAGCGCAGCGCGCTGGCCGGAGGCCACGATCGTCTCGAACGCCGCACCCTCCGCGCCCTTGCAGCCGCATCTGGTATTCGATTTCGGCGGCCAGTTCGGACTCGCTCACTCCCGGCTTGACCTTCCCCAGCACTTTCTCGAAGACCTCGACGGTGATTCTCCCCGCGCCGCGAATCCTGGCCACCTCTTCTTCATCTTTGACGGCTCGAAGTTGCTCGACCAGGCCAGAGACTGGGAGGAATTTGACCCGCGGGCCGGCGCCCTCCTGGAGGCGGGAAAAGTCGGCGCAATTCATATGGGCCTCTTCGTAGGCCAGCCGCCTGAACTTTGCGGTTCTTCAGCCACGCCGCCACCGCCTTGAGAAGTCCCTTCCTTTCCTCGATCACCTCCACTCCCTGGGCTTGCTCCCGAGCCTGCAGAGTGTAGCGAGGGTCAACCCAGAGGATACCGTCACGTGAGTCGAACAGCGCCGCGCCCGCGCTCCCGTGAAAGCCAGTCAGGTAGTTGATATTGGTCAGGCTCGTGACCAAGAGGAAAGGAAGTCCTCGCTCCTCCAGAGCCGCTCGTAGAAAGATCTGCCTTTTAGCCTGTGAATTAGACGGCGAGTCTCGTTTCAATGCTCTGACCCGAACTCAAATGTCGGACTTGATCAGAATGACAGAATTCTCTGACGTTCTCAAGGCCCTGATAAAACGGAGCCATCATAAACGAAGCGCGGACCCGCCAAGCAGGTCCGCGCCAAATCGTCTGAAACTTCTAAGCGGTGACGAGATCCCCCATGCGTCAGGTCGTACCCATTTGCCTGGGTGAAACAAAGAAGAGCAACTCCTGGTCGCTATCCTGGACGTTGGTGGTCTTGAAGAGGTACCCAAGAATCGGGATATTTCCGAGCAGGGGTATCTGGGTGACGGAATTTTGGCGTTGGGTTACAGTGACCCCGCCAAACACCACGGTCCCGCCATCCGGAACAAGCACCTGCGTGGTTGCCTGCTGCAAATTGATACTCACCGCGGCGTTGGTGACGATCGTGCCGGGGGTGGCGTTTTGGACGTTGATCTTCAGGAAGACGTGCCCGTCGTCGGTCACTTGCGGAGTTACGGTGAGCTTCAGCGTGGCATCCACGTATTGCACGGCAATAGTGTTATTGATGCTGGTCTGAACGGGGATTTGCGTGCCTTGTTGCACCATCCCTTCGATGTTGTTTTGGGTAATGATGCTGGGACGCGAGATCGTCTTCGCCTGGCTCCGAATCTCCGCCGCCGAGATCGCCGCATCGATCATATAACGCTGCGACAAATTGGTGATTGCCACGACGCCAAAACCGGTATTAGGGTTTTGGGGGATAGTAAACGTGGGCGATGTTGAAGTTGACCCTGAACTGGGAGTCACGCTGGCTCCGGTTCCTGTCTGCGCAGCGCCAAGTGTTGAGCCCGACTGATTCGCGCCGCCGCCCACCAAGGCAGCCGACAAGGTCCTCTGAAAGGTTGAGTTGGCCAGGACGATGCGGGTCTCGATGGATACCTGCTTAGTCTTGGTGTCCAATTTCGCCAGGACTCCCTCGATGACGGGCATCTGCGCCGCGACATCTGCGATGATGAGAGTGTTGGTGCGATCATCCACCATGACCGAACCGCGCCTGCTCAGCGCTCCGCCGCCCGACCAGGTTTTCAGGAGCGTGGCGATCGCGGAAGCTTTGGCATAATTGATCGGCCGAAAGACCGTAATCATTGGCGCCAAATCGAGTCGCGCAGCAGCCATCTTGCTCGCGGTGTCTTCCTCCGCCATGAGTGTCTCGAGCTTGGCGATGCGCAGAACGTTGCCTTCCAGCACCTTACCCAAACCGTTGTTCTTTAGAACGATGTCCAACGCCTGATCCCAGGGCACGTTGTCGAGCACGGTAGTGACGGAGCCCGTCACATTGGGGTTCACAAGAATGTTCAGACCACTGATCTCGTGGATCAGACGGAAGAAATCCTTCAAATCGACGTCCTTCAAGTTTAGTGAAATCAATTCGCCGGTGTAAGCCGGCTTTTCGTCTCCGGGCGGATCCACCCCGGGTGCTGCGGTGCCCTGGGGCAGATGGGAGGCAGTGTTAAGGCTCAAGATTCTAGCCGCTGCCTCAGCCCTAAGAACTTCCGGCGTGGTTGCCCGAGATATCTGCCGGGGAGCCGCTACAGCTTCCCGGCTGCTTTCCAAGCCAGGCAGCGCGCTATCGTGGTCGGACTTCGGGTTCTTCTCGCTGCTTGCCGGGAGTGACACAGCCACACTCACCGGCTTTGGAACCACCTTGGTGTGCCGCTCAGGAACGGCGCTTGCCGGCGGGTGTGGGGTCGGCACCGGAACCTGATGTGCAGCGACTAAAGGCGTTTGATGAACTGGGGGCTTTGGGTCATCACGTTTGCTTGCATTGTCAACTGTGGAAGCCGGCGCCGGAGCGACCGCGCTGGCTGCGGCAGCGGGGCGTGGCTTAAGCTCTATGCGCACCCCGCCTTCGTAGGCATGGGCGTCAAATATCGGGCTGCCCGTGAGATCAGCGACCACGCGCACAACCTGAGGATCCTTTTCGCGGAACTGCCCCACCCGCACATCTTTGACTAGAGGAGAAGAAACAGGAATCATTCTGCGGGCGACTGCATTCCGCATCCCTTCAACATCCATCACCAGGCGTTCCGGGCGGTCAAACCGATAAGTGTGAAACGTCGCGGGCTTTGTCGTCGTCACATCAATCGCGACTTCGCCCGACGATCCGGGTCTTACCAAGACGTCCGAAACCGACCCAGTCACTTGCGGGACGGCCGCGTGAGCGGCAACTGAATGCTCGGCAGGTGCAGGCAATATGGGACTGCCGGAAACCGGCCCCGGCGCTTTGACGGGAGAGGCAGGAATGCTGGGGGCGGTAGGCGCACGTTGGCGTACCAGAAGGCGCAGGCCGGAGCTAACCCGCTCCGGGCCAAGCGGTTCCCCTCCTCTTGTCTGAATCTCCACGCGCACGCCCGGCCCACCGTTGGTGCCGACAAATTCTATTAACTGATAGCCCTCCAGGGGACCGCTGGCCCAATGTCCCGAGGTGGCGATATGATCAAGTGTTACGCCAAGCAGGTCAACGTAAAGCGCGCCCTCTGGGGTGTGGATCGTCTGGAAGGAGTATTCACCGTCAATTTGCAACAGGACTTCCTTACCCAAAGACGGATCGCTGACCGTAACGGACCTGAGCGTAGCATGCAGGGGGATTGCCGGTGGGCGTCCCACTAGGGCATGGGGCATTCCCGCCACCACCCATGTCATCGCCAGGCAAATGGTGGATAATCGTCTCATCTTGCCTCTCCAGGAGCCGAACCCAGTTTTACTTCGACTTCACGGGCCGCCACCCGACCGCTCGAGTCGAGTGTGTTCTCATTGAAATAAACCGCTTCCGGCGTGATCCTGCTGACGACGCCGTTGTAAACCGTGTCGTTGACTCTCAGGAAGTAAGCACGTTTCGTGGCGTTGGTGACCACCGCGATCATATTGTTCGCGGGTTCCTGGCGCACGACCCCCTCGAGTTTGAGTTCGGAGATTACTAGTCCTCTTGCGCCTGCCGCCAAAGCTCCAGGCGGGGGACCTGCCGACGAATGACTGCTCGCACTCGGAATCGCGAGTGCCTTGAAAGGATCCCTGCGTCCAGCGGCCGAAGACAGCAGTTTTGGCGCGGGCGCCTTGACGGACTCTGCCCCGGCTTTTCCTCGCGCTTTCTTGGAGAGCTTGCTCGCAGCCTGCAGGAGCAACTGATCCTTGGCAGCCGGAGCGAGCATGACAGGCGCCCGGACCTTGGCCTTACTTGTCGTGGGCGTCGTGCCGGTTGAGGGCTGCCCCGCTCTCGATGGCGGCGGGTTCTGGACGGTCGGCGAGGACGCCTGGGTGACCTTCCCTTTCACGCTATTAATCAATGCTGCGGCGTTAGGCGGGGCCTGTCCCGCTCGCCCGGCGGCCACCGATAAGCCGAGCGCGCCGACCAGCAGGAAAACCGCCTGGGCTACCAAGGCCGCGCGTTTGGGCTGAAGCCTTCCGTTGAACATAGTTCTCGTCCTGCGCTATTTCTTGGGCGGCGCCGGAGGCGGTGTCGCAGCCCCCGTGAAGTAGGTGGTCAGCACACAGTTGGCCCCTACCGTTTCGCCGGCATGAACCTTGAACGATCCCATGCCTCCCCCTTCGGGGGCACCGAGCGATAGACCGGAAACACTGACAATGCGCTGCTCGTGCGCCAAGCGGTCGAAGAAAGCAAGCAATCCGAAATAAGTCGCGTCCAAGCGCACGTTCAAAGGCATCTCGGTATAAATATCTTTCTGCACCAGGGCTTGGGGAATAAAAGTGCGGACGTTCACGTTCGTGCTTCGCGCGTCCGCGAACACCGTTCTTAGGAAATCGTCCGTGGCCTGGTCTTCGGGTACGATGGCACGCAGCGTCGCGAGCTGTTTCTCTAGTTCTGCAATCCGCACCAGATATTCGGCGCGCTGCCGCTCGAAGACCTGGTTCACCTTGTTCTCCGCCGTGAGCCGACCGACTTCTCTTTGTAGATTGTCTCGCCTTTCCCGAAGGGGAAGGTCGTAGAAGTAGAAAACCGCACCCGCCAGACCCACTGCGATCAGAATAAAAACCGCAAACTGAATCGGCTCCGGAATATCATTGAAGGTCTTGGCCATCGTGGTTGTACTCTCCGCCTACAATCCTGGCCGCGGCGGTGGCGTTGCCGCTCTTGCTCCAGCAGGCGCTGCACCGGCCTGATTTGGGGAACCCCCCGCTACCGGCGAAGTCGCTGCTACAGATGACTTGTACGTGCAGTCCATATTGAACTTATAGCTTATGACGCTCTGCTGGTCGTCTTCGTAGAATTGCCTGAGTTGAACGTCTTGGAAATACCCGGAATTCTTCATGATGCTTATCAAACCGGCCACAGAATTTGCCGACCCCGCTTGCCCGTGAATCACCACTCGCTCACCCTGGGGAGCCACCGTAAACAGATAAAGGTCGTTGGGAGTTTTGTTGACCACATTGCCCAGGGCGTTCATGAACTCCGTCGGCCCGATACGGCCGTTCTGAAGCGTCTGGATGGTTTGGATGCGCTGCTCGAGCAGCGAACGCTCGTGTTCATATCGCGCGTTTTCTTGTTTGATGGCCGCCAGGCGCGCCTGCTCGGCCTGTTGTTTCTTGAGTTCGGTCGTCAGGCTGTTGACGGAGCTGCTCCAAATCCAGTACATCACACCCACGATCCCGAAGCTCACCACCAGGGCGCCCACAAAAGCGCCCAACTGCTTCGTCCTACTCACTTGCACAGCAGGCCGAACCTTCTTGGACTGCCGCGCTGCCGCCCCCAGCAGATTAATCTTGATCATGGCTAATCGAAACTCCTCAGCGCCAGCCCCGTTGCCACACACATGCAGGGAGCAATATCTTGGAGGTAAGCGCTGTCAAACTTCTCGGGATCAACCTTCACCAGCAATACGCGAACGGTTCGGCGCGCGCAGCGGGCAGAAC
>CAVYPU010000021.1:0-216925 GCA_963770415.1 uncultured Acidobacteriota bacterium
TGACCTGCGGGTTCTTCGTTATGTCAGCTTCACTTCGCCCTCATTGGATCCGTTGACGCGTAAGCGCTTTGAGGGGCACGGCGGAGCCCGTAGCGTGCCCGCAATTCGGTCTTCAGCACCTTCCCCGCGGGGTTGCGCGGCAGCGCGTCGACGATCTCCAGGCCCTTGGGGTGCTTGTAGCGCGCCAGTCGCTCGTTGAGGAACTCGTCGAGATCCTCGAGGCGCAGATTCGGCCGTGGCGCGACCGCCGCGACCGCGATCGGCACCTCGCCCCACTTCTGGTGTGGACGGCCGATGACAGCGACCTCGACGATCGCCGGGTGGCCGGCGAGGACGTTCTCCACCTCGGCGCAGTAGATGTTCTCTCCGCCGGAGATGATCATGTCCTTCTTGCGGTCGACCACCCAGACGTAACCGTCCTCGTCCATCCGGACCAGGTCACCGGAGTGGAACCAGCCGCCCTCGAACGCCTCGGCGGTCGCCTCCGGGTTGTTCCAGTAGCCGCTCATCAATGTGGGTGCGCGGTAGACGATTTCACCGACCTCGCCGACGGGCACATCGTTCATGTTCTCGTCGACCACGCGGGCAGCCACAGTCGGGATCACCTTGCCGACCGAGCCGCGCTTCCTGATCGCGTCTTCGCCGAGCAGCATGCAGGTGACCGGCGACATTTCCGTCTGGCCGAATGCGGCCAGGATCTGCGTCCCGGGGAAGGTTTCCGACATCTGTCGCAGCAGCGTGTCCGATGCCGGCGCGGCGCCCCACGACATCACCCGCAATTTCACGTCGCGCGGATTCGCCTGCTGCGCATTGCATACCGCCTGCCATTGCGCGGGCACCAGGAAGATCCCGGTGACCTTCTCCGCAGCCAGCACGTCGAGCAGGTGCCCGGGGTCGAACGCGCCCAGCGGATGGATCACCGTGGGGAGCCCGAGCAGCATTCCGGTCAACAGGTTGCCGACTCCGGCGATGTGGAAGAACGGGACACCGATGAAGCCGACGTCGTTGACGTCGACGCCATGGGTATAGAGGCCGGTCATCGTCTGCCCGGTCAGGTTGGTGTGGGTCAGCACGGCGCCCTTAGGCCGGCCGGTGGTGCCCGAGGTGTACATGATCAGCGCCGGCGAGTCGTTGGGGATGTCCACCGGTTGGGCCGGATCGCCGGGCTCGTTCACCAGGTCCTCGTAGCTCAGCAGACCCTCGTCGCCGGGTCGCCGGCGACCACGATGGTGTTCAGCACTGAGGTGATGTTGCGGACACCCGCTGCCGACCGCGGCCAGGACCGATTCGGTGATCATCACCCGCGCCTCGCAGTCCTCGACCAGGAAGGCGATCTCGGCCGGCGTGAGCCGGAAGTTGATCGGAACCGCGATGGCCCCGATCATGTTGGCCGCCAGCACCGACTCGACGAACTCGGTCCGGTTCAGCATCAGGATCATCACCCGGTCGCCAGAACCGACCCCTCGGCGGCTCAGGGCGCCGGCCAGCGCCGCGACGCGGCGGCGAAGGTCGGCCCAGGTGACGGTGTTGCCCAGGAATCGCAACGCCGGAGCGCCCGGCTGCATCAATGCATGCCGTTCGAGTTGATTGACCCAATTCTGTCGACGCGCCAGATACGGCTGCTCGTGGTGCCGGCGGCCATCTAGTCTGGTAGGCCTCGTGGCCAGTCAACTGCGCGGTCAACTAGTCGCTTCCTTTCTCGTCGCTAACTCTTGCCTCGAGTTGATATTTGATAAAACTTGGTGTTGTCTGGGTCACACTATGGTCTTGGCGGCGCGAAGACAACCCCGGTGACTTCCCTGAGCTCACCCGCTTCTGCGCGGCTTTCTGCGCAACGCGAGTCGCGGTTTCCGCTGCGCCGAGCGCAGCTGTCCGACGAGGTCGCGGGCCATCTGCGGGCCGCGATCATGTCGGGCGCGCTGCGGCCGGGGACGTTCATCCGGCTCGACGAGACCGCGGCCAAACTCGGCGTCAGCGTGACGCCGGTGCGCGAGGCGTTGCTGAAGTTGCGCGGCGAGGGCATGGTGCAACTCGAGCCGCACCGCGGCCACGTCGTCTTGCCGCTGAGCCGGCAGGACATCGACGACATCTTCTGGCTGCAGGCGACCATCGCCAAGGAACTTGCCGCCACGGCGGCCCAGCACATCACCGATGCCGAAATCGACGATCTCGAACGCATCACCGACGCCCTGGCCGCCGCCGTCGCCGCCGCGGACACCGAGGCGATCGCGGCGACCGAGTTCGCATTTCACCGCGCCTTCAACCACGCCACCGGGCGAATCAAGTTGGCCTGGTTCCTGCTGCACGTGGCCCGGTACATGCCGTTGATGGTCTACGCCGCAGATCCGGAATGGGGTGCAGCCGCCGTCGAGAAACCACCGCCAGTTGATCGCGGCGCTGCGCCGCCGCGACACCGCCGCGGTCGTCGAGCACACCAACTGGCAGTTCACCGACGGCGCGCGCCGGCTCACCGAGACGCTGGACCAGCAGCGGGATCTGGGGCTAGCTCTACGACGACAATTCCTCGGCACGCCGCTTCAGGTTTTCGGCCAGATAGTCCAAGACGTTGTCCGCCAGTTTTTTGACCATCGGCGCGGGGATCGGCATCGCGGGCTCGACGTCCATGTCGACCGTCAGCAGCGACGTCGCACCCATCTCCACGACGCTGAACAGCTGCTCCTGCTTTTTGAACAGATTGCCCTGCTGCATGACGGTCTGAATTTGATTCGGGCTCGGGTAGTACACCGCTTGGATCAACGTGTCCTCGATGGCTTCATAAGCAGCATCAAGACGTAACTGGCTGGGGCGTCCGTCGTCGTAGCGGGCCAGCACCCACAGTCCTTTTATCTCTTCGTTCCACTGCGGGTAGGACTCGAAGTCGGCGACGATGGCCAGAATCGAGGCCGCGTCGGCGGCGACCTCAACGGTCTTGCTCACAAACGGCATTGGCCGAGCATAACGAGGCCGCGCGGCGCCTAACGACGCAGGCCGTCGACAGCAGCTCGCGGATGGCCTCGGGAATCGGTACTGGCCGGCGGCTGGTGCGGTCGATATAGACGTGCACCCAGTGTCCGAGCGCCGCGATCCTGTTCTTCGGCGGCAGTTCTTCGGCGCCCGGAAGATGCCGAGCCGATAGGTGACGCTGCTGCGCCCCAGCCGGGTGACTGCCAAACCGACGACAAGCCGCTCCGGGAAATGCAGTTCGGAGAAGTACCGACAGCCCGATTCGGCGACGATGCCTTGCGCCGACATGGTGACCGGGTCGACAGCGACATTGGTGTTGATCCAGCCGTTGATCGCGGTGTCGAAAAGTTGGTAATAAACCGCATTGTTCAGGTGGCCGAACATGTCGTTGTCCGCCCATCGAGTGAGCACCGGCCAGTGCACCGGAAAGTCGCGGCTGGTGAGCCCGTCCGAGTCGGGCGGACCCGCAGGAAACGGAGTCATGGTTGTATTCGACCATGGTGGAAATCCGGGGCGCCGTGCTGGAGCACATCGGATCGCCCCGGCCGTACGCGAAATCGCGGCCCATCACCGTCGCCGAGGTTGACCTGGCACCGCCCGGCGCCGAAGAACTGCAGGTGCGCATCGAGGCCGCGGGCGTGTGTCATTCCGACTTGTCGGTGGTCGACGGCAACCGGGTGCGGCCGACGCCGATGCTCCTCGGACACGAGGCGGCCGGAATCGTCGAGCGCGTCGGGGACGGGGTGACCGACGTGGCCGTCGGTCAGCGGGTGGTGATGACTTTCTTGCCGCGTTGCGGCGCACTGCGCGGCATGCGTGACCGATGGGCTGACCCCGTGTCAGCCAGGCAGCGCAGCGAACAATGCCGGGACGTTGCTCGGTGGCGGGAGAGGCTGAGCCGAACGGCGAACGGCTCTACCACCACTTGGGCGTGTCTGGTTTCGCGACGCATGCCGTCGTCCACCGGGCCAGCGTCGTACCGGTGGACCATGATATCCCGCCGCCGGTCGCCGCGCTGCTGGGTTGCGCGATGCTCACCGGGGGCGGCGCGGTACTCAATGTCGGCCAGCCGCAGCCCGGGCAGACGGTAGCGGTCGTCGGCCTCGGCGGCGTCGGCATGGCTGCGCTGATAACCGCATTGTCCTATGCCGGCGTGCACGTGGTAGCCGTCGACCAGCTGCCGGAGAAGTTGCTGGCGCAAGTACTCTCGGTGCTCATGAGACCTATACACCGCAGAGGCCACCGACGCCGCGGTCAAGGCCGCCGTGGTCGTCGAGGCTGCCGGCCATCCCTCCGCGCTGGAGACGGCGATCGGACTGACCGCCCCCGGTGGCCGGACCATCACCGTCGGGCTGCCGCGACCGGATGCCCGGATCAGCTGTCCCCGTTGGGTTTTGTCGCCGAGGGCCGGTCGTTGATCGGCAGCTACTTAGGATCGGCGGTGCCAGCACGTGACATTCCGCGGTTCGTCGAGCTGTGGCGTTCAGGGCGGCTGCCGGTGGAGTCGCTCATTTCTTCGACATTGACGCTCGACGACATCAATGCCGCGATGGATCACCTTGCCGACGGCACCGCAGTCCGGCAAGTGATCTAGCCAAAGGAAACACGCGACGTTCGGAGTGAGGTCAGACCTGAATACCCCGAGAAAAGGCATCAACCTTGAAGGCATTTAGCCATTGGCGCGGGATTGACTGGGAGCTGAGAGAAGGCCCCTGCGAGACGCCTTTTTGGACTTCTTGTCTGGAATTGCCGGTCATGCCTGCCAGTTCCAAAATGGGAATGGAGTTCCGAATTGGAAGAGATGGGGCCCTTCTTTAGGGGATTAACATGCGGGACCGATTGAAAACAAAACTGGATTTAAATAAGGAAGAGAACCTGGAAAAACCAGGTTCGCAAGACCCAGAGGAGAAGATTGCGCCTCCCACGGCCCTCTGCCGGGTGGATCAATCCTCGATCTCGGCGATGGCCCCGGGCGACGTCTTTCTGATTGACGAATTGGACGGAGCGGGATCGAATTCCGAGCCGGCCTTTCACGCCATCCTTGCCTGCCCACTCTGCGGAAGCCAGGTGTTAATCTCTTCCGCTCAATTCTTCGGTTTTGCGCCTGTTATCTGCGGGGCCAGGACTTGCTCGGGATTCTTCAGAATCATCGACGACGGACGGTTCCTTTACCTGCCTGTGAACTGACCTGACGGAAGCTCGCACCGCGCAACACGTAGCTGCGATCGTTTTCGAGCGACATCTCAGATAAATTGACTACCAGATCGCTTCTGAATTGGATTCTGGCCAGACGTGGTGATCGCGGGTGGCGCAGACATTGCTTTTGATGTCTGCGCCCTTCGGCCAAGTGATATAGACTGTCCCCATGCCGCGTCTGAAGCATTTTTACGGTCAGAATCATCTCCACTACCTGACCGACAACACTTATCGCAAGGCCCGCATTTTTGATTCCGACCGCTACAAGCGCAAATTCGCGGGCTGGCGCAGACCCCCGTCTTTTGGGGTCTGCGATGTCCCGAAGGGACACGTCGGAAGGAAGTGCTTCCTCGGGAGGTTACGCCGCCGCTATACTGTGCAGCTCTATGCCGATCTACCATCGCACTTACAGTTCGGGCGAGCTGCAGTTCATCACCAGCAGTACTTACCGCCGGGCACAGGTCTTTCGCTCTCCCCGTTTCTGTCAGTGCTTCGTCGAGCGCCTCGAAGAAGTGCGGCAGAAGATGAACTGCCTGCTCGTTGGCTGGGTCCTGATGCCCGAGCACTTCCATTTGCTGCTCAAACCCCAGCCCGCCGAATCAACTCCCGTGGTCATCAAGGAACTCAAAGAGGAATCGGCCAGCCGCATTCTCAAAACGCTTCGTGAAAACCAGCAGTATCTCTGGTGCCAGAAAATGCTGGTTCGCCTGCGCTTGCCGCCCACGGTTCATGACGAGTCGCACTCCCGGCTCTGGAACCGGCGCTTTCATCCCTTCGATGTCTACAGCGAAGCAAAGCGGCGGGAGAAACTGAACTACATGTATAACAACCCGGTGAAGCGCGGGCTGGTGAGTTCGCCCGGAGATTGGCCGTGGTCAAGCTGGAGGTTTTACTTCCTGCACGACGCATCGGTTCTCCGCATGGACCGGCTGGATTGAGCCGGATTAAGCAACGTGTCCCTTCGGGACATCGCAGACCTCAAAAGGCGGAGGTCTGCGCCAGCGGCGATCAAAATGGGAATTTGCTTGGCTATGTCAATTTCTCACCCTACACGAGCTGCAACTGACGGGGTCGGGCGCGTTAGAACCTCGGCGAATGGAAACTAGCACGTCACGCGGGTGGTGCATACATGCGGACAAAAACCGTCGGGACGTATGCGCCACCCGCGAGTGAGAATGCCCTCCGATCCGGGCGCACGAATTTGATCGGCACATCACGTGGCCGAAAAGACGCGGACCGCAGAGGCGGCGGTCCGCGCTACCAGATCTGCGCCACACT
This sequence comes from uncultured Acidobacteriota bacterium, assembly GCA_963770415.1. Lineage (GTDB taxonomy): Bacteria > Acidobacteriota > Terriglobia > UBA7540 > UBA7540 > CAVROP01. Next base: position 6,439 of record CAVYPU010000021.1, read on the forward strand.
CGATCGCATTGCAACCACTCCTGCCCCGTGTTTAGGCGGTGGATCGCCAAAACTGAACAGGCGCCGACTAACAATTGCATTCAGATGTGGTCAGAGGTACGCTTCTGGTCGGATGGGAAATGAAAACGGAGCAACAGGGTTGTCACTCGCCATTCAAAGATGATATTCAGAGGTGAAAATGGAGGATGAATGAAGAACCACGTAACGCGGCGTGACTTTCTTCGCAGAATGTCGGCAGGCACAGCGGGGATAAGCCTTGCTCTCGAGACTGCTTCGCCGCTCGCAGGTCATTCGAGTTCCACAGCCGAGAAACCGGCCCTCATGGGCAAGAGACCCAATTCAGGCCAAGCCAAAACAAGGACCCAGCTTATGAACAGACTCTACCTGACAGAAGAGGGAAATGTGGTTCCGACCTTGTGCGAGGAGTTGGCGAGCTATAGAAGGGTCCGCAAGGTTCTGGATTTGCCCTCCACCGCGAGCGCAGGCACTCTGTTCATTCTTGCCCGGTCGCATAGTAGCGCCAGTCCGCCGCTGCGGCTGAGTGTTAACGGTGCGGAACTCGTCTCCGATTCAGGCCGGGGCCACGGACTCGTGCTTACTTTTGGCACAGCGCGGAAGTGAAGCAATCCCACCTGAGGCGGGGCGCTAACATTTTCGAGTTTTGGACGGATGCTCCTGCCATGAACGCGTGGTCGCTGGCCATCGAGGCTGGCCACCCCAATCCCCATAGCTACGTTAGCGACGACGGAGGAAGAACCTGGCGAAACCGGAAGATGGCGTATCTCAATATTCTGAGTGGCGAGTACGTTGTAAGGATGCGACTGGGTGAGGGCGAGGACCCTCCACCGCCGGCCATGGTTTGGGAGGACCCGGAGAACCCCCGGCTAAAGCATCTGCGGACCATCGCACCCCCGGCAGCGGTACGCCCCAGGGGCGCTTATGGACCGCGTGCGGGCGCTGGCATCCTGGCTCAGCACGAGTTGGGAGTACACGAATTCAGGTCCGGCCGCCCAGTACGCGCCGTGGGACGCGGAGACCATCCTCGCGCTGGGGAAAAGCCAAGTCAGGGCAAGATGGCCGAAGACCTATCGTGATGTGCGTTCATTACGCCGTATGTCTGGTCAGCTTTTGCCAAGCGGTCGGAATCCACGCCCGGCCGGCAGTGTTGACAGGGGACATCAATGGCGGGGATGGCCACTTTGTGGCTGAGGTCTGGTTTCCCGAGTTCAAGAAATGGGTCATGGTGGATCCAAACGAAGACGCCATCATGTGGAAGAATGGAGTTCCCCTTTCAATCCCGGAAATAAGGGCGGAAGGCTCCAATATTGGTCCATCGATTCAGTGGGGGCCCGGCGCCGCCTACCAGCAGAGCTTTCCGGCAATGAAAGCCTGGGTCAAAGATGTCTACTTGCCGGGGGTTTGTTTCAGACATCGAGGTATGTGGCCGCGCGCCGACTTCCTTTCGCACCCTGAATTGACACCCACTGCCCATGGTTGCACGGCGTATTGTGAAACTGGAATTCGTGTGGGAAAAAGTAGCCTTGCAATCGGGCTTCGGGATGTTCCCTTATTTCGGCTTCGCCTGAATACTTCGACGCGCCGCCGGTGGAAACGTAGGGGGTTTGAGGTCCTTGATCCATCTATCTTAGCGGAACTTTCGCAGTTGAGGCGGGTTGGCGCAGACCTATGCCTTTCAAGGTCTGCGATTTCGCGAAGCGAAACTCTTGGGGGCGGGGCCTGAGACATCACAACGGTGCGCTGCCACGAACCTCGCAGACATCAAAAATCGGATGTCTGCGCCAGCCCCATGGTACGGCTGGCTAGACGGACTGCCCCTCTTCTTCATCCCCGTCGGCAGAGACGGCGTCCAGTTCTTCCGAGGGGGCGCTGGGTGTGAGGATTTGCTCCCGCGCCGCATGGCCACGATGCCGGTGCGCACCATTTCCAGCACTCCGAAGGGGCGCAGCACTTCCAGGAGGCGATCGATTTTCTCTTCGGCGCCGGTGATTTCGATGATCAGGGACTCCGGCGCAACATCCACCACGCGCGCCCGGAAGACGTTCACCAACTGGAGCACGTGGGAGCGCTCGTCGTGCTGCGCGGCCACCTTGATCATGGCCAGGTCGCGGGTGATGGCCGGCTCATCGGTGATGTCTTCCACCAGCAGGACGTTCACCAACTTGTAAAGGCTGGCTTCAATGCGGCGCGCCTGGTCCTGGTCCGCCTCCACCGTAATGGTCATGCGGGAGACTTCCGGCTTTTCCGTGCGCCCCACCGTCAGCGAGTCGATGTTGAAGGCGCGGCGGCGGAACAGCGATGCCACCCGCGTCAGCACGCCGGGCTTGTTTTCGACATGCACCACAAATGTTTTCAGCATATTGGCCTATTCATCCTCGGCGGTTTCCACCAGCGGGTTGGGGCGGCGGATCATCTCGTGCAGCCGGCTCCGGCCGCCACCATGGGATAGACCGAATCCTCCTGCTCGACCTGGAAATCAATCAGCATCGGGCCCGTCGTGCTGGCGCGCCGATTGCACCGCGGGCACCACCTGCGAGCGCTTGGTCACCGCTGCGCTGCGGATTCCATAGGCCTCCGCCAGCTTGGCAAAATTGGGGCTCAGCAGCGGGGTGGATTCGTAGTTGCGCTCGTAGAAAAACTCCTGCCACTGCCGCACCATTCCCAGGTAACCATTGTTGATGATGGCGATGTGGATTTTCAAGTTTTCCTGAACCATGGTGGCGAGTTCGCCATGGTCATCTGGAAACCGCCGTCGCCCACCACCACCCAAACTTCCGCCTCGGGGCGCGCCACCTTCACTCCGATGGCGGCGGGCAGCGCGAATCCCATGGTGCCCAGGCCGCCGGAAGTGATCAGCGAGCGCGGGGCTTCATGTTTGAAGTATTGCGCTTCCCACATCTGGTGCTGGCCGACGTCGGTCACCACCACGGTGTCGCCGCCGCGGGTTTCCTGCCACAAATCGTTGATCACGTGCGCCGCGTAAAGGTGCCCGCTGTCGGGAAGGTTCTGAATGTCGCGCACCGCAGCATCGCCTTTCAGACCGTCAATGTAACTGCGCCACTCACTACAATCGATCGGCTGGAGGCGCGGGCAGCAGTTCGCGCAGGACCTCCGCGCAGATCGCCGATGAGCGCCACATCCACTTTGACGTTCTTGTTGATTTCCGTGGGATCGATCTCCACTTGGATTTTCCTCGCCTTGGGCGCGTAGGTCTTCAGGTTGCCGGTGACGCGGTCATCAAAGCGCATGCCCAGGGCGATCAGCAAGTCGGCATCCTGGATCGTGTGGTTCACCCAGGCTTCGCCGTGCATGCCCATCATGCCGAGATTCAGCGGGTGGGATGCGGGAAACGCGCCGAGGCCGAGCAGCGTCAGCGTGACGGGAATGCCCGTGCGCTCCGCCAACTCGCGAACCTCGGCCATGGCGCCGGAAAGCAGAATGCCGTGCCCGGCGAGAATCACGGGCCGCTTCGCTTCCTGAATCAGCTTGAGGGCCTTGGAATAATCCTCCGACGTGGGCGAGAGATCGGGCCGGTAGCCCGGCAATTGGGGTTTCGCCGCTTCCCAATCGAATTCACACGAGGACTGCTGCGCGTCTTTGGTGATGTCCACCAGGACGGGGCCGGGACGCCCGGACGCGGCCACATAAAAGGCTTCGCGAAGCGTGCGCGCCAGTTCGCTCGCGTGGGTCACCAGGTAGTTGTGCTTGGTGATGGGCAGGGTCACGCCGGTGATGTCCGTCTCCTGAAAGGCATCGGAGCCGATCAGCTTGCTGCCCACTTGGCCCGTGATGCAGACGATGGGAGAGGAGTCCATCATGGCCGTGGCGATGCCCGTGACCATGTTGGTGGCGCCCGGGCCGGAGGTCGCCACGGCCACCCCCACGCTGCCGCTGGCGCGCGCGTAGCCGTCGGCCATGTGGGTTGCGCCCTGCTCGTGCCGCACCAGCACGTGGTGAATCTTGCTGTGCTTCAGCGCGTCATAGGCAGGAAGAATCGCCCCGCCCGGATAGCCGAAAACGTGCTTCACGCCTTCCCGCTCCAGACATTCCCAAAGGATCTCCGCTCCGGTCTTGACCATGTTTCTCACTTCCTTTTCTTTTCTGACAGGTTGCTGAAAAACGCCTGCGACTGTCATCCTGAGGAGTTGTCGGCGGTCCTGAGTGGAACGAAGAAAGCATCTCTGCACTTGCTTGATTCTTGCAAGCCCCACGATCTGCAGAGATCCTTCGCCGCGCTCAGAGATGACAGTAGGGGCAGGTTCTTCCGTGGCCTGCTGAGGCTCCGGTGGCCCAAACCAACCCACATATCGCATTCTACAATAGCTTAGCCCGAATTGGGTTGGTTGAGCGTAGCGCGGACCACCTCTTTTGGTGTCCGCGCCTTTTCGCCCCGTGACGGAGCGGTCAAATTTGTGCCCGCGGATTGAAGGGCATTCTCACGCGGTTAACGTTCAAACCCCACCGCCTGTTTTGTTCGTCGGCGCTTTTCATGGCTAGGGAAAAGACGCGGACCACAAAAGCGGTGGTCCGCGCTACCGGCTGCCGCACGCAGATATTTGGTTGACGCGGCAGTCAACGCGAGTGAAACGTTGCACTCCCTTGGTGCAATCACACCCGGCTCAGCATCTCCCAGGTAGATTATTTTTCAGCAGGAAGGATTGGCTCCTCGGCCAGGACTCGAACCTGGAACCCTTCGGTTAACAGCCGAATGCTCTACCATTGAGCTACCGAGGATTAAGCGAACTGCGAAACACTCTTGTCGTTAAACCATGCGGGACAAGGCTGGAAGCACGATCTGCGGAAGAGTGAAAATGCGGAGTCTTAAGGCTTTTTTTCTCTTCTTTCTTTTTCTTTCTTGTCCGAGCTCCCGTCCATGCCGCCTCGGATGGCATCCTTGAACTCGCGAATTCCCTTTCCCAGGCCCTTCCCGAGCTCTGGCAACTTTCCCGGGCCAAACAGGATCAAAACGATTAACAAAATGAAAATCAAATGGGTCGGTTGAAACAAACCCTCCATAACATACCCTCCTGCGCGCGCCCACGAATCAGCGACGCAACAGATCCGAACGTATTATAACTCAGGTGGCAACGAAACCCAATCAGGATTTGCGAGTGCCAACATTGGTTACACTGCCGGCTCTTGCACGGCGCTTGCCGAACCGCCGCCGCTCGGGCCAGCTCTGAAGGCCGACTGCATTACCGCGATTGCGCCCTTGAAGACCATATTACCCGGTTTCTTGCCTTCTTCCGGCATCTCTGCATATAAAGGGCCAGATAGTTGCTTGGTAATGTAATCCGGGGCGAATACCCAAGCTGGCCTGCGACCCTGTCGATCCATCTCTCCGGCCCTTCGAGCTCCAGGAAATTGCCTATGGGCGTCTCGTCGTACGCTGCCTGCGGCGCTTCAGTGAGCCCGCTTCTTGGCCGGCGCATAGACGGTGCGGAACTTCTCATAAACGAATACTTGCTTCAACCCCAGGCTCTTCAGAACCTCGCGCAGCAGGGCGCCGTCCTCGACCCGGGTTTCGATTTCGCGTCTGTCTTGCGTACCGCGCGCGACCGCCCGTGACGGCTCCTTGAAAGTCAAACAGGTTCTCGCCCGCCGCGAAGCGCAACCGCAGCAGGCGCCCAAGCCTTGCGCAAGCCGAAGGTCCGCGAAGTCGAAAAGGTAATTGCTTTCCAAATGCCGCTGCTTTACAAATTTGAAACCCAGTTCTGCCAAGCGCTTACCGCCATTTCGTTGCGGTCGCGGACCGACAGCTTGATTTCGGTTTCGCGGCTTGTGCTTCATGCCGGGGTAAGGTATTGTCCTCAGAACTCGCGATCCAGCATGAAATCGGGCAGGGATCGCAGGGCATCCTTGTAGGGCGTGTCGGGGAACGTTTCCAGACCAGCGCTTGGCCTTCTGGGCAAATTCCTGGGCCTTCTCTCGCGCCGCCTGCAAGGTGTGATATCGGTCGATCAGGTCCAGAATCTCATTGAATGCGGTGAGCGTTGAATCCGCCCTCTTCGAGCACCGACTTTACTTTCTGGGCCTCCTCCGGGTCGCAGCGCTGCAGGAGGTAGATAAGCGGCAACGTAACTTTGCCTTCGCGAAGGTCGTTGCCGATCGGCTTCCCCAGGACCTCCTCCGAGGAGGTAAAGTCGAGCACGTCGTCGATCAGTTGGAAGGACAGGCCAAGGTTGCGGCCATAAGCCCCCAACTGGCTTTCTTCCTCCTCGACTTTTTCCTGCCAGCAGCGCGCCCAACCGGAGGCAGACGGAAAACAGGCAGGCGGTCTTGCGATAGGTCAACTCGAAATAGACCTCCTCGGGAACGTCGATCCTTCTCTGCCAGGTCAATTGCATGCAACTCGCCCTCGACCATGGTTTGGGTCAGGGCGATGAGGAGGTCCAGGATCTTGAAGTTGCCGCTCCCCTAGTGCAATGTTAAAGGCCTGCATGTACAGCCAATCGCCGGCCAGCACACTCAAGTGATTGCCCCAGCGGGAATTGGTGGAGGGCTGTCCGCGGCGCGTTTCCGCTCCGTCGATCACGTCGTCATGAACGAGCGTGGCAGTGTGGATGAGCTCGACCACCGTGCCGAGCCGAATCGCCGCCTGCCCCTCGAAGCCGCAGAGTTTCGAGGAGAGCAGCACCAGGGCCGGGCGCAGCCGCTTGCCCCCGCTGCCGCGCAGGTATTGCCCGATCTCCGTGATGGGTTGAATGCTCGAAATGCTCTGGAGGCAAAACTCCTCCTCCACCTTCTGAAGGTCGGCGCGCACTAAGTCGAAGACTTCTTTGCTGGTCAGGCTATTGACGGAGGCCAAGTGTTAATTCCCTATCGCCCCTTCGGCTTCAAACGTACACCCATGTTTTACAAGGGACAGGAGGCTTAGGTTACAAACTTAAATAGTCCCACAATTTGCAATTGAAGGGAAGCCTGAACTTCGCACCCTAATCCCTCGACAACGAGAGGTGAAGAGGTCGGGGCACGCCACGGCATGCCCCGACGCACCACGGAGCTACACCCAGGCGGTGTAGGGGTAGGGCTTGCCCTACCCGCGCGGGCCAACGGCCCGCTCGAAGGGGACGGCAAGCCGTCCCCCTACGAGCAACAGCCCTCACTCGTAACGGAGAGCTTCGACCGGGTTGAGGTGAGAGGCACGGATGGCCGGGGCAAGGCCGCTGATGAGTCCTACTATGATCAGGATCGCGGTGGAGACGGCGACGGTACCGAGTGAAATGTAAAGATGGATGTCGCCTTTACCCGAGGTGTCTTCATAGAGCGGGCCGTAAAGCGGAAGTGGACCGATGGCCGCCGATGCAGCGTAGGCGAGGCCGATGCCGATGACTCCGCCAATCGCCGTGATGACCAGCGCCTCGGCAAGGAACTGCAACTGAATGTGCCGGCGGCGAGCACCCAGGGCTCGGCGCAGTCCAATCTCGCGCACGCGCTCCTCCACGGCCACGAGCATGATGTTCATCAGCCCCACGCCACCGATACCCAACGTGAGCGCTCCGACGAACGTGAACAGGGCCTCGAAGCCAATGGTGATGCCGTCAATAATGGGCCGGAACTGCTCGCGGCCGAACATCTGAACAGCACGCTCATCCGTGGCCGAGAAGCGCTGGCGCTTGGCAAGTTCCGCGCGCACTTGGCTTATGGCTTCCTTTTCGAACCGCGGCGCGAGCGGCTCAAACACCAGCACGGACGCGTAACGAGTGTTCCAGATATCGCCGGCGCTCGAGTAGGGTATCCAGACGGATTCGTCGTCGCTGGTGAAATAATTGCTGTCCTGAATCTTCCGCTCCATGGTTCCGATCACGGTGAAGCGAGTGCCGCTGATGCGCACCGTTTCGCCCACCGCGGGCTGGCCGCTGAAAAGCTTTTCCCGGAGGCGCGCGCCCAGGAACACCACCCGCCGCCGCTCGAGCGTATCCTCGGGGCTGATCCAACGGCCCGCGCTGGGCACCTCGTTTCGCATTTCGCCATACTCTGGACAGACGCCGCGAATGGCGGTGTTGGCCAGGCGATCACCGTAAGATATGGGAAGCCACCGCACGGTTTCAAGACAAGCGGTCTTGACCAACGTGGCGTTCTCGCGAACCAGGTCCAGGTCCTCTTTTTCAAGCACCACCTGCTTGCCGGCGCGCTGGCCACCTGCCTGCTCGCTGGTCTGCGCCGGCCAGCAGATCACGGCGCCCTTGCCGAAAGCGTCGAAAGAGGCAACAACCACGGACCGGAGCCCTTGGCCGTAAGCGATCAATAGGGCCACGGCAGCAATCCCCCACGTGATCCCCAGCATCGTGAGGAAACTCCGCAGCGGCTGGCGCCGAAGCGCGGACCAGGCTTGGATTAGAATTTCTCGAAGCATCGATTAAAACCTCGGGCTGTCAGCTTTCAGCTATCAGCCGTCAGCCCTGAGAGCTCAATTTCTGGATGAAGGATGTGAGCATTCGCTTAAGTTCCACTGCATCATTACTCATGGATTCACACTGAGATTTATTGAAGTAACCCAGTTCGTGTGACAGTAGAATGTGGTACTCGAGCTCACTTGCAGACCCCAAAGCTATCAGGAGAAATCGACGAAATTCTGCGCTGCTCCCACGCACGCAACCCTCTGCAATATTTGCCGGAATTGAGCTGGCCGCTCGCCGTAATTGACTCGTCAACCCGTAAAGCTCGTCTTTTGGGAACGATTTGGTGGCTCGATATATCGCGAGCGTCAATTCATGCCCCTTCTCCCAAACCTTCAAATCTTTGAATGATCTCACGGGATCTCCCACCATCTAAGCTGTCAGCTCTCAGCTTTCGGCCGTCAGGTATCAGCAACTTGCACAGCACTTTGCCTCTTACATTGGCATGCGTTGACCCTTCCTGGACGGCACATCCCAATTTTCAATGCACCCTCAAACCTCTGTTAACCAGATACCTTTCGGCCGAAAGCTGAAAGCTGATAGCTGACAGCTGAAAGCTGAAAGCTGGTTTCTACCCCCCCGGTTCATAGCGCAACGCCTCTATGGGGTCCACGGTCGCGGCGCGGCGCGCCGGGTAGAGGGCGGAGAAAACGGCGATCGTCCCGAGCATTGCGAACGACAACACGGCGGATTTCCAGGTGGGCAGCAGGCCCGCAAAGAAGGCGGGCATGGGGATCAGGTTGACGAGACCGCACAGACCATAGGCGATGCCCATGCCAAGGCCTCCACTCAGCATGACAATAATGAGGGCCTCGATGAAGAATTGCGTCAAGATCGCCCGGGCGCTGGCCCCCACGGCTTTCCGCACCCCAATTTCTTTGGTACGCTCGCGAACCGCCACCAGCATGACGTTCATCACGCCGATTCCGCCCAGCAGGAGCGTCGTAATGCCCACTGCCCCCAAGAAGAGCTTCATGCTGTCCATTATCTTCTGGAATCCCTTCGCTTCCTCGACCGTGTCCCAGATCGGGGCGGCTTCCTTGTCGCGCGGATCGAAGTTGTGGATGCGGCCCAGCGCCCGGCGCACTTGCCATTTGCAGGTTTCGTGTTCCTCGAGCGATTTCGGCGCTACGAGCAGGTGATCGAGGTTAGTGGGAAGGCTAGGAGGCTTATTCGGAAAATCCCGCAGCATGGCGCCGAAAGGGATGAAGACCTTATCCACGTCCCAACCGTCGTAGCAACTGTTCTGGTCCTTGCTTTCCATGACCCCGATTACGGTGTAGGGCAGGTTGTTGATGTAAATGCTCTCGCCGACGGCGGGGCGCGTCGAAAAGAGCTGCTTCTTGATATTGCTGCCGAGGAAGGCCACGCGGCGGCCTTGGGCATTGTCGTCCCAATCGTAGAATCGCCCCTCCGCGACCCGTATGGACCGTATCTCGGCGAAGGGAGGGAGCGAACCCGTGACCTCCGGCGAGGCATTATTGTAAAGGCTGCGAGTGGATAAGCTTCCCCGCGAGAGTTCCGGCAAGCACATAGCGGCAGGCCGTTGCCTCCTCCGCCACGTGGGGCGCGTCCGACGCCTGCCAGGTCACTTCGCGTCCCGCCCGCAGCCCGCCCGCTTGCATGCTGGTGCGGCCGTTAAAGAAGATCATCAAGTCCTTGGCGAAAGTCTCCTGCTGCCTCATCTGGCCCACGCGCAAGCCCTCGCCTGCAGCAATCATCAGGGTGATGGAGATGATTCCCCAGGCAATGCCGAACATGGTGAGGAACGTCCGCAGCTTGTGCGACCACAAGGTGCGAAGGGTGTCGAGGATGAGATCGCGGAAAACCATTGTAAACACCAGTGACAAGTGCAGCGAGTGACGAGCCAGAAAACGGCCAGGCAGTGCGAGCGACATTCAAGCAGGCGGATTCGTGACTAGTCCCTGAAAGTTGGCTGGCGTCCACTTTTCGTCTACTCTGTCACTCTGTCACTGCAGTACCACCTGCTGCCCTTCTTTCAAGCCCTCCAGCAGTTCCGTCTTGACGCCGTTGGAAATGCCGAGTTTTGCCGAGAGTTTGCGGCGGCCGGTTTTGGTATGGGATCGGGGGTCTCCAAAAAGGTGTGGCGATCCTTGTCGTAGATCACGGCCGCCTCCGGCACCATCAGCACTTTGTGTTTTTCCTCCAGGATAATCTCGGCGTTGGCGCTCATGTTTGCTTTCAGCTCGCCGGTGGGATTTTGGATGGAGACGCGGACCTCAAAGGTAGTGACGTTGTCCTTCTCGACGCCCAGGGGGGAGATCTTCGTTACCTTGCCCATAAACTTCTTGTCTTTGAGCGACTCGACCGAAATGCGCGCCGTGCTGGCTCAGATAGACCTTGCTGATGTCGGCTTCGTCCACTTTGCCTTTGACGTAAACTTCGCTCACGTCTCCGAGCGTCATGATGCTCGTGGCCTGCGAGCCCAGGATCAGGATGGAGCTGACGGCGTCGCCTACTTCCACGTCCCGGGACAGCACCAAGCCATCCATGGGGCTGACAATCGTGGAGTTGCGCAGGTCCTCCTCGGCATTGTCAAGGGCCGCCTGCATCTGCGCCACCTGGGCCTTGGCGCGCGCCACTTCGGCGCGGCTCACGGCCACATTGCGCTGGGCTGACAATTGCTTGTTGAGCGCGAGTTGATAGGCCTTTTCGGCGTCATCCGCCACGGCGATGCGAAACCAGTCCCTCAGCTCCCAGCTTGCGCTGGCGCTCGGCGGTGGACTTGAGGAAAGGTACGTCAGGGCCTTGCGCATCCACCACATTGCGCTCGAGGGTTGCCTGCGGCCGATTGCACCGCGGCCTGGGCGGCCTGCAAGTTGGCGCGCGCCTCCGCCACGCGGGCGCGCAACTGCTCCTTGTCCAGCTCGACCAGCACTTGGCCCTGTTTCACATGGTCGCCATAGTCGGCAAAGATCTTCTCGACGATTCCGCTGGCTTTGGATTTCACTTCCACTTTTGCCAGTGGCTCAATCTTGCCCTGTGGCTACCACGGAGCGCGCCAGGTCGCCACGCTCGACCGTGGCCAGTTTGGAGGGGTCAATCTGACGATTCGGCCGTAAGGCTGCGGCAATGCCAAGAGCCCGCCCCGCCAGCAGCAACCAGGATCACTCCCGCAATGATCCAACGCCGCCGCTTCTTATGATTGTTGTTTGCCATCGATTTTTCCTCGAACCCGGACTCTCCCCCGGGTGTTCAGTTTCAAATACGCGATAAGGGCAGGAAATGTTCCGCGCGAGTTCGCAAGTGCGAGGATGACTACGGTGGACTGCTCAAATGCTTAATGACCCTGCGCCGCCCGATGGCTTGGACGGGTGAAGAAGCGGAAGGTCACCAACGTAACCAGTTCAAATGGCAGGCGGGATGGCAGCCACTTCCGATTGGACAAGCCGAGCTGGGTGTTGCGTGCTGGATGATATGCGGGGATTCAATATGCGGTTTTGACCGCGCAGGGGGAGGTAATCGACTTTGGGTAGCTTACTACTTCAACACGAACCGGCGTGGTGCCGGAGTGAACGAATCCCAAGCGTTTCGCGGCGGCCCACGAAACGTCTAGCAGGCGCTGGCCCATGTGCGGACCGCGATCGTTAATACGCAACTTTACATGTTTACCATTTTCAAGGTTGGTAACTCGAATGGTGGTTCCAAAGGGCAGCATCAGGTGGGCTGCGGTTAGATCGTTCAGGTCGTAGACCTCTCCGCTGGCAGTTTCATTACCTTGCAGTTCCTCACCATACCAGCTTGCGACTCCAACTTCGGGCGTTCCTCGCGGGACGGCTTGCAATGGAAGTTGTCCGAGCGAGCCGGACAACCTTGCTTCGGACTTGGGAGAAAGAGCGATAAGCCCTACCACCGCACAGCCCATTACAAATTTTCTCATTCATCCTCCGAGCAACAGCCAGTTTCTATTGGCCGTAAATGCCCGACTATTTATTCCCCTTTGCGCGTTTGATTGAACGAGCGTAGCAGAGCCCACGGGTGAAGTCAAGGGCTGAAGGCTTCCGGGATTGGGGCAGATTGTCGCTGAGAGATAGGATCGATCAATAGAGATCGGGTTGGCCATTCCGCCTCTATACGGACATAACGACCTAAAATATTTGTAGTCCAATCAGACTTTTATATCCGAGGCCATATCGATGATTATTAGACTAATCAGTCTATTTAATGGCGGGCAAGAGTGGATTGCCGCGTGAACCTGAGGGCTGATCTAACCCCAAGGTTGCTGCCAATGTAGCCGCCAGGTCGATGGGCTGGCATTGGTTGAAATACACGCCCGGCTTGAATGCGCTTCCCCATAGAATCAAAGGAACTTGTGCGTCATAGCTCCAAGGGCTTCCGTGGGTGGTTTCTTCGTTGCCTGAGGTGGGAAGAGCATAGGGTTCGAGCACCAGGAAGACGTTCCCGCCGCGTTTGGGATTGAAGCTGTTGGACGCTGCGTGCGCGAACGGTGAAGATGAAGGCAAAGTTCCAGTCAGGAACTGCGTCCTCGTAAAAGCCGCCATCACGCCTGGTACGGAAGCGGCGGCTCTAGCCGCAACGTCTTCGGCCTGTGAGACCTGGATGTGGTGGTTTCGTATGGTGGCTTGGTTAAGATAAAACCAGAACTCGTCGGTTGCCTCCACCCATTTCTCTTGCCCAAATGCCGAAGACAAGTCTCTTTCGACCGCGCTGCGGATCATTTCGGGTTGGACGTGACCGGCACCCCAGTAGTGACTCTGAATGAAGCCCGGGTTGGGAGCCACGCCATGGTCCGCGGAGAGAGCGATCCAGACGTTTTTTAGACCAACTAGTTTATCCAACTTGGCAAAAAAGGACGCCAAGCAGCGGTCCGATCGCAAGGTAACATCTGAAACTTGAAGACTATAGGGGCCGAAGGCGTGGCCGACATAGTCGTTGACACTTAGAGATACTGCCAATAAGTCAGTGTCAGACCCTTGGCCTAAGTGCTCGTTCTTGACAGCCTCCAAGGCAAATGCCAGCTCGATTTCAGTTCATGAAGGGTGTTCGGTCCAGCCAGCCCAGGAACTTCCCGTCAGGGCATGATCCATGGGAGGCTTCTTTGAATTCACTAATTGTCCGGCCGTTTCCACCCGGTGTTTCGGCTAACGCTGACCATTTGCGGCCGCAATATTCCTTCGCCGGGGAGCTTTGATTGAAGCTCGCCACCCAGGAGGGCAGCTTCGGCATGTAGTAAGTGCTGGTAACAAAACGGCCGGAGCCCGGGTCGTACCAGTACGTGGCGGAAGGTGAATGACCACCCATCAGGATTGCCGCCCGGTCCTTCAGTGAGATCGTCACGACTTTCGACCGAAACTCCGTGGCCGCGCGCAATTCGTCTCCCAGGGTGCTGCCAATCGAGTAGTGGGGAGAAAACCCTGGCGCCGAGCCAGCCCCGTCTGGCTCGGTGACCAGCTTCGTCGATGGATCTTCGACGCAATAGACGCGCCGGCGAAGCGAAGGGTCGTACCATTCATTCCCGATGATTCCATGGACGTTCGCATAGGTCCCAGTCAGGAGAGTGGCGTGGCCGGGGCCTGTTGCGGTTGTGGCGTAGTCGTAGCGGCAATCCGCGAAATTTGCGCCGCCGGTTAGCAGCAGGTTGAAGCCCCCCTGCACGAATTGTGGCCGAAAGCGCACCAGGTAGTCGTAGCGGAACTGGTCGATGGAAAGTATCAGAAGTAGTTTAGGCCGGTGAGGATAGTCTGGAACTCTCGCTGAGGTGCTGACACAGAGCAGGAAGAACGCCAAGGAAACTGCTGCAAAGACGCGGGTAATAGTCCTCAACACAAAAAACCTCCTCGAAGGGTCTGTGGGTGGTAACACCTCATGATACATTGAGTCCTATGCCCGGTGACATAATTCGAAGGAAGTTGCTTATGCCGTGTCGCCATCCCACTTTTCTGTTACTGGCCGCCATCCTGCTCGCCTCATCGCAAACAGGACCTGCTTCAGACTCAGCCCAGAATCGCAAAGCAAGCCTGCTGCAAGCTCCTGCGGGCAGCTTACCGGTGAAGATCGATCCCAGGCGAATAAGCGTTCTCCCCAATGGGCGCCTGCTTACGCCCTCCGGCAAGCAAGTAAAGGTAGCGCCCCATCCTTACGGCTTGGCCCTTAGCCCGGATGGCAAGACGCTGGTCACCGTAAACAGCGGCACGCACCCGTTTTCGGCAAGCATCGTCACGGACCTGTTCGGGCTGGCTCCGCGTGTGGTCCAGATCCCCCCGGGCTTCAAATCTTCAGACGCAGATCCGGAAAGCGTGTTTCTCGGCGCCGCCATCGCGCCTGACAATCGTACGCTTTATCTGTCCGAAGGCAACAACGGAAAAGTGGGCATTTTCGATCTGGCAACGCATGATCGGCTTGGCTCAATCAGCCTAGAGGGCGAATTCCAGGGCAAGACCTACAACCACAGCCTCACCGGTGAACTCGAGCTTTCTCGCGACGGCAGATTTCTCTATGTCCTCGACCTTGCGCATTTTCGCACGGTGGTTTTTGAGACGGCCACCCAAAAGCTTATCTCTAGCGTCGCCGTGGGCCGGATGCCTTTCGGGCTGGCGCTTTCGAGGGATGGGAAAAGGGCTTACGTATCGAACGCGGGAACGTTCAGCTACGCTCTGGTCCCAGGATACGATGCCAAGCAGCCACGCAATACAGGCATCGCGTTCCCGCCGTTTGGATACCCTTCAAAGGAAGCCGAAGAAGGCGCCACGGTCGAGGGCAAGCAGATTGCCGGTCTTGGAGACCCCAACGTACCCGAGTCAAATTCGCTCTATGTGATTGACGTGAGCGATCCGGCAGCGCCCACAGTTCTTGACAGAATCAGGACTGGCTTACCGATCGGTGAGGGCGTCGTAGGCGGAAGCAGCCCGGGCGCCGTCGTGGCAGGCAAGAGGAAGGTCTTCGTCTCAAACGCCACGCAAGACAGCATCAGTGTGATCGACGCGCGCAGCGGCAAGCTCGAGGAAAACGCCCTCATCACTCCCGCGGGCGGCGTCAAGGGGTTGCGCGGCGTGCTGCCCTTCGGCATGGCGCTCAGTCCCGACGAAAAGCGTTTGTATATCGCCTGCGCGGGCATCAATGCCGTCGCCGTAGTCAATACCGACCGCATGCAGCTTGCAGGCTACATTCCCACCGCCTGGTTCCCCGTACGCGTGGCGGTAAGCGCTGACGGCAAGACGCTGTTTGTGGCCAATGCCAAGGGCTTTGGCTCGGGCCCAAACGGGGGGAAGGGTTTTAAGCTTGGCCCGGAGGGGGGCTACATTGGCGATATTACGAAGGGAACGGTCTCAATCCTGACCATCCCGAAAGACTACGAGTTGCGACCCCTTACGCTCCGGATGATGCGGAACAACGGCTTCATTCCAAGATTCCTCGAGCAGGGACAAACGCCCTCCCCCAAGCGCTCCCCGGACTTCCCTGTTCCACTTCCAGGCTCGCCCAGCTCAAGGATTCATCATGTGGTTTTCATCGTCAAAGAGAACCGGACCTTCGACGAAATGCTGGGTGATCTCGAGGGCGCGGACGCGGAGCGCGACGCCACGCTTGCCCGCTGGGGGATGGACGCCACCGTCAAAGGGGAAGGCGAACCCACATTAGAACATGTGCTAGTCACGCCCAACCAGCACGCTCTTGCCAAGCGCTTTGCATTCGGCGACAACTTCTATGTGGATTCCGACGTCTCGGCGGACGGCCATCACTGGCTGGTGGACAACTACCCGAATGAAATTCTGGAAGCGGCCTGGCCCGCCGCTTACGGCGGCAAGCTCGATTTCGAGCCGGACCAGGAAGCGCCGGGCCGGCTGGAATTTGGCGGCACATCCATTTTGCCCGAAACATACCTCGAGAACGGCTCGCTGTGGGAGAACCTGGCCCGCTCACGCATCACCTTCCGCAACTACGGCGAAGGAATGGAACTGCCGGGAATCGACGAAGGCGCTGACGAGTATCCCACGGGCGCGCGGCAATCCGTGAACACGCCGATGCCGAAGGCCCTGTTCGATAACACCTCGCACGACTTCCCAACCTTCAACACCAACATCTCCGATCAGTATCGCTTTGCACAGTTGAAGAAAGAATTCGACGAATTCGTGAGCGGTAAGAGGCCTCTGCCGCAGTTCATCTTCATCTGGCTGCCTAACGACCACACTGCCGGCCCGCGCCCCGGCGACGGGTTCCCCTATCGCGCCTCTTATGTCGCGGATAACGACCTGGCGCTGGGCAAGCTGGTGGAGCTTTTCTCGCACAGCCCTTTCTGGAAAGACACGGCGATTTTCGTGACCGAAGACGACGCCCAGGACGGCCGGGACCACGTGGACGCCCACCGCAGCCTGCTGTTTGCAATCAGCCCGTACGCGAAGCCGGGCGTCTCGCACGTCCATACCAGCATGGCAAGCATTCTCAAAACCATTGACCTGCTTCTGGGCATGCCCTTCATCAACCAGTACGACGCCGCGGCCACCGACCTCGCCGACATGTTCACAAATAACCCCGACTTTACCCCCTACACTGCTTTGCCCTCAGACACGCGTATTTTCGATCCGGAAAAAGTGAAGGAACCGGGCCTCGAGGCCAAACCCGGCGAGCCGCTCGATGATCCCGACCTGATCCGCAAGGAAATGAACGATCGCGTCGAGCCCAAACGCGACAAGCAGTGACCGCATCCCAGACATTCTCACTTTGTTCCCGCGATTTTGTGCTCATTCAGCCCGCGCAGCGGGCGGCAGCGAGTAGCCCACGGCGCGAGCCGTGGGTCGCGACAGCCCACCGTCACCCCCGTCCCCTCTCCCGCCCGGCGGGAGAGGGGTGCCGAAGGCGGGGTGAGAGGCTACGATCATGGAAAAGCCGCAGACCGCAGAACCGGCGGTCTGCGCTACCAAACTTTTCGTCGTTATCCTTTGTTTTCATAGACATTCTCGCTTTGTTCCGTTCAATTTCGACTAGTTGTTGTAGGGGGACGGCTTGCCGTCCCCGCCTTTCCGGCCCCAACAAGGGTAGGACAAGCCGTCGTACGCGCTAAGATGAGCACGACTCGGTTGCTTTTAGCCACGGCAGTGGCGGCATAATGTGGCCCACGGCGCGAACCGTGGGATGACGATGGGCGGAGTCGAGTTTAAGCCCCGGCAGGGGCGACACAAGCTCTGCGCGCGGTCCGTCGCGATTCTGTCGCCCCTACCGGGGCTTAAGAATAATCTTCGCATCTTCCTTACCCCACGGCTGGCTCGCCGTGGGCCACATTATTTCGCCCGTCCGCTGACGGGCTTTCGAACGTCCCTGACCGTTAAGTTAGCGCTTATGAGGGCAAGCCGTACCCCTGCACTCTCTGGGAGTTTTCCATGGCGGTCCTTTGTTTTCATAGACATTCTCGCTTTGTTCCGTTCAATTTCGAATTGCTGCTGTAGGGGGACGGCAAGCCGTCCCCCTACAGCAGCGAGGTTATCGACGGATTAAGGTCATCTCCTTCGCCTTGACGCTCCCCGGTGATTTCACCTAGAGTACAATGCTTGAGGGCGTTCCCAGGGGCGAGTTTTCCAAAGTTCTTTCGGTATCGAACGCCCAGTCGCAGCGTCTGGCAATCGCGCCCGAGGCACCGTGTATTTCACCCCCCAAAGAAAACTCTTCTTGTCCATCCTCGTTTTGGCCTGCGCCTTCCCGGCTTCTGCATTCAGTCCTGTGGCGGCGCGGCATGGGATGGTGGCGTCGAGCGAACCCCTGGCATCGGAGGTGGGGACTGAAATCCTCCGCGCCGGGGGCAACGCAGTGGACGCCGCGGTGGCGGTTGGGTTCGCCTTGGCGGTCACCCACCCGGTGGCGGGGAATCTTGGCGGGGGCGGGTTTATGCTGATTCGCCTCGCGAAGGGCGAAGCCGTGATGGTGGACTACCGCGAGGCGGCTCCGGCAGCGGCTTCCCGCAACATGTACGTCAATTCGAGCGGGCAAATCGATCCGCAGGCGAGCCGAGTGGGAATCCTCTCCGCCGGAGTTCCGGGCACGGTGGCCGGTCTCGCGCTGGCAGAGCAGAAGTACGGGAAACTGGGGCTCGCCCAAGTTGTGGCTCCCGCGATTCGCCTTGCCGAAGACGGCTTCACGGTCAGCTACAACCTCGGCCAGTCGCTCCGAGGAGATCGGGATTTCCTCTCGAGGTTCGATGCTTCGCGCCGGATTTTTCTCCGCGACGGCCGCTTTTACGAGCCGGGCGAAGTTTTTAAGCAGCCGGAATTGGCCGAGACGCTCAAGGCTGTCGCAAGCCAGGGCGCCAAGGGCTTTTATGCGGGCCGCGTGGCGCAAGCGATTGTCGCCACCATGCAAAAATACCATGGCCTGATCACAGGACAGGACCTTGCCCGCTACAAACCGGCCATGCGCCAGCCGCTCCAGGGGCGCTTTCGCGGTTATGAAATCTTGAGCGTTCCCCCGCCAAGCTCTGGAGGCGTGGCCTTGATTGAGATGCTCAACATCCTCGAGCCGCTCGACCTGGGGCAGCCTGATTCCTTCGAGTCTATGCACTTCATCGTCGAGGCCATGCGCCATGCCTACGCCGACCGTGCCGCCTATCTGGGTGACCCCGACTTCGTATCGGTGCCCGTAGCGCGGCTCACGAGCCAAGCCTATGCGGCGAAGTTGCGCGAAGAAATCGTCAAGTCCAAGCCGGATGCGCCGATCAAAGCCGGCAATCCAGCGGCCTTCGAAGGCGCCCAGACTACGCACTTCTCTGTAGTGGACGAGGACGGCAACGCCGTCGCCAACACCTACACGCTGAACAACGGCTATGGGAGCGGTGTCACGGTCGAGGGCGCAGGCTTCTTGTTGAACGATGAGATGGACGACTTCGCCGCCAAGCCCGGCGAGCCCAACATGTTTGGCCTCGTGCAAGGCGAAGCCAACGCCATTGCGCCCAACAAGCGGCCTCTTTCCAGCATGACGCCAACCATAGTTCTCGAGGGCGGCAAGCTGCGCCTGGTTCTCGGCTCACCGGGCGGCGGCACGATCATCAACACGGTTCTTCAGGTGCTCTTGAACTGTCTGGTCTTCAAGATGGACATCCTCGAAGCGGTTTCCTTCCCGCGTTTCCACCACCAGTGGATGCCTGACCGGCTGGTCCTCGAACGTGTCGGTTTCTCGGCGGACACCGTGCAGAAACTGCGTGAAGCCGGGTATCAGGTTGAAATTGGCGGTAGGATGGGAGACTGCGAAGCAATCGAAATCGATCCCCAGTCGGGATGGAAATTCGGCGCGGCTGACCCGCGCGCCTACGGAAAGGCGGTCGGATACTAATGAACTACGGTCTCTGCACCTCGCTCTTTGCCGAGCAAAGGCTCAATTCGCATCTCCTGGACAAGATCGTGGCGGCGGGCCTTCGCGATTTTGAAATCATGGCCGCACGCCAGCACCTGGACTACCACGACGTGAACCACGTGCAAGACGTGGCGCAGTGGTTCAGCGACCACGGCTTCAACCTGCTTTCGCTTCACGCTCCCCTGTATAGCGACTGGAATTGGGGGCGGTCGGGAGGGCTGCTCATTTCCGCCGCCAACCTCGAGCGCCGGGCGCGCATCGCTTCCATGGACGAAATCAAGCGCGCCATCGAAGTGGCCGAGCACCTCCCCTTTCGCTATCTGGTTCTTCACCTGGGCACCCCCGGTGAAGAGTACGACCCGCGCAAGTTCGATGCCGCCTTTACCTCCTTGGAACACTTGCAACTCTTCGCCAAAGAGCGTGGCGTCCAGATTTTGATCGAGAATATTCCCAGTGAATTGAGCTCCCCTGAGAATATTCTGAGGTTCTTCCAGTACACGCGCCTGGACCTGAAAGTGTGCTTCGACACCGGGCACGCGCACCTTGCCGGAGGCGTTCAATCCAGTTTCCGGGTGCTTCGCGAGCGCATCGCCACCATCCACCTGCACGATAACCACGGTGAAAAGGATGAGCACCTGCTGCCGTTCGAAGGCCAGATTGATTGGGCGCCGATCGTACCCGAGATTCGTTCCGCGAACGCACAGCTTCCCATGCTCTTTGAGCTGCATAGCGAGCGCCGCGAGCCCGAGATCCTGTCCCGGTTTCAAGAAGTGATCGCCAAGCTCGAGGAATTTTAGATATTGGGTTTTGGAGTGTCATTCCGAGAGAAGCGAGGAATCTCGCTCGGAGTATTTTCAACGCACTGTGGGATTCCTCGTCGGCTGCGGCTCTCCTGAAAATCACGTCATTCCCGCGCAAGCGGGAATCCATTGGAGTGACAATGGGTCCCCGCTTTCGCGGGGACGACGACGCTGCTTTTCATTCCCTCGGGTGGGCCACAGGCCCATGAAAACTCCTCGGAATGACAGCAAAGACGAGTTGTCACCCAGACTGTGAGGGGGTGTGAATAAATCATCTGCCGCGGACAAAGCATCAAAGCGCACGTGTGTCATTCCGAGCGTAGCGAGGAATCTCGCTCTGGTTCTCCTCTACTATCAGCGACTTCCATCGGCAGGGCCAGATTCCTCGCTGCGCTCGGAATGACAGGTTTTTGCATAGGATCGATTTCTTCACACCTTCTGAGGGGGTCGGCTGGGTTCGACAAAAGGCGCCGAATGGAAGTTGCAGGCGTATCGAGATTCCGTAACGCGCAACGAAGCATCCATCTTGAATTTGGGAGGAACCTTGATTCCCACAGTTGAAATCCGAAAAGTCGCCGATTACGTAGGCCAGGAAGTTGTCATTCAAGGCTGGCTTTATAACTTGCGCGAAAGCGGGAAGTTGTTGTTCCCGCAATTTCGCGACGGCACGGGCCTGATTCAGGGTGTGGTAGTGAAGAGCGCGGTCTCGCCCGAGGTCTTCGAGCGGGTACGTAGCCTGACCCAGGAATCCTCGCTGCGGGTCACCGGCAAAGTGCGTGCCGATAAGCGCGCTCCGAGCGGCTTCGAGCTCGATGTGACCGAACCTCGAAGTGGTGCAGTTGGTCCCGGCCGATAACCCGTATCCCATCACCCTCAAAGATCACGGCACCGAATTCCTGATGGACCACCGCCACCTCTGGCTGCGCTCGACGCGTCAGCGGGCCATCCTGGGCGTGCGGCACGAGATCATCAAGGCGGTACGCGACTTCCTGGATGGCCGCGGCTTCACACTCGTGGACACGCCCATCTTCACCCCCTCGGCCTGCGAAGGCACCACGACCCTTTTCGAAGTGAACTACTTCGACGATAAAGCGTACCTGACGCAATCCGGCCAGCTTTACAACGAGGCCGCAGCCATGGCCGTGGGCAAGACCTATTGCTTCGGCCCCACCTTCCGCGCTGAGAAATCCAAGACCCGCCGCCACCTGACGGAGTTCTGGATGGTCGAGCCGGAGGTCGCCTTCGCGCACCTCGAAGACACCATGGCTCTCGGGGAAGAACTGGTGGCGACTGTCGTAGAGCGCGTGCTCGAGAACCGCCGGCCGGAGTTGAAAACGCTCGAACGCAATGTGGCCAACCTCGAAAAGATCAAGCTGCCGTTCCCGCGCTTGAGCTACGACGACGCCGTGAAGCTGCTGCAGCAGAAGGGAAGTGAGATTCAGTGGGGCGGCGACTTCGGCGGCACCGACGAAACCATCATCTCTCAAGACTTCGAGCGCCCCGTCCTTGTGCATCGCTATCCGAGCGCGGTGAAAGCCTTCTACATGGCGCCTGACCCCGGGCGCCCGGAAGTGGCGCTGTGCGTCGATATGCTGGCGCCGGAGGGTTATGGGGAAATCATTGGCGGAGGCGAGCGCCTGGCCGACTATGACCTGCTCCTGAAGCGCCTTGAAGAAGCGAAACTGCCTCGCCGGGCGTTCGAGTGGTACCTCGACCTGCGCCGCTACGGCAGCGTGCCGCACTCGGGTTTCGGCATGGGGATCGAGCGCGTCGTCGGCTGGATCTGCGGCCTCGACCATGTGCGCGAGACGATCCCGTTTCCCCGCATGCTTTACCGTTTGGCGCCGTGAAGCGATATCAAATTTCAAATTTCAGATTTCAGATTTCAACAACCCCGCACTCTGCCCATGGGACACGAATGTAGAAACTTCAGAGTCGAGGCACAGCCTCGACGGAGGTATGATGGTGCGAAGCTGCGGAAAGGCAAGCCTTTCCGCAAGTCAGCGCGGCAGAGCCGCACTCTACCCATGGGACACAAATGTAGAAACTTCAGGGGTAGGGCAAGCCCTACCCCTACGCTGCCTGACCTCTTTACCGCTCGTTATCGAGGGATTAGGGTCTAAACCAGACTGTTGACATATTTATGTCATGCTGATATGCTTTGACGCATGAGGACTACCATACGGTTCGACGAACAGCTCTTGATCCAAGCGAAGAAGCTTGCCGCCGAGAGAGGTACGACGCTTACCGCGCTTCTCGAGGATTCTCTGCGCGCCACTCTTGCCCAGCGTAAACCGCCTCTTCACCGCGTGAAGGTCCGGCTAACCACCGTCGGTCGCGGCGGCGTCCAGCCCCACGTTGACCTTGACGACACCGCCTCCCTCCTCGACCGCATGGAGGGCCGCGATGGTGCTGATTGACGTCAATGTGCTCGTCTACGCTCATCGCCGGGATTCCGTGAACCACCTTGCTTACCGGCGCTGGCTCGAGAACTGCATCGGTTCTGACCAGGCCTATGGAATGTCCGACCTGGTCCTTTCTGCTTTTGTCCGCGTGGTGACCCATCCCAGAATCTTCAAGGTCCCGACCAGGCTGGAAGATGCGCTACGCTTTACGTCAGAAGTGCGCGGGCCCTCTAATTGCGTGGGCATAACTCCGGGCGCGCGGCATTGGGAGGTCTTCAACCGGCTTTGCCGAGTGGCAGAGGTCAAGGGAAACCTTGTGCCCGATGCTTATCTCGCAGCTCTGGCCATCGAATCGGGGAGCGAATGGATCACGACGGACCGCGACTTCAGCCGGTTCCCGGGACTCCGCTGGCGCCATCCGTTGGATTGACGGGGAAGCCGGCCGCCGGTAACACGAATTGTAGATCCATAATACTGTAGAATAGGGATGTGCTATGCTGGCGAGCTGGTTCCTATGCATATTCCTGATGGCTACCTGAGTCCGAGCACCTGCGCGGTGCTCTACGCCGGGGCGGCGCCCTTCTGGTACGTCGCGCTGCGCCGTTTGAAGCGATGGCTGAACTCGAGGCTCATTCCGTTGCTTTCGGTGTTTGCGGCGTTTTCGTTTCTGGTAATGATGTTCAACCTGCCGCTGCCCGGCGGCACCACGGGACACGCCTTGGGCGTCGCCATCGCGGCCATAATCCTGGGGCCGTGGGCTTCCATACTCGCCCTTTCGATCGCCTTGCTGATTCAGGCGCTCTTCTTTGGCGACGGCGGCATCACGACGCTGGGAGCCAACTGTTTCAACATGGCGATTGTCGGGTCGCTTGTGGCGTACTTTGTTTACCGCCTTGGGGCCGGGCGGGTGGCCATCACCTCGCCGCGCCGGGTGGTGGCGGCGGCGCTCGCGGGCTACGCTGCCATCAACGCGTCGGCGTTTTGTGCGGCCATCGAGTTCGGCATTCAGCCCCTGCTTTTCAAAGATGCGAGCGGCGCGCCCTTATATGCCCCGTACCCTCTGCACATCGCCGTTCCCGCCATGATGATCGGACACTTGACGTTCGCCGGGCTTGCCGAACTCGTGCTGTCCGGAGGAGTCGTGGCGTATTTTCAGCGTGCCAATCCTTCCTTGCTCGAGCACACGGCTCCGGGCGCGGCGCGAGGCGACGAAGAAACCGTGAAAGAAAGCGCCTGGAGTTCCTTGCGGCCTCTATGGACGGCGCTCGCATTACTCTTGGCCCTGACTCCGCTGGGGATCCTGGCGGGTGGTGCGGCGTGGGGCGAATGGGGCGCGCGCGAATTCTCCCAGGCAGAGGTGCGGCAGAAAATCGCCGCAGCTTCGAGCCAGGTGGCTCCGCCTGCTCAAGCACCGCAGGGCCTGGAGCGTCTCTCGTCCCTGTGGACAGCGCCGTTTCCCCAGTACGCTCCCTCTTTCGTCCGGCGGCCGGCGCTTGGCTACTTGCTTTCCGCCATGTTTGGATCAGGCATCATCATTCTGGTTTTCCTGGTCGTCGGCTCGCTCTCGGCACGGGGAGGCAGCGAGCGGCAAGCAGATGCGATAAAGGCTGCAGGTTCTTCCGGCGGCTGACGATAGAAACCGCAGGCCTCGCGAGCGGGGTCTGCTCTGCCCAAGCGCTACCCTAAGGTTGCGAATGAATTTTGTCGAACGCACCCTCTCGAGTCTGGTTGCCGCCCTGGAGCGGGCTCTTTACGCAGAAGAACTCGCGAAAAGCCGCGGCCTGCTGCAACGTCTTGACCCGCGCATCAAAGTGGTGGGCATCCTGGCACTGGTTGTCGCCACAGCAATGGCCCACAGGCTGTGGGTTATCGGTGCGCTCTTCGCAGCGGCAGTGACCTTGGCGGTATTGTCGCGCGTCCCCTTTGGACTGCTGGCCAAGCGGGTGTGGATCGCCATCCTCATGTTTACCGGAGTCATCGCCCTTCCCGCCCCATTTATTATCCCTGGCCGTGAGATCTGGCGAGTGCCGGGCATCGGCTGGCCCGTCACCGCTCAGGGACTGGCCAGCGCCTGCTACCTCGTAAGCCGGGTCGAGACCGCTGCTACGCTGTCGGTGCTTCTGATTCTTTGCACGCCCTGGAGCCACGTGCTGAAGGCGCTTCGGGTGCTGCGCGTGCCCGTAGTGGTCGTGGTTACGCTGGGCATGACGTACCGCTATATTCTTCTGCTTCTCGAAACCGCTCACGATATGTTTGAGTCGCGCCGCAGCCGCATGGTGGGCAGGCTCGAGGGAGCCGAACGGCGTCGCGTGGCCGCCTCGAGCGCGGGAGTGTTGATGTCGAAAAGCCTTCAACTGAGCGGCGACGTTTACAGCGCCATGCTCTCGAGGGGCTTCCGGGGTGAAGTTTATCTGCTGGACAACTTTCGCACCTCGGCCCTCGATTGGGCCATGCTGGCCGTCTTCGTGGCGCTGGCTTCGGGGGGATTTTATTTCGGGCGATGAGGTTTGAATGTCAACTCCGGTTTTCGAGGTTCGAGACGTCACCTTTCGCTATCACGAAGTGACGGCGCTCGACGGTCTGAACCTTGTCGTCCAGCCGGGCAAGCGGGTGGCCCTGCTGGGTGCGAACGGCTCAGGCAAGTCAACGCTGCTGCGCATACTGGACGGGCTGGCTTTCCCGCAACAAGGCAGCGTGTTGTTTGACGGCGAACCGCTCACGGAAGATCGTCTCCAGGACACACAATTCGGCTACCAGTTTCGCCGCCGGGTGGGACTGGTATTTCAGAATCCTGACGTTCAGTTGTTCTCGCCGACGGTTTTTGATGAGGTGGCTTTTGGCCCCTTGCAGCTTGGTTGGCCCAAGGAGGAAGTGCGCCGCCAGGTAGCGCAGATGCTCGAGGTCATGAAGATTACGCATCTCAAGGATCGTTCGCCCCATCATTTGTCAACGGGCGAGAAGAAGCGCGTGACGCTGGCTTCGGTGCTGGTGCTTGACCCGGAAGTGCTCCTGCTGGATGAGCCCACGGCGGCGCTCGACCCCAAGAGCGCAAGCCAGATGGTGGATTTCCTGGTAAGCTGGCGCGGGGGAAAGAAAACTGTGATCACCACTACGCACCACCTGGACATTGTGGAAGACATTGCGGATTACTGTTATGTTTTCGAGACCGGCCGCGTGGTGGCCGAAGGCGCGCCCGCCGAAGTCTTACCCAACACGGAGCTGCTCGAGCGGACCAACCTTATCCACGTTCATCGCCACGTGCATCCCTCGGGCGAAGTTCATTCCCATCCGCACCTCCATCCTCACCGGCATTGAGCCCTCGGCAGGGGTAGCGCTTGCCCTACCCGGCGACTCAAGTACATCGCTGCAAAGGGGGGACGGCAAGCCGTCCCCCTGCAACTCACGGCATCGTCCTCAGCAGAGTCAGCTTGTCGTTCTCCGGCAGGAAGGCAGCGCGGATGGCGTTTTGCGCAAGATGGAGGATTTGCTCGCGCTCGAGATTGAATGCCCTGGCGGCAAGCAAATACTCATTCACCAAATCTGTCCCGAACATGGCGGGGTCATCGGTATTCAGAGTCACCACCAGACCGGCCTTGAGGAACTGCGGCAAGGGGTGGTCTTCGATGCGCGACAGCACGCCGGTGGCAACGTTGCTGGTGGGGCAGACTTCGAGCGGAATGCGGCGGTCACGAAGCAGCGCGAGCACGGACGGATCTTGCGCCGCGCTCAGTCCGTGTCCGATGCGCTCGGCGCCCAGCGCCTCGACTGCCCGCCGCACGCTCTCGGGGCCACAAGCTTCTCCCGCGTGCGCAACCACGTGGAGGCCCATTTCGCGGGCTTCCTTGAATACGTCGATGAAAAGTTCGGCCGGGCCGCGCGCTTCGTCGCCGCCGATTCCCAACGCCACGACGCCCAGCGGCCGGAAGCGCGCGGCCCAACTAAGCACCTCGCGCGTATGCTCGGCGCCAAAGTGGCGGATGGAGTCGAAGATCCATTGTACCCGCACGCCCAGCGCTTCCTCGGCCGCGCGCGCCGCCGCAGCCACCGCCTCGAAAATAGGCTCAAGCGGCTGCTTCTTCCACAGCACGACCCCGGCGGCAAAGATAATTTCCGCATACTTCACGTTTTGCTTTGCCAGCCCTTCGATCAGCCGCGTCGTGGCCATGGCGTAGTCGCTGGGGGTTTCAAGAAGCAGGGTCACCAGCTTGAAGGCTTGAAGAAAATCCTGGAAGCTACCGTAACGGTACTTCTGCTCGACGCGCTTGGTTACCCAGTCGCGAGTCTCCTTTTCCAGGCGCCCCTTAGAGCGCGAGAGTTCTTCGAGAGTTTCGGGTTGGACGCTGCCCTCGAGATGCAGGTGCAACTCCACTTTCGGAAGGTCTCGGATGAAAGACTCGAGTTCAGTGGAGAGTTCGTGCAATTCGATCTGGCCCTGTTGCTTTCCGCCTTCCGCTCTCTACCGTCCCGGCAATGCCGGCTTACCCGCATTCAGCCAGGCTGTGTACCAGTAGGAACCCGCGTCGTGCGCTGCTTCGTTGATGGCTCGCATAACGGACGCGCCGACCTGCGAATAAAAACGCTCGAAGTACTCGTCGGTATAATCGGGCAAGCCTTTCCGAGCCCGCAAATCCGCGAGAATGACGGAATCGAGTCCGGCGTAAGCATCAAGGCAGGTCTGGAATGCGTATTCGGTGGGATCGTCGATCTTGGCCGCATTTTCGGGATGGAGGATGAAGAACTTCGAGAAGCGGTCCAGGAGGCTTGACTCAAAGCGATCGGTCAGTCCAGTCTGGCTGGTCAATTGGCCATCGTAATTCGTGGTGACGTGCAGCGGATTGTGGGCGTCCGCCACGTAGTGGGCCAGCACAGCGGCTTCGAGCTTTACCTGGTCCCAGTTCCGAGCTTTGAAGGCCTCGGTCAAGCGGAGGCTGCGTTCGCCGATCTGCCAAGGCAGCACACCGTCGCGATTGACGCGCCCGACGCCGTACCTGTCCACTGCCTGGCGAAACGAATGCGGCAGCATCAGGAACGGAAAGACCCCGTACTTGTCCATGTAGATGTAGTGGCGTTTGCGCTCGAAGCGGTCCTTCTGCATCCACGCATCGGGATCGTTGGCGTGTTCTACGATAAACTGGCGATTGGCCTCAAAGAAGCCGCGCATTTCGGGGGGAAGGGTTGGGATTGCCCAGGTGTTGACGATGTCGTGTCCGGTCGGACCCCAGGCTTCGAGCGGATGAACGATGGCCAGCCAAATCGCCGCAACGGCGACCAGTTGACCCAAAAACCATGCGGTTGTCAACCGCCTGCGGCGCAGCGCAACGGGCATAGGGGTCAAGTTCCTGGTTCGGTCGGAGAAGCTAGACTCCGAGACGCTCAACCAGATTCTAACCTATTTCATTGGGAATTGTAGCACTTCTGTTAGGCCGGGTGAGTACTCGGGAGGCGCCTCCGAGCTTCCTGGCGAGTGAAGGCGATGCGGTGAATCACCGTCACGTTGGAGAGCACGGCAATCAGCCAAAGCACTGGGGCCATGCGGTCAAACAAGGCGCCGATGATGATCAGCACCACGCGCTCAGGCCGCTCGAGAAAGCCCACCTTGCAGGAAGGGATAATGTTCTCGGCTCTGGCGCGGCTGTAGCTCACCATGACGGAGCCGATCATGGCCACGGCGACGAGCGAGACATAAAAGAAACGGTTGATGCGGCCGTAGTAAATCAGCAGGCCTATGAGCAGGCAAAGGTCGGAGTAACGATCCATGACGGAATCGTAGAAGCCACCGAAGGGCGTCACGCGGCCCTCGAGGCGCGCCACGCGGCCGTCCGCCATGTCGAAAAACCCGGCCAGGATAATGGTGGCCCCCGCCCAGCGGAAATAGCCGTAGGCAAACAGGTAGGCAGCCAGCACATTGATGCCGAACCCAATAAAGGTAAGGATATTGGGATTGATGCCCAGCGCCGCGAAACCGCGCACGATGGCGTCAAGCACACGTCCTAACGTGTCGCCGATTTGCTTAGTGACCACCTGGGTATGCCAGCTTTCTAGGCTTCGGGCTGTTCGTGAATGGTTTGAACGGCCCGGATTTCAAACTCCCGAACGCCGTTCGGGGTGGTGACCTTGGCCGAGTCTCCCAGCTTCTTCCCCATCAAGCCGCGGCCGATGGGCGAGGTCGTCGAGATCAGGCCTTTGCTGACGTCCGCTTCTTCGCTGGTCACCAGTTTGTACTTGATCTCAGCATCCCGGTCAACATCGTACAGGACCACCTTCGAACCAAAAGCGATCCTGTCCTTGGGGATATTGCTCATGTTGACCATGGACAGCTCCGCCAACCGCTCTTGAGCTGGGCGAGCCGCGCCCCGACGTAATCCTGGCGCTGCTTGGCCATGTGGAACTCGGCGTTCTCACTCAAGTCGCCGAGCGCGCGAGCGCGCTTCAACTCCTTGGGGAGCTCGTGATTCAGTTCGTGTTCTAGAGCCTGAATTTCTTCCTGAAGCTTCTGAACGATGGATGTGGGCATAGCAAAAAACCTGCCTTCAAAGGTGAGCCTTTATTATAGGCGAAAGGGGTCAAACGCGCAATTGACGTGAAAGGGCAGTCAGGGTCGCGTCAAAGTCGCCGGAAAGTGTCATCCTGAGGGGCCGCAGGCCCCGAAGGATCTCCGTAGTTGGCTCTTTTCATCACCCGAATGAACTGCTGAGATCCTTCGGCCCTGGAAAACGGGCCTCAGGATGACAACGCTCGCGACTTTGACGCGACCCTGAAAGGGCAGAACTCGTGTCATTGGTCCCGTTGACGCGGGATCGCCCCCACGACTCCGAACGCTGCCGTTGAATCTGGATCAAGCGTTGCTCCACGGCCTAAATCAGCTCTGCAAATTCATCTTCCCCTAAGCCTGCCTGTTTGAGGATGCGACGCAGCAGCGAACGCGGGATGTCTTTCGAGTGAATCGGAATGGTCACGCGCAGGTCAGGATTGGTCCGATGAAGCAAGCGCGCATGGCTGCCTGTCTGATGGTGAATATAGAAGCCGGTGCGTTCCAAGGCGCGAACTATTTCTTTGGCTTTTAGAACAGGGAGCTTATCGGGCATGCGCCTCACGCCACGGAAACTGCAATGTGTTCGGTAGCAGGCTCAACGTCTTTGGGGATAGGTTCACCCGTCTTGAGGGCACTCTCCAGAAAGCAGCGAAGGGCGTCCTTCGCCATGCGCCGCGCCTCGGAGACGGTTTCGCCAAACGTGCAGATTTCGGGAATCGCTGGAACTACTACGCTGTACCCGCCTTCGGGAATGCGCTGATAAACGACGGTGTACCCGTATTCCTTCGGGTCATGCCTCCTCGGCGCCGGGGCTGAGCTGCTGGAATGCATGTGAAAAGTATATCACCTCGCAGGTTTGGTCGCCGTTTTTGCTTGCTCCAATAACGCACAGACCTGCTCGTCTTCGCCGTCGAGAGCTGGCCGCTCCCACGATAGCCGTCGAGACGACCGGGCCCGAGCCGTCATTCCCCGCTCTGCTGAATCAGCTTTGCCACCAGTCCTGTCCAGCCGGTTTGGTGGCTGGCTCCCAGGCCGGCGCCATTGTCTCCGTGAAAATACTCGTAGAACAGGTGCAAGTTTCGCCAGTGGGGATCCGTTTGGAACATTTCGTTTCCGCCGTGGACCGGCCGGCGGCCGTCGGGGCCTCGCAGGAACAAGTGGGTGAGGCGGTGCGAGAGTTCAGCCGCGACCTCCCAAAGCGTCTTCATTTGGCCGGAGCCCGTGGGGCACTCCACTTTCAGTTCGTCCTGGTAATAATAATGGAATTTCTGCAGCGTTTCGATGAGCAGGAAGTTCAGGGGAAACCAGACCGGCCCGCGCCAATTCGAGTTCCCGCCGAAGAGGCCGGTTTGTGATTCGCCCGGCTCGTAATCCACGCGATAGCTCTGACCGTTGAAATTCAGCACGTAAGGATGGTCGCGATGGAACTTCGAGACGCCGCGAATCCCAAACGGCGACAGGAATTCATTTTCATCCAGCATGTAGCGCAAAATCCGTACCAGTTGCCCCAGACTGAGGATGGAAA
The DNA here is from genome assembly GCA_963770415.1 of uncultured Acidobacteriota bacterium. Lineage (GTDB taxonomy): Bacteria > Acidobacteriota > Terriglobia > UBA7540 > UBA7540 > CAVROP01. The sequence goes on from CAVYPU010000021.1 coordinate 37,431, forward strand.
GCAACCGCCGCTCGCCGCGCGCGTTCCGTTGCGTCTCGGCGATGTGCGTGGGGACGCCGGGTACGTTCTTCGAGGAACCACATCATGCGGCGCTTGAAGCCCGGCAGCCGTTCCACGACGTCCGGCTCCAAAGGTTCCACCGCGAAGAGTGGGATGAGCCCCACCATCGACCTCACCTTCAGGAAATCGTGCTTCCCCTCCGGCAGGTGAAGCGCGTCGTAGTAGAAACCGTCTTCCTCATCCCACAAGGCAAGGCCGTGGCCGCCCAGGTTATTCATGGCCTCGGTGATGTGTACGAAGTGCTCGAAAAATTTGCTGGCCACATCCTCATAGGCAGGGTCCTGGCGCGCCAGCTCCATGGCCATCGCCAGCATGTTGAGGCAATACATCGCCATCCAGCTTGTGCCGTCGGATTGCTCGATGTGCCCCCCGGTGGGCAACGGCTTCGAGCGATCGAAGACGCCGATGTTGTCGAGGCCCAGGAAGCCGCCTTCAAAGATGTTCATTCCGTCGGGGTCTTTGCGGTTCACCCACCAGGTGAAGTTCAGTAGCAGCTTGTGAAAAACCTTCTCCAGAAACTCGCGATCCGGTTTGCCGCAGCGGCGCTTTTCGATCTTGTAAACGCGCCACGCCGCCCAGGCGTGCACCGGCGGGTTGACGTCGCTGAACGCCCACTCGTAAGCGGGAAGCTGGCCGTTGGGATGCATGATACCACTCGCGCAAAAGCAGGATGAGCTGCTCCTTGGCGAAGTCGGGGTCGACGAGCGCCAGCGCTACCGCGTGGAAGGCCAGGTCCCAGGAAGCGTACCAGGGGTATTCCCACTTGTCGGGCATCGAAATCACGTCCGCGTTGTAGAGGTGCTCCCACGCATGGTTGCGACCTTGCTTCCGCTCGGGCGGAGGTGTGATTTGCCCCGGGTCGCCTTCGAGCCAGACGCGCACGTCGTAATGATAGAACTGCTTCGACCAGAGCATCCCGGCCAGGGCCTGGCGCTGCAAATTGCGTGCGTCCGGGGATAGATCCTGCGGAATGACCTTCGCGTAGAAGTCGTCGGCCTCCGCGATTCGTTGGCTAAAGGCCGTCGCAAATGATTTGTTGAGCATCTCCGGCGCGGGTTGCTGAGGCGTGAAACGCAGACGAACCGCGGCCCTTTCGCCGGGCGCGATATTGAGCCGATAAAGCGCGGCTGCCTTGGTGCCGGCCTCGGCTGGATTCACCGCCCCGAGTTGGCCATTGACAATGTAATTGTTGAATCCGTCTTTCACATAAGGCGTAGGGTTCGCCGTCCCGTACAGTCCCTCGAGGTTGGTCTCGTTCTCGGTGAAAAGGACCTGCGGCGATCCTTCGCAAACCAGCCATCGCTTGCCGTAATAATCGTGAGCGGCCTCGATGGCCGTAAGCTCCGGAGGCCCGTCGTACCGGCGGAGCGCCGGGCGAGGTTCGTCTTTGCCCCAAGACCAGGTATTGCGAAACCACAGCGTGGGCAGCAAGTGAAGCTCAGCGCTTTCCGGCCCGCGGTTGTAGGCCGTGATGCGGATAAGGATGTCTTCCGGATCAGCCTTGGCGTAGGCAACGAATACATCGAAGTAGCGGTTTTCGTCGAATACTCCCGTATCGGTGAGTTCGAACTCCGCATCCGTCCTGCCCCGGCGGCGGTTTTCGTCGAACGAGTTGCGCATAGGGAAAAGCCGCCTGGGGATACTTGTAAAGGTACTTCATGTAGGAGTGCGTGGGCGTGGAGTCGAGGTAAAAGTAATACTCCTTCACATCCTCGCCGTGGTTGCCTTCCGCGCCAGTGAGTCCGAAGAGACGCTCCTTCAAGAAGGGGTCGCGGCCGTTCCAGAGCGCCAGGGCGAAACAAATCAGTTGGTGGCGATCGCAAATACCGGCGATGCCGTCCTCGCCCCAGCGGTAGGCGCGCGAGCGCGCGTGGTCATGCGGGAAGTAGTCCCAGGGCTTGCCGCCGGCGCTATAGTCCTCGCGCACGGTCCCCCATTGGCGCTCGCTCAAATAGGGTCCCCAGCGCTTCCAGTGGGCTTTGCGCCGGCGTGATTCCTCGAGCCTCTGCTCTTCGCGCGTCATTTTTAGCCTTCAGCACTCAGCCGTCAGCTATCAGCAAGCTGCTCACATCAGGCAGGCCGCCGCCCTCCGGCAGCCCTGCTTCGCTCAGTCTGCCAACTGACGGTTGAGAATGACTCTCCGATTTCTTGGTTTGGGTTGTTGACGCCTTTAACCCCAAAATTCATCTTCAGCGATGGCGTGCAGGTTGTCAACGTAGCCTCGCGCCCGCTGGCGGTCTCGGGGTCCGTGCGGCAAACGCCATTGGCCCGGATTTGACGAGGCTGTGTTTGGGTGCTAAAAGTGGATGGGCATTAACATTGGTTAGAGGTTTTCCTGCTTGCCGGAGAGAACCGCGTGGCTGACCATGTCTGTAAACACGAGCCAGGTTGACTGCGGCGGGAACTCCCATCGGGCGCGCTCGCACGTGCCTTGAAATTCCCGGTTTGCTTTGAGGAAGTGATGGAAACGAAGCATCCAATCGTCGTAAAGAGGCCGAGCCAGGCTGCGCATTCCTGCTGCGCGCGCGAGCTTCTCCAGAATTTTCCTTGGCCCGCTCCGAGAGCGGACGATAGGCTATGTTCTTGTGATAACCAGCGGCGCTCTGCTTCTGGCCCAGCAGAAATTGCGCATCATCCGCGGCCACTTCAAAGGGAGTTTCTTCGAAATAGAGAATGTTCCCTTCTTCGAGGTTCGCGCAGCACCACCGGCCGCACTCTTCTGCCGGGACGCCTTGGAAGGCGTCCGGCAGGCGGATAAGCTGAGTCATCTTTTTCTCCCAGGCCGTGAGGCGGCAGATCTTCAAGGCTGCTGAATGCCGCTCACTATTAGATTCCATGAGGCAAATCGGGGATACAAAGGCCTGTGCTGCTATGTTATCCTTCCGCCCGGCACTGACTGGGGCCCGGAAGGGACTATGATGATGGATGGGTAACCCCCGGAAAAGCACAGCGCCGGATCGTTTTGTGAGGGACTGAGACCTGCAACAGGAATTCACATACAGGAGGTGCACAAGTATGAAGCGACGCGATTTCATCGCTACCGCCTCGCTCGCTCTGGGTGCGGCCGCGAGTGGTGCGAGCGCAGCCCAAGCGGGTGGTCAAGCGGACGCGAAACCCAGGATACTGGCAGTCAGCGCCCATCCCGCAGACTTTTGCTCGCGCGGCGGCGGCACTCTCATTAAACATGTGCGCGCAGGGTCAGCCGTGCGGGTGATCTGGCTCACTTGCGGCGAGACGGATGAGAGCGCGCTCCAATATCGTGAACACCCCGGCATCTCCGTCGAAGAGGTGCGGCGCATAAGAGAAAAGGAAGCGTTTGCCGCCGCCAAGGTGGTCGGCGCGGAAGGGCGTATGCTGGGATTCTCCGACCATCCGCTCACCATGACCCCGGAGCGCATGGAAAAGCTCGCCCAGGAAATGGCAGACTTCAAACCTGACATCATCCTGACGCACTTCAAGGATGAACTGACCTACCCCACGCATTGGCGGACCTCGCAGAGCGTCATCAACGCTGCGCAGCTTGCGCATGTTTCCTGGGATATCCGATTCTTTGAACCCAACATCGGCACGGCCGCCCGCGTGGGTTACGTCCCTGACGAATACGTAGACATCACTGAGGTATTCGAGCAAAAGGTCGAAGCGCTAAAGCAGCTCGCAACCCAGCCCGATCTTGTCGAGCACTACACGGCCTGCAACAAATGGCGAGGCCTCAAGTGCGGGCGTCCTTACGCCGAGGGATTCGTCCGCTGGGTCCGCAAACCGCCGGTGGCGGATGTGTTGAGCAAATAAGGAAACGCTGCCCCCACGGCCGATCCTGGAGACGAGCACTCGCGCTCTAAGCCCCCACGCGCAGCGGGCCGGGTGAGGGGGTAGCCAATCTACGCCTCTATTTGCGGCTTACGTCGCAGCACCAGTGGATCCCCGCTTGCGCGGGGATGACGCACGGGTTGTCATTCCCGCGAAAGCGGGAATCCAGGCCTTTGCGGCTTACGATTCGCCAGGTAAAACGTCCCATTTATCCAAAGGAGTTTCATGCGACAGTTTACTCAGAAGGCCGCAGTAGCGTTGATAGCGGTTTGTGCTCTGATAAGTCTTAATGCCTCGCTAGCAGTGGCGCTGCAAGGCCCTGAGCCGGGCCTGGCTCCTCCGCATTTCCGCCTACCCGCCGGCGTGGTGGGGCCGGTCCGTTACCGCATGGACCTCACGATCGTTCCGGACCAGGACACGTTTACGGGAGCCATCGATATCGACCTTCAGTTCGCGAAACCTGCCGCCGTGTTGTGGCTGAATGGCGAGAAGCTGGCGATCAAAGACGCAACCCTCACCGTCGAAGGCGAGAAGCTCGACGCCAAAGTCATTACCGAGCCGGGCGACTATGTCGGCTTTGACTTCGGCCGCCACGTGGGTCCGGGCCCGGCCACGCTTCACGTTGCTTACCAGGGTGAGGTCAGCCGCAAGGACCAGCAAGGCATGTTCCAGATGAAAGACGGCGACCGCTGGTACGTCTACACACAATTCGAGGAGATTTGGGCGCGCAGGGCATTCCCTTGTTTCGACGAGCCGGGTTACAAAGTTCCCTGGCAGTTGACCCTGCACGTCAAGAAGGATCAGGTGGCGCTTTCCAACACTCCCATCGTTTCGGAGACAGACAGTGGCGATGGCATGAAGGCGGTGAAATTTGCGGAAACCAGGCCATTGCCGAGTTATCTGGTGGCTTTTACGGTTGGCGACCTGGAACTGGTGGACGCCGGGACAACGGGCAAGAAGAATACCCAGGTTCGCATAGTGGTTCCGCACGGGCGGCGCGCCGAGGCCCAATACGCCGCCGAGACGACTCCCAGCCATCGTTAACCTGCTGGAGAACTACTTCGGCATCCCCTACCCCTACGACAAGCTCGATGAGGTCGCCATTCCGCCTGGCAGGCTACGCCATGGAGCATCCGGGGCTAGTGACTTACGGGTCCTCGATCATTATCGAGAAGCCCGACCAGGACACAGCCCAGCGCCAGCGCGAATGGGTGAGCGTGGCCTCTCACGAACTCGCCCACCAGTGGTTCGGCGACCTGGTCACCACCGCCTGGTGGGACGACATCTGGCTGAACGAAGGCTTTGCTTCCTGGATGGCCAACAAGATCGTGAACGAGTATCACCCCGAATGGAAGATGAACATCTCGGAGCTGAACGGCTACCAAGGCGCGATGGAGAACGACGGCCTGGTGAGCGCGCGCCAGGTTCGGCAGCCCATCGAGTCGAACGACGACATCGCCAATGCCTTCGACGGCATTACCTACAACAAAGGCTCGGCGCTGCTCAATATGTTCGAATCGTATATGGACTCCGGAGAAGTTCCGTGCCAGGCATTCATCGCTACCTCTTGAAGTACGAGTGGAAGAACGCCACCTCGGCCGAGTTTCTGGCGGCGCTCGCGGGCGACGACAGCAGCATCGCCTCGGCATTTTCGAGCTTCCTCGACCAGGCGGGCGTGCCCCTGGTTACGGTCCGGCTTGATTGCCAAAGCGGCGGCGCCCAGTTGGACCTTACCCAACAACGCTTTTTTCCCCTCGGCTCGAGTGGCGCGGCGGCGCAACTCTGGAAGATGCCCGTGTGCGTTCGCTACCCGGCAAGGCGCCGGCGATGCCCGCCAGTGCATGCTGCTCGAGCAAAGCATCGGCGCGAATTGCGGCTCACTTCGGCGAACGGCTGTCCGGCCTGGGTGGAAGCGAACGCCGGCGCGAATGGCTACTATCGCGTGCTCTATCAGGGGGACCTGCTCGCCGAGCTCCTCAAGAACCGGGCCCAGGTGCTCACACTGCCCGAGAAAGTGGCGCTCATTGGTGATATCTCTGCTCTCACCAACAACGGCAAAATTCCGCTTGCCAAGGCGTTGGGGCTCGCACCAACCTTCGTGAGCGATTCAGCGCGCCAGGTGGTGACCAAAACCATGGAGATCACGACCGGCCTGGAGGACGACTTGGTTCCTGAGGACCTATTGCCCCGATATCGCCAATACCTCGAGGATGTCTATGGGGGGCGCGCGCGCTCCCTGGGTTGGGCGGCAAAACCGGGCGAGGATGACGACTCGCGCCTGCTTCGCCCGCGGATTCTCTCCGTAATCGCGAACCAGGCTGAAGACCCGGAGGCGATCGCGGAGGCGAAAAAGCTGGCATTGGCCTGGATCGAGGATCATCGAGCGGTTGATCCCGATATGGTGAGAGTGGTCCTTGGCGTCGCCGCCCGCCACGGAGACCGCGACCTCTTCGATCGCATGCGCGCTGCGGCCAAGCAGGAAACCAACGAGAGTTTCCGCGCCAACCTGATCTTCAGCCTCGGGTTGTTTCCGGACCCTGACATCATAAGGATCGCACTCCCCATCGCGCTCGGCGATGAGTTCGACACCAGGGAATCAATGGACATACTCTTCGGTCCCGCCCGGAGACGCGAGACGCGCGACTACGGTTACGATTTTGTCAAGCAGAACTGGGACGCGCTCGTGGCCAAGCTTCCCACCGATACTGGTTCGTTCATGCCTTACGTAGCAGGCGGCTACTGCGACGCCGCACACCGCCAGGACGTTCAGAGTTTCTTCACCGGCCGATCTACCAAGTATACGGGCGGGCCTCGCACCCTCGCGCAGGTGCTCGAGGAAATCGACTTGTGCAGCGCCTACAAGAACGCCCAGCAGTCGAGCGTCGTTGAGTTTCTCAGGAACTACAAACCAACACCGTAGCAGGGCGACGGTTGGGAGAGGGAACCTCAGGAGGTGTTGCAGTGTCGCGCTAGGAAACGCTATCACTGTCAGCCGGCGGGTTCGCGCCGCCGCACCTGCAGGTAATTCTCAGCTTAGCCCCAACCAACGCCTCAAAACACACTCTTGACAAAACTCCGAGCTGTGCCGTACACTCCTAAGTATCTTAGGATAACTTATGGATACCACAGCTCAAATTCTTCCCGGCACGCTCGATCTTCTGATCCTGAAGGCTGTTTCACTCGGGCCGCTGCACGGTTACGGAGTTCTCCTGCGGATTGGGCAAATCTCCAAAGGCGCTCTCCTGATTGAACAAGGCGCGCTTTATCCGGCCCTGTTTCGCCTGGTTCGGCAAGGCTTGCTGAAGGCCACTTGGGGCACCTCGGAAAACAACCGGCGAGCGAAGTATTACGAGCTCACGGCGGCCCGGCCGAAAACGCTTGCAAGAGGAAACCGAAGGCTGGAATCGCCTCGTGGCCGCGATTGCCGCCGCCCTGAAAGCCCGGCCGGACGAAGTATAGGGCGGAGAAGCGGGTACTGTATGCCGGAGAAATTATGAAACTCCTTGCATCGCTCCGCACTCTACTGGCGTACGTGTTCCACAGGTCTCAAGCCGAGCGGGAGATGGAGGACGAACTGCGCGCGCATCTCGCAAGCCGCGCCGAGGATCTGGAGCGCCAGGGCCTCTCGCGCGCGGAGGCGGAGCGGCAGGCGCGCATCGAATTCGGCGGCTACGAGCGTTACAAAGAGGAGTGCCGTGAGGCGCTTGGCTCGCGTCTCGTTGGGGAACTCATTGCCGACCTGCGTTACGGCCTGCGTGTGCTGAAGAAGAACCCCGGTTTTACGGCCGTAGCCATCATCACCCTGGCGCTTGGCGTGGGTGCGAATACCGCCATATTCAGTGTTGTCGATGCAATCCTGTTGCGTCCCCTGCCGTATCGCGATCCGGGCCGCCTGATCTACATATCCGAGTTCTGGCCCCAGTTAACCAGCGTCGTGGGAGTGCCCAGCCCGGACTTCGAGAACTGGAGCGAGCATGACCGACTCTTCAACGGCTTGGCGGCCTACGGCGGCGGCGCCGAGGTTAATCTGACCTCCGCCGGAGAACCCGAGCGCCTACAAGGGGCAAGAATCACAGCCGATTTCTTCAGTGTGCTCGGTGTCCGGCCCTATCTCGGCAGGAGTTTTCTTCCTGAGGAGGACCGGCCGGGCGGGCGAAACGTGGTGCTCTTGAGCTTTGACCTCTGGCAGCGGCGCTTCGGCTCAGACGCTAAGATCGTTGGGTCCGACATTCAACTCGACGGCGAACCCTACACGGTGGTGGGGATCACGCCCGCAGGCTTCCGGTTTCCTGACGATGACTTTCGCGCCCAGGTGTTCCTGCCCATGATCGTGGCTCGCGTCGCAGACTGGAAGTCGCCCATCCCGAAGAGGTTCAGGCTGCTCAGACCTCTGGCGCGTCTCCGTCCCGGCGTCACCGTCGAAGGGGCCAGGGCGGAGTTGACCGGTCTTGTGCGAGCCGAGGCGGACCTCGAACCGCCGCAGTTCAAGCGCATGCGGGCGAGGATGGAGGTCACGGTCGCACCGCTGGCCCAAAAGCTGGCCGCGCCCGTTCGCCCCACGCTACTCATCCTTCTCTCTTCGGTGGCGCTGCTCCTCCTCATGTCGTGCGTGAACGTCACCGGCATGCAGTTAGCCCGCGGGGCCACGCGGCAACTGGAATTGGCGGTAAGAGCAGCACTCGGCGCTTCAAGGCTGCGCATCGCAGGGCAGTTGCTTTCAGAAAACCTGGTGCTGATAGCAGGCGCTGCAGGGATTGCGCTGCTCATAGGATTCACGGGTCTTCGCACCCTCAAAGCTCTGGCGCCGTCCCAGATTCCGCACCTCGAGACCGCCCGCCTGGACTCAACCGTCCTGCTCTTTGCTTTAGTGGCCGCCACACTCACAGGACTTCTTTCCGGCCTCGCGCCGGCCATACTCGGCTCACGCGTGGACTTGAACGAGGTCATCAAGGGCGGAGGAGCGCAAACTGGCTCGGCGCGCAGTCAGCACCGCCTTCGCAGCGCCATGGTGACCGCCGAAGTCGCTCTGGCCCTCGTGCTCCTGGTGGGCTCCGGCCTGCTCACGCGAAGCCTTATGCATCTCATTTCCGTGAATCCAGGCTTCAGCACTCACAATTTGCTCACGTTTCGCGTCTCCCTTTCCGAAAAAGCTTACTCGAAGCCTGAGCAAAAGGCGGCCTTCTTGAGCGACCTTCTGGCGCGCGTTCGCGCATTGCCGGGCGTTCGGGCCGCCGCGGCGGGCAGCGGATTGCCCACGCTCGGTTGGTGGTCTCTCTCCGGGACGGACATCGAAGGCCAGCCGCAGATGCCTGCGGGATTGCGCCCCGATATTCCGACAGACATGGTCAGCCCCGATTACTTCCAAACCCTGGGAATCCCGATGCTCGCCGGGCGGGGGTTTAACGAGGGCGACCGGGCCACCACCGTCCAGGTGGCTATCGTCAATCAGGTTTTTGTTCGCAAATACTTTTCCGGCCAGAATCCGATCGGCAAGCACGTGGGGAGGAGAACTCCTCCCGGCACATGGCGCGAGATCGTGGGAGTGGCGGGCAATGTGAGGCAACTTGGCCCCACTCACGATGAGATGCCTGCCGTCTACGTCCCTTACCAGCAGGAACCCAACGCAGACGTGGACCTGGCGCTGCGGACGGCGGGCGACCCGCTGGCCCTCGTGGGTTTGGTCAAGGCGGCGGTTCAAGCGGTGGATCCCGCCCAGCCCGTCTACGATATCGCCACCATGGACGAGCGGCTTTCAGATTCCGTGTCGCCACAGCGCTTCAATGCCCTGCTCGTGGGGGCGTTCGCCCTGGCGGCGCTGGGACTGGCAGGAGTCGGCCTCTACGGCGTGCTGGCTTTCTCCGTCGCGCAGCGCACACCTGAAATCGGCGTGCGAATGGCGCTGGGGGCGAGGCGCGGAGTCGTTCTCAGGCTGGTCGTGGGCGATGGATTGCGGCTTTGCGGGCTCGGCGTGGGTCTGGGACTGGTTGCGTCGGCGCCGCTCGCGAGCCTGCTCCGCGGGATGCTCTTCGGGGTCAGTCCCATTGATCCCTTAACCCTTCTTGCCGCGCCGGCAGCGCTCCTGTTGGTGGCGGTGATGGCGTGCTATATTCCCGCCCGGCGGGCAGTCACAATCGATCCCATGACCGCGCTGAGGCATGAATAAGCACCGGGAACGCGCAAAACAGCGCAACATTTCTATCCTCCCCGGTGTCTACAGAGTTGGGCGATCAGGGAGCGTGGGAGTTGCAACACCGGGTCTACGTTAGTACGCCGCTAGAATCGTAGCGGCGGGGCAGGTGCGGGGCAAGTCGAAGGCGCTCGTTTGCGGCAGGGAGATCTCAAGGTGCTCGAAATCCAAGGGCTGACTAAACGGTACAACAGCATCGCCGCCGTAGACGATGTGAGTTTCCGCATCGAGCCGGGCGAGGTCTACGGATATCTCGGCCCCAACGGTTCAGGCAAGACCACAACAGTGAAGATGCTGACCGGCCTGCTTGAACCAAGCTCGGGCGGCATCTTTTTGGGTGGGCGGGACATTCGCGGCGACTTGATCGGATACCGCAAGCGACTGGGTTACGTCCCGGAAGAGCCGCACCTTTATCCTTACCTGAGCGGCAAGGAGTATCTGGAACTCGTGGGGCGATTGCGTTCAATTCCGGAACGCTTGCTGACTTGGAAAACAGAGAACCTCCTGCAACTCTTCCGCCTCGGCGCCTATCGCTACGCGCCAATTTCCACCTATTCCAAGGGGATGAAGCAGAAGGTCCTCATCTGCGCCGCCCTGCTGCACGACCCCCAGGTTCTCATTCTCGATGAGCCGCTCTCCGGCCTTGATGTGACCTCGATGCTGGTTTTTCGAGACGTGGTCAAGCGGCTGGCCGCCGATGGCAAAATCATTCTCTACACGTCGCACGTGCTGGAAGTAACGGAGAAAGTGTGTTCCGCGGTCATGATCGTGCACCGCGGGCGCGTGGTGGCGAACGGTAGGGTTAACCGGCTTAGGGACTTGATGAAGCTTCCTTCGCTCGAGGAGATCTTCCGCGAGTTGGTGGTTGACGAGGACACGGAAATCGTGGCCAAGGACATTGTCGAAGTGATGAAATTGCAGCGCTGAAGCACGGGCGGCCATGCCGGTCGGACTCAAGACGCTCCTTCGCGACGATGAAATGCATTTCATCGCACTGGCGAAGCATTTCTTCCGCGGGTTCTTCGAAAACGACTTTGTCTCACGCGGGAGCGAAACCCGGCTGACGGTGGTTAACGCCCTTGCCCTACTGGCCATGCCGCCCATTCTCTACACCCTTTATCTTATCAACCTTTACAGTGACGTTGGCTGGTTCTTCCCCCGGCAGTTCGCTGCCGTCTCGCTGGTCGATCACTGCCGTTACGTTACGTTCACCATGATCGTGATCGGCTTCGTGGCCATCCTGGAGTGGGACGCGTTGTTTCTCGACCGCCGGGACTTCGCCATCTTGACGCCTCTCCCTCTGCGGGCCGCGACCATTTGCGCGGCGAAAATTGCCGCCCTGCTGGCTTTTCTTTCGCTCTTTATCGTGGATGTGGCGGGCGTTCCGACCCTTCTCTACCCGCTGGTGGCAACCATGGGATTGCGGGGATCGCACGTTTCGTTTCTGCGTCTAGGCGAGATGGTGGCGGCGCACGCGGTGGCGGTTTCGAGCGGCAGCGCCTTTATGTTTCTGTTCTTTGTGGCCGTCGAGGGCCTGCTCATCAACTTGCTTAGCCCGCGCGCTTTCAAAGCGGCTTCTCTCGGTTTTCAACTCGCCGTGATCCTGGCGCTTTTGTTGGCGCTCTTTCTGCTGCCGATCACTTCGGATCTTGTCAAAGCGTGGGCGAAGTCAGGTGGCGGAGGGTGGTTCCTCTATTATCCACCTTTATGGTTCGTGGGTGTGTACCAAACGATGTTGGGTTCGGCGGGCGCGCTGTTTCAATCGCGGGCGCGCCGGGCGGTGGCGGCGCTCGGCCTGGTGGCGCTCGCCGGCGCGGCGGGCTATCTCCTCAACTATAAACGGCACCCGCAACGAGCGCTAGAGGCGGCCGCAGCTCACACGGCGCACCGCTTCCACCTGGCGGGCACGGCGCGCTGGGTGTTGACCTACTCGCTGCTGCGCAAGCCCCTCGAGCGGGCCACCTATTTCTTCGTAGTGAACACCTTCATGCGCAGCAGCAAGCATCGGCTTTACCTGGCCGCCTACGTTGGGGCGGGCACGGCATTGGCCACATTCGGAATCTTCGAGATGGTGTATAAGGAGGGTTCGAACTTCCGCGCCCTTCTGTTTCAGCCTAATCAGGTCTTGCTGGCCATTCCGCTGATCCTGTCCTTCTTCTTGCTGTCGGGCATGCGCATGGTGTTCACGATTCCGGCCGAGCTTCGGGCCAATTGGGTTTTTCAGATCGCTGAGGATGAAGGATGGCTCGACTGCTGCGCGGGGGCGCGCAAGGTGATGATGGTGCGCGCCACCTTGCTGCTCGTGGCGCTCCTCCCTATCTACGCCTTCCTTTGGGGATGGGCCCCCGCCTTGCAGCAGCTTGTGTTCACCTTGCTGCTCTCCCTGATTCTCATCGAACTGCTGCTGCTGAATTTCCGCAAGATCCCTTTCACTTGCTCCTATCAACCAGGCAAGGCGCACGTCACGGTGCTCGCCGGCGTCTATTGGTTTGCCTTTTCGACCTATGCCTACACCATGGCCACACTCGAACGCTGGCTGCTGTGGGGGAGTACGCGCTGGATCGTCTTCAATGGTTTTGCCCTTGCGGTGCTCGCGGGACTGATTCTGCGACGCAAGATGAGGCCGTCTGAAACACCGGGACTCATCTACGAAGATGAGCCTAACCCCGACGTGCAAATCTTGGGACTTGGAACTTGAACGACGCGGAAGAGCCGCTCAAGACACGAGTTTTGGGAATCACCCCCACCCGCATGTAACCAAGTTCCGTGTAGGCCTCCGTGCCCATCTCCTGGACCCTAATCCCTCGATAACGAGCGATGAAGAGGGTAGCGGCACGCCATGGCGCGCCCCTGCGCCCCACGTGGCTGCACTCAAGCGGTGTAGGGGTAGGGCAAGCCCTCATAAGCGCTAAGATACTGCTTGACGCTTGTCGGTTTTCCCTGTACCTTGCTGAGCATGAACGCACTGGACGAAGACTGGGACATCTTAGTGGGCCTGTTGCCGCCGAGCTGGCAACGGGCGGCGCGGCTGAGCGGGGCGGTAGAGCGTTTGCGGGAATTGGACTCGGTGGAGGCGCTGCTGCGCAGGTTGCTGATGCACGTGGGGTGCGGCTACTCGTTGCGGGAGACCACGGTTCGCGCCCAGGCGGCGGGGCTTTCGAAGGTGAGCGATGTGACGCTATTGAATCGCTTGCGCCAGTCGGAGAATTGGTTGCAGCACCTCTGCCAGGCGTTGCTGGCGGAAAGTGGGGTGCGCTGGAAGGGGCCTCCGCCGCGGCGGCGTCTGCGGGCGCTGGATGGGACGGTGATCAAGGAACCGGGCCCGACCGGTTCGCATTGGCGGATTCATTACAGCCTGCGGCTGCCGGAGTTGGCCTGCGACCAGTTGCTGATCAGCGCGCGGAAAGGGGCGGGGACGGCGGAGAATCTGGAGCGATTCCGGGTCGCGGCGGGAGATCTGATTCTGGCCGATCGCGGTTATTGCCATCCGGCCGGGGTGGCGAGGGTGCGCGCGCAAGGAGGCGACATCATTGTGCGGTGGAACAGTGCGGTGCCGTTGTTCGCGGCCGATGACCAGCCGTTCCGGGTGTTGCCGGCACTGCGCCCGCTGGCGGCGGGACAAGCGGGGCAATGGGCAGCGGCGCTGCACGCCGGGGAGCAGCGCGTGGAGGGACGTCTGTGTGCGGTGCGCAAAAGTGCGCAGGCCATCGCCGCGGCGGAGCGCCAACTGGATCGGCGCGAGCAGAAGCAGCCGATTCGGGTGCGGCCGGAAACGCGCGAGTACGCCCATTATGTGATGGTGTTCACGACCCTGCGGGTGCCGGAAATGGGGGCCCCCCAAGTGCTCGAGTACTACCGCTTCCGCTGGCAAATTGAACGGGTGTTCAAGCGGCTGAAGTCGCTGCTGGCGATCGGCCACTTGCCCAAGCACGACGCGCGGAGCTCGCGCGCCTGGTGGCACGGAAAACTGCTGGTGGCGCTGCTCACCCAAAAGCTGGTCCGCCTGGGTTCGTCATTTTCCCCCTGGGGCTACGAACTGGGATCCGACGGTCCAGGGCAGTCGGTGGCGTGAGTTTCAATTCGCGCTGCACCAGGTGCAACAGGCCATCGCTCCGAAAGTGCCGCTGGAGTACGTCGTGCAACACTGGAATGAAATCGCCGCAGAGCTCGCGGAAGGGAACCGCGAACGGGCTCCTCAACTTGAGAAATGTCATGTACTATCTTAGCGCTTATGAGGGCAAGCCCTTCCCTGGAGTTTCTACATTTCTGGCGACGCTATTTTCGACGTGAGTCCCTTATCGTGCCTCGCCGCGCAGACGGATCTGCGTAGGCCGGCTACTGAGCCCCAAAGGGGCGATCTATCACTCCAAACGGCCTGGGTCAGCGATGCCGGCCCGTTTAGATTGGAAAGCCCTGTAAGGGCGGAATAGAGTAGTTTGCATGCCGCAATCTTTGTCCCAACTGTACGTCCATCTCGCCTTCAGCACTAGCCCGACTTTCGCAGTTGGGGCAGTAGCTGGCGGGTAAGTAGTTTATTTTCAGCGACGCGATCTCCAAGGTCTACACTACATTTTGAGCTGCACCGGTTGATCGATTACGGTCTCCGCCGGTTTGATGCGGGGCGGCGGTTGCGACGGCAACGCCAAGTGGAGGTGATGGAGCAGGAGCATCTGCTCCGGTTCCGGCTGCGTATAGCGCGGCATGATCAGCCAGCGTCCGTCGGTGGTGGGCAGGCAGACATCGAGCATCTGAATCGTGGCCAGTTTTTCCAGCACGGCGCGCGGTGTCAGCCCGGGGGCGCAGGGGGCCAGCCGGTGCCGAAGCGTGACCGACAAGGCGTAGGCGAGGAAAGCCACGAAGATGTGGGCCTCCACGCGCTTCTCCACCTGGTGATAAATCGGACGCAGTCCCAATTCGCTCTTCAAGGTTTTGAAGGCCGCTTCGATCTGGGTCAATAGGATGTAAAGCTCCCAGAGCACTTCCGGCTTCTCCCCCAGCAGGTTGGAGCGCAGCAGATAGTGGCCATCGCGTAACTCTGCCTTCTGCAGCTTCTCTTTGTCCAAGTGAAAGGAGAACGTCTGGCGGGTGACTTCTTCTCCTTCGCGGGGCAAGCGCAAGGGGACGAAGCCGAAGGCGCGGCCGGCGTCCTTCTTGGCCGCGCCGATCCGCAGCAGCAGTTGATCGCGCGCCGGGGCACTGCGGCGCAACTTGCGCAGGGTCTTCAACAAGCGCACTAACTTGCGCCGCCGCATAGCGCGTTCCTTGGCGTGCCTTCCTTCGCTCTTGGCCAGCACATACAGTTCGCCGTCCTCGGCGAATAACTTCACTTCCACCGACTCGCGCACTTTCTGCCAGGGCAATTCCAGCCAGCGCTTGGCGTACTGCTGAATCTTGCCGCGCGGCGTGCCCACCAGGTAGAAAACCTCCCGTCCCCCGGTGCGCATCTCTTCCAGCACCTCTTCGGTGGGAATCCCACGGTCCATGATCCACACGCGCCGCGCCCGCCCGTACTGGGCCTCGATCTTGTCCAGAAATCCTCGCAGCGTGGTGCGGTCCGAGGTGTTGCCCGCCAGCACTTCGTAAGCCAGCGGAAATCCCTCCGGCGTCACCACCAGTGCGATCACCACCTGCCGGCAATCGCCGCGGTGATCCCGGCTGTAGCCATGCTTGGCCTTGGGAATCTCCTCCCCTTCGCCTTCGATGTAGGTGCTCGTCAGATCGTACAGCAACACGTCGAAGCGCGCCTGGAACAGCTCTTGCCAGCGTTGCCGCAGGTGATCGAACAACGCGGTCTTGTGTTCGCCGATGCGGTCCAGGCAGCGATACAGCCGATCCTTCTCCGCCACGGCAAAGCCCGTGCCCAGCAGATCTCCCAGGGCGCTCTGGTCAAATCCTTGCCGATGTAAACGGAACTCGCTGCCCGGCGCCACCCACCGGCTCACCACCAGCAACTCCAGCACCTTCGCCCACGGCACCTCTTCCCGCCCCTTCCCCAAACGCTCTTCCCAAAACGCGCTCAGCCCCAACTGCCGCCACAGCTCGCACCCCAGCCAGTAGTTGCCAAAGGCTCGCGGCCGCCGCAACTCCATCTCCTTCAGCTTCACCTGCACGCCATCCAAGGCGTCGGCCGGCAGCGCCCGATCCTCCGGAAACAAGCTCAGGCTCGCGGCTCGTTGTTCGGCCTCATCAAACACCTCCAACGTCTTGCGCCACGCCGCCTGCTGACTGTCGTTGATCTCGCCCAAATACAGAACCCGCCGCTGCACCACCCGGCCTGAACGCAGCCGCCGACTCTCCTCCACGCTCCAATAGCGGTGCTCCTTGCCGTCTTTCTTGCGCTTGTTCGCACGCAGGTACATGGCGGCATTGTGCCAAGCTTGATCGGCAATGAAAAGGGGGTAGGTCTACACTACAAGCCCTTGCGCACAACCAACGTTGAAGACTCAGGAGTTACCACAATGAGCACACGCAATTTCGTCCGAAATGGCTCCGAGCTGCGAAAGTTGGGTTAAGCATCGCGCACCCATTCTGCCGGCCCCCTCGCGGGCGCAGATGCATTCGTACCTGGCCACTGTGCTCACGAATTCAGGCTCGCCGGCCATCCGGGTAGGAGGCTCGAGCGACCATGTGCATGCTCTGTTTCGGTTGTCCAAGAATCAGTCGTTGGCAGAAACCGTGGAAGAAATCAAAACGAGTTCGTCCAAGTGGATTAAGACGCAAGGAAGGACGTTAGCCGATTTTCACTGGCAAAGCGGCTACGCAGGATTTTCGGTGAGTCCGGCAGAGGTGGAGAAAGTGGCGGAGTATATCGCCCGGCAGGAAAGTCACCCTCAGGTTGTGAGTTTTCAAGATGAGTATCGCAAGCTGCTGGAGAGCCACAGGATTGAGTATGACGAACGCTATGTCTGGGACTGAGCCGGAAGTGTATTTCGCCCCTACAGGGCTTCGAGATTGAAGGCGCGACATTGACCCAGGCCGTTGGCCTGGGCTGTGATGGATCGCCCCTTTGGGGCTTAAGACGGACAAAGATGAGAGCTTTGCGCCTCCACGTGGCCGAGAACGGCCACGCCGCCAACAAGGACGATGAAAATGTAGAAACTCCAGGGGTAGGGCAAGCCCTACCCCTGGACTTTCTACATTTATCAAACGGCGGCGGCCTGCGTCTGCGCTCGCTGAAAGCCCGGGCGTTGAATCCATGACCTCAAGGCAGTTCCATCGCGACTTGCGGCGAAGCCGCAGATCATCATTGAAGGAACCGATCGCAATTTGGACAAGCTTAGAGCTTGCCCTACCCTGTGCGCCGGGGAAGTACGCGAATAGATTCGACGATACGGGGTTCACGCAAAGGCGCAAAGGCCGCAAAGAGTGCTAAGAAAGGGGAGGAGATGAACACTTTATTTCCTTTGATCGAGGTGAAGGGGACTGCCTACGAGATGGGGCGGCAGCACGGAGAACAGGCTGGCGATCTCGTCAAGAAGTACCTTATTTGGATCGAGCGTCTTGCTGGGAAATCGAGGGAGGTGCTCTGCCGGAACGCCCAGGGTTTTCTTGGGGCGATCGAGCGTTTGAGCCCGAAGTACGTTGAAGAAGTCCGGGGGCTTGCTGACGGCGCCGGCATTTCATTCGCCGAGGCACTCCTATGCCAGGCGAGGGCCCAGGCGCTCTACGGTGGCGAGGCAGGGTGCACGGCCTTTGCGTTGCGCGGCGAAGCGACTCTTGACGGCAAGGTCCTGGTTGGCCAGAACCAGGAATTCGAGCCCGAGTTTGCAGACGTCGCGATTGTCTTGAGGGTCACGCCCACCGACGGTCGCCCGCGCGCCTTGATGCTCACCTTTGCGGGCCAGTTGGGCTACTCAGGAATGAACGAGTTCGGTGTGGCCCACTTTGCGAACTCCCTCTTTGGCTATGAGCTGCGCGCCGGAGTTCCTCATTACCCGATGAAACGGGTTCTCTTGGAGCAGAAAACCGTCGGTGACGCGATTGCGCTACTCCGGCAGCATAACCAGTGTGCCGCAGGGAACCTGGTGCTTGCGGACGGCCAAGGCGAAATTGCCGACGTCGAAATCCGCCCGGAAGGAGTGGCCGTCTACAATGACGAACACCCTGACATGCGCCTGCACAGCAACCACTATGTAGCCCCTGAGTTTGCGGCGTTCGAGGATGACACTGTTGCTGATTCTCCGGCACGGCTTTGCCGGATGCGCGCCCTGGTGAAAAACTCCTGGGGGAAGATTACCGTCGATGTTTTGAAAGAAATCCTGGCGGACCACGAGGGCGATCCGGCAGGCCTGTGCCGGCATGGGGCAACGAATTGGCACACGATATTTGGTTACATCGCGGAGCCAGCGAAAGGGGTGATCCACCTTCGCAGAGGGCACGGCTGCATCGGGACCTGGGCCACGTACAAGGTTTGAGGCGCGTCAGATCGTGCGCCGATCAGGAGCGGAGTAGAATGCATGAGCTGATGCTTAGCTGTGTTAATAAGCGTAACTATGCTCAGTCCTGGAAGGGCGGGGCTTCAGCCCCGCCGGTAAGCAAAGCCCGGTTGAAGGGGCCTTTGGGCCCTGAAGCAACGCGGCTTCAGGGGCTAAAGCCCCGAGGGGTGGCCTGTTCTCTGCGGCGGGGCAAAAGCCCCGCCGCTGGAGTTTCTACATTTAGGTCTGGCAAGGCAATATTTCTATTGACAGACCGACCTGGCTTCTGCTACCTTCCTCCTGAGCTTCGGCTCCGGAGGTGATCTTGTCCGACGATCTCAAAGATTCCATTCTTTCGATATTCGAAGCCTCTCTCGACGCCCAATTGCGGGCGGTTCGCCGTCTCCGCAAGGGTTCTCCCGACCCCCGCACGCCGCGCCCCCGTGCAAGTCTGTCTCAAGTAGACATGGCCTTCGACATTCTCAAGAAGGCCCGCGCCCCCTTGCACGTCTCTGAGCTCCTGGCGCGCCTCCACGCCGCCTTCCACGTCACCGTCGATCGCGAAAGCCTGGTCTCGTCGCTCACCAAGAAAGTTGCCCGCAGCGATCGTTTCCTGCGCACCGCGAAGAACACTTTCGCTTTACGCCCGGAGGTCCGATGACACTCTTCCCCGCTTGGTCCGAGATCGTCGCCGACTGGCACGCTAGTTTTCCCCAGCAGCGCACCGTGCAGCGCGCCACGCGTCAAGCCTTGGGTGCCTTGGTCTGCGTGGGCCGCCGCTGTCTGTCGCGCATTATCTGGACGCAGGGCCGCCCGCAGCGCAGTTGGTCGAGCGAGTACTTTCTCCACTCGCGTTGCCGCTGGGAACCGCAGACCTTGTTCGCCGGCGTATGGCGGCGCGCCTTGCCCTATTGTCGCGGCCGTCTGGTGGGCGTCGCCGTTGACGACACCCGCCTGCGCAAGACCGGCCTCGCCATTCCCCAGGTGCGCTATCATCGCGATCCCCTCTCGCCCCCCTTTCATGTCAACCTCATGCGCGGCTTGCGCTTTCTCCAGGCCTCTCTGCTGCTGCCCCTGCACCGGCGGGGGAACACCAGTTGTCGCGCTCTGCCCGTGCGCTTTGAAGAGGCCGCGCCGCTGAAAAAGCCTTCGCGCAAGGCGGGGGTGGAAGCTTGGCAAGAATATAAAAGGATGAACAAGCTGCATAATCTCTCGCAGCGTTTGGTGCAGAGCGTGGCCCCCTTGCGCCAAGCGCTGGATGACGCCGGGGGTTCCGGCAAGCTGCTGGTGCTGGCTCTCGATGGCAGCTTCTGCAACCGCACCTGTTTCCGGGCTCCCCGCCAGCGCACCCATCTGATTGCCCGTGCCCGCAAGGATGCTCGGCTCTGCTTTCGCGCTCCCCAGCCCTCTCGGCGCTTTTACGCTCTCTCCAGCTTTACTCCCGAACAGGTGCGCCAGGACGAGTCCCAGCCCTGGAAGCAGACCAAGCTGTTCTACGGAGGCAAGCGCCGCCGCATCCGTTACAAAGAGGTCGCGCAGGTCTACTGGCGCCACGGCGCTGGCCAGATCCCCCTCCGCCTCTTCATCGTGGCTCCTACCCCCTATCGCAAACGCCAGAGTTCCAAACTCTACTACCGCCAGCCCGCCTACCTGCTCACGACCGATCTGGAGCACTCCGCCCCCCAGTTGCTGCAAATCTACTTCGACCGCTGGCAGATCGAAGTCAACCACCGCGACGAGAAGGATACCCTGGGCGTCGGACAAGCCCAGTTGTGGAACGTCGATGCGGTGCCCAAGCAACCCGCCCTCGTCGTGGCTGCCTACAGCGCTCTGCTCTTGGCCTCTCTCCAAGCCTTCGGCACGGAACGAAGCCAGGTTTATGCCGCCCTGCCCAGATGGCGACGCCACGCCCACCGCCCTTCTTGCCTCGACCTCGTCACCCGGCTGCGCCAAGAAATGGTTGACCACCCCGAATATCCCCAATCCCTGGGCTTCCAACTCACCCACCGCGCCCTTACCCACGCCGCCGACGCATGAAAATGTAGAAACTCCAGGGGTAGGGCAAGCCCTCATAAGCGCTAAGATAATACATGACATTTCTCAAGTTGAGGAGCCCGTTCGCGGTTCCCTTCCGCGAGCTCCGCGGCGATTTCATTCCAGTGTTGCACGACGTACTCCAGCGGCACTTTCGGAGCGATGGCCTGTTGCACCTGGTGCAGCGCGAATTGAAACTCACGCCACCGACTGCCCTGGACCGTCGGATCCCAGTTCGTAGCCCCAGGGGGAAAATGACGAACCCAGGCGGACCAGCTTTTGGGTGAGCAGCGCCACCAGCAGTTTTCCGTGCCACCAGGCGCGCGAGCTCCGCGCGTCGTGCTTGGGCAAGTGGCCGATCGCCAGCAGCGACTTCAGCCGCTTGAACACCCGTTCAATTTGCCAGCGGAAGCGGTAGTACTCGAGCACTTGGGGGGCCCCCATTTCCGGCACCCGCAGGGTCGTGAACACCATCACATAATGGGCGTACTCGCGCGTTTCCGGCCGCACCCGAATCGGCTGCTTCTGCTCGCGCCGATCCAGTTGGCGCTCCGCCGCGGCGATGGCCTGCGCACTTTTGCGCACCGCACACAGACGTCCCTCCACGCGCTGCTCCCCGGCGTGCAGCGCCGCTGCCCATTGCCCCGCTTGTCCCGCCGCCAGCGGGCGCAGTGCCGGCAACACCCGGAACGGCTGGTCATCGGCCGCGAACAACGGCACCGCACTGTTCCACCGCACAATGATGTCGCCTCCTTGCGCGCGCACCCTCGCCACCCCGGCCGGATGGCAATAACCGCGATCGGCCAGAATCAGATCTCCCGCCGCGACCCGGAATCGCTCCAGATTCTCCGCCGTCCCCGCCCCTTTCCGCGCGCTGATCAGCAACTGGTCGCAGGCCAACTCCGGCAGCCGCAGGCTGTAATGAATCCGCCAATGCGAACCGGTCGGGCCCGGTTCCTTGATCACCGTCCCATCCAGCGCCCGCAGACGCCGCCGCGGCGGAGGCCCCTTCCAGCGCACCCCACTTTCCGCCAGCAACGCCTGGCAGAGGTGCTGCAACCAATTCTCCGACTGGCGCAAGCGATTCAATAGCGTCACATCGCTCACCTTCGAAAGCCCCGCCGCCTGGGCGCGAACCGTGGTCTCCCGCAACGAGTAGCCGCAGCCCACGTGCATCAGCAACCTGCGCAGCAGCGCCTCCACCGAGTCCAATTCCCGCAAACGCTCTACCGCCCCGCTCAGCCGCGCCGCCCGTTGCCAGCTCGGCGGTAACAGGCCCACTAAGATGTCCCAGTCTTCGTCCAGTGCGTTCATGCTCAGCAAGGTACAGGGAAAACCGACAAGCGTCAAGCAGTATCTTAGCGCTTATGAGGGCAAGCCCTACCCGCACCGCAGGCCAACGGGCCGTTGAAAGGGGACGGCAAGCCGTCCCCCCACCCGCCCGTCGTTATCGACGGATTGGAGTGAGAGTGCAGCATTTGATTTTTCCGTTTGCGCCGTGCCTACCGTGTATACTGTAGCCACCGGGGACAACAACCAAACAGGAGCTGTGCATATGATTCTGAAGCAGTACTATCTGGGCTGCCTTGCGCACGCCTCTTATCTTCTTGGGGACGAAGCCAGCTCGACAGCCATCATCGTCAACCCGCAGCGCGATATCGAGGGGTACTTGGCCGACGCCGAGAAAGCCGGCCTCCAAATTCGCCACGTCTTCTTGAGCCACTTCCACGCCGACTTCGTGGCCGGTCATCTCGAGTTGCGCGACCGTTGCGGCGCGGCCATTCATCTCGGCTCGCGGGCCCAGGCGGAATATGCCTTCGTCGCCATGAAGGACGGCGACGCCATCGAGCTTCCGGGGATGCGCCTGCAAGTGGCGGAGACGCCGGGCCACACCATCGAGTCGATCTCGCTCGTGGTGTACGATCTCGCGAAGGACGCGGCAAAACCTTACGCCGTCCTCACGGGCGACACGCTTTTCATCGGGGACGTCGGCCGGCCCGACCTGCGCGCTTCGCTTGGGTGGAGCGCCGCCGACCTCGGCTCGCATCTCTACGACTCGCTCCACCATAAGCTCCTGACGCTCCCCGACGAGACCCTGGTCTACCCGGCGCACGGCTCCGGCTCTCTGTGCGGGAAGAACCTCTCCTCGGACACCGTCTCGACGCTGGGCGTGCAGAGGCGCATGAACTATGCGCTCCAGCCGATGACCAAGGGGGAATTCATTCGCCTGGTCACCGCGGACCAGCCGGAGGCTCCGCCGTACTTCACTTACGACGCCATTCTCAACACTCGTGAGCACGCTGCGCTCGCGAAGAACCTTGAGCAGGTCCTCCAGCCCATGGAACTCGAGGAAGTCCTCGAGATGGGCGATGCGGGTGCGCAGATTCTCGACGTCCGTGACCCTGCCGAATTCGCCAAGGATCACCTTGCCGGCAGCATCAACATCGGGCTGGGCGGCCAGTACGCCACCTGGGCGGGGACGGTCTTCGACCGCTCGAAACCCATCGTCATCATCGCTGAGCCCGGGCGCGAGCAGGAAGCCGCTCTGCGCCTGGGTCGCATCGGGTTCGATCACGTCAAGGGCTACCTGAAGGGAGGCATGGCGGCGCTCGCCGGCCGGCCGGACCTTATGTGGCCAACCGAGCGAGCCAGCCCCCCCATGGTGGCAGAGGAACTCGCGGGCGCTTGTCCACCCCTGCTGCTCGATGTGCGAACCCCGCGCGAGTGGGCGGGCAAGCATATCGCCGGCAGCCTCAACCTTCCGCTCAACCACCTGCAGGAACGCATCGCCGAAATCCCCCGCGGCCGGCGCATCGCAATCCATTGCGCGGGCGGCTACCGTTCGTCGATCGCGGCCAGCATCCTGCACCAGTACGGGATCACCAATCTTGTCGAGATGGCCGGCGGCCTTGCCGCTTGGGAGGCCGCTAAACTGCCGCTCGCTTCGGAGAGCAAGCCGGCGGCGTAGGGCCTGCCCGGCTCGGGCGGGGAACCGGAATCGTGGCCGCGCATCATGCGGCATCCTGTGATGTCGTAGCCCATGGCGAGGCGGCCATAGGTGCCCACTGCCCCGGGCAGCGGCATCGGGGAATGCCTCAGGTTTGCGTCGGTAGATTCCGCATTAAGTTAAGTAACTTCTTTTCAATAACATTCCCGCATTTGATAGCTAACTACGTTTGTTTTCATATACATTCCCGGTTCAGTCGCATCTCTTCAAGCACCGGCCCTTTGTTTTCATAGATATTCCCGCTTCGTTCCGCGATTTCGAATTTTGCAGTGGTGGGTGGATTGGTAGGTGAAGTGACATATTAGCGTTCTGAAGAGACGACGGGTGGAGTCTTCCGAAGGGTCCCGACGGTCTTGGCATGAAAAAGGTCTTTTCCAGCACCGACTCTTTGTTTTCATAGACATTCCCGCTTCGTTCCGTGGTTTTAATATTCGCAGCGATTGGCGGACTCTCCGGCGAAGTGACATATTGGCGTTCTGGAGAGATGTGGCTGAGTTTTCCGCGAGGTGCCGGCGCTTTTGGCATGAAAGCTCCTCTTCTGTACTAGCCTATACTAGTGGGTATAGTTTGTCAAGGGGCTCGAGACCCAGGCCATTAGTTCATAGGCGCTAACCTAAGGTGTGAGAGCCTCAACAGCCGCGGAGCGGCGGCAGAAAATAGCCCACAGCTTCTCACGCCGTGGGCTACTTTCTGTCGGCCCTCCGGGCCTGTGCTAGCGGTCATTGGGACCTACATTGCCACGATACTCGAGCACCTCCACGTGTAACTGCGTGCTCGCGCATTCCGGAAGCGCCCAGCCGACCGGTTCGCACTCCAAAAAGCTTGGAAGAACATTCGAAAGGGATTGAGAAAATTGAGGGAGGTCCAGGCGGGAGGCGATTCGGTAATTCAAATCCGGCAGATGCCGGATCCGGTCGCGCTCATGCTGAAGTTTCAGGTTAGAATTGGACAGGTGTGGTTGCTTTGAAAAGCATGTCTGTCGTAATGGTTGAGGACTCTCTAACATCGCAATTAAGAACGCACACCAATCCGCAATGCCGCTGGGAATGCGGCCGATAAAGCGATTGGCGCGTGTTTGCCCTTTGGTAAAGGGCAAGGTCGCCTGTGAAAGGTTGCCGGATTTCCGGTTTCATCGGCCGCCGCTGCGCGAGCTCGAACGCAGCGATCAAGGAGGGCGCTCCGCCTCCGATTTTGAGTGGCGCTTGCCGTACACGATTTGCATCCCGAGGAGAAGAGATTTTTCGCCTTGAGGCTCGCTTCCGCCGTGCGTTGCGGGTCTTGCGGCCACATGGAGAATCAGACATGAATTTCAAACTCAAGCCGAAAGTTCACCGCATCCTCGCTATTGACGTAGGAGGCACTCATATCAAAGTGCTGGCCTCAGGCAAGCGAGATGCCCGCAAAATTCCATCTGATCCGGCCATGACCGCCAGCCAGATGGCGCAGGCGGTGATGGATCTCACTAAAGACTGGGATTACGATGTGGTCTCCATTGGGTATCCGGGACCGGTAGTTCATGGTCAACCCTTGCGTGAGCCTTTCAATCTGGGTCGCGGCTGGGTGGGATTCGACTTCCGCAAGGCTTTCGGGCGGCGTGTCAAAGTTGTAAACGACGCCGCCATGCAGGCGCTGGGCAGCTACGAAGGAGGCCGCATGCTCTTTCTAGGCCTTGGGACGGGCCTCGGTTCAGCCATGATTGTGGATGGAATTGTTGAACCCATGGAATTGGCCCACCTCCCGTATAGGAAAAAGACCTACGAGGACTACCTCGGCCGTCGGGGCCTCAATCGGCTGGGAAGGAAAAAATGGGAACGCCACGTGGCCGGGGCCGTCAAGATGTTACGCGAGGCGTTACAGGCCGAGTACGTGGTGTTGGGCGGCGGAAACGCCAAGAAGCTCAAATCTCTGCCTCCCAAGACCCGGCTGGGTGGCAATCGAAACGCGTTCCTACTGAATTCTGCAAAATAGAGTGACAAATGCCATATCCTGTGTTACTCTGCGTGCATGAAAACCAAATCCTCGGGAAAGCGCGATTTCTCCGCCCTGGAACAGCGGAGGTTGAGGGCGGCCCGCCTGCTCCAGCGCGGCCTGAGGCCCGCCGAGGTCGCCCGCCGCGTGGGGGTACATCGCCAGTCGGTCGGTCGTTGGAGGGCGCAGCTCGAACGGGAAGGCGTGGCCGGGCTGAGGAAAGCGGGAAGCGCCGGACGTCCGGCCAAGCTGACGGGCGAGCAACTCCTGCAGTTGGAGGAGGAGTTGGCCCAGGGGCCGCGGGCTTGGGGGTACACCACCGAACTGTGGACGACGCAGCGTGTGGCCGACCTGATCCAGCGTCGCTTCGGCGTCCGATACCATCGCGACCATGTGGGCCGGGTGTTGGCACAAATGGAGTGGAGTTGCCAGCGACCGGTGGGCCGGGCCAAGGAACGGAACGAAGCTCGCATCCGAGGCTGGAGGCGCGGGGATTGGCCGCGCATTAAAAAAAGCCCGGAAATTGAAGGCCACGATCGTGCTGCTGGACGAGAGTGGGCTGAGCGAGCGCCCGCATCGGGTGCGCACCTGGGCCCCACGCGGCCAGACCCCGGTGCTGCAGTACCACTTCAACTGGGAGACCCTGGCGGTGATCGCGGGGATGACGTTCATGAACTTCTACTTTCAATTGTACGAGGGGACGATCAAGGGGCCGCAGGTGGTGAAGTTCCTGGCTCACCTGCGGCGGCACCTGAAAGGGAGATTGATCTTGCTCTGGGACCGCCTGCCCGCTCACCGCAGCCGGTTGGTGCAGGACTACTTGGCCGGGCAGCGACGCATTGAGCAGGAGTGGCTGCCCGCTTACGCTCCCGAACTCAACCCGGTCGAGTACTTGTGGGGGCAGTTGAAGGAACACCACATGGGCAACTTTTGTCCTGACCATCTTGGTGAATTGAAGCACATGACGCGGAGCGCCCTCCGGCGGTTGCGCCGGCGTCGCCACATCGTCGCCTGCTGCTGGAAGCAAAGTACGTTGCCGTTTTGAAGGTTCTATGAATGTAACTGTATTATGCAGAACTCAATAGGTGGCTTTCGGCTATGGAAGCCATAGGATGATTCTCGTCCACTATTGTTCGCTTCGCGTGCTGGCGAAAAGCACGATCACGGAGCGGGGGCCGGCAGGATAGGTTTGGTTTGTAATCAACGGCGCGGCCTCCCAGTCCTCGATGTCGTGCGGCGAGTCAAGGCTCGTGTCGATCCAACGGCGCCAAGCGTCATCGCTTTTCGCCCGGCGGCGGGAGCTCAAATTCGAGCGGCTCCCAATAGGCATTCAGAATCACGTGGAGAAATACATTCTCAGTTCGGCGCCTGCGCGGTGAATGCCAGGCTGTGCGATCGCATCGCTCCAGTCCGGCTGCCCGAGTTTTACGCCATGCCAGGTTCTGTTTGCCTTGCGGAGAAGCTGGTTCAGGCTCAAGTGCGGCTGCGTCCGGCTCCAGCGTCGCGCAACAGCCGCTGCGCGTTGAGCAGTCTTACGAACCGATGCACGTCGGCGTGCTTTGCAACCAGCGTCCAGTCAAACCAACTGGTCTCATTGTCCTGGCAATAGGCGTTGTTGTTGCCGTGCTGGGTGCGCCGCACTTCGTCGCCCATCAGAATCATGGGCAGCCCCAGCGAGAGCATCGTCACGGTGAGGAAGTTCTTCACCTGGCGGTTTCGCAGCGTCTCCACCGCCGGATCATCGGTTGGGCCCTCGACGCCGCAGTTCCAGCTTCGGTTGTCGTTCGTGCCATCGCGGTTGTCTTCGCCGTTCGCCTCGTTGTGCTTCTGGTTGTAGGAGACGAGATCGTTGAGCGTGAAGCCGTCGTGGCACGTCACGAAATTCACGCTCTGCCTCGGCCTCGCGTTCCTTGTGACCATAGATCTGGGGGCTGCCGATCAGCCGGTCAGCAAGAGGCGCCACGGAGCCCTCGTCGCCGCGGAAGAAGCTGCGCACATCGTCGCGGAATCGCCCATTCCACTCCCTCCAACTGTCCCCGATGAAGCTGCCCACCTGGTACAGGCCGGCCGCGTCCCAGGCCTCGGCGATCAGCTTCGTGCCCGCCAGGGCCGGATCCGAGTCGATATCCCACAGCACCGGCGGATTCGGCATCAAGTTGCCTGACTCGTCGCGTTCCAGGATCGACGCCAGATCGAAGCGAAAACCATCCACGTGCATCTCCTCCACCCAGTAGCGGAGACTATCGAGAATCATCCGGCGGACGATCGGATGATTGGCGTTGAGCGTGTTTCCCGTACCGCTGTAATTGGCGTAGCGCGAGCGGTCCTGTTCGAGAATGTAGTAGGTGCTGTTCTCAAGGCCGCGGAAAGCTCAGCGTCGGTCCATGGTGGTCGCCTTCGCGCGGTGTGGTTGAAGACGACGTCGAGAATGACCTCGATGCCCGCCCGGTGCAGCGCCTTCACCATGTCACGAAATTCGTCCACCGGGCCGAGCGGATCCTGACGAGAGCTGTAGCCCTGGTGCGGCGCAAAGAAGGAGACCGGCGCATATCCCCAGTAGTTGATCAGCCCGGGCGGAGCATCCTGCGCATCGAACTGGAACACCGGCAACAGTTCGACGGCGGTGATGCCGAGCTGCTGAAGATAGGGAATCTTCTCGACCAGGCCGGCATAGGTGCCGCGATTGCATGTTCCGCAACACCCGAGCTCGGATGGCGGGTGAAACCTCGCACGTGCATTTCGTAAATGATGGTACGTGCTGAGCGATGGTGAAGCCGAGTGTCGCCTTCCCAATTATAGCCATGTAGATCCACCACTACACTTTTCATCGCCGTGGCGGTGTTCCCACCTTGCATTCGTGCCGCCTCCCGGCTGTAATTCCTGGGAACGACTACGCCGCGGCCGTACGGGTCGAGCAGGACCTTGCCGGGATCAAACCGCATTCCGCTCGCAGGGTCGAACGGCCCAGAAACCCGGTACCCGTAAAGCTGGCCCGGTTTGACGTCCGGCACGAAAACATGCCAATAGTGATAAGTGCGGTTCTCTGTAGGATCGATTGTGATCACCCGCGAGGGCTTGGAGTCATCTTCCCGATCGAAGAACACCAACTCGACGCCGGAAGCGTTCCGGGAATAAATGCTGAAATTCACACCGCCCGGGACAACCGTCGCGCCGAGAGGGGAGCTTCGCCCCGCGCTCAAAGCTCCTTTCGAAGGGGCCGATCCTCGCTTAGCAGTATTGGTTTGGTTGACGGAAGCAACACTCACAGCTCACCGCCTGCCCAGTTGCTCTCTGGCCGCCGCTACTACCCGGTCCGGCTCGAAACCAAATTTCCGCTGAAGTTCCTGGAGGGGCGCGGCGGCGCCGAAAGTCTTCATGCCGATCACCACGCCGGAGTCAAAATCCCTCTCCTGGCTAGTGTCCTGGCCCGCATAACTATTACAATCCCTCGCCCCCTTGGGGGAGAGGGTGGCGAGCGTAGCGAGCCGGGTGAGGGGGTCGGTAGTCCCACAACGACGGTCAAGAATTAAGCGGGACACCACACTAACGGGGCTACGCCCCAGCCCGAAGAGCGTGTTTTTACTGCGCTGCAAGAATTTGACTCATTTACACCAGATTTTCGACTTCAAGATTTCTAGCGCTAAAATCAGTCCGCACCTGTCAGCTTTCGGACTTGGCTCTGAATCGCTGTCCAGCCGATTCGATCTCGAGAGAAGCTACTTTGCCAAGGCGGCGCCGGTGGCGCTCCGCCTGGCTGAACTTGGCTTCCAAGAACGCCTCGACAAGGTCCCAGGCCACGAAGGGTCCTATGGCCCTGCCGCCCATGCAAATGATATTCATATCGTCGTCCTCGACTCCTTGCCGGGCGGAAAAGTGGTCGTGCACCAGCGCGGCACGGACTCCCGGTATTTTATTGGCGCAAACCGACGCCCCCACGCCGCTGCCGCAGACGGCCACCCCGCGCACGACCTTTCCCGCCGCAACAGCCCGGGCCAGGGGGATGACGAAGTCAGGGTAATCGTCGCCGGGATCAAGGGTATCAGCTCCGAAATCGACAACCTCATGTCCCGCTTCGCGAAGGCGCGCAACCAAGTCTTCTTTCAGGTCTAAGCCACCGTGGTCCGTGCAGATTCCAACGCGCATGTTTACCTCCTCGATTCCTTCTCGCTGCCATTGGCCAAATTGACTTGCAGTGGCGATCAAATTCCTCGCTGCCATGAAAATAGGCCGACGCAGCACCGCTGGATCCCCGCTTTCGCGGGGATGACGCGCGGGTTGTCATTCCCGCGAAACTTGTCCTCCGCGAAAGCGGGGGAGCGGGAATCCAGGCCTTTTTCATGCACAGTGGTGAGCCGAATGATCATGGTGTCTGCGCTCGGAATGACAGGAGTAAGTCTCCGTATAGGCGCCGCACCCACTCGCTCCGCGCTGTCAGCCGGCTCTGGCGATGCGGAAATCCTCCTCGTCCGCTGCAGCGGGATTGTGCCAGCCACTCTCCGGCAGGACCTTTTGGTTGACCTCGCCTGGGCCCCAGGAGCCTTTCTGGTATTCGTAAACCGGCGTGTCCCCTTTCAACACCGGATCGACGATTCGCCACGCCTCTTCGACGTAATCCTCGCGGGCGAACAGCGTGGGGTCTCCCGCCATGGCGTCGCTCAGCACACGCTCATAAGCGTCCATCTCCTGCGGGCAGGGATGCCGGCTGGCCACGATTTCAACTCTTTCACTTTTCATCTGCTCGTCCGGACCCATGACGGTTGCGCCTACGGCTATCGTCATCTCGGGACTGATTCGGAATCGCAGATAATTCTGAAATGCGGAGCCATACGCGATGACAGTTGGAGCCTTGCGAAACCGGCCCAGCACTTCAGTGTAACTCACGGGCAGGTTCTTTCCGGCGCGAATGTAGAACGGTACCCCTTTCCATCGCCAGGAATCGATCTCTAGCCGAAGTGCTGCAAATGTCTCAACCTTCGAATCGGGCGCGACTCTTTTTTCCTGGCGATAGCCCTGGAACTGGCCTCGGACCAGATTCTTCACATCCAGCGGTGGAATCGCTTTCAGCACCTTCACCTTCTCGTCGCGAACCGTCTCGCTATCGGTACGAACCGGAGGTTCCATGGCGAGATTACACAGGATTTGGAACAGGTGATTCTGAATCACGTCGCGAATGGCGCCCGTTTGATCGTAGAAAGCGCCGCGTCCTTCAACACCGAAATCCTCCGCCATGGTAATCTGAACGCTCTCGATGTAATGCCGATTCCAAAACGGCTCCATGAAAGCATTTGCAAAGCGAAAAACCACCACGTTATTTACAGGCCGCTTGCCCAGATAGTGATCAATGCGAAAAATCGCCGACTCGGGGAAGACTGCGTGTAATATCCGGTTCAGCTCCCGCGCTGAGGCCAAGTCCCGGCCGAAAGGTTTTTCAACGATCACGCGAGCTTGACCACACCCCACCTCCGTGGCGCAGCCCGTTTTTGCCAGGTGTTCTACCACAATTTCGAATAGCGCCGGCGGGATGGCGAGGTAATGGGCGGGCCGCTCGGCTCCATTGAGTTGTTTGCGCAGCCCCTCGAAGGTGGCGGGATCCTTGTAATCGCCGCCCACAAAGCGCAGCAAGCCGCTCAGCTTCTCGAAAGCAGCAGGGTCAACTCCCCCGTGCTTCTCCAAGCTGTCGTGCGCACGCGCTCGCAGTTGTTCAAGGCTATAGCCCGGCTTGGCCACTCCGACCACCGGCACATTGAGATGGCCTCGTTTCAGCATCGCTTGCAGAGCCGGAAAAATCTTCTTGTAGGCCAAGTCGCCGGTTGCGCCAAAAAAGACCAGCGCATCGGAATGGGTATCGCTCATTGAACACCTCTCCCGTCAATTTCCCTGCTTGGTAACGAGGGGCTAGGGGCAGCGGATTGCATCGCCAATTGCGGAGTCACGACCCATCCCTCCTTATCGGGCGGCGAGATAATGTGCAGCAACAAACCTGAGGGGCGGTGCGGGGCCGAAGCCAGCCAGTCCAGAAGTTGGGCGAGCACGCAGCAAGGAGCTGGTCAACAGTGGAATTCACATAACCGACACTGGGCACTTATACTGCCACTTGGTCAGGAGAGCAGGCGGCATTCGCTCGGGTCGTACAATCACGGAGTTAAAGGGCCCCAACGAGACACGCCCTTCTCCTGAAGAGCTGCGTGATGTTCTCGATCTTTCGTCAGGAGACGAGATATCGTCACTACGATCCGACCTTTGACGGAAGACCGACTTCGCCGGCACCCCAGGCAATCGCCGGGCGCAAGAGCGTCGCCCACAGAATTCGACCCATAGGTGTGGGTGCACTATACCGGTCAGTTGGGAAATGAAGGCGGAAATTCCGGCCGGCACGAGAATTTTACCCCATAATATGCCGTGCATGAATATCTCCAACGGAGGCAATATGCCAAATCCTTTTTGGGGACAGTTGTTCAGCAGATCTGTTGGTACGATGGCGAACTGGGCAGCGATCCCAATGCTGCGTAAACTCAAATGGAAGGAGGCGGCACATGAAAGAAGAGACAACAGTAGGCTTCGTCTTTTGATGCTACTCCCCATAATAATCACTCTGTTGAATAGCCCTTTGCCCACAATTGACAATCCAGGAGGCGAGCGCGTAGTTTTTGCTGCCACGGCCGAGGGGGCGCCGCAGGAGGCAAAGACCGGCCCAGTGCTTCCGAAAAAGCAGGAAATCCTGACTTTCCTCGAGAGGGCAAACTCCTGGCAGATGGCGCATCCTGTGATGAAACCGGACGACCGCAATTGGGAACGTGCCACGTGGTACACGGGCGTGATGGCAGCGTGGAAATCGACCAAAGACCAGTTATTCCTCGACCAGGCTCTTGCGTGGGGCCGTCAGCATGAATGGCAGGTTGGCACTGAGCCCGCCGGGGCCAACCGCCTATTCTGCGTCGAGACCTGGACCGAGCTCTACTTCGTCAAAAAGGACCGCGCCATGATTGAGCCCGCCATCAAGTGGTTGGCCACGCCTGGCCCGCTTTCGCCGGCAGGCTCGAAGCAATGGTATCTCGATCCATCCTCGTACGTGGATTCCCTTTACGGCGCATCGGCACTCGCCATGCTCGCCAAAGCGACCGGTGACCAGAAGTATATCAACATCATGGATGCGTTCTTCGATGACGTCACGGGGCAGTTGCTCGATAAGGAGTCCGGTTTGTATTACCGCGATCTTCGATTCATCGGCCAGCGGACCGCGAATGGAAAGAAGATCTTATGGTCACGTGGAAATGGCTGGGCGTTCGCCGGAATCGCGCGGGTGCTGGAGTATCTTCCGAAGAATCATCCCAGCAGGCAGCACTACCTCGAGATCTTTCGCCGGCAGGCGGCGGAGCTGATCAAACGCCAGGGAGCCGATGGCCTGTGGCGCGTGAACCTCGAGGACCCGGACCAGTTCCCGAACCCTGAGACCAGCGGGACGGGTTTCTTCTGTTTCGGACTGGCCTGGGGCATCAATCATGGCGTGCTGGATCGCAAGGAGTACCTCCCCGCTGTCGAGAAGGCTTGGGCTGGATTGACTCAAAGCCTCAGCCCGGAGGCAAAGGTTCTTTGGGGACAGCAGGTGGACGATGAGCCGCACCTTGTGGCGCGCGAAAGCACACACGAGTACGTCACCGGAACGTTCCTTCTTTCTGGAAGTGAGATATACAACCTGGCTCAATAGCGGGTCCAGCAAGGCTGCGATCGCCGCAACCCGCATTCACTTTCACCAGAGATACACCCACCTGCGTTTTCGACACAACCAGGCCGCACCAGGACGGCAATCTACGCGCCGGTCAGCACGGTGGCGGCGCACGGTGTTGTCACTTACTGGTAAGTGGCGCCGACCCCGTTCTTTGCTTCAGGGAGTGCTGGTAGCTCGCGAAAAGCTTCGACCGGTTCTGGCGAAGGTCCAGTCCGGTGGGCCCGGAGGGATAAGGCCGATTACCCATGAGTCCCGTCCAGAGAATACGGTTGTAGGCTTCGGCATCGACCCGATCAGCGTCCGAAAAGTCCATGTCTTTTGTTACGCGCGCCCAGTACTTTGAGTTGTGCGTTGATTTGGGAACCACGAGGCCCGCGGCCCGGGGAGGCAGGGGTAACGATGTGGCGTACAGATACGCCGAGGGCGTTGCGGTAAAACTCCAGTTGCTCGGCGTAGTGTTGAAGATGTCGGTCATGGGCCGAGCCAATGCGTCGTTAAGGTTCATCGGCCCGATGCCCAAAACCTCTTCCACGGTACGGATGAAGTCCAGGGTGTTATAGTGAGTGGAAACCACCTCCCCCTGCTTCACATAGGCGCCCGCAACGTAGGCGGTAGTGCGATGCGAATCAACGTGGTCCCCGCCATCTTGCGCGTCGTCTTCAATGACAAATACCAGCGTGTTATTCGCGTAGATGCTGCCGGCGATCTTCTGAATTAGCAGGCCAACCGCGTAATCGTTATCGGCTTCCTGGAGTTCTGGAGTATTCACCAGATCAATCGCGGTACCAAAAACTCCGGTGTGATCGTGCCCGATCTCAACCAGAGCTCAGCGAAGGCAGTCCGCCCGTAGCATAGTTGGTTTCAAACTCCCGCTCCCACTCCGTGTAATCGGTAATAATCGGGAAAGTTGCGGTCGAAACCGCGATAGTACAGATCGGTGTAGGGGGTAAGGGCGACATTCGCGGGAAAAGCAACAACCGTGCCGGTGGCGGAGGGGTCATGAGCCAGAGGGATGTCGCACTGGGGCACGTTATAGCACGTCGCGTCCACAAAGAACCCGTAGTTACGAACGGTCAGACCCGCTCGTAACGCAGCGTCCCACAAATGGCCGGTATTCACTTCATTCGTTCGGTCCATCCGGCGCTGCGACATCGGTCTGGCCCGCCATCATGTCCGGATCGTTGGTGAAAGAGGATTGGCGGCACGGCGCTCTGCAATTGTCGGAAGCGCAACGTTTACGTTGCGGACGAAGCCGTTGAAATCCAGACTGAGTCCGCGGTTGGCATAATTGACAGTGTATTGATGTTCGACGACGTCGGTGGCGCGAGCCCCAGTTGTCCACGACCAGCCGTCATAACTGACTTCGCTGGTGGCCAGAATGTCGTCAAGGGTGACAAAGGTTTGCGCCAGCTTATGCAGGTTGGGAGTAATCGGTTGTCCAAACTGAAACAGAGATGGATCGCCGTTGCCCACTGGCAGGTCGCCCAGAATCTGGTCGTAAGTCCGGTTTTCCTTCATCACGAAAATAACGTGCTTGACGCCCTGACGCACTGCCGCCATGACCGCGGCGTCGCTGGCGCTCTCGGTGGCAGACAACCGGTTGTTGGTAACGGCCTGGCGAGGTCAGCGCCGGGAGTTGAGCCATAAGGGTCGCGGTGGGGAAACTCTGTAAGCCGGCTTTGATACGCTGGGGGTTATACTCCTTCGAGGGAAGGCAATCGGAGTAGTCCGGCGGGCCATCAAGGCCATAACAAAACTCGGGATTGGGGCCCGTCGGTGACTTCCCATTAACGACGTACACCCATTTGCCATCGGGGCTGAGGCTCACCGAATTCGGGTACCAGCCAGTGGGGATGAGACCCACGAGTTGGTCATTCTGATCCGTACCCGTAAGCGCCACGACGGCGAGGGTATTCAGATTGCCATTGGTAACGTAAAGTTGCTTTTCGTCCGGCGACAGAGTCACGCTGTTGGTGTTTGCGCCCGTATAATTCGCGAGCGACGGAGGCACGACTGACCTGGTAATGGCAATGGTCTCGAGTACGGTATTCTGTTTGAGGCCGTCGTTCGGGTCGATATCGACAACATCCACGGTATCAGACTGGTCTTCGGCGACATACAGGCGCGTCTGTGCCTTATTCAGCGTCATCTTATTCGGTTGGCCTTTTACGGGATCCGCGCCGCCACTGCCGGAGTGCCGTTCAGATTCACGACGTTGATCTCACGGTCGCGAATGCTGGAAACATAGGCCCACTTGCTGGCCGTGGCCGTCGAGGTGTCCGTGGCGGTGGCGATGACCACCCAAAATGGATATTCGCCGCCCGGCGTGCCCGGCTGCGGCGAGCTAGCCGCCCTGCCTGGGCGCAGGTCGAGTTCCCCCGGCTTCTCAGTTGTAAGGGAGCTCACGGGCGTCCACCGGCCCAAGCCTCCGGTGAACACCGATACCGAATCGTTGTAGTAATTGGCCACCACCAGTGTCTGACCATCACTCGAAACCGCGACGCCGGCGGCGCAAGGTTGTACGCCAAAACCAACTCCCCCCATATAGGTGTGGCCCAAGGGCAGCTCTGGCTGCTCCTCCCATGAGGTTCCTGCGGAGTTCAGGCTGAAGGTGTGGACATTGTCAAGGCCGGGGTGAGCGGCGAATAGTTGGCGGAGTTGTAAGGGGAGCCAGTATAGGGGTAGTCGCCCATCCCGCTGGACACATAAAAAGCATTGTAACGTGACTGGCCGTTTACCACGCGCTGTACTGGATCGAAAGCGATTCCGCTGTAGGAATTGGGGATCGTCACCACTTGCTGCATTACGGGCGTCCCCCCTGAAATGTCGTAGATGAACACGTACTCCTGCGAGTCATCCCAGTTGTAGATCATCTTATCCGGACTTTGGACTGGCGGGTCGTTGTACACGCGGTTATATCCGCTGGTCAGAACCAAGAGCGTCAAGCCATCCGGACTAACCACGGTGGTAACCGCCTGGCCGGCCAGCCAATCCTTACCATTTACCGTCAGACCGGTGTCCAGCGGTACGAACTGGGAACCCGCAGGCGCCAGCGGTGTTATCCATTGGTTCATATTGGGGATGTACTGGACTCCGGCGCCCGCCGCATTTACCGTGAGAGTCAGAGTGGCCATGGCGCTGCCGGTCAAGTTGGAAGCTGTTACCGTGTAACCGGCCGCGGCCGCAACGGCCGTGGGGTATCCGCTAATGATCCCGGTCGCGTCTTCTATGCTTAAGCCGGCCGGAAGGGCGGGGCTAACACTGTATGAGGTCACCGGTCCGCCGGTGCTGGAAGGGATGTTGACCGGAATCGGTGTCCCGACGGTGTAGACCGCTGTACCCGGGGAGTAGGACAGACGCGCCGGCGCAGCTACATTTACCGTAATGCTCAGTGAAACCGTGGCGTTGCCGCTCGCGTTGGAAGCCGTAACCGTGTAGCTAGCCGTGGCGGTGACAGCCGTCGGAGTTCCGCTGATAACACCCGTGCTGGTGCTCAGATGCAAGCCTGCCGGCAGGGTCGGGGTGATGCTGTAGGCGGTTACCGCGCCGCCGCTGCTGGTGGGGCTATTGGAATTAATCGCCGTACCCTGGATGTAGTCCGCCGTCATGGTCGTGTAACTGAGTGCCGAGGGCGGCTGCACAACTGAAACGGGAGCGCTACCCCCGCCGCACCCACAGAGAAGAAGTAACACCGCAGTCAAAGGAAGACCAAGCCATTGAATCGATCGCATGAATATCCCCTTTATAAATGCCTTCGGCGCCTTGACAGGGTGCGCCATTTCGTTCCATGTGTCAAAGGATCTACCGATTTCACTCGACAAACGCATCGTCGAAACCAGCTCATGATCTGCCCTTGCACTGTTACTAAAACAGAGGAGCCGCAGGCGGCAGTGCGGCCCAGTTCCGGTGAGGGCAGCGCAGGGTAGGTGGAGGGCGGGTTCAGATTGCTATTGACAGGTATCCAGGCTGGCCCTTCCCGAAGGCGCGATCGAGATCGAATAAATTGGGGGTCAAGAATTTTTCGACTGCCGACGCTCCCCTTTAGGTGTAAAGCCGGATCGATCTTGCCAACCAACCCACAGCCTGCAAGTCTTCCTGCTCCTAGAGTCTTATCGGTTGGGAGAGGCAAAGACTGGAGACTATTCTTACTGGGGACGCCGCGATGTCAGGCAAGAAGTCGTCAATCAGCATTCAATCGGTGGGGTCCAAGGCGGATGTGCAACGATTCAGGCCCCGCCGCCGTGGGTATTCGCCGTCGGGCCACCAGTGCTCAACGAAGTCACTCCTCGTCAGTCGTCCAGAATTTAGAAGCCAAAATTCAAGCAGGAATATCTTCG
The DNA here is from genome assembly GCA_963770415.1 of uncultured Acidobacteriota bacterium. Lineage (GTDB taxonomy): Bacteria > Acidobacteriota > Terriglobia > UBA7540 > UBA7540 > CAVROP01. The sequence goes on from CAVYPU010000021.1 coordinate 74,971, forward strand.
TGATATCCTGCAGGCGGGAGTTCCGAGTTTCAGGGTTCATAAGTCAAGCTGGTCACCCAAGGCGAGGGCGGCACACGTTTTCATTTATGGCGGCCGCAACGTGTAGGTTCACATGCTTGATCTCAAACGCCACCGGGTTCGAGTAGCGCTCACGATTGCATTGATCGCAACTGGCGCGCTGGCATTGGAGGGCCAGCTTCCGGCGGCGCGCGACGCTCGAGCATTACTCGTCGCGCGGCTTCAGGTTTCGAGCCCAAACCCCCAAACCCTTTATGAAGTCCGTGCGATCCATGACCCAAACGGGACGGGGAGATTTTACAGGGGTCGGGAGATCGCGCAAGTCATGGGGGCGGGTGGCATTGCCTGGCTCGATCGCCCGGAACGGGGAAACGAAGAGCATCCTGAGGCGGTGATTGACGCCATGGAGCTTCGTGGCGGAGAGGTGGTTGCGGACCTGGGCGCTGGGTCGGGCTACTTCACGTTCCGGCTTGCGGCAAAGGTTGGCAAGATGGGCAAGGTCCTGGCAGTTGACATCCAGGACGAGATGATCGAGACCCTCCGGCGGCGCGCCAAAGCGCTGGGAGTCACCAACGTGCAGGAGGTGAAAGGGAGTGAGACCGATCCCAGACTACCTGCAAGCGGCGTCGACATGGTGCTGATGGTAGATGTCTACCACGAACTCGCCTATCCCTTTGAGGTCATGACTAAAGTCCGCGAAGCGCTGAAGCCCGGCGGGCGTGTGGTCTTCGTCGAGTATCGGAAGGAAGATCCCCGCGTTCCGATCAAAGAAGTGCATAAGATGAGCGTGGAGCAGCTTACGAAAGAAATGAAAGTGGTCGGGCTTGCGCACGTCCGCACCGTGGAGTCGCTGCCATCGCAACACATCGTGATTTTCGAGAAGCTCGAATAAGGCCAGCACCCCCGCCGCCGACTTGTTTATCTCTGGTGACAAGAGTGGGCGAACCGGTCGGTGCGCGACGCGAAGCCGACTTTCAGGCCGGATCCCAAACAGCACAGAATTCATCGAGCGGCAGCAGCCTCCAGTGAGACGAGCGAATGAATTAGCTTGTTCACGAGGTTCGACGGGCCGACGGAAATCAGTCTCAGCAGCCAATGGACCTATTTTGTTCAAGGCAGGCACATTGATATAAAAAGCTCTCGGAAACGACCGGCAACTGCTGCACTGCTAAATTTCTCCTTGCCAAGTTTGCGTCCTGGATATATAAGGCTCCACTGCTCTTTTTTCGGCGCCCAGGGGGGAACCTTATGAACTTGTGGGCAGCCGAGAACTCAGCCCGCAGGGAGCGGTTGGTTAGTGATCCTGCCTGCGAAGCCGGTTCTAATGCAAAGAGGTGATGCGATGAAGAAGTGTGCTGCAAGTCTCCTTTGTACAGTTGCCTTAATTCTTATGGTCCAAACTCCATGCCTGCATGCTCAGGCGGCGGGAACGGCGGCCGGGAAGGCGAAGAGTCCTCACGCTGCGGCGGCTCAAAAACCGGCGCCGGGGAACCAAGCGCCCTCCGGTTTCCATGCGCTATTCAACGGTAAAGACCTCACAGGCTGGTGGGGGGCCACCACCGAGGATCCGCGCCAATACATGGCTTTGCCGGCGGCGGAGTTTCAAAAGAAGCACGACGTCCAGCCTCGGCGACATTCGCGAACACTGGTCAGCGCAAAATGGCGAACTGGTCAACGATGGCCACGGACTGTACCTCACCACGGATAAGTACTACGGCGACTTCGAACTGCTTGTGGACTACAAAACGGTGCCGCTGGCCGATAGCGGCATCTACCTGCGCGGCTGCCCGCAGGTGCAGATCTGGGATTACACCGAGAAGGCGAAATTCAGCCTCGGCGCCGACAAAGGCTCAGGCGGGCTGTGGAACAACCGCCCGGGCTCGCCCGGCAAAGATCCGCTGGTGAAGGCCGACAAACCGTTCGGCGAATGGAACCATTTCCGCGTCGTCATGGTCGGCTCGCGAGTCTGGGTATGGCTGAATGGCCGGCAAACCGTGAAGGGTTCCACGCTTGAGAATTATTACAACTCGCGCTGCCGGTGCCGCCGCGGGGCCCGATCCAGTTGCAGACGCACGGCGGCGAAATCCGCTGGCGCAGGATGTTCATCCGCGAGATCCCAGCGACGAGGCGAACCGGCTCTTGCGCGGCACGGACCCTGCGGGGTTCAAGAGCGTCTTCAACGGCAAGGATTTCACCGGCTGGGACGGCCCCTTGGATAATTACCAAGTGAAGGACAACGCCATCCTGTGCAGACCGAACAAGGGCGGCACGATCTACACGAAGGAGGAATTCACCAACTTCGTGGCGCGCCTGGAATTCAAGCTTCCGCCCGGCGGCAACAACGGTCTGGCCATTCGCTATCCCGGCAGCGGCGACACGGCCTATGTGGGCATGTGCGAATGCCAGGTGCTCGACGACAATTATGAAAAGGCCACGGGCGAAAAGATCGATCCCCGCCAGGCGCACGGTTCGGCCTACGGCATGGTGGCCGCGCAGCGCGGTTATCAGCATCCCATCGGCGAGTGGAATTACGAGGAAGTCACGGTCAAGGGCCCGACGATCAAGGTCGAACTGAATGGCACCGTCATTCTCGACGCCGACCTCAGCAAGGTCACGGAATTCATGGCCGGCAGCAAGCATCCTGGCAAGGACCGCACGCGCGGCCACTTCGGTTTTGCCGGCCACAACGATCCCGTGATGTTTCGCAACATTGCAATCAAAACTCTCAAGTGAAGCAGGCACCCATCATGAACATGAATCCAACCTACTCTCGCCGCACGTTCCTTAAGACTCTGGGCGTAACCGCCATCGCCGCGCCTTACATCACACGCGGCTTGATGGCGCGATCCCGAATCGGCACGCTTCGCCACGCCAGTTTTGGCGCCTTGGGTATGGCGTTCGGTGACCTGTCCGAGATCGGTAAATGTCCCGGAGTTGAGCTCGTCGCCATTTGCGACGTTGACCTCAGCCGGACGGCCAAGGCTTTGGAACTGTTTCCGAAAGCCAAGGTCTATCAGGACTGGCGCGTCCTGCTCGACAAGGAAGGGAAGAACCTGGACTCCGCCAACGTTTCCACGCCGGATCACATGCACGCTTCCATCGCCGTGAGTGCGATGCAACTGGGAATCAACGTCTACGGCCAGAAGCCGCTGGCCCACGACGTTTACGAAGTGCGCCGCATGATGAAGATTGCGCACAAGAAGAAAGTCGTCACCCAGATGGGAATTCACATGCACTCGTCGGCGGCATTCCGCACGGCCGTGCGCGTGGTTGAGGACGGCGCGATCGGCAAGGTCAAGGAAGTCCACTCATGGTGCCCGAAATCATGGGGCGATTCCTCTGCCCAAGCCGGACCGAACGGATCCTGTGCCCGCGAATTTCGACTGGAACCTCTGGCTCGGCGTGTGCGCGGATCGTCCCTTTATCGGCGGCGAATATTACCATCCGGCCAACTGGCGCAAGCGGCTGGATTTCGGCACCGGCACTCTCGGCGACATGGGCTGCCACATTTTCGATCCGATTTTCACTTCCTTGGGTCGTGGCCGAGCCGATTTCTGTCCGCTCGGAAGGCCCGGCGCCGAACGAATGGAACTGGGCGCTCAACGGCAAGGTCCTTTACCAGTTTGCCGGGACGAAGCCGCACGGCGTCCAAGATCCTGCCCATTACCTGGTACGATGGCGCCGCCAAGCCTTCCGCGGAAGTCATCGCCTTGCTCGAAGGCGACGCGCTTCCTGATTCCGGCTCCATCTTCATCGGCACCGAGGGAGTGATGCTGTTGCCGAATTACCTCCGGCCAACCCTTTACCCCAAGGCGAAATTCAAAGACTACGAGTCCCCGACATCGGCGAAATCAATCACTATGCCCAGTTCGTCAATGCCTGCCGTGGGGAGGGCAAAACCACCACAAGCTTCGCCTATTCCGGTCCGCTTACGGAAGCCATCCTGCTGGGAGGCATCGCTTCGCGCTTTCCCCAAACCACGCTGAAATGGAATGCGAAGAAGATGAAATTTGATCTCGCCGAGGCCAACCACTTTCTCCGGCGCGAGTACCGCAACGGCTGGTCGGTAAAGGGACTGTCCTAGCTGGCTGCCTAAGGTGGCAGGCAAATCTGTCTCAGCGCCAACCTCCCTGCTAGGCTGCGGTTCTCGCGGTCCCTGTTGGATTAGGACGGGGTCCCAATCGAGGCAAGTCAACGCACGCAGGGGAACGGAGATAGCGCGTTCCGACGCGTGGGTGGCGCACACGTGCCGCTTTTGGGCATGTCTCGATCCTGCCGATCCAGAATGCCGCATCATGCCGGCAAAAACCGTCAGCCCGTTTGCCCTAACCCGCGACTTTTTGTCCTCTTCCTTTGTTTTCATAGACATTCTCGCTTTGTTCCGCTCAGTTTCGAATAGTTGCTGTAGGGGGACGGCTTGCCGTCCCCTCCTTTCTGCCAGCCCCGGCAAGGGCAGGGCAAGCCCTACCCCTACACTCCTTTGGGAGTTTTCCAACGACGATCCTTTGTTTTCATAGACATTCTCGCTTTGTTCCCCCGATTTTGTCGTCGAGACAGTGAGCAGTCGAGACGGCGAGGAGCCGTCATGGGCTAACCGCCCACCCGAGCGAATGAAAATCAGCGTCATCCCCGCGAAAGCGGGGACCCATTGAGGGTCGGGAGAAAGATGGATTCCCGCTTTCGCGGGAATGACAAACATGGCGTGATTTTCGGGGGAGCCCTGCGCCGCCTTCTGGCCTGTGGCCCGCGCGCGCGACGGTCGCGGTCGGCCCTTGGTTTGCCGATTCTCGACTCCTCGACTCCTTGACTCTTCGACTTCTGGACTCCCCGACTTCTCAACTGTACTTGGAGCCATGAATCACAGGTAGGAACTACGGACAAAAACAAAAGAGGACTTTTTGGCATAGCGTACTCGGCAGTCCCTGAGCGACTTGTACGACCTGACAATCCTAGCCTACTCTATCCCATTTTTCAAGTGCCAAATAAGTTAACCAACCCGATGGCACTTCGGCCAGCGCAGGATCGGTTGCTTGGAGTGTGGCGATGCTCTGGAGGGGCGCCGCTGAAGTCGGGCTCTCCGCTTCGGGGGCGTTCAGACTTCTCCATTGACCGGGTTGACTCGGCCCCCCCCCCGACAAGAACTCTCCCTTCGGGAGATCGCAGACTCCTCAGTTCGGAGTATGCCAGCCAGCCCGCCGGGGCTGGCGATCGATTGGAGGTGTTGACGACGCTGGTCGAGGCGTACGAGCAGGCTCATTTTCCCATCGATCATCCCGATCCCATCGAGGCCATCAAGCGGGTAGCCACGGTCAGTGAATTTCTGACCGTGGGTTCTTCTTGAACGTATCGGGTCGCGGTGCTAAGCTGCGCGCGTGTCAAACGTCCGTCGCCTGCGCCACAGCGACCGTATCTTTTTTCTAAGCGTCAACCTTCGCCCGCGGTTCAGGCGATTCGACGAATCTGAATACGCGTTGCTTATCCACGTGCTGGAAGCTTCGCGGCAGCGGCTGGGGTTCCTGCTCTGCGGTTACGTTTTGATGCCCGACCATTGGCATGCGCTGATCTGGCCACAGTATCCCTTGCGGATCGAGCAGGTGTTGCACGACGCCAAGAAGATCATGACCCTGAGGCTGCACGCCCGACGCGGGACCTGCGGACCGTTTTGGCAACACCAGTATTGGGATCGCTTTGTGCGCCACGAGAAGGAATTCAATGAGCGCCTGGAATACATGCACCTGAATCCCGTAAGGAAAGGGCTGGTGAAGCGGCCCGAGGATTGGCGGTGGTCGAGCTACAGCAATTTCGCCTTGGAGAAGGCAACGGTAGCGGCCTGCCCGATTCAGATTGATTACGTGCGATTGCCATTGGGGTATCGCGCATGAGAAAAGCCCACGGTCAGAAAAACGCTGACCGTGGCTACCCGCTATGGTGCTGGTTTCTGCCAATTTGCTGCCGGACTAGCTCAAAGTTTGGGCGGCCATCCAAACTTCAATGGCACCGTAGGAACGGGGTTTGATACGCCATCGGACAATGCAGGCATTCGAGTTGGACAAGCAATGAGAGCCGCGGGGTGCCACGAATGACACGTTTCTTTAAGATCTCATTGGTCGGAATGGGGATTCTCGCAATGCTGGTTGTGGCTTGTTTGTATGCGCTGTTTCAGGGATACTTCGATCATGGCAAATTCGAGATCAAGCAATCTCAGCGGTCATCTGCGAATCAGATAGCCATGCTAGCGGAACGCTCAGACCATGAAGCGCTCGGGGGGCTTGAATATTATGTGCTTATCGGAAATCATTTATTCAATCCTGCCGAGCTTCGGCACGCGTATTACAGTAACGCTGTCGTGTTCAATGCCTCGAGTGATTGCCTGACGCTTCGTTGGGACGGCCCCAATAGGCTGGTTATCAGATGCAATGGCTCGATCGTAGACAAGAACCACATCAATGCTCAGAAACAGCAAATCGGCGACATTTTAATCGCATACGAGAACATCGCCGTCAAGTAGCGCCCCAAATAACGCTTGCGAGGGGAAAATGGTGGGGGGGGGGGGGGATGGTGTCAGGTATCTTTTCAGGAGCGGGTAGCCACGGTCACTGCATTTGTGACCGTGGGTTGTACCTCGGTACCGAACGATCGCTGAATCATCGACGTGGCTGCTGGTGCCTGACATTGGGGTACGTGGGGGAAGAAAAGCCCACGGTCAGAAAAACGCTGACCGTGGCTACCCGCTTTTGGTGAAGGGCCATGTTGACAGAAAAGGTTGCCAGGGAATGTAAGTTCAGATCATCGCCGCTCGCGGGCGTCATAACTAGGTGCGTCGGTCTGGGGCTGATCTCTGTGTCTGTCGATTTCCTTAATGGTTGGGCGAACCCGTCGTGGGATCGGTTACCCTACATGCTGCTCCTCCTACCCTTTGGGTTGTTCCTACTAGCCGGGGGCGGCGCCCTCGCGATCGGTACGTGCGACGTAGAGATCCTGGATGACCAACTGCGTTTTCGTCGGCTTTTCAACTGGCGATCAGTCCCCTTAGACTCGATCACTCGGATGAGGTTTGTATTGGGAACCGCGGTGGTGTGGGTAAACTACGCCGGCAAACGTTACCGGCTTATATTTAACCCTGGGGATTCTAAGGTGCGTCTGCGTCGGCCACCCGTAGTTAAGTTCCTCGAGGGGCAGTGCCAGCGAAACGCACAGAAGACAGGATCTGATACTTGAAGGACCGCGGGTGGCGCATACGCGGGCTGGCGCAGAGCGCTAGCTCTGCGGTCTCGATCCATGACGACGCGGCGAAACGCAGAGCTTCGCTCTGCGCCAGCCCGCGATGCCCACCCAGTTACTATGCCGTGCGCTGGAGGAGCAGCGCAGACTGCCCGGGTAGCTCAAACGAACCCCAGCCATCCTCCCCGGCTGATTACACCGATTGAATCTTACGCGCGCCTTCGTCCCACACGGCGATGGTCTTGTCGAAATAAGAGTGATTCGCCATGTGGCAGGCGATCGAGGTGTTCTTGCCGTACACCGCGTCCTCGACGGAAGGCTGCCGCGTGCGCACGGACTGCATGAAGTTGTTCATGTGGTCAACCTGGTAGCTGTAATCGGGAGGAGCCTGGAAGGTCTCTGCCGATTGGATCAGCGTGTGCTTGCCGGGCAGGGTCCCGGGATGTTCCCTGTGCCACGCATCCAAGTACTCATTCCGCAGTTTCTCCGGCCAGCCAAGGATCGAATAACCTTCGGGTTGCGGTTCGATGTCTTGAGGGGTGACGGTGAGGACATCATTCTTGAGCTCGATCGTTCCTTTGGTACCGAAGTAGCGAATCGCATAGGGCGCCTCGCCGTTGAGGTTGCAACGCATGGAAAGACGGAAGCTGGGGTACTCGAAAAGCGTCCAGATCAAATCCGGCGCCTCGCGATGTTCGGTCCAGCGGAGGATTCCTCCCATGCTGGCGGCGCGCAACGGCGGCGCAGTGATTCCTGCGATGAAGTGGATTCCCGTCAGCATGTGCACGAAGAGGTCGCCGGGCAGGCCCTCACCGTAATCCCGGAAGCAGCGCCAGCGGAAGAAGCGAATGGGGTCGAACGGCCGCTTAGGGGCGTCGCCCAGGAAGCGCTCCCAATCAATGGTCTGCGCGCTGGCGTCCGGCGGAATGGGGTACACCCAGGCGCCGCTGGCGTCGTTGCGATCCAAACACGCTTCGACGGCGGTCACCTGGCCCAGCACGCCGCTATCAAATACCTCCTTGGCTTTCGCAAACACAATCGAGCTGCGGCACTGGCTGCCGACCTGCACGATGCGGTTGTGTTTCTGCATCGCGTCGATCATCGCGAACGCCTGGTCCACAGTGTGGGACATCGGCTTCTCGCAATAAACGTCTTTGCCCGCGGCGCAGGCGTCCTGCGTAATCCTGGCGTGCCAGTGGTCCGGCGTTGCTATCAGGACGGCATCCACGTCGTTGCGGTCGAGAATGGCACGGTAGTCCTTGGTGGTGAAGATCTCCTTCTTAGCGTATTCTTTGGCGGCGACCAGGCGGCCGTCGTAAAGGTCGCAGGCGGCAACCACCTCCGTGCCCGGGCAGTTCAGTGCTGCCTGCATGATGGTGCAACCTTCCACTCCGGTCCCGATGGAGGCGAAGCGGACGCGGTCGCTGGGCGGAACGACGCGCGGCGCAGCCTGTAGCGGGCGGGGCGAAAGCAGCGTGGTCTTCGCCACGGCGCCCAGGGCCGCAACTCCCGCGCTGGTCCCCATAAATTCTCGGCGATTCATTGGGTGGTTGTTCATAAAAATGTATTCCTCCTCAAAAGGTTCAGAGTCGAGAGTCTCAGCCCTTGGCTTTGACTCGCGACGCTTGATTTTACACCTCGGACCTTAGCTTCTTGGCCCGAACGGTTACGTTTCCAATCAAAGGCCTGGCCCAAAACGCGACGCACAGAATCCAACCCAGGTTCAAGTACAGGAACGTCATTCCCGCGCGGAGCCCAAACGCATCTCCCACTCGCCCGATGATTAATGGGACGACCGCTCCTCCCATAATGGCCGAGCAGAGAATTCCGGCAAGCGGACCATGGTACTCCGCAACCGAATTCAGGGCCAGAGAGATAATGATGGGCCACATCACGGAGGCAAACAGGCCGACGGCCGGGAAGGCCAACCTGGCAGCAGCCCCAGAACCAAACAAGGCCACGGTCAAACTGCCGAGAGCTCCGAGCGAGAAGGCCAGCAGGACCTTGCGACTATCGAATAGCTTCAGCAGCAACATGCCAAGCCCGCAGCCTGCCGTGAGCAGACCCCAGAACCACGCCACCGCATTGGCGCCAACTGTGTGTGGATCGTAGCCGTGGTACTGAGACAGAAATTGGGACATCCAATCCGCCGTCCCTTGTTCCAACCCGACATACAATAACACGCTGACGAAAAACAGGAGCACGATCGGTTTCTTCAGGAGATAGCCGTACATGGCTGCGGCCCCCGCTTGCTCATCACCGGTGCGCTCTACCTTGGGGAAGCGCGCCGCCCACAGGATCAGCAGCATCAGGACGATGACTCCGCTGAAGATCCAATACATGGAGACCCAGGGCAGGCCGGATGGAACGAGCCGGCTCAAGATACTCACCAGGGAGTTGCGCACGCTCGATGGATCTCGAAGATGCTGGACCATGTAGGAGTAAACCTGCGGGCTCGCGAACGATGCGGACCCGAAGATCAACTGCGCCGTGGCGGAATTGAAGGCGAAATGTTTCTCGCCGCCCGCAACTCGTAACAGCGGGTTGATCGCAACCTGCAGCGCGGCCATGGCGGCGCCGATCAGGAATAAGGACACGATGGCAACGCCATAAACGGGAAACAGCGCGAAGCACAACGCACCCGCGAGCGCCACGGCAAAGGAGGCCAGCATGACTTTCTTTTCTCCCCACAGCTCCACAAGAAAACCGGCCGGGACGGAAAACACTCCGTAAGCGATGAAGAAGGCAAAGGGCAGAAACGCAGCAGTGGTCAGGTTGACATGAAAGCTGTCGATGATGTCGGGAACAATCGGTCCAAGAATGTTGGTGAGAAATGAAATGACGAAAAACGTCCCGAAGACCAGACCCACCAGGTAGTTGATTCGCTTCTTGCCAAGATGCGGCTGCTCATCCACTCGGTTCACTCCGTCGTAGTGACCTTTGATCCCAAGCTGAAGCGGCCCGCCTCCCTGCCCGGCTTGCGCGGCTAACGCGAGCGTGATCATTTCCACCGGCAGGATTTCGAGGATGGGGAGTATGCAGTTCGGGACGGGGGGAATCCGCAAAGAGGGAAGTCCCGCGTCAATTCCGACGAGCTCGCCTCTCGCCCCCGCTCGGCGAATGTTCTCCTTCAACTCTACGTTCAAAGCCCTCGTTTTCGCGTCGCCGGCGAAGACGCAAACGCAAGTCTCTTTGTTCAGCATCTCGAAGGGGCCGTGACGATACGCAGCGCTGCTCATACCTTCGGCGTGGCAGTGAGCTGACTCCTTGATGATCAGCCCGCCGGTGCCAACGGCAGCAAGAGATGCGCCCCGTCCCACCAGGAAGAGGTGGCGAATGTTCTCGATACAGCCGCCCAATTCCTTGACGTGATCTCGCCAGGAACGAAGGTAGGATGCCACCGCCGGCGCTGCCTGGGCTAGCTCGGCCTGCGTTCGCTCGGAATCCTCACTCGTGATGAGCGCACCTATCCGGCTCAATACTAGGAGCGCCGTCACATAGGTCTTGCAGGAAACCGAGAATTCCTCTCCGGCTTTGGTGAGGAAGACCGCGTCAGCCTGCGCACCTAAGGGGCTATCGGCGGTGTTGGTCACGGCAATAATCCGGGCGCGTCCTCTGTTTTCCTCGAGAAGGCGGACGGTTTCCGCGCTCTTACCGGACTGCGAGACGGCGACGATAAGAGTCTCAGCATTCAGTAACCGATGGAAGTAGTGCACGAGTTCCGACGTCTCAATAAGGAGCGATGTGTACCCGTGACTCGTTAGGAAGATATGAAGAGGATTGAGCGCGTAAAATGAAGATCCCATGCCTGTCAGCACAATCTTCTTCAGTTCACCGGCTCTTAGTCTCTGGCTGATCTCGGCGAACTGCTCAGGAATGCGGAATTCCTGGAGCGTGGCCGTCAGACCGCGCGGCTGGTCCAGAATATCCTGCAAATACGGGCCTTCGATGATGCGGCTAATTGATTGATTCACTATGATTGACCTCCGGACGGCGAGAAGCGATGATGCCAAACCTGTGCTGCGCCAATCAACCCCACATCGGGGCCCAATGAGGCAACTGAGATCTCAACGCGTTCATAAGGCACAAGGCGGCAATTCTGCCGGATGACTTCATGGATGCGGCCGAGGAACAAGTCTGCACTTTTCATGACGCTGCCGCCCAAAACCAGGGCATCCGGCGCGAACATGGTGACAAGATTGGCGAGCCCCACTCCCAGGTAATAAGCCTCACGGTCAACGGCCTGCCTGGCCCAATCATCTCCTTGCTGCGCTCGCGCGCAGATTTCCCGAGCTGTCAGGCCTTGGCGATTATAGTTCGCCGGAGCGTTCGTCGTGATCCATTCCACCATGGAAGAGCCATTAGCCAAACTCTCCCAGCAACCGCGAGCCCCGCACGAACAAACCGGACCCAGAGGTTCAATGATGTGGTGACCAACCTCGGGATGGCACTGGGCAACGCCACGATAGATCTTCCCTTCCAGAATCACGCCCCCGCCAATCCCCGTACCGATCGTCACGCAGACCAGGCGGGCCTTGCCCTTACCCGCTCCCCATGCTGCCTCGCCGAGGGCGGCGGCGTCAGCATCGTTTTCCATTGCAGCGGGGACATTGAATTCGGCTGACAGCACCGCGACCGGATTCCCCCCTTCCCACCCTGGCAGGAAGCTCACGTCTCCCACCAAGCCCGTTTGGGGATCCACGGGACCCGTGCACCCGATTCCGATCCCCGTCAGCTTAACTGCCGCGCACTGAGCGAGCAATTCGACGATCCGCCGCATTGCATCATCGAATCCGCGATCCGGATCGGTGGCACACTCAGCCTTGGCCAGCACACGGCCGTTCCCATCGACCACGCCTACAGCGATCTTTGTACCTCCAATATCAACTGCTCCGGTCATGGTCCCCGCCATTCGTGGGCATCAGCTTAGCACTTGCTACCCTTTATCTCCACTCCGTGATGGCCGCTCCAAACGGCGGCAAATCCAAGTCCTATTGCGAAGCGTGCAGCGAAAGTGGTTCGCCACCTTCGAGCGTTTCACGCCGAGCGGCACGCAGGAGTGAAGCGGATCGGTGGCGTCGGATTCTACCAGAACCGGAGGTGCAGGGTGGCCACTATTTGAATGCTGAAAAACCAAACAGGCCATTGCTTTGACGAGCGGTTAGTTGTATGTTGCCAGTTGCCGGCACGGCCTTACGCTACGGAGAATCCCAAATGATTAACCACACGCGAAGAAGTTTTCTAGGCGCCGCCCTTGCCTCGTCAACGGCCGCCGCTTTCCTGAATCCCGTTAAGGCGCTCGCGAAGGACACGGGAGTTGTGCGGATAACGAACATCGATATCTTCAACATCAACATTCCCACTCCGCGGGAAATGCTGGAGCGTGGAGTGATGAACAGTTATTCGGTGGCCGCTGTCGATACTGACGCCGGCGTGCGCGGCTATTCGTTCGCCGGAACACCGATAGAGTTATTGGACAAGACGATCCGTCCGGCGCTGGTCGGCAAAGATCTTTTCGCTATTGACGACCACCTCAAGGCCGGCCTTATCGATTGGGGAGGACTGGAACACGCACTGTGGGACGCGATCGGAAAGATTGCGGGTGAGCCGGTGTACCGTTTACTGGGCGGTTCCAAATCCGCGATCACCGTTTACCTGACTTGCGTGTGGAGAGGGAAAGAAGATCAGTCCGAGGTCCCTTACCAGGCACAGGCGGAAATGGCGGCTCGAATCCAGAAGGCCGGGTTCAAGGGAATGAAAATCCGCGCCTGGCGACCCAACCCTATGGACGACGTGGATGCGTGTGCAGAAGTCCGCCAAGCCGTGGGACCTGATTTCTACATTATGTTTGATCGCACGGCGAAATTCCCCGGGAAGGTGTGGGATTACGATACCGCTCTCGCCGTGGCACGGGGGCTTGAAAAGCACCACGCTTATTGGTTGGAGGAGCCATTTGATCGAAGTGATTTCTCGTCCCCAGCCAGGCTGGCTCGCGATGTCGATATCCTGATCACAGGTGGAGAGGGGTATAGGGGACTGGATGCTTATCGTGAAGTGGTCAAGCAAAACTCGCTCGACATTCTCCAGCCGGACGCCCGGACTGTAGGAGGCATCCTCACCGTTAGAAAAGTCGCGGCCCTGGCGGAGGCGTTTCACAAGCGAGTCATCCTGCACGGGACCATGGGCCTGGGCCTCGCAGGCTGGCTCCAGGCCAGCGCCGCCATCGGTGCGGAGTGGCAGGAACTGGCGCTTATTACGCCACCCCTGCTGCCGGAAGAAGAATGGAGTCCCGCGCTGAAGGTGTTGAATAGTAAAACAGTGTTTGACTTCCGGGACGGCCAGATCCAGTTGCCCGACCGGCCTGGCCTTGGCCTGGATATTAATGAAGAAGCACTGAGGCGATATCGCCTGAAGTCTTGAACCTGACTCGGCGTCTTCAGTCGTAAGGAGAGTTCTTTTCTCCACCTTCCACGTAAAGAAATCGGCCGGGGGCTGCGGCGGTCTTGGCGCAAGGTGCGAACACTGCGCTTATTTCATGCTGTGTTCTTGTAGTAGAAGGCGTCGCACGGCAGCAAACAGAATGCGACAATCCCTGAGACGAATTAGACTTCCTGACAGACGCGTAGCCCGGATTTCTCAGCAAATTCCGAGAGCTCGCGGAAGGTCGGGGCTTCACAGGCTGCGGGAAAACGCTTGGGCACTGTCACTCTGAGCGCCAGCGAACGGGCTTAGGATGACAGTCCGTCGCGGCTCACTTCTCTTCTCTGCCGTCGGCGGCCGGCACGAGTTGCCCGTTGCGTAGGAGGTACTCTCCGCCGCGCCAGCGGAAACTGCGGCGTGTAAAGCTGACAAGCCAAATCAGGCACGCCAGGGCATCCCATACCGGGAGCAGCCACATCTTTCCTCGCAGCGTCCGGTCCCGTAGCCCTTTCGAACCGATGAGCCACGTCATCGCCCACCGCAGTCCGAGATAAGCCCCGAGATAACCAGCAGCAACGGGAACCGTCGGGTGAACCGCAACCGCGGCCAGCGTCCAGGGCAAGCCTTGCGTGAACAGCAGGCCCAGATGCCCCCAGGGGCGCATGTGGCGCATGACCACGAGCCAGCGCAGGCGCTTATGAAAGAGGTCCGCCATCGACCCGTAGTCCGGCACGGTAAAGATGGTGTAAGGCAGGAGGCGCACCTCGTAACCGCGCTCTCCGATCAAACGGCCCACCAGAAGATCATCCGCCGGACGGTTCTCAAGCGCCCGATAACCACCGAAGCCCTCGAGCTGCGCGCGCGTGGTGGCGATCGTCGGGCCGAGCGCGAACTTCACTCCGTCCAGTTGCCAGGCAGCCATAAGTCCCGCATAGAAATCGGAAACCATGCCGATCGTCTGCAAGCTCTGTGCCGCGGTCTTTGCTTCGATGGGAATGTAGAAGCAGGTTACCGCCCCTACCTTGGGGTCGGCCAAGGGCCCCACCACGGTGCGCAAGTAGTCGGGCCGCACGCGCACGTCGCTGTCGCTGATCACCAGGGTTTCGTGCTGGGCTTCGCTCGCCAGCCGCGCCAGTTTGTTCACCTTGTCATTGGGTGCGTGGCTGTTGTTGCCGATGAGAATGCGGATCCGCCTCTCGGGAAAATCCCGGACCAGTTTCTCCAGCACGGGAACCACCGCAGCGTCCCCTTCTCCCAGGCAGAAAATCAGTTCGTAATCGGGATAGTCCTGGCGGCAGAAGCTCGAGAAATTTTCATACGCTTCGGGATCGAGGCCGCGAATCGGCTTGAGGTTGCTGACCGGCGGGGTGAAACCGCCCGGCCCGGCGCTGGCAGGCGCGAGCGGGCGCCGGAAAAACCGCCAGGCACCGTAGAGGACGATCAAATAATAAATGAAGGGAAACGTGGCTATCACGAGCACGGCGTAGCCAACGATGGTCGAAGTCATCATGGGGTTGATTCGGGCTTGTGCCGCTTGGTTTCTCGCAGCGCATAGATGGGCTTCTTTTGGGATTCGTAATAGGTGCGCGAAAGCATTTCGCCGATCAGGCCCACGGAGAGAAACTGAATGCCGGTTAGGACGAGAAGCATGGAGACGAATAGAAGCGGCCCGTGCGCGAGCATAATCGCCATTCCCAGAACGAGTTTTTCGAATAGCAGGAAGATCCCGATGCCGGCGCCTGCGCCGACGCTGAGCAGGCTCCAAAGTCCGAAGAATTGTAAAGGCCGGGTGGAATAACCGAGCAGAAATTTAATACCGATCAGGTCGAGCATAACGCGAACGGTCCGGGAAAGGCCGTAATGCGACTTGCCCTTCTCGCGCACTGTATTCTTGATGGGGATTTCCATGATCGTCGCACCGGAGAAGCTTGCCAGCACCGGTATGAAGCGATGGAGTTCGCCGTAGAGATGAACGTTCCGCAGCACTTCCCGCCGGTAGGCCTTGAAGGTAGTGCCGAAGTCGTGCAACGGCATTCCGGAAAGTTTCGCCATCATCCAGTTGGCAACCCGGCTGGGCAGGCGGCGGGTGAGCCACGCGTCCTTCCGCTCGACGCGCCAACCGCTGACGATGTCGTACCCTTTCGCCATCTGGGAGAGGAATTCCGGGATATCCTCCGGGTCGTGTTGCAGGTCCCCGTCCATGGGGATGATGATGTCGCCTTCGACCGCGTCAAAGCCGGCCTGGAGCGCCGCTGCCTGCCCGAAATTCTTCCGCAAGCGAAGCACGCACACGCGGCTGTCCTTTTGGTAAATCTCATCCAGTATTGCGGCCGTCCCGTCCCGGCTGCCGTCATCCACAAAAACCAGCTCGTATGGCTGCTTCACGCGGTCGAGCACTTCGATAAGCCGCGAATAGAGCGGCCGAACATTCTCCTGCTCATTGTACAGAGGCACGACAATTGAGATCATTTGCAAGTCCGCCATAATTAACCAGCTCGATGCCGAGGTCTTTGGCCAGAAGCACGATTCCAGGCTGGGTCAAGGCTCGGTATTCAACCTCGCGCTGTTCGAGCAGGCGCGTGGGTGTTCGCCTGAGCGCTTCGTCCACAAAGCCGGGATGACACATCAGCTCGCTTGTGCCCTCCGGGAGACGGCGAAGGATTTCCTTCAAGGTCTCCTCATCCAGGAACCCGGTGGGAGTGAGGCCATGAAAATGATCGGCATGCGCCACACCCGCTTGCCGCAGCCGGCCTCGCCATCCACTCGATACCGCCGCAAGGGCAATGCCATTGAGACGCTGTCGTAGGAGAGTTGCTTTCGCGTGAGGAAAGCGCCTCAAGAGGAACCGCACCGGAGACGAGCGCTCCGCCACGCATCGAATTGCTCGAATGCCGTACCGCCGGGCAAGCCTGAGAGCGATCCTTCCCACCGCAGGCAGCGCGTGCACGTGCTTGTGACTATCCAGATGAGTCACCGCAATGCCTTCGGCCAGGACTTTCTCGATCTGGGCGCTCAGCTCTTTTTCGATCTCAGCCAGGCTGGCTCGTTTCAGGACCATCGCACGCCACAGGCTCGCGGGCTTTCTCGCGAAACTTCCCTCCCGGTTTACAAGGCTTGGAATGCCGAGGGCGGGAGCCACGGGTTTGCCTTCCGTGAGATTCAAATGCACTCCAACCCCCAAGCACGGGGCTTGGCGCAAGAACTTCACCGCAGACTCAAAGGCCGCGCCGGTCGCCATCAGGCTTGTGCTGCTGATCAAACCGAGGTGATGACCATTGATGATGGCCTCATTAACCCCAGCCGTCAAGCCGAAGTCGTCCGCGTTGACGATCAGCCTTTTCATTCGTATCAGGCATTTCCGGTCTTAGGGGGACGGCTTGCCGTCCCCTCATTCCGTTGTCCCGCCGGTCCGAAGAGGGTAAGGAAAACCAGCCCAACCACCGCCTGCCCCCTCCTTAACCAAGGAGGGGAATCAACTCCCCTCCTCATCTGGGGAGGGGACCAGTGGGTGGTGGGCCTATCACACTAAGCCCCAAGCAGAATCGCAGTCTGCCAGGCGGGAATAGATGCCAACTTCACCACCAAGGCGCCGTCCGCGCGCTCGCTGTGCAGGGGTGTGGCCTTTCCCTGATCGATCAGGGTGACCTGCCGGGCCTGGACGCGCAAGCGCAGCGTGAGCGGGCCGGTTGGATCGAGACCGGTGTTGATTAAGAGCAAAGCGAAGCGCTCCCCGTCCGGACTTACACGCATCAAGGGTGCAGTTCGCACCGTCTGCTCGATCAGAACCGGCAGGCGCCCATCCGTGAGCCAGTCGGAAACCGCGAGCAATCGATGCCGCGTCGCGCTGCTCCCTTGGCGGTGCCAGGGGCCGAAGGTGCTCACGGCCACCCGCCCGCCGAGTGAATTCTTGTAGGTCGAGAAACACATTCCCGCATCGCTGCCGTTCCCTCGCACCAAGTGTGCCAGGTTTCCCACGCCCTCGGCCACCGGCGCCAGGCTGCACACGCCATCCTCAGGTCCGGCCAGGATGTCGCGACGTTCGCCCGCGTGGCGCCCGTTCAAGGGGTGATTCGTTAAGCGCTCCGTGATCCCGGCAGGAATGCGTTCACCGGATTTTACGCCCGTCAACTCACCCAGCCCCCGCGCCCAGAGCACGTCGAGCGCGAAGCCATCCATGAGTACGCTCTTGGCTAAGAAACCGCGCAGTTCCTCTGTCGAAAACCCTTCCGCAACTTTGCCGGCAAGCAAAATCCCGCAGGCCGATTTCGGATCGGTAGTCAGAGGCAGGCCCATCTCGACCAGTTCGTTCGGCCGCTGAATCTCGTACACGCCATGTTCCCAGAACCAACCCGTCGCATCAACCTGTCGATTGGCCATGAGCATGCGATCGTCCGCAGGCCAGAAGCCGACCAGCGGCAGGCTCGCCCGGCCTTCGAGCAGCGCCTCCCAATTCGCCCGCTCCGTTTGCACGGCGCCCAGCACGCGGTCGTAATCTTCGAAACTTACCTCAGCGAATGGGAAAAGGGTAAACGCAATGCCGTTGCAGCCCATCATCAGCGCGGCGGCGCATTCGTTGATCACCGTGCGAGATGCCTTCTCGAGAGGAGTGTGGGGGTAGTCCTCGAGTTCGTACTGAATAACATCGGCCTCGGGCGGATAATCGCGCACCTGGCGGCCCACGTCGAAGCTCTTGTTCAGCATTTGAGTGCGCGGTGCTTCGTCGGTGTAGAAGCCGTGGCCCGGCCGCCCGCGACGCGTTCCGAGAGCCCTCATCCAGCGGTTGATCGCATATCCGCCGTAAGTGCTGTGGCTGTAGCCGATGGTCATGAGGCCGGTTTCGACCGAGGGATTGGCTTGGACGATGGCCCGGTGAACGTCGGCGCAAACCTCTTCGATCGAAGCGGCGCGGAATTCCGTCCAGGCTCGGCGCAGGTCGCCGTTCGACGGAGCATTGAGCTGCCGGACGAGTTCCTCCCGGTCCGTTCCGTGGCCGAACATCCGCAAACAGAGCGGGCAGAAGCAGGGGTAGGTGGGACCGTGATGACTGGCGCGCAGATCGTCGTCCATCCAGATGAAGTCGGGATTGGTGCGTGCCATCAGTGCGTACTTCTTGCTGATGTAGGTGCGGTATTCCGGGCTGTTGGGGCAGGGGCAACTATTCGAGACCGCGCCATCGTGCCCTACGGTCGGCTGGAAAGGCAGCGGTGGGATCGACGCCTCGTCGCTGTCCCCGTGGCCCATCGTCAGGCCGAAGTTAATGCCCGTGGGCCAGCCGGCCTGTTTCAGTTGAGCGATGCGCAGCTTCAAAGTCTCGTTGCTGCGTTCGACCTCGTCGAGTGAGGTCCAGAAACTCGAGCCTTCGTCGAGGACAACCTCGTTCACCGCGCGGCGATAGGTATTCAATACCTTGAGCAGAAGTGCGAAGCGCTCATCGGCCCGCCAGTGCTCCTCCGGGATGCGATGCGCGAGCGACAGGCTGCCACGGGCGCGCCCGGACGCCGAGCCGGGGGCACCGGCCCTGGCGCCGCTCGATACTCGAATGCCCGCGCTCAGTGCGGTTGCGCCCGCCATCACTTGGAGCATCGCGCGACGACCGATCTTGGAGTGCAACTCTCGATTCGCATTGCAACAATTGTCCATCTTGGCCTCACATATACCGGGTGACAGTGATAAAAACAAGACAGCCCACGCAGTCCTGCCAGCGCATAAAAAAGCTAACGCGAAGCGCGTTTCATTGCGGCCTTCGCGTCCTTGGCGCCTTTGCGTGAACCTTTCTTCCTCCACCAATTATTTCACAGATTTGAAGGGTCGAGACTCTGCCCCAGGTGCTCAACTCGAAAGCAATGGCGCAGGTCAGTTTTAAGGGTTCACTCCACGCTGACCGACCCGAGATCGTACCACCCATCGGACTGGCGGCCTTCGATGGCGAGGCGAATGGCGGGCTGCCCGGTTTGCGGGTCGAGCATCGCCACGCGGAGGCGGTAGTCGCCGGGTTTTAGCGAGGCCGGAACGTTGATCGTCCCATCATAAACAGCGTCGCCGGGAAGCCATTTGCGCACGTCCACGGGCAGCTTGACGACTGCCGTGCTAATCGAAGACGAAATCTGTATGGCAAACTCATAGGGCCGATAAACTGGCGCTACCCCGGCATTGAGCCACCACATGTGCAGGGGCATCATGGCCCCGGCTTTGGCACTACGCGTGTATTCGAGCCGCCTCAGAATGAATCGGTAGCCCATCTTCTTCTGGAAATCGTCGAACCGGGCCTTCCACTCGGGAGGGATCGCAGACGACTTGATGTTGACTGAGGTGACGTGCCAACGCAGGGCTTGGGCGAGAATGTAATCCACGTCCCAGCCCTGCTGTTTCCAATAGCCTGGAACCCAGCATGTCTCGAGCGAAACAGGGCCGTGCTGCCAGACGTCCTGGATGCCTGCCCGCACGATCTGCTCCGGATAGAGGTCGAACATGTGACACCAGTGGCCGCCGGTGGTGTCCCGCATGTCGCCCCAGCAGTCGAGCCGCCAGCCTGCGCCCTGCCCGGTGCCGTAGGCGAGCGCCCGCTCCTGGTCGAAGTTCATCAGCAGCGGTGTGCGCTTGAAAGCCTGGAACCAGATGTCAATGAGGGCCTTCTGGTAAGGAAAGGCCGGCATGTACTCGCTCCAGCCTTCGCCCCAGTAGCCGACGGAAGAGACGTCAACGCTATCGAGATAAGGGTGCCCGTCGTAGCGCTCGCCCGCAGCCGCCACGACTTCGCCCCAGTATTTCAGATAGAGCGGATCGGTGAAGTCCGGTTGCCAAATGGCGCCGTCCTTGTCGCTGGGCCGGTTGGCGCGACGCGCTCCGGAGTTGCGATACCACTCCGGCAATGGGTGCCCCTGGTCGTAGGGCATCAGACGGATGGCCAGCGCCTGCCCGTGCTTGCGCGCTTCCTCGAGCGTCTGGTCGATGATCTCCCAGCGGACCTTGCCGTGCTCGGGCTCGAACTCTTCCCAGAACCAGCGGCAGTAGGATATGGAGGAGCCAGGGAAACCCGGCGCCGAAGCGCCCGCGTCGAGCTTCGCCGTGGGGCCTTCTTCCGACCACTTCAGCCCGGCGTTCAACGGCTGGCCGTTGAAACGCTGGAAGGTCTCAATGCCCATGCCGGGATTGACGAGCACGTCGTCGATGGCCTTTGGCCGGACGATGACCGTTTCGGTTTGGGCTATGCCGAGCGAGGACATAAGCAGGAACGTAAGAGCGCAGAGCCATAGTTTGCGAACCATGATGCAACCTCTCGGGTAGGTGGTGTCCCTCCGCTAGTGTCCTGAAAGCTTCTCGAGCACCTTGCGATCGTGCGCCAGTAATTTGTCAACTGTCCCGAATTGGTACCAGTGCAGGATGCGATCGATGCCGAAGAAGTCGCGCTCCGCTTCGGCAAGCTGGGCTTTGTGAGCGGGCGATTTCTCAGCATCCTTGCTTAGCTTCTGGAGCAAAGCATCCCCGTCCCGCAGCGTAGCGTCCAGCTCTTTCAAAGTCTGCCGGCGCGGGGGCACATTTGCAGGCGGTGCAACAAGTGCTTCTGCAAGAACTCGCCCGTCGGTATTGGGCGGCGTCTTCACGCCCATGAGATAACACAAGGTGGGAACGATGTCGATCTGCTCGGAATAATCGAACCGTTGGCCGGCGCGTACGCCCGGGCCAACCACCACCAGCGGCATCGCCCATGCGTCTTCGGCATTGATAGGATGCCAGCCGGTGTCGGCCTGGCCGTGATCGGCGGTGACGAATAGCAGGGTCTTGTCCCTGATGCCTAGCTTACTCAATTCATCCAGAAACTGCCCAAGGCACGCGTCCGCTTGGAGAGCTGCCTTGCGATAAGGAGATCCTTCAGCCCAGATGTTATGGCGCCACGGAACCGAGGGGTTGGTCTCCTCGTAACTCGTCGAGCCCGAATTGCCCGTGTCCTGCAAATGAATCTTCATGAATCCCGGTCGTGCCTGACGCAGGAACTCGAGCGCCCAATACATCGTCTGGTCGTCGTGCACCGGCTTCTCGTCCGAGCCGTTCAAAAACGACAGGTTGAAGCCTACATTGAGACGCCGGTAGGCGATGTCGTTGGCCGCGTGGGCGGTGATGCGGTCCGGGAAGAAAGACTGCTGGACGTACTGCTGCTCGGTCCGCAGCAGAACCGTGCCTGCCAGGATAACGGGGTTGGGCATGGACGACGTGTTGTATTTCGTCCATTCGCCGCTTCGAGGGTCAGCAGGCAGGATGTTGTACGACTTCGTGTAGTAGGTGCCGGAGGCAATCAGGTTTCGCAGGTTCTTCATCTCGAGGCGTTCGACCGCCTTGTAACTGAGCCCATCAATAATGAAAATAATGGCATGCTCGGGCCGCTCGGGAGACGCTGGCGCGACGTCTGACCATGCCAAAACCGGAATCAGTAGAGCAAAAAGCAAGCCTGGCCCCCATGGATGCTTCATAGCCATTTCTCCCTTCTTCTAACTCAGCCCAACTTACCCGGGACTCTCATTCGGGACCTTGCGGGCGTCAAGTAACATACCGTCAACGGCTGTTCAATGCAATCACCAGCCAGGTTTCTGACCGCTAACCCCGGCCCCCCTCCTCAATGAGAAGGGGACTCTGCCCCCCATCCTTTTTAGGAGGTGTGGGGGTGGCTGCTCAAACGAACTCGCCGCTCTGGCGCGCGACGCCGTTACCGCACAACGTACAACCATCGTCCGCGGAGCTCGTTGGTAGCCTCGAAAACCAGCGCGCCGTTCTCGCGGTGGCAGGCGACGCGAGCGCCGCGGCTGCCGGGTTTCGGCCCTTCGACGTAAAGCGTTAACTCCCCCGGAAACCCCGCAGCGGGTATGCGCACGGTGCCCGTGCCCGAGACTTGCATCTGGATGAGCGCGCCGCCCTCGACGCGCCTCTCGGGAGCAATGGGCGCCCACCCGATCTCGTCCAGGTCGCTACCCGCAAAAACCGTCTTGCGTCCGTCGATCGAGATCTCGCGGCATTTCCTGCCCGCGAAGGCGATGAGGTTCCCCTGCCCATCCACGCGGAAGGCCAGTGCGTGCTCACCCGCATAATTCACGCTATGGCCATTGACGTGGAATTCCTCGAGGCGAATGGACTGCGCGGGTGGCGGGTTCTGCTGCAAGTATCGGCGGTCCTCTTCCTGATCCCGGGAAAAGCCTCCCGCCCAGCCTTCTTCGATCTCCTTCAAGTGCGGCGCCAAGGCCACCGTGCCATTCGGAAACCGGCAAGCCATGTAGGGTCCTGTGCGCGAGAGATAATCCGCGTTATCGTTCGAGCCGCTGAACCGCCCTGTGGGAGGATAGGCGCCGAGGGCGTCCAGGATCTCGAACCAGTTGCGCGCGTCGTAGCCAAGGCTCTGCGACTGGTCGTCGCGCGGGCGATAGCCGAGATACACAGCGCTACCACGCCGCGTGCCCACCACCTGGTTTTTAACCAGCGCCACAACGGCGCTTCCCGGGAGCGGCCGCACCGGGTAGATGTGGTCCACCAGGAAATCTGCCAGGATCACCTGCGGCTGCACTTTTTCGAGCGGCCCTTCGAAGCGCACCAGCTTGCCGGGCGCCGGCACGCCATCACCTGTCTGCGGTTCGTACTCGGCGCCGAAGATGTTCTGCCAAGACTCACGGGCCAGGCTCGCCTTCAAACGTCAGGAGCGGCGGCGGGCCGGACCAGATGAGCCGCCCGCCGTTTCCTGCAAATTCCTGCATCATGGCCAGGAGTTTCCGCGACGGGAACGGCTCAAAGAGAGCCACCAGCGTGGTGAATCGCCTGCCGGCCATCTCAATCGTGTTGCCCGAAATCTTCCCGCGCTCGAGCAGCTTGGCCGCCGTGACGTAGTTGGCGTAGCCGTATTGAGTCATCCAACTACCGAAGCGCTCTTCCACCGCCACGAGGTCCAGCGGATAGAGCATAAGCACCTCGGCGTCCCGATGCTGCATGTTTTCGACCGCCCCGAAGATCGGCTCTCCGCTCACGCCGTAAGTGCTTTCCAGCGCCGTGCGCCGCACGCTGATCTCATCCGGCACGCCCCAGTGCGCGGCGTAGGAGTAAGGGATATCGTTCAGTATTCCCGTCGAGGCGGCGAGCGCCAACGCGAAGTAATCGCGATCCAGCCAGCCGCCTTCGGCATGGTCATTGCCATTGCCGGTGAGGAAGTCGCCCCATTTGAAGTAGTCGTAGCAAGCCGCTGCAGCCTGATGCACGGTGTTCGACCAGACGAAATTGGAGGTGTACTCATACTGCGGCCGCCAGCGCGTGGACTCGCCCGTACCCCAATAGTCGATGGTGGGGCTCTCCGCCCAGGTGGCGTGCGCGCGAGCCTCGAGGCGATGCCCCATCTTGCGCTCCGCGTAGCGCTTCGCCTGGACGAACAGGTCCACCACGCCGTTTTGCAGCAACTGATAGTATCGGGCGCGAAACAGCGCGGTCTCCCGCACGGCTTGGGGAGTGGCGCCGAAGGCGTGCATGATGCCTTGCTTGGCGCTTAGATCATTCGCGGTGTCCTCCTGCCCATGCACGAAGTAGACGAGGTACTTGGCAAAGTCGGCGTACTGGGCGCCATAACGGGCCGCGAACTCGCGCGCGAGACCCGGGCTGACGTATCGCAGAGCGAACTCACCGTTGTCGTGATGGCTGAAGTAGGCCCAATCCTGCTGGATGTGCATTTCATCGGAATAGAGGCCGTTCAGGCGAATCCCGGCGGCGGAATACTTGTCCACGAGGTTCGTCAGGAAGGGCAGCGCCTTCGGGCTGAAGTAGTCCATCTCAGGAGTGTGATACAACTGCACCGCCAGCACGTGGTCCAAGCCCTCGCGAGGCAGGGGCGCGCCCCCGTGCACGCGGACGCGGACCGCCTGGAAATCCCCGGCATGAGCCGTCACGTTCTCCATCCGTTCGACCTCGATGCCTTGTTTGATCTCGACGATGTCCGCCGGATCGACTACTCGATAGGAAGTGCCGGGCACTGGCGTTTCGCGGAAGGCGAACGCCCGCACCCCGGCATCCTGTACAGTGATGTGCCCCTTGTTGTTCACCCAGCGCTTGTGTTGCCAGAGCTCGACGCTGAAGGCGCCCGTCTTCGGGTCGCGCAGTCCCTCGCGATAATGCATCCAAACGCCGGATTCGCCGGTGCGCGCCGCGTAAGCTTTGCCCACTTCGAGCGGGCTGAGCAGGCTCAGGTCAAGGCCGAGGCCGTAGCCGGCGGCGAAACGGCCGACAGCGGCCATCTTCTGAATGTACTCGTCCATGTCCGGCATCAGGTGCCGTGGCGTGTCCTGGCCGGGGCGATACTGGGCGAAGAATTGATCGAAGGCGATGGTGAGCGTCCGCTGGCCATGCTCGCGGGCGCGCTGGCAGATTTGCCGCAGGCTCTGCTCCCAGGGGGTGGTTCCCGTTGAAAGGTTCAGGACCTTGTCCGGATCTCTTGCCAGAGTTTCAAGTTCATCATCGCGAACCAAGATAATGCCAGGGTGTTCAATCTCAAAACCCCATGGCCCAGGGTAGCTGACCAGCTCGCCCTGGTAGACGTCTTCCGCCGTGTCCGAAGTCGCCCGCGGTGGGTGTGCCTGTGCCACACCGAGCGTCAGAAAGAGCGCCGCCGGCCATAGGATGACAAGTTCTTTTCGCATGTCAGATCTCCCATGATGTGGAGTATAAAGCTTCTAATCATTTTTCAATTTACTTATTGCTGCGGCATTTAAGCCGATGTATATATATGCCGTGCAATTTTCTATCTTATTTTAGCTGGAGGATATTATGACATGGCCCTTGGCGTACGTTGGCGGCGGAATCGTAGTCGTCGCTTTGCTGGCAATTTATGTTCCCACGATTTACATTCGCAAAACCAATAAGCTCATCGCGCTGCTCGAGAAGATTGAGGCTAACACCCGTAAGTAACTGCTGACTCGATTTTGCGCCGGATCGGCGCCCCGACGCAACAATACGGGACCACTTTAGAACCGAATACGCAGGCGGAACTGGATTCCAGGTCACCCGGTTACGCTTCGGGATGCCATCTGCCGTGCCGAAGGCGATAGGTTCTCTATTGAGCGCCAAGGCCGGATCTCGTCGCGCGCGACTTTCGCGGACTTCCGGAATCGCCCAGCGCAAGGTGATCGCTCCGCGCCTGGCCAACACAGAAGACTTCACCTCATTCATGCGATCACATTTCCAGGTTGAATGTTCCTGGCAGCCCACATTGCACCTGAGCGGCCTCCTCTGAGAATTCTCGCGCCGAAGGCGTCTTGGATTGTGGTAGCGTCAACCAGCGCCTTCTCGTGGGGATTTCAAGGCGCTACGCGCATCCTCAGGGTTTCCGGGTACCGCCAGCGGCGCAACCGCCTGCTCCGAAACTTATCATTGCAGTGTAATTGGAGGCGGGATTTTAGCTTAGAGGGGAGATAGGGAAATGTCGCCTGTATCGCGAAGAGATTTCTTGCTGGAAAGCGGGGCGCTAGCCGCGAGCCTTGGAGTGGTTCCCCGAACCG
Source organism: uncultured Acidobacteriota bacterium (assembly GCA_963770415.1). GTDB lineage: Bacteria > Acidobacteriota > Terriglobia > UBA7540 > UBA7540 > CAVROP01. Next base: position 101,142 of record CAVYPU010000021.1, read on the forward strand.
CTTTGGCGAGCCTCGGTGAGTCCTACTCTCCGAAGATGCCGGACATGCTTCTCTCCCATCTGAGCGGCAAGCTCAATGCGCTTTGCGCCGAGTGGGATCGAAAGAGGAGCGCCATTCGGACTCCGGAGAGTCTCGAGTTGCGCAACCGCTTCGTGCGCGAGAAGTTTAAAGACATGCTCAACGGTTTTCCGGAGCGGACCCCCTTGAATGCCGTCATTGTTGACAGCCGTGAGCGAGAAGGGTATCGAGTTGAGAACGTAATGTTCCAGAGCCGGCCGGAATTCTGGGTGACCGGGAACCTTTATATTCCCACTTCCGGCGAGGGTCCATTCCCCGGCATCATCTCACCCTGTGGGCACTATCCGCTCGCCCGCATGACACCCCCATATCAATTGGCGTATCTGAATCTTGTGCGCAGCGGATTTGTGGTCCTCACCTACGATCCCGTCGGACAGGGCGAACGACGGCACTACTGGAATCCCGAGACCAACTTTGATGAAATCGACAGCGCGCGGGGGGACTCGGCCATCTTCGAGCACTCCATGCCCGGCCAGCTCTTGTTGCTGATGGGTGAGAATCTCACTCAGTACCGGGTGTGGGATGGCATGCGGGCCCTCGATTACCTGCTTACCAGGAAAGAAGTGGACAAGGCGAAGCTCGGCTGCGCAGGCCATTCCGGGGGCGGAACCTTGACGCTCTTCATTAGCGCCCTGGACGAGCGCGTGCGCTGCGCCGTGGTCGTGGAAGGCGGCACCTCGCACCGTTGGCCTGAGCACTTCTCGCCCGGGGATCACGTCGGACCGTCTGACGTCGAGCAGAACCTTTTCCCGTCCGCGCTCTATGGCGTCGACCTGTGCGACCTGCATGTGGCCATCGCGCCGCGGCCGCTCCTGGCCCTGATCGAGAATTTTGGTCCGGAGTTTAACCTCACTGCACAGCACATCAAGGAACGCTACCAATTGTTGAGTGCCCCGGAGAAGTTCGCCACGGGCGAGGCTACCGACCCCCACGCCTGGACGATGAAATTGCGCCTCGCTTCGACCGACTGGTTCTGCCGCTGGTTCTATGGCCGGCGCGGACCAACCAGCGAGGCGGCACTCGAGCCCGAGGAGCCTCGCAAGCTCTACTGCACTCCCAATGGCTCCGTCCGGTACTCGCAGCAGGGCGAGACAATCTTCTCCCTGATTCTGAAGAAACAGTGGAAGCTGCCGCCAGTCCATAAAGCGCCGGCGACTTCGAGCGAACTCGAAGATTTCCGCCGGGAGATGCGAACCAAGATCACAGAACAGATTCACTACCATAAGAGCGGCGTTCCACTTGAGGTGCGCGACATCGTCACCACGCCGCGCCATGGTTATCGCGTCGAAAAGCTGGAGTTCATTTCTGAACCTGGCATCTACATTCCCACCTGGGTTTTCGTACCCCAAGGTAAGCAGGGGAGACTTTCACCGATTCTCTACCTGCACGAGGAAGGGAAAGAAGCCGAAGGGACGGAATTCGGTGTTCTCGAGAAGCTTGCTCAGAAGGGCAACCTGGTTATTGCGGCCGACGTGCGGGGCATTGGGGGCACTACGCCGCCGCATGACGCCTACATTGAATCCACAAGGTTTCGGCACCTCTTCAGCGTCGAGACGGCCATGGCTTATATGGCTTGGTTTATGGACGAATCGCTTTTCGGCATGCGCGTCGGTGACGTAGTTCGCGCGCTCGATTACACCGAGAGCCGCCCGGATGTGGACCCGGCTCAGATTCGCGTCATCGGCGTCGGCCGGGGTGCGATGTGGGCGCTTTACGCCGCGGCGCTCGATGCCCGTGCTCATACCGTGATCTGCGATGGAGGTCTCGTTTCCTACCGCGCCCTCACGGCTTCGGACCTCTATCTTCACAGCGCCGATGTCTTCGTGAAGGACGTGCTGCTCCATTTCGATCTCGAGCAGGTGGCGGCCGCGGTCGCCGACCGGCGCCTGACCCTGCTTTCCCCTGTCGATGCCATGAAGAATCCCGTGGAATTGCCGGCGGTGCGCGAGACCTATCGCTGGGCGGCTGATGTCTACGCGCAGGCGGGCGCTTCCGATCGCCTAAGGTACGTTCGCCACAACCCGGACGCTGACTTGGCCGACCAGTACCTCGACCTTCTCCGCGGTTGAACTCGAATACCGAAGTTGCGAGGTTCTGTGTGAAGAAACCCCTCACCCGGCTCGCTACTCTCGCCACCCTCTCCCCAAGGGAGAGGGCTGAAATCATTCATCGTTGACCGCCCTCTCCTTCGGGGAGAGGGTGTCCCGCAGCCGGCGTAGTCATCAGCCGGTGCGGGACGGGTGAGGGGTCACTTCCGAAGAATCCAAACTCCTGTTCCGTTCTCGCGGTTATCAGGGCAGGCAATTCTGATTCAACGAGTTCGCCTGCGTGCGCCAAAACCAACTTCGGAATTCGAGTTCAGCCGTGACCTCTGCCAGTCGAATTCGGAGAGTGGTTTTCGCGCTGCTTATTTGGCCGGTCGCGACCTGCGGATTTTTCTCGAACCTGCTTGCCTCAACCAGGCGAGATGTGATACTACGCTGCAAGATCGGAAGATAGAAACCTGAATACCAAAGCAAGGCCGCAAGATTGCGAGGAGACTATGACTAACAAGCGAGACAAGGACGGGCTGACGCGCCGGGCGATGCTGCGAAGCGCCGCTGCGGCGGCCATGTTCGGTCCTTTGTTCAAAGCGACCGAGGGATCGGTGAGCGCGCGGGAAGCGGTGAATCGCAACTCTGCGCCCAGCGGGCTGAAGATCACGGACATGCGCGCCTGCCGGTTGGCCGCGAATTACGATTACCCGCTCATCAAGATTTACACCAACCAGGACGTTTACGGTTTGGGGGAAGTGCGCGACGCCGGCGTGGAAGGCATCGCGCTGGTGCTCAAAGCGCACCTCGTGGGCCAGAACCCTTTGGACATCGAGGGCAACCTGAAAACGGTTGCGCGCCGTTTGCCGGGCACGGACGCATGGGCGGCGGCTACAGCGCCGTGGACATGGCCCTGCACGATATCGCCGGCAAGGTGTACGGCGTTCCGGCGTACCGGCTGATTGGCGAGAAGAAGCCACGACCGCATTCGCATCTACGCGGATACCACCGCTCACCCGGACCTGAAGGTTTACGCGGAACGCATGCGCAAGCGCAAGGAAATGGGTCTCACCTTCTTCAAGATGGATCTGCGAAACCGAGCTGGTGAAGGACCGCCCGGACGCCGTCAACGATCGCGGCGTGGCGACCGAAAAGGGTCTCGGATATCTGTGCGAATTCATCGCCGCAATTCGCGACGTGATCGGCTGGTCGGCTCCGCTTGCCGCTGACCATTTCGGGCCGCTCAACGTGCAGGATTCCATCCGCTACGCCAAGGCATTCGAGCATTACCAGCTTGCCTGGGCCGAGGACCTCCTGCAGATCGGCGAAGGGCAATCAGTACCCGTGGCAGAACTGGCGCGCTTACAAAATGATTACCGAGTCCACCACCACGCCCATCAATACCGGCGAAGATATCTTCGGACTCGAAGAGGGATTTCCAGCCGCTGATCGAAAACCACGCCGTGAACGCGATTCATCCGGACATCGAAACTTCCGGCGGGCTGCTCGAGACCAAGAAGATTGCCGATTACGCCGAAATGGCGGGCATTCAGGTGGCCATGCACCATGCCGGATCGCCCATCGGCGGCTTTGCCGGCTACCATTGCGCCGCCACCTTCGGCAACAACTTCCTGGCCATGGAGAACCATGCGCTGGATATGCCCTGGTGGCAGGACCTGGTGACGGGCGTCGCCCAAGCCGATTATCGATAAGGGCTATGTGACGGTTCCCGAGAAGGCCCGGCCTCGGACTCGAACTCAATGACGAAGTCGTGAAGGAGCATCTGCGGCGGCCCGGATACTTCGAGCCCACGCCCATGTTCGACGATTACATCGTATCCGGATTCCGCACCGGCGGTCCCTGGCCGCATTATGATGAAACCGGTAAATGGTGCAACTGCGAGAGCTTTGAATAGAGACAGTGCGGCTGCTGAGCCCCAAAGGGGCAACCTATCACCGCCCAGACCAACGGCCTGGGTCACTAGGGCGGGCCGTTTGGATTGGATAAGCCCTGAAAGGGCGGAATAGGGTAGTTCGCATCAAGATCAGCAACACCGGGCGGCGTTTGGAGGGCCAATGTTAATCATCGATTGCCACGCGCACATCCTCTCGGCGGATGAAAGGCGCTATCCGCCGCGAGAGCACCCGCTGCGCCCGCCGGGCGGCAAAGCCTCAGCGGAAGACTTGCGCCGGGTGAGCCAGGCGGCCGGTGTGCGCGCGGTCCGTGCCATCCAGACCGTAACGTTCTATGGCTATAACAACAGTTATCTGTGCGACAGCGTAAAGCCAAATCGCAAGTGGCTGCGGGGCGTGTGCACGCTCGACCCTGATGATCCGCGCAGCCCGGCATTGCTGCAGCAGTTCGCGCGCAGGTACGGAGTCTCAACCCTGCGCAGCATCCCCTCGCCCGCTCGCAAATCGTTTGACGACTCGGGCGTGCGCAAGCTCTGGAGAGTGGCCTGGGAGGAAGGCCTCTCGATCGACATATTTCTTATGCGGCTCGAGATGGTCCCGAGCGCCATGCGAATCCTCAAGGACTTCCCGCGCCTGACGGTGGGGTTCGACCATTGCATGGATTTGAAGCCCGGGCCTCTGCTCGCGCCGTCGCTCGACGCGGTCCTCAAGTTGTCGCGCTTCCCAAACCTCTACCCGAAGCTCGATTTCATCGGCACGGGCACCCAACGCAGATTCCCGTGTGAAGACCTGCATAAGCCATGTTTGAAAATTATCGAGACGTATGGGCCGGAGCGTTGCGTGTGGGCGAGCAGTTTCCCCAATGATCTGTGGACCCCCAAAATCACCTACGCGGAGCACTTGCGGATCTTCACGTCTGTGCTGCCCCTTACGTCAGCCGCGCGGCGGCAGATATTAGGTGAAACAGCGCGGCGGCTTTGGTTTCGGGATCTGAGGATCTAGAGACTCGCCCAGCCTGTCGTTCTGAGCCCGTTCGCTGCGCTCAGGGTAAACGCAAATCGTGGCACGGCCATCTTGGCCGTGCGCACGGGCAGAGCCTGTCCTGAGCGTAGCGAAGGAATGCCCGTGCCACCCTACCTGGCCTAGGCGTGTGACATCCTGTCTCTTGACAGGCGCCGGGCTTTGTAGTAGGCTACTAGGGTGTCTTACCCGGCCGGCGGGGGAGTTCTTCTCCCGTCTTCATCACTTCCCGTTTCAGGAGGAATCGTGTCTTTACGCAAATCACCCCGGCTTACAACTGAACTTCTCGAGGCGGCGCGGGCCAACTCGCGGCGCTCGACCGGGCCGCGCCAGGCGGCCTCGAAGCAGCATTCGAAGATGAACGCTTTGAAGCATGGCGGTTACGTTTCGGCCGCCAATCAGCGGCAGGCGCTCCAGGCGCTGGGCGAAGACCCGGAGCGCTTCGAGGCTCTGCGGGCGGAGCTCGGCAGCGCCTTCGATGCGGGCGACGCGCTTTTCGATCAACTGGTCGAGGACCTGGCCTGGCTCTACTGGCGGCGCGAGCGGCTGGAGCGCATGCAGACGGGGCTGAAGCGGCGCGCGCTCGAGGCAATCAAGGAGCGGCAGCACCGGCGGCGGCGCGAGATGGCGGACGCCACCTTCGACGCGTCGCGGCACGAGATGCTGTTATGCAGCCTGCCGCCCCGGCCGACCCCGCGGTGATGCTGCGGCGCACGCTTTCTTATCTCGAGCTCGTGCGGGCCGAGGTGGGGGAGGGCGTCTACGCGCAGCGCCAGGGGGATGTGCTGGCGGAGCATTACGCGGACCCCAAGGGGTGGCGGCTGATGCTGATTTTCCGGCTGATCGGGCTATTCGTAGAGGCCAAGATAATAGCCTCGAAGGGTCCCGGGGAAGACTGCCGGCCGTACGTGCGCGAGGCCTTGGGAATGACCGACCCGCCCGGGGAACGGGACCGGCAGGAACTGTTGACCCTGCTGGCGGAAGAGATTGCGAGCATCGAGGAAGAACTGGCCTACGAAGAACGGCAGAACGAGGAGCGCGCCGCGATCGAGCGGGAGGCGTGTCTCGCGCCGGAGGGGAAGACTTGGGAAATGCTGCTGCGGCAGGAAGCTGGGCTAGACCGGTCGATCGACCGCAAGGTCAAAATTCTCCTGACCCTGCGCAAAGAACATGCGCGGTTGCGGAGAGAGGCCGCCGGACCTCCTGGCGATGAAATGATCGAGGCTGGCGCAGACACGCCGTTCAGTGTCTGCGACTCGGGGCAGGATGGTGAAGCGCAGCCTTCCCTTCGGGAAACGCAGACCCCCAACGGCAGGGGTCTGCGCCAGCCGGTAGAAAGTGCGGAGGACGCGTCGGCCATACAAGGCGCAGACATGCAAGACAATGTCTGCGCCACCCCTCAAGTGGAAGCCTCCGCAAACAAAAAATATGAGGAACGAAGCGGGAATGTTGATGAAAACAAACGCCCGGAGCTTCGAGAGACCCACAGCGCCGAAGTCGTGGTTGGGGCTTAAGTCGGGCACAGATGCAAGCTTTCCGCCACGACACGGCCGAGAACGGCCATACCGCCAACGAGTGCTATGAATAATGTGGAAACTCCAAGGCGTAGACATATAAGGCAATGTCTGCGCCACCCCTGTTGGCCCCGAACTTGTGGCTAATTCTTTACCCAGGCCGTTTCAAAGAAGCGAACCCAATTCGCGTGCATGATGCCTTTGATATCCGCTTCCGAGTATCCCCGCTTGCGGAAAATCGCCGGCAAGGCTTGCAGGTCCGCGATGGTATCCAAGTCATGAGGGCTCTGTTCTCTTCCGAAACCTCCGTCGAGGTCGCTTCCGATGGCAACGTGGCGCGCGTTCCCCGCGAGTTGGCAAATGTGATCGATGTGATCGACGACGTTTTCGAGGCTTACTGCCGTGGCAGGCGTCTTGCCAAACACCCAGTTGGGGGTGAGCATCCAGGCATCGAACGCCGCGCCGATCACAGCATCCCTGCGAACGAGTTCGCGAATCTGGTCATCCGTGAATTGGCGGGCGCCGGGGACAAGCTCCCGGCAATTGTTATGGCTGGCCAGGACGGGACCTTGAAACAGACCCAAAGCTTCCCAAAAGCTCTCGTCCGAAAGATGGGTGACGTCGAGAATCATTCCAGCTTCCTGCATGCCCCTGAGCAAGTCGCGCCCTTTCGGTGTGAATCCACCGGTAAATCCAGTGCCGTGCGCGTAGGCGCTCTTGTCGTAGTGGGCGGGGCCGATGACCCGCAGACCCTCATCCCACCACTCGGGGACGTCGGCCGGAGAGACGATAGGGTCGGCTCCCTCCATGCTCAGGATGTATCCGAGGGGCAGGTTCGAGTGATCTTGCGACGACCACTTAGCCATGTGTTCCGCGAGTTCGCGGCGGTTTCTCAGCATTTTCATCCGACCCTGCCGTTCACAAATTCGGTAATAGGCCAGTTGGCCTTTCCCCATGGCGTAAGCAATCTCCTGGGTCCTGAAATCCAGTTGCGGATCGCCCAGGCTGCTCACGCGCGCCAGCACTGTAGCCAGGCACACGGCGACTTCGCCCTTGCGCATTTCGGCAAACGAAATGGTGTTGGCGCCGCGGTGCGGGTCCGCCATCCCGGCCTCCGCCTTGCGCATTTCGGAAATGTCCTGGGTCAGGTCGCGATTCCAACCGAGCGCGCTCCATCCCAGGTCAAGGTGACTATCGATTACGAGCATGTGCAACCTCCTGTGGTTCTCCGCTACGCGATTCTCAGAATTAGTCAACGCGGGCCATTGCAAGACGCGCCGTGGCGTGCTTTAACACGTGCTTCACAAGGTTCACTCTTGGGTGTCTTGAATTGCCGGTGCTTCCGCAGCCGAGGCTTGGGTGTGGCCCGCCTGCTTGTCCCGAAGCGTGATCAAAAGCGTACTCCCCAGAATGATGATCCCGCCCACGACTGCCAGCGGAGTCAGCCTTTCTCCCAACCAGATCGCGGCAATAGGAACGCCGAAGAACGTAATAAGGTAGTTTGAAAGCGCCGCCTGGATGGCGTCAAGTTGTTTGAGGGCCTTCAGGAACAGAACCATCGAAAGGAAGTTGTGGAAAAAGGTCAGCAGAGCGAGTCCCACCCAGGTTCTGGCGGTCAGGCTGGAAATGTGCGAGAACACGCTGCCCTCCCGGCTTACCACCAGCGGCGTCATGAGAATGAACATTCCAACGTACGTGTAAAACAGCACTTCGAGCGCCGAGTATCGTTCCAGCACTTTCTTGCTATAGGAGTTGTAGAAAGCGCTCCCCAGGGTTCCGAAGAAAATCAGAGCGTTTCCGAAAAAATAACCTTTGCCGAAATTCAGTTCTCCCAGATGCAGGTCCGAGCAAATGAGAACGCCGGCAATGGCCAGCCCAAAACTGATCCACCGCAGGCGCGTCATGCGTTCGGCAAGAAAGATTCGAGCCAAAACGGCCGTCGAGATCGGCATGGTCATCATCAGCAGGGCGGCATTGCTGGCCAGGGACAGGCGCGTGCCCCAGGTGATGATCGTCTGCCCGGGAAAAACCCCCACCAAAGCGAGGAGGAAGAAAATGAGCAGGTCTTTCTTCTCGCGCTTGCTCTCCCGGGGAGTCTGCCGCTTGCTCTCCCGGTTGGTCTCCCTCTTTTCGAACGCCACCATGGGAATAAGCAGGAGGGTGGCCAGCGTCATCGGCCCCCACACAGTGAAGAGCGCGCCCACCTGGTCCTGAACCAGCTTGACGCAGGTGAATTGGAGCGCCCACATCAAATTGCAAGCGAACAGTAATAGCCAGGAACGCATAGTGCCTACTTTAAGTATTTCAGCGAAAGGGCGCGAATATCATAGCTGAAATCCAAATACCGTTTTTCCCAGCGGCGCGCTTCGGCGGGGGTGTACTCGTAAAAGCCCTTCGCATTCGAAACGCCGCGCGCACCCGAATCTACCACTTTCTGCATGAGCGCCGGGACCTCGGGCGAATTGCAGAGCTCCGGGTTCAGGTCTTGCATGACATTACGATAAGCGGGAATTCCGGTGAGGTCCATGAAGCGGAAGGGGCCGGCAAGGGTAATCCAGTAGCCGAGGTCGTTGCGCAAGGAACGGTCCACATCCTCAATCGTGGCGTAGCCATTCTCGACCAGGTAGAAGGCTTCGCGCATGAGCGCATACATGCAACGGTTGGTCAGGAAGCCGCGAATGTCGCGCCGCACAACGGATGGCTCCTTGTTCCAGCCCTGCGCCAGGGCTCTCACACGTTCGGCATTGGCGGGATCCGTTTGGTCTCCGCAGATGATCTCCAAGAAGCGCAACACATGGGCAGGCTCGCCCCAATGGATGCCCACGAATCTTTCGGGATGCGCGGCGCCTTTCTGGAGGATCGTCACCGGAATCGCCGAGGTGTTGCTGCCGATGATGGTCTCAGGCGACACCACCGCTTCGACTTTGCGGAAGACCTCTTGCTTTACGGCAGGCTCCTCCGCCACTGTTTCAATCACCAACTGGCAGCCGCTGAGAGCAGAGTATTCTTCCGCCAGCCGGAAGTTCTTCACCAGCTTTTCGGGATTGCCGCGGAGCAGCTTCTTTTGCTTCATTCCCCGCAGGAGTTGCAGGAGCCTGCGGCCAGTGTTGCGGCGGCGTGAAAGGCTTCGGGTCACTCCGACCACCGGGTGCCCGGCGGCCACGAGGCATGCGATGATACTCGTCCCCATCAGTCCTACACCAATGACGCCCACTGGGACGTCCGCCGCCTTCAAGGCAACGGCTGAGTGGGTACGCGCGTTTCGAGAGGCACCCCTTGGAATGCTCTTCGCGACTTTCTTCCTTCCCTTGGACTCCATACTTAGGCCCTCCCATCCATGTATGTGCGCACACGAGGCGGACTTGAATGCAACGTCGTCTGAACCCGTCGAGATTTTAGGCGGACGAAGGATCTCTGCGGATGCTTTCTTCTTCCGCAGTCTTCGGCGAACCGCGGGGATTCTTCGCTTCGCTCAGAATGACAGCCATGCTGCTTCAGTTTCGTGGCGCGAATGTTTCAAGTTTCGGCAACGGGTCCCCATCGTGCGACGACTCCGAAAAATCGAGCAGGTGTGCTTGCATCGACATCCAAAACTGGTACTCCATATCCCAGCGCCCAAGCGCGGATTCGAGCCGGTACGGCACGTATTCGGCCATCCATTCGGCTCGATACTGGCCGCGAAGTTCCGTGATCGAGTCCTCCAAATCCGCCAGCCGCGAATGGTCAGGATAGATGACCATGGAGGACCAGTTGTTCCACCAGAGTTGACCAGCGGGATGCTTCGGCCCGAGTTTCGTCCACATCTCCTCGAGTTCAGGGACAGTCTGAAACTTCTGAGCGGCGTAATCCAGCAAGCGGCCGCCGAAGCGCAAGCTGGAGAGGGTGATGGGATCGCCGCCCGCCGCAAGCGCCCGGTCCAGGCGCTCCTCAGCATCTTCGGCGAGCAATCGCGCCTGGCTCAGATCGTTCAGGTGGGCCTTCTCCTTTTGCATGAGCACAGGATCGAAGGGATTGCGCCACATGGCGATCATGCTTTCATTTTCGAGGAGTTTTTCAAGCGCCCGCTCGGAGCCATCGAGATCCTCGAGCGCGCGGGCGACATCGGCAGCCACCTTTGCCGGATACATCAGCCGCGAGTACTGAGAAAAGAAGCCGGCTCGATCCATGGGCTGAGTCTGCCAGGCGGCCGCTGCTCCGTAGGCCATGCCCGGCCACGTTTGGCGCACCAAGGCCTGCGCGTCGTCGGTCCAGATGGTGTTCATCATGCCCAGCGCACCGGACTTGCGCCCCGCGGCGAGGAACTGGTCAATGTTCTCAAAACTCATAGTAAAGTTCGGCGAGACCTGGTTCCAACCCCACACGCCGGTGGCGATCACGTGAGGGACGTGGTGATCGGAAAGCGGACCCAGCCAGTGCCAGAACTTCTCGATGGTGCCGGGGTCGTAGTCCCAGGCCACGGCGATCAGCTTCTGCGGGAGTTGGGGAATGACCGCCGGGTATTTGACGATGATGTCGCCCCACATCATCACTGTCTTGCCGTTGCGCTGCAGCTCACCGGCTACCTGGTTGAGCTGCCGGAGGAACAGGTCTGCCGGATTCGCCCCCGCGCCGGATTCCTTCGAGGCCATCTCAATCTGAAAGGTTTCATCAAAGCCGATGTGCACGAAAGGGCTTGGGAAGAGCCGCGCCAGTTGATCGATCCAGTCGTTCAAGAGCGCGGCCGCCTTGGGATTGCGCGGGTCGAATTCGGTGCCGTGCGGGACGTCGGCCATCTCGGAATACTTCTCGACGCGAAACAGGTCGTGGAGATGACCGAAGAGTTCGAGGCAGGGTATCACGTCGATGTGGCGCTCGCGGCCGTAAGCGATAATGCGGCGAAGTTCGTCTTGCGAGAATCGCCCCGTCGGATTGAGCAGCGGGTAACCCGCCAGCTCGGTGCTGGCTTCACTGTAAAGGTAATACTGATTCAACTTCCAGCGAGCCAGGAAATCAAGCTGGCGCTTCACCTCGTCTTCAGTAGGCAGAGGGCCGTGGCTCATATCCACCATCACCCCGCGAAAAGCGAGGGCGGGCCAATCCTGAATTTCAACTTCCGGCAATGAGGCTTGCGCGCCTTCGCCTTCCACAAGCTGCACAAGGGTCTCGACGCCATAAAAGACCGCTGCCGACGATCGGCCATGGATCTCGACTCCCTTGGGCGAGACCTTAAGATCGTAGCTCTCGCGTCCCTCCGGCCCCGGCTGCTCGCCTGGCGTGGCAAGCGGGTCCAAAGCGCCCGTGCGCTCGAGCACGATGGCCGGCCCCTCGCCTCCGCTCAGAGCCAACTGGATTCCGGTCCGCTCCCGAATCCGGCGGGACAGTTCCGTGGCAATAAAGCGGTCCTCCTTGGCAGGAGCCGTTGATTTGAGGCGGATGCTCAAAGTGCGGACCATAAGACGGCCGGCGCCGTATTGAGCCTTCATGGGCCGAGGGAGCAGAGGATTGTTCTCGGCCGCCGCCCGGCCAGGAAGCAGCAAGAGCGCAGCGAATAACGCCGAAAACAGTAGGACTCCACTTTGCATCACCCGTCCAATGTCCCTCATCTGTTTCACCTCCGCATGCCCGATGCTGACATTCACCTGAGGACCTCGCGGCGCAGCATCTGTAACCACTGCACCAAAGCGTTGACCACGATCCTGAGCCTTCCGCTACTGCGCAATGAAAGGCAACCCCAGTTACCGCGCTTCTGCTATACAAGACGAGGGCACTGTCTGTCAAGCGCCGGAAATGCAAGGTTGTGGAGGGGCTTCGCATTCCCTTTTACTGATCCCGGACAATCGATCTTTTGCGACTCCGGTTTAACACTCTGTTCATTCACGCTTAACACGCAGTTCATCAGGTGGCCGCAACCTTGTTACTCGCGTCCCGTAGCTTATCGTTCCCACCCCATCTCAGGCACTCAAGCTGGGCGGATTGTGCTTATTCATCGTAGCGCCCTCTGGACGGCCGACATCGATCAAAGAGCTTCACCACAGTCGATGTCGCTCTGCATAGCAATTCGTAGAAACAGGAGGAGTTTTACGTGAAATTTAAATGGCCCTGGGGAGTTCTTCTCGCTTTATTCAGCGTCGGCTTGTTTGTGGGCGTTGCATTCAGCCAAATCAACAACGCCAACCTCAATGGAACCGTGACGGACCCGAGTGGGGCGAGCGTTCCCAACTCGCAAGTCGAGGTCGTGGCGCCCGACACGGGTTTCAAAAGGCAGACGACCACCGGGAGTAGTGGAGTTTACAGCATCAGCAGCCTGCCGACAGGAACGTACGATCTTACGGTCACTGGCGAAGGATTCAAGACCTCCGCGACGAAAGGGATCCAGCTTTCCGTTGGCCAGACCCGCACCGTCAACGTGCAGCTCGTGGTGGGCGCACCCACCACGACGGTCGAGGTGCAGGGTACAGCTCCGGCGCTCGATTCGAACAACGCCGAGATCTCAACCGTCATTCAATCCCATCAAGTGGAGGACATCCCCCTGAACGGGCGCGACTGGTCCCTCCTGATGACGCTCGCCCCGGGCGCGGTCAACCTCGGCGCCGGCGGCCAGAGGGACCTGCGATTCGTCGGGCGAGGCATCGACGACAGCAACTACACCTACGATGGAGTCGATGCCACGGGCGTCCAGGAGCAGAGCCAGAAGGTGGGCGTGCGCCTGGCCATTTCGCTGGAATCGATCGCGGAGTTCCGCGTGAGTTCCTCGGTCTATACCGCGGATCAGGGCGGGTCGGCCGGGGCCATCGTCAGCATCGTATCGAAGACGGGCACGAACGCGTTTCACGGTTCGGCTTTCGATTTCCTGCGCAACAACGTCTTCGACTCGCGCTCGCCCTTCGATACGAACATCCCGCCCTTCCGCTTGAACCAGTTCGGCGCCAGCTTTGGCGGGCCCATCAAGAAGGACCGCACTTTCTTCTACATGGATTACGAAGGGATCCGGCAGCGCCTGGACACCACCGTGATCGGGTTTGTACCGAACGCCACGTTTCGGGAAAGCGTGACCAATCCCGTTCTCACCCCCTTCCTCGCCCAGTGGCCCGATCGGGACTGTTGATCCCCGCCGGATGACGGCATGACCAACGAATGGGTTCAACCGCAGAGTGACAACATCCGCGAAGATAGCGGGATGTTCCGTTTGGATCACACCTTCACCGATCGAACCTCCATCTTCGCCCGGCTGAACATCGACGACGCCAACTCCACCGCCCCGCTCGACACCCTGGGCGGCCTCGATAACCCTCTCATCCGCCCCTCCAATTATGTGGTCCAGTTAACGCACACCTTCTCGCCGACCATCATTAACGAGCTCCGCGGGGGAATCAACCGCTCCGCCTTGCACCACTACCAGAATGGAACGTGTCCTCACTCTGACCGCCAACGGTCTGCCCGGCACCATCTGCGCGGACGTGAGCGGCCCCTTCGATAGTCCTAGTGATAGCCAACTCGACACGGAAGTCGGCACGACGATTGATGGCTACGACGACCTGACCATCGTTCGAGGCCGGCACACCATTAAGATGGGGATCGGCGTGGAGCGCCACCGGCTGAACAATTCGGACGAAAGTATCGCGAACGGGGACCTCTCCTACGACAGCACGGACGATTTCCTGAACAACGTTGTGGACAGCTATTCCTACGTCGGGCCGTTAACCCTCGGCGGCGAGCGGCGCACCTACATCATGCCCTACGTGCAGGATACGTTTAAAGTGCGGCCCAATCTCACCCTCAATTACGGATTGCGATGGGAGCATTACACGGTCTTGAAGGAGGCGTTTGGCCGCCAGGCCGTGGTGAAGGTTTCGTGCGGAGGCTTTTGCCCGCAGGGCACGCCGCTGTATTCGCCCTACTACAAGGACTTCGCGCCGCGGCTGGGCTTGGCATGGGCTCCCGGGGGAAATGCAGGGAAAACGGTCATCCGCGCCGGGTTCGGGATGTACTTTTCGCCGAACCAGATGGACGACTTCACCGACGGGCACGAGAGTACGGACCAACGATTTGCTGTTTCGTCAGCGGATGTGCCAAACCTCGCGTGGCCGATTCTTCCCTCCCTGCTTCCTGCCCCGTTATACTCGCCCAAAGCGTGGGATCCGAACCGCAAGGACGGATACTTCGAAAACTGGGATTTCACCGTCGAGCGGATGCTCCCGGGTAACTTTATCGGCCAGATCGCTTACGACGGCAGCGCAGGGGCATCGGCTGTTCGGCAAATTAACGCCAATGTCATCAATCCAGTAACGGGCCTGCGCCCCATACCCACTTTTGGCCAGTACGGCTACAAAAATAACCTCGGCAACAGCAACTTCCACTCGCTTCAGGTATCCTTGCAGCGCCATCTCACCAGTGGATGGCTGTGGGGGACGCAGTACATGTGGTCGCACGGTTTGGCGGACGAAGGGTTCGGAGCGGGCGACACGACGAACATTCAAAACGTGTCGTGTATCCAATGTGACTATAGCAGCTCGGACATTGACATTCGCCAATCCCTCTCCGTCAACTCGGTCTACGAGCTTCCGTTTGGACGCGGCAAGCATTTCTTAAGCAACGGCGGCGCCGCCGGAAAGGTGCTGGGCGGCTGGCAACTGAGTGGGATTGCGTCGGCCATGAGCGGCCGCCCGATTGACATCGAGATAGACCGGAGCGCGTCGGCCCTGCCCGACGGCAACAAGAAAGCTCAGCGGCCGGACTTGGTCCCCGGCATGTCCCTTTACCCGGCCGGCAAAAACATCAACAACTGGTTCAATCCAGCGGCCTTCGCGACACCGGCCAAAGATACGTGGGGGAACCTGGGACGCAACATTGGACGTGGACCCGGGTATTATGAAATCGACACGGCGCTCGAGAAGGATATTCCCCTTACCGAACAATTGAAATTGGAGTTCCGCGCCGAGGCGTTTAATCTGCTCAACCATCCTATCTACGGCGATCCGGATTCCGATGTCTCGGATGGTCCCGGCGAGTTCGGGGTCATCACCACCCAACTGAACTCCGGCGCCACTGGGATCGGCTCGTCGCGGCGCCTTCAGTTCATGCTGCGCCTGGAGTTCTGAGAGGCGGGGTTTGCGCGCTTGTGACAGAGCCGTGAGCGAAAGCGAGGATTACGTTCGCGGGTCTGCGCCGGGCCAGGCAAGCAGGCGGGCTGGAGGTTAAGACGGAACCTCAAAAGCCGGTTCAAACGCCTCCGACTCTTGGCTTCGATCGCGGCAGCATGATGGGCGTGCGCCAGTTCGGCAGTCGCATTGCCCCATCATCTTTCATTTCCACCGACCAATATGAGACGGTTGTCGGAGGGATCGGAATGGCGCGCAAAGGAAAGGGTGAACGACCCCATGCTAAAATTCACTCGTCGGCAGCTTTCTAAAACAACACCCGGCACTTAAAGCAACGGAGACGTGGTTATGCAGATCTCTCGACTTCAACTGGGTTTGATTTTCATCTTGACCGCCGGTCTTATGCCCAGCATCGGCTTCACGCCGCGCCCAGTCGCGTTGGCGGCGTCTGCCGTTGGTCCCGACTTCCGGTTAAGTAACAGTGAACTCACCCACCCGCTGCGGATCATTGTCTACGGCGACATGCGCTTTACGGATCCCAGCCAGACTCGGGCGACGAATCCCAAGGTGCGGCGATGGCTGGTGGATCAAGTTGCCGCTGAGAAACCCGATGCAGTTCTGCTGAGCGGCGACGTGCCCTGGCATGGCGGCAATACGGGCGACTACGATGTCTATCGCAGCGAGACTAGAATCTGGCGGGACTCGCACCTTCACATTTATCCGGCACTCGGCAACCACGAATTTTCGGGCCCCATCCCCGAGCAGACGTGTCTGGAAAACTGGTGGAATGCTTTTCCCGAGCTTCGCGGACGACGATGGTATTCGGTGCAGCTCGGAGGTTCCGTTTATGTCCTCAATCTCGACAGCAATTCTTCCCTGCTGTCCGATAGCGAGCAGGTCGCCTGGGTCAAAGCCCAGCTCGCCGGTTTACCCGCCACGGTGCGCTTTGTCTTTTTCAACCTCCATCATCCCCCGGTTGTTGACGTGCAGGCGGATGGCGACGCCAGCCACAATGGCCGCCCGAACGAGCATGCGCTGGCGGAATTCCTGGCCAAGGCACGGGAGAAGTCAGGCGTGCGTTTCATCGTGGCCGCCGGGCACATCCACAACTACGAACGCTTCTTGCAGGATGGCATCGTTTATTTGGTGTCGGGCGGCGGAGGCGCCGATCCTCGTCCTATCGTGCGCGGCCCTGTAGACCTTTACCAGGACTTGGGATTCCCGAACTACCACTACGTGAGGTTCGTGCAGGACGGAGAGAACTTAACGGGGACCATGGTTCGGGTCGCTGACCCGGACGCTGCCACTCCCGCATGGCAGGAGAAGGATCATTTCGAGGTCCCCGCGGCCAGCCTCGCCCATGCAGGCGGGCGGTAAAATAAACGAGGGGGGTTTCATACGGGGTTGTCTGCTCCACTTCCGCAAGTATCTGGTCAAGAAAGTAGTGTCAAGAAGGTAGTTGGCAGAACTGCGCCCATCTACTATACCAGCGTTGCGGGGTGGAGCAGTCTGGTAGCTCGTTGGGCTCATAACCCCATCGAGGGAAAGCCGACCAGTCGCTACGCCTCCGCCCCTCCAGGACGATGAGTGGAAGAGCCGAAAAGAAGTTGCTTTACCTCAGGCTGTAACAGGCGACCGGCCAACTGAAGGAGAAGGCCACGGGAACAACGGAGGGGACGGGTTTGCCGTTTAGCATCGCAGGCTTGAACTTCCACTTCTTGATCGCTTCGAGCGCCGAGGATTTGAACGCCTCGGAAGTTTGGGTGATCTTCACGTCTTGTATTTCCCCGGCGGCATCAATGCTCACCGCGAGGACAACCGTGCCGGGGCCCATCGCCAGGTTGGGGTAGACCGGTTCAGAACTGGATACAACACTTGCGGGTTCATAATTCGACGTACCGGCTTCCTCGGTCCTGGCGAGGGTCACGGCCAGCAAACTCAAAGCAATGAAGACTCCGACAATCACTTTGGCTTTCCGCATAGCTCACCTCTGGAGATCTCATTCAATGCCAGCGCGTGTGCTGATTGGCGTGCTGGACATCCGCGGCGGTTTTCAACGCCATGCCAGCCGCATTGTTTGCCTGGCTCCTCCCGATGCTGAGACTAGTGAATCGCGTGGATCAGTTCCAAGCTGACGCCCAGCAGATCGGTGTTCATGTATGAGTAGCGGCCTGAATTGGGCTTGCCGACATCGCCCCACGCGCCGCTCTGTACTGGCGACCAGCCAAGTTTCCGATAGCGCTCGAGCGCGCTCTCCAGGTTGTCCACGGGCACCCCGATGTGCTGTACCCCTTCGCCATGCGCCCGCAGAAAGTCGTCGTAACAATTGGGCGGATTTTGCGGCGGGATGATCCATTCAAAAGTCGGATGCGAGTAATTCTGCCAGCCAACCACAAACGGCAGCAGCAAAGGCTTACCGTGATAGCGCCCGTCCTCGCGCGGCGAGGCGTTGGCCAGCGATATCTCGGGAAACCCCAGCCGGTGCCAGTATTCCGAAACCGGCGCGGCGTTTCGGATCACCAGCCCCACGTGCGTTACCTTTGCCGCACCCGTGCCGGCCTCGGACTGAGGGCGCGAGACCAGCGCGAGGACATACTTGCCCTCCGGTTCCGTATCGAAGAAAGTGTATTGCGCACCCGAAACATCGAGCGTATGCAACACCCGGACGCCCAGCCCGCCCAGCCGCGACGTCTCGCGCTCCATCTGCTGGCGGTCTGGTACAACATAGAGCACGGCAAAAATGCCGTCGCCGTGTTGCCTGAGAAAGCGGTCGAACACCAAGTCGCCTGCATCGGGTTGAAGGATTTCAACCGCAAAACTTCCCAGCCGGCCTGTCATAAACCGCGCCGAGCGCCGATCAGGGCCATCCACTGTGATCCTGCCGTGATCTCGTATTTCCTCAAGCCCCACCGTCCGCCATGCTGCTACCGGCCGGGATGCATCCTTCACAACCCACACCGCGCCGGCCATCGTTTTGTAGAAGTCCGGGAGTTGCGCCCACCCCGGCATCCCTCCACACACCATCATCACGGCCAGCGCGCTCCAGCGCAATAGTTGACCCTGCATAACGTCCTCCCGAGTGAGCTCAGATTCTCACGGCGCAAGCCGGCTTCAATTTCCCAGGCTGCGGCGCTGTTTTATCACGTACTCCCCAATGTTCTTGACTGTGTCCACCCACACTCCGTTGGCGGGGTCCTGCATATACCTGCAGAGGGCAGCGAGAGCCACGGTATCCGTAACCTGAAATGCCTTCTGGCCGATGTCGTGGCCGGCGAAGATAATCCACCCCCCCTGCTGGGCGGCCTTCGAGATATTCTTGACCATGTCGACGTAGTCCATGTCGTCGAACGCGATGCCGCCGGCCTGGGCCAGGTCGCAAAACACAGGGTCATTGTAGTACTCATCCATGTACCCACGCCCCACGATGAACTTCTGGCCGATCAGCGGCACGTAGCTCCGCATCTCGGCGCCTCTCCCTACAAATTTCTGGCCGCAGGGATAAGCGAAAGTAACGGCATGCACGCCCAGAAGGTTCTGAATCTGTGTAATCGATTCGTCAAGCTGTTGGGACATCTGCCCCAGGGTGTAATTCTCCAAGGCATTGTCGAACGACCATGGGAAATTGCCCGTGCAGGGATGATTCATGCTGTGGCTTCCGATCTCATGGCCGCTGGCCACGGCGCGTTTCCAGCCGTCGAGCTTTGACCGGAAAGCCTCGCTGCCCGGAATGACGAAGAAGGTAACCTTGACACCGGTGGGATTTATCACGTCCAGGCCTACATCAACCTGGCTGGCGCGCCCATCGTCGAAAGACAGGCTGACGGCCACCCGCTTCCCCTGCGGCCAGTGGATGACCTTCTTGCTCTCCTGGGAGTAGGACAAAGACTGGTTCCCCACTGCCGTCGCCAGCAACCACGCGAGACATATGGAGAGGACGAAGTACACAGCAATTCTCGATTTCATTGAAGCCTCCGGAGTAATTACACGGGGGCGCCGTACATCTTGCCGCGCGGATCCCGGTGAGCGTTAGTATACTCTGGCAGGAACCCTGGGACATCAGTTTCCAGATTGACTGATCCAGATTGAGTGTTCCAGATTGAGGCGGCAGGGTACTTGGGTGAACTGGAGAGTCTAGGTGAGAAATGGTTTTTGCTGTCATTCCGAGGAGCCGCAGGCGGCGAGGAATCTCGCATCGCGTCGAAGATACTCAGAGCAAGATTCCTCGCTTCGCTCGGAATGACACTCCGAAAGAGGTTTTCACACAGACTCCAAAGCAGCCTGGTCCACACTCAGCCCGAAAAACCACGCTGCTAAAAGGGACAATGCAAAGTCGCCCCAGTTAGAATCCCTCAATGGTCCCTAGGCTGGTAATCCCCCCAATCGAGCGTGTCGGTACGAGCCGCCAGGCCGTGGCCCTTCGCGTAACCGTTGCGGGCGGCCTCAACTTCGTCGTACCAATGCCCCAGGGGCAGCAGCAATTCACGATAGATCAAGTAGCTGAGGTCCACCGTGCGCATGGGCAGATGGTCTTTCACATCGTCAACTTCGTTCAGGTAGCGTCGCCCGTTGGCCTCTTCCACCCTCGGGAACCAAGCCTTTTCCCAAACTTGGACAGCGTTCGCGTAGGCCGCATTCCGCTCGGTTCGAATCGCGCGGGCGAGGTCGAGCGCTTGATCGACGTCCCCCACCGCCTCCTCGGCCTGGGCTCTTGCGGCGGCCTCCTGGGCGGAATTCAGAAGCACGTTGATCTGTTGCAGGCTCCCCAGCATGTCGAGGTTCTGGCGATAGAGCGACGCAATCGAATCGTAGACCTGGAGGTTGTACCTGTTCCACCGCACGGTCAACAAGTTCTCGTTGAGGAGGTCCATCAATTCGTCGTGCCGGGAGGAATAGACCGAAGCCAGCTCGAGTCTCTTGGCATTCTCATCTGCCCACGAGTGGTCCCTCTTCAGAAGGTCATCCGAAGGGACGGGTGGAAGGGGCAAGGTCTGGTCCTCCGCCGGCATCGGGGGCTTATAGATGATGGGCGCATAGTCGCCCCAAATGCCCCGGCGCGCGCTCGAGGCGGCAAGGTCCCAACTTTCCTTGTAGAACTGCCCCTGCTCGCTCATGAGCTGATAAAGCCGTCCCATGCCAGCG
The DNA here is from genome assembly GCA_963770415.1 of uncultured Acidobacteriota bacterium. Lineage (GTDB taxonomy): Bacteria > Acidobacteriota > Terriglobia > UBA7540 > UBA7540 > CAVROP01. The sequence goes on from CAVYPU010000021.1 coordinate 121,916, forward strand.
GCGCCGGGACCATAGAAGAGCCTGTAGAACGCGGCCATCAGCTCGTGAATGTCTCCCGCCCCGGGATGCCACGCCGCGGCGCTGCCGGTAGCGTATCCGAGCCACATCGTCTCCGTGTTCAAGCCTGCGTCGCCCCAGCCGGCCACCACGGTGCCGATGATCTCTGCCCACTCGTGCTCCGGCGTCGAGGAAATAAGGCTGGTCATATCCGAAATCACGCCGGGGCCCGGAGGGACCGGCTGGTAGGCTCCACCCGCGGGGCCGGGAAGCATCTCGGTGGCCGGCCGGACGTAGTAGCTGGGAAAGAGCAGCTCCTGCCATCCTACCGTGGAAGTGAAAACCATCTGTTTAATGCCGCGCGCCTTGAAGGCCTCGTCCAGAGCCTGGCCGTTGAGTTCGCCGCTAATCAAGTAAGAGGGAAGCGAAGGGATGTCGCTTGGCGTGAGCGGTCTCTCGCCCCAGAAGAGCACTTTTCTTCCATGCTCGTGGAGGTAGCCCGCCGCCTTGGTCGCAAACTCCGCGAGCAATCTACCGCGGCCTCGAAGCTCCTCGGCGCGTGGCTTGGAATGGCACTGATCGTTGTCCGCCAAGCCCACAAAATAGGGCTCATCGGTGGAAAGGAAGAAGGAGTCGCCCCCCTTGTTCGCATCCAGAAGGTCCTGAAACATCCCTTCCATCAGCTTCAACGAATCCGGGTTCGTGGTGCACAGCTCATAATTGCTGTCGGCAAAATCCCGCAGCTTCGCGTATTCGGGATGCTTCAGAACGAAAGCGATGTGCGCCGGCGCGTCGAGGTAGGGAATGAGCTGCACGTGGTACTTCAGGCCGTAATCCGTCAGCTCCTGCAACTGCGCGGGCGAGAGAGCATAAGGCTCGACGAGCGCCGGCGCGCTCTTGAATTGAAAGTGCCCCTCGAGCTTGATCACAAAACCGTTGATCTTGTAAAAGGCCGCCTGCCGCAAGGAGCGCTTCAGCACTTCCATGCGCTCGAGGTGATGCGCGTCGTCCCAGTAGATATTGCGCTGCTCGAGGTCCGGCCAGTTCGACAATCTTCGCCTCCGGCAGCCACATCTTCCCTTCCGAGCGCTTCACCAGTTGCACAAGCGTCTGGACGCCGTAGAAGAGGCCCGTCGGGGCGTTGGCCGTGATGCGAACCCCGCCGCTCTCGAGATCGAGTTGATAGGCCTGCTCTTCAAGCGCCTGCTGGTTCTTGTCTGTCGCTTGGCCGATCTCGACCGCTCCCGGCCGAATCGCAAGCTCGATGGGTTTGCCTCGACCGCCCGTCGCGAGCACCACCCCGTTGCGGCTCGCGAGGTCCTCTTTCAATGTCTCGACTGCCGCGTCGTCAGGCTTCACGCCCCTGCCAAGCTCCAGCCGCCACCCGCTGCCCAATTCAAAATCCGCGCCCTTCCACTCCACCCGCTGCGGCTCCGGGAGCACGGTGTAACCTCTCGCCGCAAACGCTGAGCCTTGGCCTGCACAAGTGTTCGCCACGCACCATGCCGACAGAAGCAGCGCCATCGATCTGATCGTTATTCGAGTCATTTTCATTACTCCGGTAGGATCATTCATTCCACGCGATCTGACCTGTCCCTTCGGTGGCTGGCGCAGACCTCTGCCCTCTGAGGTCTGCGATTTCGCGAAGCGAAACAATTGGGGGCGATGTCCGAGTCACAATCACGGTTCGCTGCCGCGAACCTCGCAGACATCACAAACCGGATGTCTGCGCCAGCCCGCCGAATTTGTGATACAGGACGCCGGTTTCATCCCATTGTTAGTGCGGTTCTTTACTTGCTAAGTATCCCTGACAGCCACTCAACCATCCCGCGCTTATAGGAAAGCCACTCGGGGTGGCCCTCCCACTCTTCCATTCCGTGGGGTGCGCCGTCGAGCAGGATTAGTTTATATCGAGCATGTACTTCCTTCAGCCGTGCCTCGTATTTCAAGGTTCCCAGGTAAAGCGGGTCCTGCGTTCCTTGAATCAGAAGGATGGGCGGCATTTCGGGCGAGGCGCGATATAAAGGCGAAGACTCCCGCAGTACTTCCGGCGAGGGCTTTTCAAACCAGTGCGGGACCCGATCTTTCCATGCCGGTCCCTGCGCCAACTGCTCGAGGTCGTAAACTCCGTAGAAGGCAACCACGGCTTGTACCCCACAGTCCGGGCAAGGCTCGGAGGCAAGCTCGGCCACCACATGACCGCCGGAGGATTCCCCCAGGATGGCTAGGCGATTGGGGTCGATGTGGAACCATGCAAAGTGCTGCCGCACGTATTTAATCGCCGAGCGCAAGTCATCGAGTTCATCGGAAATGTGGACGTATGGGGCCAAACGATAATCGATCGAGAACCAGGCAAACCCCGCACGCGCCAGGGGATCAAATAACGGAGACAGAGAAGTGACCTTGTCCCCTGTTTCCCAACCGCCGCCGTGCACCATGATGACTGCCGGAAACGGCCCGGGTCCGGCGGGTATGAAGGCGTCCATCAAAAGGGGGCGCCCTCCAGGCCGGGCATAGGTGATGTCTTTCCAAAGGCCGCGGCGATCTTGACGCAGCCACGCCGTGAACTCTTCTTTCCATGCCCAACGGTCGGGGTGCCAGTGCTCGAAATGATATCTTTCACCCGGCACGGGAAAGAATTCGCAACTTGGCGTTCGCTTGCACAAGCTCTCCGAGGCTTCTGGGGGAGCATCAGGGCCGGAGACAGCCTGTATCATCAGGACGCGGGATTCAGGCAGTGAAACCGTTTTCGAGTCGTCGTGAAGTTGGACGTTGAAAGTGACGACTCCACGAATACCGCCGCGGGCAGCGAGATCGAGCGCCAATGTAGCCCCGGTGTCTTCGCCCACCAAAGTGAAACCAGGCAAGACGTTGAACCGGCCAGGGCACGCGATGTAGCGAAGGGCTTCGGCCACGTCGGACTCGGAACCGTAGTCAACGGAAAACCATGCGTATCCCGCGCGGTCCAGCAACTCGAAAAGCGGAGTAATGTGCGTGCGCTTGTTGCCATCGCGCCCATGGATAATCACGGCGGCGGGGCGCGGCTCTCCCGCCGGAGCGTAGGCATCCAAAGTGTAAGTGCTGCCGTACGGCACGTCCCCGAGGACACCCGGAAGAATGTAGTTGCCGGCCGGGCTGCGTCCGACCGCCGGCGAACACGGCGAAAGACTTGTGGTGAGAACCGCGAGGGTCAGTAGCCAACCTGACATATCATTCGACCATCCGTGGCGCGAAATAGACGCAGTGCTTTTGCGCACTGGCACAACCGAAGACGTGCCTCCATTTGAGGAAACATGGCGAGCGGATTATACCTCAAGAGCCGGTTTGAAAATGACTCCCATCCTCATTGAGGAGGGGCCGGGGGGGGGGTGGGGCAGAGTGAGCATAGACCAACCACCCCCTAACCCGTCCTTAGCTAAGGAGGGGAGTCGCCTGCATCCAATTCGACCGAGCGGGCATCGAACCCAACATGGCGCCTCGAGGCTCATCGTGGATCCGTCGCCGTGCAGAACAGGCCATGAAGATGGGCCTGCTCCGTGCCTATCGCGGCGTAGGTGTAAATCCCGACAAATATCTGAAGCACCTTCGCTCCGCTTACGGGCTACACGTGACGTCCTTCCGTGAGATGAGAACCTTACCGGTGCCCGTCGTGGATTACCTTGCCGAAAAAGTCATTCGAGCTTCGGTGAAGTTGGCAATGCTTGAGGGTGCGGGGGCGGGCTTGGGCGGTTTCATTTCTATTCTTCCCGATGTCGGCATCCTGGGCGGCATCACTTGGCGAATGATTCAGAAGCTGAGCCTGGTGCACGGCTTTGAATACGCAAGTGAAGACGACATGGCGGAATTATGGCTGGCGGCGGCAAGCGCTGCGGGCTTGGATATGGGCAGAGATCTGATACGCAAAGAGGTAATCGAACGCTTCGTGCCTCGCGTCATCGAGCGCATCGCGGTCCGGGCCGGCGGCGAGATCGCGGAGAATGGAATTTGCCGTCTGCTGCCGGTCCTGGGTTCAGCCATGAACGGTACACTCAACTATTACTTTGTGCGCGGGTGGGGACGCCGCGCCCGGCGCCATTTTCGCGAACGCCACCTCTTCCTGCGAAGCTTGAGTATGTCCCGGATAGACCGGGTTGCAACATTAAGCGTCCCGCCCGCAGCAGATTTGATTCTCCCCCTGCCCCGCTGATTTCCCCTCCCTTCCTACGATAGCCTCACGTCACTTACAGCCGGTTGGAGCCTCGATGGTCAATATTGGATCTTCGCGCGGCCCGCCCCAGCGATTATCGAATAGCCGCAGACCGCAGAACCGGCGGTCTGGACTACCAGACTTTTTGTGCTTGTCCTTTGTTTTCATAGACATTCTCGCTTTGTTCCGCTCAATTGTAGGGGGACGGCTTGCCGTCCCCGCCTTCGGCCTGCGGCCCGAGGACGCGACTCTGATAGGCGCGAAGGTAAGCACGAATCGGATGCTTTCAGCCACGGCAGTGGCGGCATAGTGTGGCCCACGGCGCCGAGCCGTGGGATGACGATGGGGCGGAGTCGAGTTTAAGCCCCGCCAGGGGCGACACAAGCTCTGCTCTGCCGCGAGCCGTCGCGATTATGTCGCCCCTAACGGGGCTTAAGAATAATCTTCGCAACTTCCTTAACCACGGCTGGCTCGCCGTGGGCCACATTCTTTCGCCCGTCCGCTGACGGGCTTTCGAACGTCCCTGACGTTTAAGTCAGCGCGCATGGACGCGACTCTCGGCCCGGTCTTTATCTTCCACTTCTTAACTCCTCGACTTCTGCGCCTCTTCCTTTGTTTTCATAGACATTCTCGCTTTGTTCCGCTCAATTGTAGGGGGACGGCTTGCCGTCCCCGCCTTTGGCCTGCAGCCCGAGGGTCGAGACCCTCGGTCGCGTCTTGGTCTTCCACTCCTCAACTACTCGACTCCTTAGCTCCTCGACTTCTTGTCATCTTCCTTTGTTTTCATAAACATTCTCGCTTTGTTCCGTTCAATTGTAGGGGGACGGCTTGCCGTCCCCGCCTTTTTGCCGGCCCCGACAAGGGTAGGGCAAGCCCTACCCCTACACCCCTTTGGGGGTTTTCCAACGAAGATCCTTTGTTTTCATAGACATTCTCGCTTTGTTCCGTTCAATTGCTGTATGGGGACGGCTTGCCGTCCCCGCCTTTCTGCCAGCCCCGACAAGGGTGGGGCAAGCCCTACCCCTACACCCCTTTGGGAGTTTTCCAACTACGATTCTTTGTTTTCATAGACATTCTCGCTTTGTTCCCGCAATTTTGTGGTCACTCAGCCCGCAGAGCGGGCGGCAGCGAGTAGCCCACGGCGCGAGCCGTGGGTCGCGACAGCCCACCCTCGCCCCCGCGTCCCCCAGAGGCGCTAGATTAAGGGCTGGTGGGGGCCGCCGAGCATGCCCGAAGGGCATGAATATCATTAGCCGTAGGTGAAACCTACGGACCCGAAGCGGGCATATGTTGAGTATTTGTCCGACCCCGCAGGGGTCGAATATTCAACCCCTCCGGGGTTGCGATATATTTTGCGGGCACCTTTCCGTAGGTTTCACCTACGGCTAATGACCTTGGGTCCCTTCGGGACCCCGGCAGGCCCTGAGCCCCTTGTCCGACCTCACGATTCTAGCCTACAATACTCCATGTGTCAAGTTCCAAACAAGTTAACCGCCCCGATGGCACCTCGGCTGGCGAAGGCTCCGTTGCTTGTAGCGCAGACTCTCTGGTGTTGAGAGTCTGCGGCTCTTCCACTGTTCGAACACCGAGCGCGGACACAGGGCAGTAACAAGCTGGCACATTCTTCAAATAGAGAACCGCAGAGTTTGAAAAGCACAAACTCTGATGCGGCACCCTGCTACAAATGTCTATCTCGCATCCTGCCAAACCGGCAAACCATTATGACAGTATGTCACTAGGCAATTTGCCCGATATAATGTTACACAATTGAATAATTTATCTTGACAAAACAGCGGGGGGGGGGGGGGGTACTCTCCCGGCAGCTTTGGTTCAGGAGACAGCGCCGTGTGTTCACTCGCGCGGCAAGAAATCGCTCGCTTCGCCCTCATGCCTCAAATCCCACATCAGAGGTACTCTCATGTTCAGGCTCGCTGCTCCGTGCACGCTCGCGGTCATAGTTCGTAATGCCAGCCGTGTGTTGTTTGCCGTTTGTCTTCTTCTCGTTTGCGCTCCTCTTTCATTCTCGCAGATTACTCAGGTCACCGATGACCAGACCACCCCGATCGCCGGCGCGGGGCATAACTACATTTCTTCTGTCAATGAGACCGTGAACCCCGCCAATGGCTCGGTCAGCTTCCGGCTGGACCTTGACCCACCCAAGGGCCGTGGCTTGACGCTACCTCTAATCTCCGCGTACGACTCGAATGGCGCCGTACACGCGGTGGCCAAATACCCGAGTCCCCAGCAGGCCTCCTGGACCGACAACAATGGCTTTGGCTATGGCGGGTGGTCGTTGACGCTCCCCATGCTCAGTTGGTCAGCGCGCACTGTGACCGATCCGCACAACCAGAACAACGTATGCAACTATGTCACCGGCTTTGTTTTCCAGGACCCCACAGGCGGCCGTCACTTTCTGGGAATGCTGGGCCAACTTGCTACGAGTAATGATTGCCCGGCACTCGGTGTGCCCACGCCCACGCTGACTGGCGGCAGTGACATTTACACTGCCGTAGCCACATCGCCGGATGCTGCGCTTGTCATGGTCACGGATATCACAACTGGCACTGCATATTCCTTTAATACCGGTGGGCTAGGATCGCAAACGTACACTACCGCGAGTTTTGTCGAAGACAGCAATGGAAACAGGGTTACAATAAATTCCTCGATCGCTGACACTCTCGGAAGGACAATCGCACTCGGCAACGTGCAATTCCCGGGGATGAATCCCTACGCCTTTAATACGACAATGGAAACATCGGGCACCCATCCGGTGAATCAATCTGCGGACTCCAGCAATCCACCCTATTGCCCGGCAAACCCTATCGTGCCCTATGGCATCAGCAACACGGTCGTGACTTCCATTACCTTGCCGGAAACCAGCCTCGAGTACCAGTTTGGTTACGACTCGGCCTCCGGTCTGCTCAATCAGATTACCTACCCGAACGGCGCCTGGGTGAAATACACCTGGGGTTTGAATTCGTATGCCGACCATATCTACGTGGCCGACGATATGGGCGACAAGGGCGTAGCATGCGGCTACACCTACGACGTCTACGCCGTGACCGAGCGCCAGGTCAGCTATGATGGCGTCACCGTGGCCTTGACCCAGACCTTTTCCTACACGACCGATTGGAACTATGCAAATGACGGCGACGCATTCAAAACCACAACCGTCACCAATGTCGATAATGTTACGAATACGACGACGAAGATCATTTACACGTACGGCGCAGTGGACCCCCCAAACGGCCCCTACGACACTTTCTCCGGACAATTAGTGGTCCCTGTCGAAGTTAGCATTCAGTACCAGGATAACAACGGTAACACCCTCCGCACCGTGAACAAGAGTTGGGCCGCTCAATCGGAGATGACCTGCCAGTCCGTTACCCAAAACGGGTCCACGTCGCGGATCGACTATAATCCTTACGCCTTGTACCCATGGCCCATTTCAAAAAAGGAGTGGGATTGGGGGGCCCCCGCCTGCGGGTCTGCAACGAGCGGTTCACCTTTGCGCGAGACTGACTACACAGTGACGGGCTTCAATGTGCAAGTCTATGCAGCGACTTATTGGCCGAACTCGACGGACCCGGTTTTCGGCCGGCCGACAGTCGTCACGGTCATGAACAATGGGGTGCAGACGGCGCAGACGAAATACACATACGACGATTCTGGTAAACTCACCCCAGTAAGTCCTTCCATCACCGTCGGGCGGGACACTAAGTACAATGGCACTGGCATCACCGCGCGTGGCAATGTCACGAGCAAATTGGAATGGGTCAACACCACCAACACTTTCCTCCCCTGGTACTATACTAACGACGACACCGGTCAGCGGTTGACTGCGAAGGACCCAAAAAGTAACTCGACTGGTTATTCTTACACCGACTCCTTCTCAACGGATTGTGACTCACCTGGGGCGCCGGGGGCTACGAATGCCTTCCTCACCAAGATCACGGATGCAAAATCGTTCACCGAGACTTTCAAGTACCGTTACTGCGACGGGCAGTTGTCCTCATTGGTCAACTGGAACAGCCAAACCGCCAGCTATCTGTATGCCGACCCCTTCTTCCGTCTCACAAAGACCACTGACCCCGATACTGGAACAGTCACGAATACGTACAATGATACAGGCTCCACCCCGAGCGTTGCCACATCCCAGACGATGGACGCGAGCACCACGAACGCGACCACCAAGGTCATGGACGCCATCGGGCACGTGACGCGCACCCAACTGAACTCCGATCCTGATTGCTCCGGCGGCGCCGATAACACCGACACGGTTTACGACGGACTAGGCAGGGTTTATACCGTCTCGAATCCGTATTGCAGCACCTCGCCCGACCCCCACACTGCCGGCGTCACCACGACCCTCTACGACGCCGCAGGGCGCACAGTTTCCGTCGCCTCTCCTGACGGCCCCAGTGGTGGCCCCGGCAGCACGACCACGACCAGCTACTCTCAAAACACCACGACCATCACCGATCCGGCAGGCCACATCCGCAAACTCACCTATGATGGCATAGGCCGGCTGACCAATGCCGTCGAGGGATCCCAATGGTCTGAATTATTCGACAGGCTACAGGTACTCGTACGATACCTCCGGCAACCTTGATTTTGTCGTTACGCAAGGCTCACAAACCCGAACCTTCATTTATGATTCCCTGTCCCGCCTGACCAGCGCGACGAACCCCGAGTCAGGGACTACCACGTACACATATCCAACTCCCTCCTCGCTCTGTTCCGGGGACCCGTCAGAGCCCTGCACGCGTCGAGACGCGCGAAGCATCAGTACCACGTATCTATACCTTGACCCCCTCAACCGGGTCACCCAGAAGAGCTATTCGGATGGCACGGCGGCCGCGAATTTTTACTACGACGAGGCATCAGTAAGTCTGGGGAGTTGGGCGAGCGGTAGCCTTAACAACTATAAACGCCGGCTGACCCACACCACCACGGTTAACTCCGGCGGGACGAAGCTGACGGCTACCGTGCAGGACTACGATGCGATGGGACGGACCAAGGATTATTGGCAGTGTAGCCCGGTCAACTGCGCCACCAGCACGATCTGGTCGAGCAACTACCAATACAAATACACCGGTGAGGTTTCGCAGTGGCTCCACCCCGCAGGCTTCACCCTCACGAACACCGTTTCTGCGGCGCGGCGCATCAAGCAGATTCAAAGCTCCCTGGTGGACACCTACCATCCGCAGTATCCCGTGCAGAGCATCACGTACATGCCCTGGGGGGCGGTCAGCACGTTCGTCAACGGCAACACGGGCAGCGGCTCGAATGCCCAGGAGACCTACATTTACAACAAGCGCCTTCAGCCCTGGATGATCGACCTGGGGACGACGACAACTCCCACAGCCGACTATTGCCAGGTGTACAATTACTACTCGAGTTGGACGGCGCCCACGACCTGCCCTGCCCCGAGCCAGCTCGCGCCTACCGGGACGACTGACAATGGGACGGTGATGGGCGATTGGTACCAGGACAGTGTGAATACTTCTTTCAGCCACACGTCAGGCTACACTTACGATACGGCGAACCGGCTGACCAATGCCTCGGCCACCGGCAATTCGACCTATAACCTTCCCTTCAGCTACACTCAGGACGGCTCGACCGGGCAGTACGGCAACATGACTTGCGTGATCAACGCGCAGACGGTCGGCCTCTGCTACCCGTTGTCGTTCAGCTCCTCGACAAACCACGTCAGCGGCTACAGCTACGACTTGGCGGGGAATGTGACGAACTCGGGTGCGCACACTTACCAATGGGACGCGGAGGAGCGCATGGCGGTGGTGGACCCGGGAACCACGCCGACCTGGACCTTCACCTACAACGCCCTGGGGCACCGCGTGCAGTGGGTGGGCAAGAGCAGCACGGAGCAGCACCTGTTTGACCCGGCGGGCGGTTGGCTGGGGGTTGCCGGGGCCTACAGCCTGGTGCGCTTTGGGGACCGGCACATTCTGGTGTCGAGCGCGACGGGAGTGAATTTCAACCACGTGAACGCCCTGGGCTCGACCACGATGATGACCAACCAAGTCGGCAGTCCGGTGGAAGACATGGTGTTTTATCCCTGGGGAGATGCGTGGTTGTCGGCGGGCAGCGGCGGGTACGACTTTGCCTCCATGCCCTACTATGACCTTGCCACGAATTCCGACTTCACCACCGCGCGCGCCTACGGAAACGATTACGGCCGCTGGTTCAGCCCCGACCCTGCGGGCAAAGGCGCCGTCCACCTCGACGACCCCCAGACTTGGAACATGTATGGCTATGTGCGGAACAGCCCCGCAACCCTCACCGACCCGAGCGGCCAATGTGACTGGTGTCAGAGGCTCCTTAATGCCGCGACTGGGGGTGGATTTGTATCAGACGCGGAGCTTGCGAGCTCAATACAGCGAACACCTGAGACGAACAAGCCACCCGGGCTGAACCAAAAGGCGCGGACCGCCCTGATGACCGTGACCCGTCCGAGCAAGAGAACGGAAACCGTTTACCAAATAGCGGGGATTGTGAACCATGAGACGGGGGGGATGAGTGACTCGAAGTCAGAAAACACGCCCCTTTCCACTGCTCGAGAGCAAATCGCAGATGTTCGCATCAACGGCGACCAGAAGTGGGGTGACGCGGTCGATGCTAATGCCAAGATGGCCCCCCCGATATACGGCGGACGCGACTTTGGGGCGTCACTGGACGCGGCTGCCAACGCTGCCTGGGACCAGCTTAACGGTACTTCCCAAACGGGTGGCGCAACGAACTACAGAATGTGGGGCTCGATGGACGACGCTGGCCCCTACTGGGGAATGCCTGTTTACACGACAGACGGACCGTATCTTAGTCCGACCTCAAACACAGTGATAAGCACATATGGACCAAACATTGAATAGAAACTTATTCAGAATGATACTGGTAAGCTTGCTTCTAATAGGGCGAGCTGCGTCTGCCACAGAGGAGCCCAAAGAGGTGCAGTCGCCACCGCACTCTGTTACGGCAGCGCTGGGTTGCCTGGTGGCGCGTGGCTACATTGAACCGGCTATCGAGGACCTTAAACTGCGTCCAGGCAGGCTCGCCTGGGTTCGGTACCACATCGGAAGCATACCTGGAACGGGCCCGACCCCCGGCGCATTCAACATCGCAGTGTATGCCGAGGATGGTTTACATGGATACCTGCTTTGTGCATACAGGGACAAGCACGGCAAGTTCGTTACGGTTCGAGGCGGTTATCGGTTGAGAAAGGTGGGCTCTCACTGGAACGCAGATATGGGCAACGGGGGAATGTGGGTGTACAAGGCCGTAGGGGAGTATGCGGCGAGGCTGGAACAATCTCCTCGGTACCGCGTCAAGCTCGTGCCGCGCACAGAAGGTTGCGCTTCACCCGACGAGTAGCGGGGTGGAGCACCGCGGCCTGAATGCCGCGACCAAAAGGGGAAGTATGGGAGCTGGCGCAGATCGAAGATCTGCGATTCACGAGTCACGCCTCGAAAGCGCACAACTTCGCTTTGCGCCGATCAGGACGACGGACAATGGGACGGTGATGGGCTATTGGTACAAGGACAGTGTGAATACCTCTTTCAGCCACACGGCAGGCTACATTTACGATAATGTGAACCGGCTGACGGCGGGGGTGGCCACGGGCAGCTCGACCTATAATCTCACTTTCAGCTACACTCAGGACGGCTCGACCGGGCAGTACGGCAACATGACTTGCGTGATCAACGGGCAGACGGTCGGCCTCTGCTACCCGTTGTCGTTCAGCTCCTCGACGAACCACGTCAGCGGCTACAGCTACGACTTGGCGGGGAATGTGACGAACTCGGGTGCGCACACTTACCAATGGGACGCGGAGGAGCGCATGGCGGTGGTGGACCCGGGAACCACGCCGACCTGGACGTTCACTTACAACGCTCTGGGCCATCGGGTGCAGTGGCAAGGCCAGAGCAGCACGGAGCAGCACCTGTTTGACCCGGCGGGTGGTTGGCTGGGCGTGGCGGGGGCCTACAGCCTGGTGCGGTTTGGGGACCGGCACATTCTGGTGTCGAGCGCGACGGGAGTGAATTTCAACCACGTGAACGCCCTGGGCTCGACCACGATGATGACCAACCAGGTCGGTAGTCCGGTGGAAGACATGGTGTTTTATCCCTGGGGCGATGCGTGGCTGTCGGCGGGCAGCGGCGGGTACGACTTTGCCTCCATGCCCTACTATGACCTTGCGACGAATTCCGACTTCACCACCGCGCGCGCCTACGGGAACGATTACGGCCGCTGGTTCAGCCCCGACCCGCTAGGCAAAGGCGCCACCAAGCTCGACGACCCTCAGACCTGGAATATGTATGCCTACGCGCGCAACAACCCCACCACTCTAACTGATCCAACTGGTCTGAACGCTTGCGGCACAAATGACGATAAGAGTTGCAAAGTAACGGTCACTATCACAGACCGCACCAGAGACAAGAACGGCAACTACAACGACCAATGGTCAAAAATCAAGGGGAACGAGAACTATAACTCGGTTGCAACGGTCACCGTGAACAACGGCAAGGAAACTAAACAGGCCGGCACGTTCCTGGCGAGGTCAGTGCCCTCGGATTCGGACCAGTTCGCGACAATCGCGAATGGGACCTACCAAGGAACACTTACCACACACAACGGACAGGCTGCCATTCGGCTTAGCGGGAATATCCCGACCGTCGGACCTAATCCATCCAGAGAAGACGACCTATCAATCTCCACGGGAATCTTGGTGCACAGCTCCGGACTAGTTTCCCCGCATGACCCGCTCGGTTTTACTGGTATCGGTAGCGATGGGCGCGCAGTGTCGGCGGGTTGCCAGGTCGTTTGTCGTCCAGAATATGGGGATTTCCTCAACGCGGTTGGCGTAACGCCGGTCCCGACCGTGCCACAGTATCACTTTACAGTGACGGTGAATACATCATGGAACGACCCGACCATCGAATGAGAACTAGCGAGCGGTTTCTCCTGATTGTCGTGCTGGCCCTGTCCATTCCTCCGGTTTGGTGTCAGCAATCCGGGATTGCGAAACCATCCGTTGCCTACAGCCACAAGGGAGTGCTTTACCTTGCCTCGGAATCGGGACAGGTTCTGCGGGCCGTAGAAACAAAGCCACCGGTTGGAGTTTTCGTGATATCGCCTGATGGTCAGACCGTCGTTTTTGCCCCATTCAAGCCTAAAGAATATGGGGGTCAACTTTACCGTTTGAGCTTAATGACCGGCCAAACAGAGTTGCTCACACATGGCCCTTACTTTAACAAGTGGCCAGGCGAGGGAGGACCCGAGGTCTACGACGATCCGGACTTCTCCCCTGATGGAAAGCGCGTGGTCTTTGCGATTCATGGACAGGCAACAGGCGACATCGTGGAAGCCTCCGGGCCGCTGGCGGTCATGGACCTTGGGATGCGCAAGACTACGTTGGTGAGGTCAACTCTGACGGTGAACGGCGCTGGGCAGGTCGCTTATGCGAACAGTCCGCATTGGTCGCCCGACGGCAAGCGCCTGTTGGTGAATTTCGAGAACGACGCAGCGGTGACACTGGTCGGAGGCCAGGAGGTGACGGACCTTGAGACCATGATTCCAAGCATCCAAGGCGAGGGATTGTATGCATTTGGGTGGGTCGGCACGAAGTGCGTGTTGTACAACCTCCCCGAGCGGATGAGGGACGTGAGCGCCGCTCGCGTGCGCATTCTAGATCTCGACACGGGTAAAACTGCAGCAGCTGACCCCCCAATCCCGCCCCGATTGCAGATCGGCATGGTGGCGTTTTCCCCGCGCCTCGTTGTCCACTACGATGGGCAAGGGCGGATGGTCGTAGAAGGGACAAGAAACCAAATCACGCCCTGGCAGATTCCGGGTGACGAAAAGACATCTTTCGTTCGAGTCCTCGCGTCGCCTCAAGATGTTGAATCAACACCGGAGTCGTGTCGGTGACTTATCGCGATACTGGCTCGCTTGCGGTCTCTCTGCTCGCCACCGTTCTTGCCCTGAACTTGCCTCCTGCAAGTTCCCAAGGGCTCGCGGTGCTTCGCACCGGCTGTAAGGGGTGACACGTCACCCCTTACAGGTTGGCGTATGCGATCATACGCTACCGTATGCGAACTTGTTGAGCCGCCGGGCCTTGCGCGATCCGCGATCGCATATGCGAACTTCTTGGCGCTGAAGAGCAGCCGTTGAAAACAAAGGTGTTCGCAAATGCGACCAGAACATCGCATTGGCGACCGGAGGGGCCGCAATTCCTTGTGGCAATGGCACATCGCATTGGCGATCACAAGATCGCAAACGTGGCCCTACCCAGGGGTCGGAGATTGGTGTCAGGAACCATTTCTCGGACGGATGGACACTGGGATGTCAACAAAGGGGATAAGAGCCCGAGGGACCACTACGATCCCAAGGGAAATCCGATAACGCCCGGCACGGCGCGTCCTGGGAATGCACCGACGACGATGATGGACAAAATGAGGTCAATCACACCAGGGCCGATACTGAAGTTGGGAACGGCGGGAGTGGTTATATACATCATCATCGACGAAGGACCGAGGCTCTACCCGCCGCGAAACCTTGTCCCGGTGCCGTAGAGGGGGAATGGTGTCAGGTACCTTTTTTCTCCCAACGGGAGCGTGCGGGGAGTCTGGAATCACGACACGACGGTGGCGACGAATTGCTTTACGGGCGCCTACTCCTACGACCACGTCAACCGGCTCACCGGCGCGATAGCAACTCCTTGCGCCTCGGGCGACGAGAACTACAACTTCACCTACAGTTACACTGCGGGGGACCTTTCAAACGGGCAATACGGCAACATGACTTGTCAGTTTAACGGCCAGCCCTCGGGCTGCTCGAATTTTAGCTTCAACCCGGCGAACAACCAGATCACCAGTCAAGGGTACACGTACGATGCGGGGGGGAACTTGACCAAGGACTCGAGCAACACCTCCCCGCATACCTATCAATGGGACGCCGAAGGGCGCGTATCCTCGGTGGACAGTGGAGCGACTTGGGCCTTCACCTACAACGCGCTGGGACACCGCGTGCAGTGGAGCTTCTCGAATGGGGCGGGGTCGAACCAGCACCTCTTCGACCCGGCAGGGAATTGGCTGGGGGAATATGGGCAATTCAGCCTGGTGCGTTTTGGCTCCCGGCACATCGCGGTTTATTCCAGCTCGGAGACCTATTTGCACCACATCAATAGCATCGGCTCGACGTCGCTGATGACCGGCCACACCGGAACCTCGCAGGAAGACATGCTCTTCTACCCGTGGGGCCAGGTGGCGTCCACGGCGGGCGGTGGCGGATACAACTTCGGTTACCTGCCCTACCGCGACGTGACCACCAACATTGACCTCACCATGGCTCGCCTCTACGCCTCCAATTTCGGCCGCTGGTTCAGCCCCGACCCGCTAGGCAAAGGCGCCACCAAGCTCGACGACCCCCAGACTTGGAATATGTACGCCTACGTCCGGAACAATCCTCTGACGCTCACCGACCCGAGCGGGCTCTGCGCCGATCACTACAAGGACGGGACTTGTAAAGTGAATGTAGATCCGTCAACGGGAAAGGCAGGCGCAAAAGCTGGCAAGCAACTGGAAGACGTATTGAACAAATATGACAAGGCTGTTAACGCTTTAAATGACAAAGACAAGTTCAATATCAAAGACTCGAGTGGCAAGATCATTGGGTCAATGACGGGCAGCGAGATTAAGGCTGTTTGGAACGGGACGTCATTTACCGTCACGGACACGAGTTTTAATAACGGCGGTGCAGGCGGTGGAACAGCTGGCACCTGGAATGGGGATTCCTTCTCAGGCCAAAGCGAGCTAAATCCTCAAGCGGTGTTGCGCTATGCTAACGCCGCGTCTGCCAGCAAGGCTCCGCTCGTCGGGCTGAGTACTTTGACGTTTCATGAGCTAGGTCATGAAACCCACTTCGGAGAGGCGTTGACGCAGCAATATCCGGTGACGCCTACGATTTCGGTGCCGCGTGAACAAGGCACGAGCTCCGCGGGCAAGCGAATGTCAGATGCTGTCGGTGCTCCGTTCGACTGCGATATACCAGGGGGTTGCCAATGAGGTGTAGTATACGAACGCTCATTCTGCTCGGGGCGCTGCTTTCGGCGGCGAGTGCGCAGCCAGGATCGTCCGAGCACGCCGGTTTCCAGGCCACATTTAAGGCAACGAATGAACATGTGATCGAACTGAATACACGGACTGGAACGCTCGTGACACCATTCTCACGAGGTACTGTGCTCCAAGATTGCAGTGACAAATTTCAAGTGTGTCTAACCGACCACCATGGATTTGCATTCGCCTACTTCCGAAAGTGCAAGGATGCACTGTACGGGGATTTCAAGCGCCTCAGGTTTCGTCCAAAGTTCGTTTCGGTGCTGCACAACAACGTATGGATGGTTTTCGACGCTGGCCCAAACTACTTGTTCCACTATACCTATTCTAAGGGTATCGTCGGCATCTACCTTGGGCCGACGCCTTCATTCGACTTTCGAAGTGTGCATTTCAGGTTAGATAGTTTTGATGCGATGGAGTATCACATTACCGCCTCGGAGCCCGTCGCCGCGTGCAGCGAGTAAACCGTTTCACCGGCAAACAACGCGATTGGGGGGGGAGATGGTGTCCAGCGATTTCGTAAACAGCAGGTATCGAATAACCTAACTTCTTGATTCCAGAAAGTCTTCCTTTACACTTCCCCTGAAAGGTCATTTTTGCAAATCTTGCAAAGCTCTTGACAGAGCTTTGTTCTGACAGTATTATTAGTGTCAGAACAAGGGAGACTTTATGGGGGAGAATGGTGTCAGGGAGCGCCGGGATAAACCGGCATATTGTAGGGGATGCAAGAGCCCTACAGGAAAGGAAAAGCGATTCCATCCTGGCCTCGAGTCTTGCGCCGGCGGTCGTGAGGCGGCGGGCGAAGCGTAGACAGAGGTAGCGGTGGGCAGGGTATGGAGCTGCGAAAACATAGATCCGGGTGCCGACCCTGTCCTGACTGAGGGAAGGCAACATCGGCGGGTGGCGCTAATCGCGAGTCGCTCGACGGGCCCGGCGTAGTCTAAGACCCCTGGCACGCCGCGAAACAATATGCACGAGAACCGGGAGACCTCTGGGGCGTCCCCCGCAGGTGGGGACCGGTCCGGGAAGGCCAATAACCACAAGCCGGACATGAACGCCCCAGAGGAGTCGCACGACGCCATATTACCGATGAAGCCGCCGAACAAGGAGGCGCAAGCCTCGGCGGAGGGGGTGGAGGGAAGGGCGTCGATCAAGGAGAACTCTGTCGAGTCCAGCACGCGTCCGACGCCGAGCGGGGAACGCGTGTCCCAGGGGCTAGGCGGGGTGCGCCGAGTGGCGCGGGAAAGGAAGCAGGAACGGTTCACGGCTTTGCTCCACCATCTGACGGTTGACCTGCTGCGGGACAGCTATTACGCCTTAAAGCGGAACGCGGCCCCCGGCGTGGACGGCGTGAGGTGGAGCGAGTATGAAGACGGCCTGGAGGGTCGGCTCATCGATCTTCACGGTCGCGTTCACCGGGGAGCGTACCGGGCACAACCTTCGCGAAGAGTGTACATCCCGAAAGTCGACGGACGGCAACGTCCGTTGGGCATCGCGGCGCTGGAGGATAAGATCGTCCAGCAAGCGGTGGTCACCATCCTCAAGGAAATTTATGAGGTGGACTTTCGGGGCTTTTCCTACGGGTTTCGACCCGGACGCAGCCCGCATCAGGCGCTCGACGCGCTGAATGTGGGCATCCAACGGAGGCGCGTGAACTGGATACTCGATGCGGACATTCGCGGGTTCTTTGACAACATGGACCACGAATGGACGATGAAGTTCGTCGCGCATCGAGTGGCCGACAATCGGGTGCTGCGGCTGATCAGGAAATGGCTGAAAGCCGGGGTGTCCGAGGACGGCGAGTGGTCGGAGACGAAGGTGGGCACGCCGCAAGGGGCAGTGGCTTCGCCGCTGCTCGCCAACGTGTACCTGCATTACGTCTTCGATCTGTGGGCGGAGGTCTGGCGCGAGAAAGTGGCGCAAGGGGACATGATCGTGGTCCGCTACGCTGACGATCTCGTGGTCGGATTCGAGCACCGAGCCGAGGCCGAGCGGTTTCTGCGAGAGTTTCAGGAACGGCTGGCCAAGTTCGGGCTGGAGATTCATCCGGAGAAGACGCGACTGATCGAGTTTGGTCGGTTCGCGCAAGTTAACCGGCAACAGCGGGGAGAGGGAAAAGCCGAGACGTTCACGTTTCTAGGGTTCACCCACTATTGCGGGACGAACTCGAAAGGCCATTTTGTGGTCTGGCGGCGCACGGCGGCGAAGCGGCTGAGGGCGAAGCTCCAAGCGATCAAGCAGGAGCTGCGCCGGAACCTGCACGAGCCGGTGGGCGTCGTGGGCGCCTGGCTGAAACGGGTGGTCGAAGGCTATTACCGCTATCACGCCGTGCCGGGGAACAGCGAGGCGTTGGGACGATTTCGCGACCGGCTCTGCCGACTGTGGTGGCAAGCTCTGCGCCGCCGCAGCCAAAAGCGGCGGCCTGGATGGGATCGACTGCGCCCGCACTTCGAGCGATGGATTCCTCGACCCCGTATCTTGCACCCTTATCCTGACGTGCGCTTTGACGCTACTCATCCAAGATAAGAGCCGTATGCGGTAATCCCGCTCGTACGGATCTGTGCGGGGGGCGGCCAGCAATGTCCGTCCCTACCGCGACAACCATTGTATTTTCGAGGACAAAGCGATAGTATTCGATTATGGGCAGAGCGCGGCGAGTGGATGTTGGGGGGATGTTTTATCATGCGCTGAATCGCGCGAATTTCCGCTCTCGGCTGTTCCGAGAACCTGCGCACTATGAAGAGTTTCTCGGTATCATGGAAGAGAGCCTGCATTTTGTGCCCATGCGCATTCTGGCCTACTGCCTGATGCCGAATCATTGGCACCTGGTGCTTTATCCCCAAGCGGACGGCGATCTCTCCCAATTCCTGCGACGCCTCACCCTGACCCACACGCAGCGTTATCACGCGCGCACCCGGACGGTCGGATACGGGCACGTTTATCAAGGGCGCTATAAGTCGCTGCTGGTCGAGTCCGACCGCCATTTCCGGAGCTTGGTTCGCTACGTGGAAAGCAACGCCCAGCGCGCCGCCTTCGTGAAAAAGGCCGAGGACTGGCCGTGGTCGAGCGCTCACGCGCGACTGGGCGGAAACGAAAAGCAAAAGAAACTGCTCAGCCCCTGGCCCGTGGCCGCGCCGCGCCACTATCGGCAATGGCTCAACGAATCGCCAGGCAAGGAAGAAATTGAGAATATCCGCTCTGCGATAAAGAAAAACCGACCGTATGGTTCGGAGCCATGGCTGAGGAAGGCCGTTGCGCAATTTGCATTGGAAAACACCCTGCGCAACCGCGGTCGCCCGAGAAATGGTTCCTGACACCATTCTCCCCTCCTTGGCAAGCCCCGTGGCGACCCGGTCAGTGCACTTCCGCAGCCAGCCTTTTATAAACGCTTCGGGCCTGGTCGAATTGCGCGAGCACATGATCCTTTTCACGCTGGGACCGCCACCAGGGCCACTGCTCGGCCGTGGCCTGCAGCTTGTCGATCCAGCGGATGAAGTATTGGGCCGACTCGGAGCTGCGGATTTTGCCGTCTCCCACGTAGACCCGGATCGCACTCGTGACCGCCAGCGGATACTCGCCATCGAGGAATGCCGCCGGAGGTCCCTCGGCGCGCAGCGAAAACCAGCGGCTGGCTTTTACCGGCACCTCTCCCCGGAAGTGCGCGCTCTTGCCGTCTGCATTGAGCGTAATCTCTTTGAGCGTTCCCTGGTTCGAGTCGATCACGACTTTTGATAGCGGCGCAATCGACTGAACGGTCCCTTCCAGGATCACACTCCCACCCTCGCCCGGCAGGCGGATGATCTCGCCCGGCAGCTTGCCGTTGATGCGGAACTCGAGTATTGGTCCGCTGCTGGCATAGGTGTGGCCCTTGCGTAGCGCCTCGAGCCAGTTCTCGACCGTGAACGGGCCGTCCAAGTGGGCATAAGTCCGAAAGGAGCCCAGCAGGCGGTAGTGATGCAGGTTGGTGATGGAATCCTCGCCGCCCACCGCCCCGAGCGCCAGGTCGTTGTTCAACAGGCGGTGCCATACATCAATCTGCGCGTGCCCGGAGTAGGACCATTCGAGACAATCCACAACACCCAAAGCGGCGTCGACCGGGAGCGCGCGTGCGACCCCCAGGCCAGTCTCCAGCGGATCGGAGTCTACGGAAACGAAGGGATGGACATAGGTCGTGAGTGCGCCTTGCGCCTGCGCCTTGCGAAACATATCTGTGTTGCTCGGATACAAGCTTGCGACCCCGGTACCCTCGTAGCCGGTAAGGAACGGCGAGATGAGATGGTCCTTCAGACCGAGGAAAGACGTGTGGCCGTAAAAGGGCGGCCGGTATTCTTCTCCCACGTGCAATTTCACGCTCGCATTGCCCCGCGATGCCGGGTGTTCACCGGGCCCGGCGAAGTATTGCTGGTCCAGCACCCGGTTGTCCTTGTTCGCAGCCAGGGCCATAACGGCGTGCACATCTTCCGCCTCCGCCATGAAAATCATGTTTTCCGGGGTGTTTCGCAGGTTGCCGCCGTAATTCATGTGCGAGTGTGTGGAGCCGGAATACCAGCCGCGCGCCGGAGCGTCGGCCATGCGCCGCAATCGAAGCTCGATTCGCGAAACCCGGCCCGGCTCGATGCGCACCGTGGCCTGCGCGGGCCGGTACTCGAACCCTTTCACCGCCTGGAGCGTCATCTGGCCCGGCGGCACATCGACCGTGAACTCCCCGCGCGTGTGGAAACTGTGCGCTGTGCCGTTGCCTTGCCGCGAAAAGGCGTCGGGCGGTGGATAGAATTTACCGTCCGCTGCCATGCCGTGAATGCGCGCGGGAGTGGCTTGGCCCGTGCCTTCATCGATCACCCGCACCTCGAGCGTGCCCATGGGGGCTTTCGAGCGCCGCCCGGTGATGGCGACCGTCCGGCGCGAGCCGCCGTAGGTCTCGAGCAGGGCCAGTTGCGGCAGCCCATTCTGGTTCGAAATATAGGCGATCCATTCGCCATCCGATGACCAGCGCGGATGGAAGTGGTCCCAGGCGTCGAAGGTGAGCTTATAGGGCACGCCGCCGCCTGCCGGCAGCACATAGAGGTTGTTGAACTGTTCGGCCGCGCCCCCGGTCGAAGCATACACAATACGCTTGCCGTCGGGAGACACGTCTGGCCGCGTGCGAAACAGCGTCTGCTCTTTCAAAATCGGAACGGCTTTCCCGATCCCGTCAGGCTCTACGGGCATGCGCCACAGATCGCCTGAGCCGAGCGGGGCGTCGCGATTCGTGACGAAGATGATCTCTTTGCCGTCCCGCGTCCACGCCGGTTGCGTGTGCATGTCCCAGGGGCCCACGTAGAGGCGGTCGCTCGCCCCCCGGCGATCGCGAGTCAGCGCAATCGCATCGCCGGCCCAGTGCCCGTCCTGGATCGCACGCACGTAGATATTCAGATACCCGGACGGCTGGCTCGAAACGTACGCGACCTCACGTCCATCCGGAGAAAAGACCGGGTCGAGATAAACCTGGTCGTCGTCCGTCAGGGGGTGCGTTTCCCCTGTCGCCACATTCAAGATTGCCAGTTGGATGTTGCGGCCGTCATCGTCGGCGGTATAGATGATCCATTTGCCGTCCGGCGACCAACTGGGCGAAGAGCTGTAGCGCCCATCGTGCACAAGTTCGATGGCAGCGCCGGTGGCAGGGTCCACTTTCCAGAGCGAGCCTTCCATGCCGACGGCAATCCACTTGTCGTCCGGCGACCAACTCGGGGCCCAGGGTGTGCTGGCGGGCGCGGGCGGAAAATAGTAGTTGAACATGTACAGCCCGCCCTGCCGCACGCCCGGATAATCAGCCCCGTAACAAAAGCAGGATAAGGCACCAGCAGCCAGCGCCGACAGAAGAAGCGTGGCTGCCCAACGGCCGGCCTTCATGAGAGCGCCTCCAGCAATCGATTGATGTCGTCCATGTTGTTGAACACCGAGGGAGAGATCCGCATTTTATTCCCAAAGCGCATGGCGACGTGCACATCCGCCTTGCGCAGCTTCCGCATGGTCGCGTCCGGGTCCTTGCAGGCGAAGGCGACGATGGGGCTCTCGTTTCCGCGCGGCGTGATGGACGGATAACCCATTGCCGGCAGCTCTTTCTGCAAGCGGTCGGTGAGCGTGCGAACATGGTTCCGGATGTTGTCCACGCCGAAACGATGAATGTATTTCAGGCTCTCCTGCGCGCAAACGATGCCGGGGCAGGAAGCATAGCTCACCTCGTAACGGGCTGGACCCGTCACGGGCGTGAAGGCAATTTCGTCCGTGCCCGGCTCCACGCTCGGCACCCACGGCGCGTAATTGAAACGAATCCCTCCGGAGTGCTGCGTGGGCCGCACGACGGCGCCCTGCAGATCCTGCCGCACGTACATGAACCCGAAGCCTTTCATGCCCATCAGCCATTTGTAAGTGGAGCAGGCGGCGAGGTCGATGCCCATGGCTTTGACATCGATGGGAATCGCGCCCACGCACTGAATGATGTCCGCATAAACGTAAGCGCCGTGGGCGTGAGCAAGCTGGCTGATGGCTTTGATGTCGGCCAGGTATCCGTTCACGTTCGAGACGAGCGCGAGGGCGATGAGCCTGGTCTTGCCGTCCACCACGCGCTCGAGATCCCCCAGGTCGATCTGCCAGTCGCGATGCTTGACCACACGCACATCCAAGCCGTCACGCTGCCGCATTTTGTAGTTGTACAACGCGGCGCTGTAGTGCAGGTCGTTGGTCACCACGTTGCCGCCGGAAGCTTGAATGTTCATGCCGTTGAGCAGATTGCTTTCGGCCTCGATGGTGCTGCGGGCGAATGAGATCTCGCCGGGGTCGGCGTTGATCAGCCGCGCAAACAAGTTCTTGGCTTCCTCCCGCGCCGGCGTCCAGTAGGGCCACCAGGGTTCGCCGATTTCGTTCGTCACCCAGTCCACGTAACGGTGCAGCGCGGCCGCGGAATACACACTGATCGGGTGCGAGGAAGCGTTGTCCATGTAAGCTGCATTTCGCGTGCGGGGGAAGTCGCCTCGCACGGTTTCGAAGTCAGCGGCGCGGCCGTCACTCGCGGTGGCACTGAATGCGGCAGCCAGAGTTCCAGTCAGAAAACCGCGGCGATTCAAAGACATGATTTCCCTCCTTCTATAAATGATTTCCTCTTGGGCGTTTCTGACGGCGGAAGTGTACCACACACCGCCTGGTTCTGGAGCCATGTCCCGGGTTCCTTGCGCCGGGGAGGTTAGTTTGCGGACGCGCCGTAGGATTGGATCAACAAGCGAGTCGCGGCGTCCACCAGCATCTCGCCTCCGCCCGGAGCACAGAATGAGTTGGTGGGTTCGTAGTTCCCTTCCGCGTAGGCCTTGCGATCCGGCACATAATGAAGGACGTCGCTCGTCAGTTCGTCCACGATCGTGTAGCGAAAGGGCGAAGCATGTTTGACCGCCATTCCTAATTCCACAAAGACCTCGCCCGGCAGTCCCACCCAGGCAAGTTCGCGGCCCAGCGAGATCACTTCCACTTCCGCCTCGATCGGCTTCCCGTGGTATTCGGACGCCACCATAAGTATTTTGAAGGCACGGACCAATTCAAGAAACGGGAAACGGTCCGGATCTCCCTTGAGGGCTCGGTCCACGGTTTCCTGTGCCTTTCCCACGTTTTCCTGGGAATACTGCTGTATGGGCAACTGCACAATCTCGCGCCGGACTTGCAAGGGGCCTGTGACCCTGGTGAGGTGCGGATAGGTTTTGAGCACCTCTCCCGCGAGCACGGTTCCGATCCGTGCTGCTTCCCGTGTGCTGCTCTGGGGCTCGGCGCTCTTGACGTTGATGTGGTTAATATTCCCCGCTGTCCCAATCGCAAAGACCGTGAGCATGCCGGGTCCCTTCACCGCGGCCAGCAGCTTGCCCAGGGTATAGGGGTAGTCAGCAGAGAATTCCGTGCCCCCGGTTGTATCCAGGTGCATAGCATAGTTGACGAACGTTACCTGAGGTGTAGAAGGCGGTGCTTTGAAGTATACGACTGAAACGTCAGGATCAACCGGCCCGGCCGGCCGAACGATATTAGGATTCATCTTGCCGGGGTTCCATCCGATTGTGCCGTCTTTCATCACAAATCGCCGGTTGAAACAAAGCGTGTCCTCCTCGCCGATCCCGGCCCAAGCCTCCGTGGGTTGGAGGTTCGCCTCCGCCTGTTTAACAGCCTCGGCAATCTTGCCCGGGAGCGCCGCGCGATAGTCCTTGGCCACCTGGGCAGCGGGACCCTCGACGCGCTCGAGCCAGAGGCGGTTCATCTCGGGCCCCGTATGACTATGCGTCGCGCCGATCATCACGTGGTCGGGAGGGACATGCGTGGTCTCGCGGATAATGCTCCGGGCGGAATCGACGAAGCTGCGCGGCAGCCCCACCAGGTCGCAAGCCACAATTGCGGCCTCCACGCCGTCTTCTTCCAGCACAATCGCCTTGGCAAAGAGCGGATCATGGGTTCCGGTGTTGAGCCGCACCCGGTAATATCCCCCCATGGGCATGCCTTGCCCCGGAGTGATGTCCACCGCCGCCCGTCCCACGCGCAAATCTCCCGCCAGGGCAGGAGCGAGCGCCCAAAGCATGATCAATACCCCGCGAATAATTGCTCGCATATTATTTCCTCCTCTTCCGTCTCCCGCCTAAGCTGGCGAAGCCCGCCGCTCCCCCCTGCACGAAATCGCGCTTGCTCCGGGACTTCGCCAGTTTCGCCGGATGAAATTCTTCCAGATTCATTTTTCGTGCATGATGGATTCGAGCGACGGCAGCGGTTGTCCAGGTTTGTAGTCACGAGAAGCGGTCTAGCCTCCCGGAACTTCCAAGCCAGGATCAGGGGTGATGTCGCGCTCCGCAAATCCCACCTTCAACGACCACCCTCCTTAAGTTGTCGGAGCGGCTGCTGTGCCCTTACCATAAAGTGCCCCTGGAACGTTCAGCGATAACTTTGCGGCGCTGGGAGATTGAATGCTTTTTCTTTATCGGGTTGGCGGGGAGTTGAAAGGGCCAGTTAGCTTCCGGGTTCGATCCGCGAAGGAACGCCACTTCGCCGCAGAATATCGCCAAAATGGCTTGTGATCCCGACAGCCCCGACGACAATCATGCCTTCGCCGGCAGCTTTGGCCTCGGCAACGGCTTTCCGAAGTTGATCGATGCCGCGGGCAACCTCAAAATGTCTAAAACGGGCAGGCTCACCGGCAATAATGACCGTCCCAACGAACGGTTGCTCGACCTGCTGCATTTGCAAGATCCATACGATCTGCTCGTCATACGCCCACTCGATCTTGACCGTGCCACCAACAAGCCCGACTACAGATTCCATCATCTTTCTAACCGCTTCGATTGTCGTTGATGGAAGCAACTGGGCAGGCCTTTGGCCAAGCATGAATTCCGAGCCGGCTCCCTGGACGCCTTCTACTAACGCTGGCGCCCCACTAGTGCCAATTGAGGCGCCCGAGAACGCCGCCCGCACCCCTTCCTGCGAGAGTACGGAGACAAGCTCTTTACCCTCAGGGTCCTCCTGGCTGAGCAATTTGAACGGGTCAACCCACCCGTGCAGGGTCGCGAATCTTCCCGGTACTGGCTCTCTAGGGGATGTCCTTAACCACGTTTCTCCCGTTCCTGGGCTTCGCCCAAACCCAAAGGGCCTGACATTGCGAGATATCACTAAGGTAGACGGGACAGGAAATCCGAGACAATCGGCAAGAAGCAATCCGAATGCCTTGTCGCCCAGGAATCGGCTGAAATGATTCGGCCAACGGACGTGTGGCGCCCGCTGAGTCCCACTTTCGCGTTCTGCTTCCCATAAGATTGTGTGGCCCTGCCGGTATCCACGCGGCACCGGATGGATACTGAATTCTATCCGCCACCGTCCGCTCGGAAGCGTCGGTGCAAAGCCGTAAACCCGTTGCAACATTGACAATGCAACGGTCCGCGGCAGAGTCACTGTCCCAGGCTTTTCTACGCACCGGGGGGTGTCCCCTGGAGCGAATTCGATCACATCCCCGAGCGCAACCCCGGAGACTCCGCCATCATTCACATCCACAGTCTCGTTTACGATTGTGTAGAGGCCCTGAGTCGCGAGCCGTCGCACTGTGGCGTCAACACTTTCTACGTCTCGCAAGCCATAAACGAATTCTCGACTCTTCGGATTATCAGGGTAATAGCTGCGCACGTTGACGGAGCTTTCAAGAGAAGCCTTTAACAGATGAGCGATCGCCTCTTGAGGAGATGTGAAAGTCGCATTTGACGGGTGACCGACAATTCTGGAATACCGGATGTCCAGATTTGGCGAGAAGCTGACAAACTGGGCAACGTTACCATGGTTGGAAAGCGAGCTCAGAACTGCGTCCTTGAAGTTCCTCGTTTCGCCGACCTGCTCCAAGGCGCTGCTTCTTTCCGATAAAGGCGGTTTGTCGAGCGATTCAAGGTCCTCAAGAATCCCACGCAGGAATTCGGCAGGCAAGCCGTGGGAAGAGATGTCAGAGATTGCACCACGCAACAGCGATATGCCGGTCGCCATGGTTATCGGACTCCACAGTTCATCGAGGGTTTGAATCCCTGCCTTGGTGGCAATCAGGAACTCATACGAGCAGCCGTTGCTGAATTCCCATCCATTCGCGAAGATTGCCGTCCGGACGAACTCTTGAATAATCCGAGACCAAGCCGTGCGGTAATCTCCTTGTGTCCATCCCTCAATGTCACTCACCACAGTGGGGTCAATGACCGGACCTGAGTGCGTCGCTCTGGCTCTCATCACTAGGCCGCTGGCTGCATCTCGGTTGGCGGCGACGACCTCTCGGGAGTGCTCATGCTGATATTGCTCCAGAGCGTCAGTCACGTCGGGGTGTCTTGAGATCCAGTTAATGAGTCGAACGCCCCGACGTAATTGGGGCGCTCACGTAGAGCGCCTCACGGCCCGGAAACACGCCGCGGAACAGTTCAATGAAAGCGTCGATCTCGGCTCCACGGGTAGTCTGGGGAGGGTACACATCCTCAGGGACGGCCTGAAATTGGTCTTTAAAAGCGTTCGATATAACGTCAGGCTGCATGTGTACTGACCTCGTACCTATCATTCGACGGCTGAAGACTAAATGTCAACACTTGCAGTCTGATTGAAGCCATCCGTAACGTCCACTAAGGGCCTCACCGTATGGTCGTCGAGTTGTCTATTGACATCGTCGGCGCCGGCGCATGAGATCCCACAAGGAACAACTTCTGACCAGAAAGGCGGAAGCCCGCGTAACTAAGAAGCACCAAGACTATAAGTATTACGAAGATGAGGCCAATCGCGAATCGAGCCCGGCGGACCTGGCCCCACACGCACTGCCAATTTTTGGCCTTCAAAGCTCGCGATAGACCCTTGCAGACGCTTAGCTCCTTGTTTGCATACTGCTTAAAGTGATCCAGCTCCACGTGATAATCGCGACTCAAAATACATTCGATTTGGCCGAGACGCTTGATGACTTGCGTCCCATAACGATCGAGGGGCAGGTAGGTAGTGACCAGCCAGAAAAGTAACGGAAATGACGCTATGCAGATCAATGCATGGGGTTCGATTCTCTCAGCTCCGAAAGCGAGGAATCCTCCTGCGACTGCGGTCATATATGAAAAGATCGTCCATATGGATCGATAAATGTTGTCGTACCGTTCGGCGGCCTGCTGATATTCGAGTGTATGGAGCTGAACGGCACGCTCGTCGTCATTCACGCTTCACCTCCGATTGCGCCTAACTCCGCCCAGACCCATTGTTGTGAAAACCAGTTACGTCTGCCGACCCTGAATGAGCGACCAGCCAAGACGCCTTTCGCACTATGCTGACGCGGGTTGTCAACAATTGCCTTCGACTTTTCTTACAAGAGGAGATGATATTCCCGCCTCCTGAACGGGTCAAGTACGTAGCGCGATTCGCAACAATCAATTCAGTCAACGCACGCAAGCCGCAACTAGCTCGGGCAATAGCCGCACTTGCCGAGGAAAAACGCCAACAGAGCCATGGCTGTGGGTGGCGCCGACATCGCATCGCAGGTTCGGCCTTCGAGTTCACGCCCGGCTTTCTTCTTTCTGGTGCCGCCCCACTGTTTGAAGAAGAAGGGCACGCGCGCGTTGAGGCATTGATCGCGGATTTCCAAAACCCACGATGGGTTCATGGGGCGGGCGCCGGGGCCGGATTCGCCGCCCACGATCACCCAATCGATGCCTTCCAGATTTAGGCCAGGGAGCGGCCCCAGGAGCGGTTCGAGCGACAGGAATTTTACCATCGCGCCGGATTGGCGAAGGTGGTCGATGCGCGGTGTATACGTAAGAGTTTCCACGCTTACACCCATCCAGATGTGCGGGCTCCAAAGGAGTGTCGGAGAGAGTTCCAGCAGGCGCTCCGACCTCTTGGTCGGGACCGATACCTTCGGCCTGCTCGAAGATGGCATTGGCGAATCGGCGGGTTCGCCGAAGCTCGCGCCTGCTGATAGCTCAGAAATTCTGACAGGTCGGCATTCCATCCTTAACTAAACCCAAACATTTCAACGATTTTCAATTGGCCGCCGAGTTGCACTTCCCAGAGGCGTCGGGATCAGGGCTCCCGCAAGACTGAGGACAGACGAAGGGTTCGCCAGGGTCCGGCAACTTGAATCGTCGATAGGCGCCATGGCGCCATAGAGAGGAGACAACCATGAAATCAAGAATCAATTTCCGTTCGATGTTTCGATCAATAGCGTTACTGGCTTGTGCGGCGGCGCTCGTGAGCCCCTTCGCACGCGCCGGGGACACGACCTCGCCGGACGCTATCCAGGTGAGGATGACAGTCACGGCGAGCGTGCCCGACGGCAAGCGCATGCCGGAGATCAATCCGGCGGACATTGTCGTCAAGCAGGGCAAGAACCGCCTGCAGGTTTCCGAATGGGTGCCCGCACAGGGCGAGCGCGCCGGCCTCGACCTTTTCATTCTGTTTGACGACGCGTCGGACACCAGCCTCGGCTCGCAGCTTGACGACTTGCGCGACTTCGTCCGGGCGCAGGCCCCCTCGACTTTGGTCGGAATCGGCTACATGCGCAATGCGACAGTTCAGATTGCGCAGAATTTCACCACGGACCACGAGGCGGCCGCCAAGGCGATTCGCCTGCCGATCGGCTCAGCCGGAGCCTACGGCAGTCCGTATCTATCTGCCATCGATCTGATGAATCGCTGGCCTGAGCACCCCAACCGGCGCCAGTTGTTGATCGTGACCGACGGCATCGATCGCGCCCGGCGCGGACCGGCTCGGCACGGGTTGGGTGTCAACCCTGACGTCGATTCAGCGAGCGCCGTCGCGCAGCGCACCGGAACCACCGTCCACGCGCTCTATGCTCCGGGCGTGGGCCGCTACCACCGCAACTACTGGGAGGCCGTCAACGGACAGATGGGCATTTCCAAGCTGGCGGAGGAGACGGGCGGCGAGTCGTTCTATCTCGGCCTGCAGCGTCCGGTGAGCTTCAAGCCGTATCTCGACAGCCTGCAGAAGATTTTCGACAGCCAGTACCTGCTGACCTTCACGGCTGCACCCGGCACGAAGGCAGGCCCCCAATACGTCAAGGTGAGCACCGAACTCGCAGGCGTTGAACTGGCGGTCGCCGATTCAGTCTGGGTGCCTGCTAAGTAACCGCAGCAGGAGTTTCGTGAGGCGGACTTCGATTTGGAAACAGAGATGGGGAGATAATCAATGTCACCGATACAGAAACTCGTTACCCGCGCCGCCGCTCTCTTACGGCACCTCAGTGAGAGCCTGAGACGCGGCCAGAAGATCGGGGCCGTCACAGAAGTTGCGCTTTTCCTCTGCGGACTGACCCTGCTGGCGATCTACGGCGGCACCCGGCTCTACAGCCGATTCCAAGCGAAGTCCGCTATCACGAAATTCGAGGCCCTGAGTCAAGCCTACTCCGCAACGGACACCCAGGGGGAGTCCGGTGTAAGTTCGCCGGAGGTTGATTTAAGCGGTTGGGACGCCCGGCGCGTCCGGGCTTACAAGGCAAGCCTGCTCGAGGAAGCCGGGGCTCCGTTGGCAGTGCTCGAAATCCCGCGTGTCCACCTGCAAGTGCCGGTTTTCGACGGAGCGGATGATCGAACGCTCGATCGCGGCGCGGGACGGATCGCGGGAACCGCGTGGCCGGGAGAGCCGGGGAACATCGGCATCGCCGCTCATCGCGACAGTTTCTTCCGAGCCCTGAAGGATGTGAAGTTGGGTGATTCCATCGACCTGAAATCCCTCGACCGCCTGGACACCTACACCGTCGATCGAATCGAGATCGTTACACCGAAAGACGCGAGTGTGCTCGAGCCACGTTCCGCTCCTTCGATCACGCTGGTCACATGTTACCCGTTTTACTTTGTGGGGAGGGCGCCACAGCGCTACATCGTCTCCGCTTCGCTCTCGCCACAAACCCGGAACGAGCAAGATTCCGAGAGGGAAACCTCTCAGAAAAATCAAATCCAAAAAGGAGAAAGTCATGAAGAACTTCAATGAAAAGTCACGTTTCGCAGTTCAGCTCGGCGCTTCCTTGCTTCTCGGCGCAATCTTCGTTGCCGGAGCTTGGGCGCAGGACACCAGCACGGTCACCGTTAAACACGGTCCTTCCTCGTACGACACGAAAGTGAAGAACGCCGAAGTCGTCTACGTCGAGGGGAATGACCTTATCCTTCGGGTCGAAGACGGCCGCCTCGAGCACCTCGTCGTCCCCGATTCCGATACCTTCAACATTGATGGCCAGGAGCTCACGGTGCAGGAACTGAAGCCCGGAACGAAGCTGACCCAGACCATCACCACCTCAACTACGCCCCGGTTCGTTACCACAGTCCGAACGATCAAAGGCAAGGTGTGGCATGTAGCCTCCCCCACGTCGTTGATCGTGTCGCTTCCGGATGGCAAGAACCAGACCTTCACCGTTCCCAACCATGCGAAGTTCACGATTGAAGGTCAGCAGAAGACAGTGTTCGACCTGAGGAAAGGAATGAATATCGAGGCCACCGTCATCACCGACTCGAGGGAGACGGTCATGTCGAGCGCCAAGTCGATGGTTGGCGAGGCGCCGCTTCCCGCGCCGCGAGAGGTTGGCGTTCTCCTGATCCTCCCTATCCCACGTGGGGAAGTGACTGTGGAGAGCCGGATTCACCCCCCAGTGATTCCCGAGACGTTGCCCTCGACCGGCAGTCTCCTGCCCCTGGTCGGGTTGCTGGGCTCTCTGACCGTCATGTCAGCCCTGGGGTTGGCGACTCTTCGGCGCAGCTTCGCCGTTCGATAACCGCATAGTGGCCCGGTTGGCGTAAATCGCGACCGGGCCACTTCTATCTTGTCGGTTGTAGGTCCTGAATGCCCGAAGGGCATCAATATCATTAGCTGTAGGTGAAACCTACGGACTAGGAATCAGCCCCAAAGTTCGTGGCGACCCCGGAGGGGTCGAATAGGGCCGAGTTCAACCCCTGCGGGGTTGGTTGATGGCTTGCGCTCCCGCCCCCCGTAGGTTTCACCTACGGCTAATGATATTGGGTCCCTTCGGGACCCCGCCTGTTTTAACGGGCAAGTTCGGTTGGAGCCTGGCACAACGCCGAATCTGAGCTCTAACGATTCCCAACGAGGTGGAAAGATGGATGCGAATCCTTTGCTGTTCCGTGATCTGACGTACATCTTCCTGGCTGCTTTGCTTGGGGGCCTGGCGGCCTGGCGGCTGCGGCTTCCGCTCATCTTAGGATTCGTCCTGGGCGGCATAGTGGTCAGCCCCTTTACGCCCGGGCCTCGCATTTCGGACATGCACTCGTTCGAGGTGTTTGCGGAAGTGGGCGTAGTTCTGCTCATGTTCTCGATTGGCGTCGAATTCTCCATTCCCGATCTGCTGCGGGTGAAGTCGGTGGCGCTTGTCGGCGGGCCGCTCGGCATCTTGCTTATAGTGGGGCTCTCGTGTGCAGCGGGAAAACTCGCCGGCTTAAGCAGCAGGGAAGGGCTGGTGATCGGCGCGGCAGTATCAGTGGCCAGCACCATGGTGCTGGCGCGGCTCCTGAGCGACACCGGAAGGACCACAACCACCCCCGGCCGCGTAATGATTGGGATCACGCTCGTCGAAGACCTCGCCGTCATCTGCATGATCGTTGTCCTCCCGGTATTCGGGGGCTCGGGCGAGGGGACGGCGTTACAGGCTGCCTGGACGCTGGGCAAGGCGTTGGTGTTGCTGGTCCCCCTGGTCCTCTTCGCGATCAAGCTCATTCCTCGTCTCCTGCGCTGGGTCAAGCGTACGTGCAATCCGGAACTCTTCCTGCTGGTCGCAATCTCCGTTTGTCTTGGCACCGCAGCGCTCGCGGAAGCGGTGGGATTTTCGCTGGCTCTCGGCGCATTCCTCGCCGGACTTGCGATCAGCGGGCTGGAAGATCTTCACCATGCGCACGGCCAGCTCGTGCCGCTACGCGACGCATTCGTGGCCCTCTTCTTCGTCTCGCTGGGCACACTCATTGATCCCAGGCTACTTTTGAGCAATTGGCCGCTTTTGGGATTGATGCTGTTGCTCATCGTCGCTGGCAAATTTCTGGTCTATTCGGCGGTGGTTCGATTGTTCCGTTATCCCTTGGGTACCGCCATCAACGTCGCCGCCGGGTTAACACAAATTGGGGAACTCTCCTTCGTCGTGGCGCAGGTGGCGAAGTCGGCGGGATTGGTCAACGAGGAGGTTTTCAGCGCCGCCATCGCGGCGTCGTTGATTTCAATCCTCTTAAACGTGTTTATCGTACGAGGCGTTTACGCGTGGTCGGGCAAATCAATTAACGGTCCGCGGCTTGAACTGCCGCTTGTCGATCCCAAGGCATGCAATCTTTGAGTCGAGCGTCTGGCGGGGTATTCCGAGCTTGGCCGCGGCTCCCGAGGGGCCTGCCACTTTTCCGTCGGATTCAGCCAGAGCGGCTTCGATCAGTTCTCGCTCTCGATCGGCCACTCCCGAAGTCAAGGGAACGAGCGGGCCGGACCGCTGGCCGGGTTCCGCGGCGAGCCAACTCTCGTCAACCGAGAACGTGTCGCCATCACAGAGAATTACCGCACGCTCCACAACGTTTTGGAGCTCGCGAATGTTTCCAGGCCAGTCATAGCGCTGCAGGATTTCGAGCGTTCTCTTGCTGATGTTCCTGAAGCCCTTGGCCGCCTTCTTGCGCGTAGCGCCCGATGAAATACTCGACGAGCGATGGAATATCATCCCGACGCTCCCGTAAGGGAGGAATCAGGATGGGAAATACGTTGAGCCTGTAGAACAGGTCCTGGCGAAACGTGCCCGCCGCTACGGCGGCCTTCAGATTGCGATTGGTGGCGGCCAGAACCCGCACGTTGACGGCAATCGGTTGGTTGTTCCCCACGCGTTCGATTTCGCGCTCCTGGAGCACGCGCAGCAGGGCGATCTGGGTTTCCGCGGGTAACTCGCCGACTTCGTCCAGGAAGATGGTCCCTCGATTGGCGGCTTCAAACCGCCCCAGCCGCCGCTCGAGCGCTCCTGTAAACGCACCCTTCTCGTGCCCGAACAACTCGGAGGCGATCAAAGACTGCGGAATCGCCGCGCAGTTGACCCGGATGAAGGGCCGTGTGGAGCGGCTCGATTGGTTGTGAATGGCACGAGCAATCAACTCCTTGCCCGTTCCCGTTTCGCCTAAGATGAGCACCGTCGAGTCCGTGGGCGCGACCTTACTCAGTTGCACCAGGACCTGCCGAAGCGCTTCGGAGGATCCCGACAATCTCCTCGAACATTGATACCTGGACGATCTCTTCGCGCAGCACCACGTTTTCGTTATAGAGTTGGTCGCGCAACCCCTTGATCTCTTTCAGAGCCGTCTCGAGCGCTGCCTGCGCCTGGTGTTGCTCCGTAATATCCATTACGGTGCCCACGTATTCGCGCACCGCGCCCGACTCATCAAGGACGGGATGACTTATGGAACGAATATGCTTCCGCGCCCCGCCCGGAAGCACGATTCGATACTCGAGATCGGAGTCCGCGTGCTTCTTCGATGCCGCCCCGTTTAAGGTGGAACTGACCGCCCGCTGATCCTCCGCATCGATGCGCCCGAAGAAAGCTTCTTTCGAAGGTATGCCCTGGCCCGGATCGAAGCCGAATATCCGGTAGTGCTCGCTCGACCAGTGCACGAATCTGCCGGCGCCGACGTCAAAGGCCCAGCTCCCCGAACGAG
Organism: uncultured Acidobacteriota bacterium; assembly: GCA_963770415.1. Classification (GTDB taxonomy): domain Bacteria; phylum Acidobacteriota; class Terriglobia; order UBA7540; family UBA7540; genus CAVROP01. The sequence continues at coordinate 156,403 of CAVYPU010000021.1, forward strand.
TCAGCTTCTGGGCCTCAGCCAAGTAGCGCTCACTTCGCTGCAAGGCGTCCTGGGCACGCTTACGCTCGGCTCGTTCCTCGGCCTCGCGGAGGGCGCGGTCAACGGAAGGCACGAGGCGCGACAGGCGCGTCTTCAGGACGTAATCCGTTGCGCCGACTTTCAGTGCTTCAATCGCCACCTCCTCGCCGAGGGTTCCCGATACAAAGATGAAGGGCAGCTCCGGCGAATCCTGCTTCGCAAGCCGCAGCGCGGAAAGGCCGTCGAAGGAAGGAAGAGTGTAATCGGCCAGAATCAGATCCAGCCCTCCCCGTTCAATGCGAGCCACAAACGTTTCCTGCGTTTCCACCCGCGATATCTCGCAGACGACGCCTTCGCCCTCGAGCAGCTCCTGGACGAGCTCGGCATCGTGGGCATCGTCTTCGAGCAAGAGGATTCGCAACGGCGATTTCATGCTCACTTCCTGATGCTACCCGGCGGAGGCGCGTTGACGACAGCCCAGAAAACGCCGAGCTCCTTGATGGCGTTCACAAACTCGTGGAAATCCACCGGCTTCACGACGTACGCGTTCACTCCCAGCGTGTAACTGGCGGCCAGGTCCTTCTCCTCATGCGACGAAGTCAGCACCACCACAGGAATAACTCTGAGTCTATCGTTGGACTTCACCTGCCGCAGCACTTCCAAACCGTCAACCTTCGGAAGCTTCAGGTCCAGCAGCATGACCGCGGGATTTTCCCCGGAGCGCATCGCAAATCTTCCGCGACAAAAGAGGTAATCCAATGCTTCCTCGCCGTCTTGAGCGACAACGACCTCATTGGCGAGGTTGTATTCTTCGAGGGCGGTCAAAGTCAGCTCCACGTCCTTGGCATCGTCCTCGACAAACAGAATTCGTCCCAGCTTTTCCATGGTTGGCTCGCTGATCCAGCAGGCTGCGGGAAAACCCGTTTGACTGTCATCCTGAGGAGCCGCAGGCGACGAAGGATCTCCGTAGTTCGTTGAAACTACAACTGCCGGGATTCTTCGCTGCTATAAAAATAGGCCGACGCGGCACCAGTGGATTCCCGCATTCGCGGGGATGACGCAGTTGTTGTCATTCCCGCGAAACTTGTCCTCCGCGAAAGCGGGGGGGCGGGAATCCAGACCTTTTTCATGCACAGTGGTGAGCCGATGGATCATGAGGTCTGCGCTCAGAATGACTCCGCAGCCTTTTACGCTTTCGGAACGGTAAAGAAGAAACTCGCGCCCTGACCCACCGCACCCTGGGCTCGGACTTTGCCGCCATGACGGTGGATAATCCGCTGCACGGTGGCGAGGCCGATGCCCGTGCCCTCAAACGTATCAGATGAATGGAGACGTTGAAAGACGCCGAACAGTTTATCCACATACTTCATGTCGAAACCCACGCCGTTATCCCTCACGAAAATTTCGACCTCATGATTGTTTTCATCGGAACAGCCAATCTCGATGCTGGCCCCTTGCCGCCCGCGTGTGAACTTGGCGGCATTGGAAAGCAGGTTGACCAGGACGAGGCGCAGCATGGAGCGGTCCCCGTAACAATTCGGCAGTGGGTCAATTTTCCAATCGATATCACGCCCCGTCGTGTCCTGGCGTATCTCATTCACCACTTCCCTTGCCAATTGCTCCAGGTTCACTCGGGTCTTTTGAGTCTCCACGCGCCCGATTCGCGAGAACGCCAACAGGTCGTCAATCAGGATTCCCATGCGCGTCGCCGCCTCCTGAATGTTGGTTAGATAGCCGCGGCCTTTCTCGTCGAGCGCGGAAGACGCCTTTTTCCGAAGCAACTCCGCAAATCCGACCATATGGCGAAGCGGCGCACGCAAATCGTGAGAGACGGAATAGGCAAATGCTTCCAGTTCCTTATTTGACGAATTCAGTTCGATTGAGCGCTTCTCCAGCGCGTCGCGTGCTTGCCGAAGCTCCCCTTCCACTCGCCGCCGAGTTGCACTGAAGCGCGTAATGAGAACTGCAAAACCCATCAAGATGAGCAGGGCCGGGAGATCGGTGATAGTGAAGCGGAAGCTGTGAAGGGGAGGCGCGAAAAAAAAGACGAAGCAGAAGATCGAGAGCAGCATGGAAAGAACGGCTGGGCCGGTGCCGCCGTTCCATGACGCCAGGGCAATAGCGAAGAGGAAAAGTGGAAGCTCCACACCTCGGAAACCGTGTTGTTGAAGTAAGAGTCCCGGCGCGAGGGCCATGGCGACGTACACCGCAGCAACGCCGTATCGCGGGACCGCAGACCGCGCCTTTTGCCGAAGGGGGGTTAAGCCCGGCATAGTCCGTCTCGTTTCGATTTTCGTCTGAATCCCTGCGGAATAGTATAGCGCGTCTCGTTTGGGATATGTTAGCGGCGCGATCCAGGATGTTGATTCCGACTGGCGCAGTTTCTGCTCTCCACATGAGATTGCCTATTTCGAATTCACCAATGTCATGGCCTCGGTGGCTCTGAAATGCATGAGTTTTGGAATGCGGTAGGGTATGACGGACCATGAGGTGGTCGCGCAAGCCGGTCTCACGGGCGAGCCGCTCGGGTGCCACATCGCGTTTACTAACGTCATCGGTGTTTTGGGCGGTTATGGAAAATTGGAACAGATTAAGGGAAAAGGATTTAGTTGGTGAGCCGTGGGGGAATCGAACCCTCAACCTACTGATTAAGAGTCAGTTGCTCTACCGATTGAGCTAACGGCCCAGAAAAACTCAAATGCTCCGGCAGAATCTGAGCACAAAGAGTGTAGCACAAACTGGGCGTATTTGGGTCATTCTATCAGCCGGCGATTGAAACGAACCGCAAAGATTTCCGCAAAATTTCCAGCCGGTGATTTATTCGGACGTCAAAACTACAAGAACAGGTTCAAAGACCTCTCAAGGGTGCTACAATCATTAAATGCTCAGAGTACGAAACGCAAGCTCTGACGATGTACCTCTAATCCTTCAATTTATTCGGGAGCTTGCGGAATACGAAAAGGCGCCGGAGCAAGCTCGGGCGAATTCGGATGACCTGCGCCGCGACGGGTTCAGCACCAATCCTAAATTTCACGTGTTGATTGCCGAATGGTTGGGCGAGCCTGCGGGGTTTGCGCTTTTCTTCTATCACTACTCCACATGGGTGGGGCGCCCGACGCTGTTTTTGGAGGACCTGTTCGTGCGGCCACGGTTCCGCGGCAATGGAATCGGCAGAACGCTGCTTTTGCACCTCGCGAAGCTGGCCGTGGAGGAAGAGTGCGGGCGCTTCGAGTGGCAGGTCTTGAACTGGAACACACCTGCCATTGAATTCTACCAATCGCTAGGGGCCACAGTGATGAAAGAGTGGCTCACGATGCGGGTAAGCGGCGACGAGTTAAGGATGCTCGCCGCACAAGACCGAGCGTCGTCGCTTAACCCCAAACTGTCGGATTCAGAGTTTGTCTCGCGCTGACAGGCGATCGAATTGAGAAGTCGGAAACCAAGAGTCTGGCGACCAATATGACGAAAGACACCACCACAAATAGGGAACAATCTTTTTGGAATACTGGCGCATCAGTATACATGGAGGTCATCTTTCCTAATGACACGATTTGTCACCGAATATTTGGGACAGGGGCATCAACAACTGTCTCACTTGTTGAACGATCTTCAGGAAGAACTGCAGGTGCTTCTCTTGGCGCGTGATTTGCAAACGACGGCGACGCGCCTCCGCGGCCTATCAAAAAAAATCACAGTTGCTCTTCACACTCATATCGCGCAACAGGAGAAGATATTGTTCCCCGCTCTGGAAGGCCACATGCAGGGCATCGCAGCAACTCTGGACCGCATGCGAAGAGAAAACTATGCGGGCGGGGTCACCGAGAAGGCGTTCTACCAGTGCGTCGAGCAGTGGGCGAAAAGCGGCAAGAATCGGCAGGAAGTCATGAAGCGCGGCCGCAGCTACGTTCAATGGGTTCGTGCACAATTGCTCAAGGAAAACGGACGGCTATTCCCCCTGGTTGAACGTGGCTTGGACCCGGAGACTCAACAAAAAGTTCGCCGCGCCATGGAAGAACTGAGCCAGGAAACCTCCTCTCGCCTGGCAGAGGGAATGCTTCCAGCGCAGGCTTAGAGCCGCTGCCAATCTTGATCGGCTCGAGGCGGGGTGTGACATCCTGCCGCCGGGGAAGACTGCAAGCGGGACGAAAAGTTCGACAGGGAGTCCCTCGAGCGGTAAGTGGGAAGGTTTGTCCTAGAGCAAGTCTAACAACCTTCAGCCTTTAGCCGACCAATCAGCCCTAATCCATAGCCGTCACCTTCCACCCTTTTATTTTTCTTATCAATGAACTCTACTCCCCATGACTTTTTGCGGACGCCAACGTAGCGCCGACCTTCAGGTTGCAACTTTGAGATCCCCTTAAGGTGCTCCCCTTACAGACTTTCAAACAGCCACATCTCCAATGGTTTCAATGACATAAATCGGTATCGTGGTGCCCCAATGCGATTAATCCAGTGAGCCAACAAAGCTCGGCGCGGTGTTCCCGGGATGGACTTTCTGGCGCGTTGATGAAATGGCCTACGCAACCGGGAGGCGGGCTTGCTATAGATTGTGGTGCGTGGGCTTAATTTCGTGTATGGTAAATGCAATATTTGAGGAGGTGCCCCTTGTCAACGGTACTTGAAGCTGCACCCGTCGTAGTAGAACCGGTCCGCAGCCGCCAACCGGTGGCCCGCAACGTCGCCGTGGACGCCTATCGCGGATTCGTGATGCTGCTTATGATGGCCGAGGTCCTGCAATTTTCCCGCATGTCGCAGATCTTTCCGGGGAGTTGGTTCTGGCGGATTCTCGCCTTCAACCAGACCCATGCGGAATGGGCGGGATGCTCCCTGCACGATATGATCCAGCCGGGGTTCTCGTTTCTCGTGGGCGTGGCGCTTCCTTACTCGATTGCCTCCCGCATGGCGAAAGGCGGCGCCTTCGGCAGGATGTTTGCCCACGCGCTGTGGAGGGCGCTGCTGCTGATTGCACTAGGGATCCTCCTGCGATCCACAAGCAGCCCGCAGACCAACTTCACATTTGAAGACACACTCACCCAAATCGGGTTAGGCTACGGGTTCCTCTTCCTCCTCGGGTTCTGTTCGACGCGCTGGCAATGGACGACGCTCGTCGTGATTCTCGCCGGCTACTGGCTAGCCTGGGCCTTGTACCCTGCGGCGGGTCCCGGATTCAACTGGCAAGCCGTGGGAGTACCGTTGGACTGGACGCATCATTACACGGGCTTGGCTGCGCACTGGAACAAGAACGCGAATTTGGGGCAGGCCGTCAACCTGTGGTTCCTGAACCTATTCCCCCGGCCGAAGCCTTTTGTTTACAACAGCGGCGGCTATTTGACGCTGAGTTTCATTCCCACACTGGGTACGATGATTCTGGGGTCGATTGCCGGACGCTGGCTGCGCGCGTCTGCCCCTCAAATTCCTATGAAACGACTGTTGACTGCCGGCGTGATCGGCATCGCTGCCGGTCTTCTGCTGCACGTGGCCGGCATCTGCCCGGTGGTGAAGCGCATCTGGACGCCGAGTTGGACTTTGTTCAGCGGCGGGGCCTGCTTCCTGTTTCTGGCCGGGTTCAGTTGGGTGATAGAAGTAAAAGGGTACAAGAAGTGGTCCTTCCCGCTCGTGGTTATCGGAATGAACTCGATCGCCGCCTACCTCATCGCGCATCTCTTCGAGGAGTTCATTATCAACTCGTTCCGAATCAACCTGGGCCAGCATGCGTTTCAGATTTTCGGGACCTCTTTCGAACCTCTGACGCAGGGCGCATTTGTGCTGTTGACTTACTGGTTGATTCTTCTTTGGATGTTTCGAAAGAAATTATTCCTGAGGATCTAGTGTCCTTTCCCACGTAGCATTTTCCAATGGGCAGGGGTGGCGCAGACATTGAAGTCAATGTCTGATGCGCCACCCTTCATTGTCAAGAATTACATGGGACACCACACTACTTGTCGTGTTCCTCATCCCGCTCGCGCATTTCCCTGCGAATGGTTTCAGGGTCGTCAAGCGGCGCGCCGGGGCGGGCTTGCATTTCGAGACCCGGCTCTTTGATCTTTGCCGGGTCGAAAATGCGCGTGTCGGAAGGCAGCGCACTGTAGGGTGCAAGGTCGAGGTCGTCTGTGAACATATCGGAGAGGTCCGCGGCTGCGGCGTCGTACTGGTTCAAATAGGGCAAGCCGAAAATCAGGTCGAAAGTTTTAAGTATGCCGACCATGCTCGTGTGGACGTGCGAAACGCCGCGGCGGGCATAAGGGCTGATTACCAGCAACAGACTCCGATGCGCATCCACGTGATCGTGGCCATCCTGAGCGTCGTCCTCGGTGACGAAGATCGCCATGTCCTTCCAATAGTTGCTGTGTGAAAACAGTTCCACGAGTTTTCCCAGCGCCAAATCGTTATCCGCGACATAAGAAGCGCGATAAGGATAGCCATCGTCCGGGCGCGGCTTGGCCGTGTGATCGTTGGGCAGCCAGATATAAATGAACTGCGGCAGCGGCTCCTTGCCGCTTGCATACCGCAACTCGAACTCGCGCTGGAACTGCGCGAAGCGGTATTGGTCGGAGATGTTCGTGTTGAAGGTGGCGTAGCTTCGCGAAGTGTTTTCGAACAGAACCTCGGGCATGGGGAGATTGACAGCCTCGCGCACGCCGGTGGGCATGAAACCAGCATCGCCGTGGCCGCCGGGAAACGACACGCCCTCGCCGTAGTTTCGGAAAGTGATCTGGTGGCGCGCCAGGTGTTCCCAAAGCGACCCGGCCTCGAGATAAGTCTCGGGGCAGGGGTTGCCGCAATCGAGACTCAGGCGGCCGGGCGCGTCGGCGTCCGCGATGAAGTCCAGCTTGTGCCCATAGCCGGCGGGCCACTCCGACTCGACCACCTCGTTGGGATAATTCCCCACCAGCCAGTGGTGGCCGTCCACGGAGACGTCCGAATCCACATAGAAGTTGTCACTGAGAGCAAAACGCCGAGCGAGAGCGTGGTGGTTGGGCGTCACGCGTGCGTCGGGAATGGTGGCTTCGTTCTTCTCCTTCACCTCGGCTCTTTCTCCCCAGCGGGCCAGTCCCAGGTCCCCCTGGAAAGTGGCATCGCTGGGATACAAGTCGCCGAAGACTTCGTCGAACGTGCGATTCTCTTTGACGACGAAAACCACGTGCTTGATTTTCACGCTGGCGTGCCCGGGTGGCGGAACGAGTGACTCAGATCTGCGGGATGCGGACCGGCCCGCGGGGTCCGGCCAGAAACCATTGTTGAACAACACCTTAGCTGTTAGCCCCCACAGAGCTTGCGCACCCGTTACGGGTGCTACGGGCGCGAAGACATGTGTCCTTTCGTCCCATGCCCGCTGCTCCGCCGGAAGATGTTGCGGAATCGAAGTTGTCGGAACCTCGTAACGGTCTGTGAAACTAACTGGCAACGAGATCACCGAAACAACGCCTTTGGTGATGTCTCCGATGTAGGTTCCTTCCGGCCCTTCATGGAAATCTGACCCGCCGTTAGGACCGGCGCCAAACCCTTTTGCGTTGGCAACGTAAAGCATTTTGCCCTTGGGGCTCAAAGCCAGCCGGGCGGGGAACCAAGCCGTGGGAACGTAGCCCAGAACTTGCTCCTTGCGAGTGTCGAGCACCGCCACGGCATTGATACCGGCGCAGGCGACGTAAAGGAAGTTTTCGTCCGGGCTGAGCGCCATCCCGAAAGGAAGCACGCCGCGCAATCCCTTCACTGCGTCCGCGGGCTCCAGCAAGAGGGTCTTCACCACTTGGTTTGAGCGCGCGTCGATGATGCTGATGCTGTCTTGACTGGCATTGGAGACGAAGACCCTGTCACCGCCCGCCACTACAGCGCCGGGGCTTGAACCGCCAACGGACTTGTTGCCGACCGCTATTCCAGTCTTAATCTTCGCAATGACTTTGGGCTGGGCAGCGTCAGCCACGTCGATGACCCAAAGCGAATTCGACTCGAGCACATTAGGATCGCCGAGGCCGGGAATTTGCTTTCCCTCGACGGCCGCCCCTTCGGCAGCTTGCTTCGACGGGAAACCGTAGGGTGGAAACTCAAGCCCCGTCTGCTTCGCCCGCGCCGCGTCGTAGCCCGGAACCAGCGAGTAACGGAACATGCCCACGTTCGATACGTAAGCAAACTTGCCGTCCGGCGAAATGGCCAGGCCGAACGGCAGCCGCCCGACAGGGATGCTGGCCACAAGCTGCTTGGAATTTGAATCAACAATGACCAGGCGGAAATGAGCGAGGTCGAGCACGTAAAGGCGGCGCCCATCGGGGGAAAGCTGAAGGGCGGCTGTAAGGCTGTGAGCGTAGGCCTTGCCCTGAAAGGTCCCGTCAACGCTCAGTGAATAGAGGCGCTTATGGGTAACTAAGTCGAATATACCTACTCTGCCGTTATTTCCCTCGGAAAGATACAGCGTTCGGTTATCCGGCCCAATAGCGACGCCGAGAAAGACGCTGTCCGGGTCGGCGTCGGCAGACTTAAAGCCGGGCGGAATTTGGACGACCTGCGGTTCGGGGCTGTCGAGCTCAGTGATGATAGAGACGGAGAATGGATGTGTCCCGCTGTTGGCGGTGACCAGAGTTTTGCCGTCCGGACTGATCGCAAGACCGTAAGGATGCGGAGCAACCCTTACCTGGCGGCCGAGCGGGGTTATCAGGCGGCCGCTCGGAAGAACCGTTTCACCGGAGGGGTCGATATGGACGGGGCGATCCCCGGCCGGCGGCTTGAGTTCCCGAATCACTTGCCGGGGCTTTTGACCTGCCGAAAGCCATGCCTGGCATGTGATTACAAGAACCGTGAAAGGAATCAGCGCAAGCACACGCCTAGCGACGCTACGCATAAGAAACGCCTCCTTGAGCAAAGCCACCACCCCTGCTCATGATCATATCACGCGCGCGTTGGCGGCAGGTCAGAAGGCAGCGGAGGGCAGGCAACAAAAGAGCGCGACCGTCTATTCTTGAAAACTACATTCTAAGATCTGATGAGGCTGCGGAAAGATCCTCTTCTTGACTTCTTCCTCCTGGCCCCTTCATTGCCATGGTTGCCGAAGGGGGTTTCGCGCTGTCTTCCTCTCTCACGTGCGGTATCTCTGCCGAAATCTTACGCTTGCTAAAGAACCAGCCATAATAACGGCAGTTGCAACTGAAGCATCGAAATGGCCTCAGCAAGAAGAGCGGCAGTACGAGAGATTCCACTACGCCGTGCCGCATGGAACGGTGAATCTTGCTGCCGCCGCAGCTAGGACACGCTCGAACCGGCATGACCGTTCACCCCACTTTCCCTAAAGTGGCCTTTAGAAGCCTGATTGTGTTAATCCTTCTTGCGCACTGAGACCTTTTGCAAGGGGGACGGCTTGCCGCCCCCGGCACATGGGCAGGGCAAGCCCTACCCCTACACCGCACTTATTTCCAGTAAGAGCTCAGAGTAGCAGAAAAACGTTTCACAGTCATTACTTTCTGGTAACGGTATCATGAAACTCCAAGTTCGATACTTTCTAGTAACGGGAGAATGAATATTCAACTTCGATTCTTGCACTCTACCCGCCATGTTCGAACCGTCGCATAATAGGGTTGCCCTTTGCATGGGGAATCTATGCCTGCCAATCTCACCCCTCAATACCTCGAAGCCGAAAGGCGGTTCAAAGCCGCTGATACTTCGGAAGAAAAGCTGGCAGCGCTCGAAGAAATGCTAGCCACTATCCCCCGCCACAAGGGGACGGAGAAGATGCAGGCCGACCTGAAGAGGCGCCTCTCGAAGCTGCGGACGGAACAGGCCAGAAAGCCGACGAGCCGCGCGGGCATCATCCACCGCATCGATAAGGAGGGTACAGGACAGGTGGCGCTGGTTGGCCCGCCCAACAGCGGCAAGTCGATGCTGGTCCGGCAGCTCACTCATGCCACGCCGGAAGTGGCAGACTACCCGTTCACCACTCGCATCCCTCTGCCGGGCATGATGAAGTTCGAAGACGTTCAAGTGCAGCTTGTGGACCTGCCGCCCGTCCATCCCGACTTCCCTGAGTCCTGGCTTTATCAGATCATCCGGAACGCAGATGCCGCGCTGCTCGTGGTCGACCTGAGCGATCCTGACCTTCTCGAGGACCTTGAGACCACGCTCACCCAACTCGACAAAGCCAAGTTGCGCCTTGGCGGCGGCCAACCGCCGTGCGTCCCGGGATGGCTCGCCAAAAGGACGCTGCTTGTCGCCAATAAGCTCGATGCCGAGGGCGCACCCGAAAGTCTCGAAGTCCTGAAAGATCTTTACGGCGCGCGATTTGAGACCCTGCCGGTCTCTGCCGAAACGGGCCAAGGAATGGAGGAACTCCGCCGCGGCGCGTATGACTTGCTCGAGGTGATCCGGGTGTACACCAAGGCTCCGGGCAAGAAGTTGGAACTGACCGCGCCGTACATCTTAAAACGAGGCGCTCGCATGGTCGATCTGGCAGCGCACGTCCACCAGGATTTCTTGAGCCAGCTCAAGTACGCGCGAGTCTGGGGCCACGGCAGGTTCGAAGGCCAGATGGTCAACCGCGATTACCTCCTGGCCGATAAAGACGTCGTGGAATTGCACCGGTGAGTCAGGCGGTAGGTATCGGGCATGAGATTTCAGGGAAACGGTGATGGGCCCTGGACGGCACTGGGCTCATGCGACCCCGTGCAATGCCAGGACCTTTCTTTTCACTGCGGGAGGGAAATCCACAAAGACGAAATAGCTCTTGTCATACAAGTAGTCCTCACCACTTTCGTTAACGATTCGCACCAGATCATCCTTGGCCGCTCTCGCATCTGGAATAATCCGGTAGACCTTACCCAGGACAAGAGAGGCCTGATAGTCGCGGTTGTCAATGCATATAGCGAATGGCTTTGTCTGTGCGTCCATGATTCGTCCAAATAGCGTTTGATTTTCAACTCCCGCTTTCCGATACCATGCGCCTCGTACCCGTGCACCTCAACTTGTCGCAAGGCGCCGTTCGGAAGCCGAATCGTGGCCTCCCCTTTCATTTTCGCCACAGGCCGCGCCCGTAAACCTTTCGCAGGTATGAGCAAACTCGGACACCGATCCCCGCGGCGATGACTGCCACGTTTTTAACAGAGCCGACAAGCTCAAACCTCATCCTACTCCCTTTTAAAGCAGTCGCACATGCCCGTCCGCTGACGGGCACCCGGAAACCATGAAAAGGTGATTCCCGCTTCCCGATCTCGTCATTCCCGCGAAAGCGGGAATCTACCGACCTGGGTCCCCGCTTTCGCGGGGACGACGACGTTTGTGGTTTTGAATAATCGACATTTCCAGAGCAGTTAGTGTGGACCTGTTTCGCCAGGCAACCACCCATCACAAATCACCAATCGAAAATGCAAGCCTACCAGTCAACGACCGACCCGTCATCCACATCGTAGCTCTCGGGGTTGCGCCAGTCGTGGCCGATCTTGTCGGCCATGGCTTCTTCGTCGAGCTCGATTCCAAGGCCGGGGCCGGTGGGAATGTCGATGTACCCGTTCTTAACTTTGAAAGGATTTTTGAGGTATCCATCTCCCAGCGACACCTGCTCCTCGCACAAGAAGTTCGGAATGGAGGCTGCCAGGTGCAGACCACAGGCGAGCGAAATGGGGCCCATGGGATTGTGGGGCGCGATGCCCACGTAATACGCCTCCGCCATACCGGCGATCAGGCGCACTTCGGTGATTCCTCCCGCGTGGCAAAGGTCAGGTTGAAGAATTGCGGCCGCTCGCTTCTCAAGAATTTCGCGGAAGCCCCATTTCGTGAAGATGCGTTCGCCGGTGGCAATGGGCAAATAAGTTCCGCGAGCAATGTCCGCCAGCACGTCCACGTTCTGGCAGTTGACTGGCTCTTCGATGAACATGGGCTGATAGGGTTCGAGCGCCTTGATGAGCACCTTCGAGGTGGGCGGCGGCACCGCGCCGTGGAAGTCGATGGCAATGTCAACCTCCGGCCCGGCGGCGGACCGCAGCGCCGCGAACTGCTCGGCGACGTGATCCACGAATGCCTTGCTCTCGATAATGTGCGGCGGCCGCAGGTTTGCCGGACCCGTTTTGAATGCGGTGAAGCCCTGCGCTTTAGCTTTCGCAATGCCTTCCGCCGTCCCGGCATGCGCATACACACGCACGCGCTTCCGCGTGGGGCCGCCGAGCAATTCGTACACCGGGACGCCAAGCGCTTTGCCTTTGATGTCCCAAAGCGCCTGATCGATGCCGCTCAGCGCGCTGGTCAGGATCGGGCCGCCGCGGTAGAAGGCGTGACGATAGATGGCCTGCCAGTGATGAGCTACGGCGCGCGGATCCTTGCCGATGAGATACGGTTCGACTTCTTTTATGGCCTCGGCGCATGTCTTGGCCCGTCCTTCAAGCAACGGCTCGCCCAGCCCGGTGATCCCCGCGTCGGTGTGAATCTTCAAGAAAATCCAGCGCGGCTTCACGAGGAAAGTCTCGAGCTTGGTGATCTTGATGTTCTCTTTACTCCCCGTCTGCTTGGGGGCCTCGGCCGCTGCTTGCGGCATTGCGGCCGCGCCGCGAGCTGCGGCTGGGGAACTGAGATACTCCGCAGCGCCCAGCCCCAATAACCCCGCCGATCCTTTCAGCACCGAACGACGCTCGATTCCTCTCGACTCCTCTTCGTTCTCTCTCATGTTCAATCCTCCTTTCAAATGCGGCAAATGTCCGTGCGACGTATGTTAACTCAATCCCGGATGACTCGGGCAAGTCTCATTCCCGCTCTAAGTGATATCATACGATTTTGAACTTGTGGCAATTTCGAAAGGATTCCCCAGCGCTTTCGACCTATGCACGATTTCGGCGGCTGGAAGGAATCGGTGGAGGATGATTGGCGCCTATGAAGGGCAACTCCAGTCCATCCCGGTCGATGGTGCTATCGGTGGATGGCATGCGGCCGGATTTTTACCGGCGGCCAGAAGAGTTCGGGCTGAAGATTCCGAACCTGCGGGCATTGGTCGAGGCGGGCGCGAGCGCGGACCTCGTCGAGAGCGTCTATCCCACCACGACCTACCCTGCGCATGCCACACTCGTGACGGGCGTGCCTCCCAGCAAGCACGGAATCTACAGCCACCTCGCATCGCTCGATCCGACGGAGAAAGCGCGGCCCTGGTGCTGGTTTGCGAGCGCTTTGCGCGTTCCCGCTCTGTGGGACGTGATGCGCGCCACGGGCCGGAAGACCGCGGCCATCAGTTGGCCGGTGAGCGCCGGGGCCGCCATTGATTACAACATTCCGGAGATTTGGGACCCCACGACCCCGGACCCGCATCGGGACTTCGCCACCGCCGCCCGTCACTCCACTCCGGGATTGTTCCCGGAAGTGATCAAGGTCCTCGAACCCATTCTTGGCGCCGCCACTCCTGACCGCTTGCGCTGTGAAGCCGCGCTTTACCTTTGGAGGCAATATCGGCCGGACCTCCTCCTCGTCCACTTTGTTCTGTATGACCAGTTGGCGCACAAGTTCGGACCAACCTCGCCGCAGGCCCTGGCGGCGATCGAGCAGACCGACGAGGAAATCGGCCGAATTCGGGAAGTCTTCCTGGACGGAGAACCTACAACCCTGGTCGTCCTCTCCGACCATGGCTTCGTTCCCGTCGAGAAGGAGGCCGCCCCGCTCGCGGTTTTGGCGGAAGAGGCGTTATTCGAGCGGGAAGCGGACGGCACGCCAAAGCTCGGCAATCTGGGGGGTGTCCATGCCGGAGGATCTTTCGCTGTTTATTGGCTCGAAAAGCCGACGGCATCGGAACGCGCCTCTTTGCAGCGCGCGGTGAAGCGGCTGGTTGAAGCGGGAACTGTGGAGGAAATAGTAGACCGCGGACGGCTCGAATCACTTTCCGCCGACCCGGACGCGGAATTGATTCTTGACGCGGCGCCCGGCGTCTACTTCTCCGACCGCTTTGAGGGACCATTGATGCAGGCGAGCGTCAAAGACCGGGGCACACACGGTCAATTGCCTACTCGCCCCGGCCTCGGTGCAGCTTTCATTATGGCTGGACCCGGAGTCGGTGAAGGCAGGAATTTGGGCTGCATCTCATTAACACAAGTTGCGCCGACCCTGGCGCACCGGCTGGGGCTCCCGAGCGATATCCTGGCCACGAGCGAGAAGCCGATCCGGGAATTGGCGATTTTTGATTGACGATTGCCGATTGAGAGTGAAGGGGTGGGCTCTGCGCGATTCCCCTCCTTGGTTAAGGAGGGGGTAGGGGGTGGTTGGTTGGACTACGAATTCATGCGATGCCCTCCCCTCCCTAACTTGGGAGCGGCCGCTTGACAAGCTGCGCTCACAAGTATAGGCTAGCTTAAGAAGATGAGCTTTCATGCCAAAAGCGCCGGCATAGCGCGGAAGAGCCTGCCCGTCGTCTTGCAGAACGCCAACCCGGATTTCTCACCAAATTCGGCGGGTTCGCGGAAGGGCGGGGCTTCACAGGCTGCGGAAAAACGCTTCCGCGCTGTCATTCTGAGCGAAGCGAAGAATCTCGGCAGTTGCAGCTTCAACGAACTACGGAGATCCTTCCTTCGTTCCACTCAGGACCGCCTGCGGCCCCTCAGGATGACAGCAAGGAGGGTTTTTCCGCAGCCTGTAAAGCCGCGCCCTTCCGATTTCATGCTGAAAAATCTGGGCCAATATGTCACTACACCGACGAATCTGCCAACCGCTGTGAATATTAAAATCACGGAACGAAGCGGGAATGTCTATGAAAACAAAGGAAGATGTCAAGAAGGCGAGGGGTCAAGAGATTGATGAGTTGAGAGGTGTAAAGCAAGAGCCGACCGAGACCCCCAACCGCAGTCGGGATGCGGCGACCCGCTTCTCAACTCCTCGACCTCTCGACTCTTCGACACCGTTATCGGTGGAACAAAGCGAGAATGTTTATGAAAACAAAGGACAAGTACAAAACGTCTGGTAGCGCAGACCGCCGGTTCTGCGGTCTGCGGCTTTTCCATGATCGCTGGGGCGAACCGCGGACCGCAAACACAGCGGTCCGCGCTACACCAAAATCGGCGGAACAAAGCCAGAATGTTTATGAAGACAAAGGACAAGGTCAAAAAGTCGAGGAGTTAAGGAGTTAAGGAGTTGAGGAGCAAGACCTGACCGAAAGTCTCGCCCCTTGGGCCGTAGGCCGGAAGACGCGGATGCCTCCTCGACTTCTCGACTCCTTAACTTCTCAACTACACAATTCACGGAACGAAGCGGGAATGTCTATGAAAACAAAGGGCCGGTGCTGGAAGAGATGCGGATGAACCGGGAATGTCTATGATAACAAATTACTTAGCCATCTAATGCGGGAATGTTATTGAAAAATAAAGGGTTTAGCTTAATGCAAGAGCTACCCACCGTGAAGGTCACAGCCTTGGCGGATGAATCCGTGATCACTCCCGATGCGGTCATGGCCTATCTCGATTCTCGCCCGCGCTGGATTCGGTGGCGGGAGTGGCTAAGCGGCCGCCGCTACTCGTTGGGTGCATTTCCAGATCGGCCGAGGCCACTGGTCGTAGTTGCGCATTCGCGTCGAGATCATGCAATGGCCCTCGAGATGGTGCGCGCCGTCGAGTGCGACTGGGCCGAAGCTCCCGAGGAGTCCCGCGAGGTGTATGACCAAATCCTCGGGTTAGCTCCAAGGTTGGTCATCATCCAATTCCACCGCACCAACATCTGCGGCTGCCTGGGGCACCGACATGTGATTGTGAAAGAGCCGCCTTTCGCGGAGCCTCACGACGCGCTTGGAGGCGACCCGGCGGGTGAGTTGGATATCGCTTTTGAGCGCGTGGAAGGTTGGCTGGCGCTGCCTTTATCGGATATCACGCTCGATACGCAATTCGTGGCAGGGAGCCGGTTGCGAGAGTTTCAGGCCGCCCGCCTGCGCCTGCAACTCCTCAGCATTCTGCTGCACGAGATCAACCACATGGTCAGTTCCCAGGAGCCGGAGACCTCCATCCGCGAACGCAGCATAGCCTTTTACCACGACGCGCTTGCCCGCTACGTCGAAAACGCCAAAGAGAGTTTGTCGCTGACCATCGATCGCTCCTTCTCGCGCTTCGAACAGGACTAGCAGAGATAACGTCGAATCTCTGATTCTGAGCTCATTCACTGTCATTCTGAGCGCAGCGAAGAATCTCTGCAGTCCGAAGAAACTACGGTGAACCTTCAATTCGCTCAGGACGGCTGACGACCATCGGCCTCCTCGCCGGCGGGCAGAAACACGCTGGCCGCGCCGAAAACGCCGACGTTCTTTTGCAGCTTCGCAGGCAGGATGGGGAGGTCCTCGACGAAGCGTCGATTGATGGTGTATTGCGGCATCGTCTGTCGGATTTTATCGAAGAGGGGCTTGCCGATTTGCGCCACACCGCCTCCGATGATGATGGCTTCCGGGTCGAACAACGACATCATTCCGCCGAGCCAAGCGCCCAAAAGGAACCCTGTCTCGTCGATGATGGACTTTGCCAGGCCGTCGCCTCGGCGCGCGGCATCCTGAATCATCACGGGGTCGATCTTCCTCAGATCGCCGCCCGAGAGCTCGCGCAACAGGCTTGGCCGGCTGTGTTCTTGTTCGAGAGCGACGCGAGCCCGGCGCGCCATTGCAGGCCCGGCCGCCAGCGCTTCGATGCAGCCCAGCGTGCCGCACCCGCAGCGGTAGGGGCTTCGGTAGTCAATCGAGACGTGCCCGCCTTCCCCGCCCACGCCGTTCTTGCCATGGTAGATTTTCTTGTTAATGATCACGCCGGTTCCAATGCCTGTGCTGACGGTCACGTAGAAAACATCCCGATACCCCACCGCCGCTCCGAAAAGGACCTCGGCAAGTCCGGCGGCATTGGCATCGTTCTCTATTCTCGCAGGGAGGTGGAATTCCCTTTCGAGCAGGGTCGCGAGTTGAATATTGTGCCACCCGGGAAGGTTGGGAGGATTGATCACGAGACCCGTCTTGGGATTGAGCGGCCCGGGGGTACACACGCCCACCCCTGCTATGTTGTCTTTCCCTCCTGCCAGCTTGATGAGCCGCTCGATCAGACGCGCGATCTGGCCGAAACTGCCCTTGAAGCCTTCTTCCGCATGAGTTGGGACTATCAGGGCCTTCACCAGTTGACCTTTCAAGGTCACCAGTCCGCCTGCAACCTTTGTTCCACCCACGTCGATACCCATAATCAGCTTTGGCATAATGGATCCTATTCACATTGAGAATTCATGCTTGCTCGAGACAAGAGTCGCAGTCGAAGAGCTGTCCCTTCCTGGCGTACCGCGCTCGACTCCTTGAATCGACAGGTTACAACAAAATGCAACGAAACGGTAATTATAGGGTGAATCCTGAATTGAGGCATTTGCAGCAATGCAAGGGGGCGCACGGCACAAATGCTTTGAAGCGCCTCTTTGATTCGACCACCTCTGACCACTCCCAGGCAAAAGAAGTGGATTTCAAGCCCCGCTCTTTGCACGGGGGTATGCGGGAGGTGGGTTGCCGGGATCTCAACTTGCGCGATACGCGCGCTTGACGCTCGCCGCACAGTTCTCTAAGATGGCTTGGAGTTGACCTTCAACCGTTACTTGAGGGTATGGATGCCTCGAAGCCGCTCAACGCGCGCCCCCCGGTCCGACGACCCGGTGCTGTCAGATGTTTTCATCCCGGAAAAACTCTATTTCCGAATCGGTGAGGTAAGTAAACTGACGCACACGAAGGCCTTCGTCCTGCGATTTTGGGAAAGCGAGTTTCCTTCTCTCAAGCCCATCAAAAGCAAATCCGGGCACCGCCTTTATCGCCGCCAGGACATCGAACGGGTGCTCGAGATCAAGCGCCTGCTCTACGGAAAAGGCTTTACAATCTCCGGGGCGCGAAAGCACTTGGCGAAGAATCCCAAGAACGAAGTTGAACAACAACGGCATCTTTTCCTATCTACTCTCGATGCGGCGGAATTGCGCGCTATCCGGCACGAACTTGAGTCCATCTTGACAATGCTTTCGCGCAAGTGCTAAAAATGCAGTGACGGGTAATGAGTGCCAAGCAGCGAATCAGCAAAGATTCTTCGCCGCCTTATGCTTGTCGTCGCAGTATCGGGACGTAGCGCAGCCTGGTAGCGCACTTGCTTGGGGTGCAAGGGGTCGCCAGTTCAAATCTGGCCGTCCCGACCAATCAATTCAACAGCTTAGCTCTAACTCCATTCTTAGGCTTCTTCGTTTGGTTATCATTTTGGTGCATAGGTCGCCGAATGTTGACTGCCCTTGGACTTGTGGCCGCATCTGGTAGGGGCGTGGAGATGCTATCCAAGGCAATTCGCTTAGCCCAACTTTCGCAGCTTAGCAGTTTTTAGGACGAGATTGCGTGTAGGCTGCGATGCAAGTGCTGAATTATCAGGGATGGTTAGTCGGCAGGGCGATGTAGTGTAGACCTACCCTCTTTTCCTCGCAGGAGAAGCTTGGCACAATGCCCTAGAGCCATGTACCTGCGTGCGAACAAGCGAATCAAGGATGGCAAGGAGCACCGCTACTGGAGCGTAGAGGAAAGCCTTCGGTTGCGCTCGGGGCGGCCAAGAAGCAAGCGGGGCGGGCCTTCGGCTTCGTATCCCTGCGCTTGCCCCGAGAGGGAGAGGAAGTCCCCCCCCCAGACGTTCACCTTCCAATTAGACAAAGAGAAGTTGCAGAAGGCGGAGCTTCGCGATGGGCACTATCTGTTGCGCTCCAACCTGGTGGGGGAGAACCCGGAAGTACTCTGGGAACGCTATATCCAACTGACCTAGATTGAAGCGGCCTTCAAAACCTTGAAGAGCGAACTGGGATTGCGTCCGATTTATCACCAAGTGGAGAAGCGGGTGGAAGCCCACATCTTCGTGGCCTTCCTGGTCTACGCCCCTTCGGTGACCCTCAAGCAACGGCTGGCCGCCTTAGCGCCGGGCCTGACGCCGCGTGCGGTGCTGGAAAAACTGGCCACCCTGCAGATGCTCGATGTCTGCCTGCCTACCACCGACGGCCGTTGGCTGATCATGCCCCGCTATACCCAGCCGGAACCGGATCAGTCGCTGATGCTGCACCAGCTAGCTCTTGGTCTCTTCGGAGATGGTACCCAACTTTGGGCGTGTCAGGCCCCGGGGATGAAGTGCCGAATCAGAAGGAAGCACAGGGAGGAGACGAGAGCGGCGGCGGGGATGGTCAACACCCAGGCCCAGATAATCTTCGTGGCCACGCCCCAGTGCACTGCGGAGAAGCGCTGCACACTGCCCACGCCCATAATACCTCCGGCAATAGTATGAGTGGTTGAAACGGGGATGCCGGCGTGCGCTGCCCCCAGAAGGCTGATTGCGGCCGCGGTCTCGGCGCAGAATCCCCCCATGGGCTTCAAGCGCGTAATCCTCATTCCCATGGTCCGGACGATTCGCCAGCCGCCGGCGAGCGTCCCGAGGCCGATTGCGGTATGGGCCATCAGCACAATCCAGAAAGGGATATAGAAGTGGTCAAGAATCCCCGCCGTGAAAAGCACCCCGGCAATGATCCCCATCGTCTTCTGTGCGTCGTTCGTACCGTGGCCAAAGCTGTAAGCGGCGGCGGAGAGCAGTTGTAGCTTGCGAAAGTGGCGGTCGACGCGCGCCGGAGAGAAGTTGCGAAACAACCAGTACATTGCAATCATCAGCCCGGCGCCGATAACCAAGCCAATAATGGGTGAGAGGCCGATGAAGAGTAGCGTTTTGGTCCAGCCTCCCGGGATGATTACACTCCATCCGGATCTTGCCACCGCCGCGCCGGCGTACCCGCCCATGAGCGCGTGCGAGGAACTCACGGGCAGGCCGTAATACCAGGTGACAATATCCCACACGATCGCCCCGATGAGTGCGGCGAGGATGACGTAGAGGGTGACCGCTTCAAGCCGGATCATCCCGTGTCCCATGGTCCTGGCGACCGCCGTGCCGAAAGTGAAGGCAGCAACAAAGTTGAAGAAGGCTGCCCAAATAACCGCGATCCGCGGCGACAGCACCCGCGTCGAGACCACGGTGGCTATGGAGTTGGCGGCATCGTGGAAGCCGTTCAGGAAATCGAAGGTCAGCGCAATTAAGGTGAGAAAGATTGCAAACCAGAACATAATGGGTCGTGGGAAGGATTTCGAGCAGGTTCGGTTCAGGCGATCACGCGCTCTTCAGAACCACCGCGGCCAGGACATCGGACACGTCCTCGCACTTGTCGGTGGCAGCTTCCAGCACCTCGTAGATTTCCTTCCATTTGATGATTTCGACGGCTTCCTTCGAGTCGTCGAACAACTTGGCGATGCACTCGCCCTTGATACGGTCGCCCTCTTCCTCAATTTGTTTGAGCTGCTCGCAGTATTTCAGGATGTTCTGCGGCCGGTTAAGTTCTGAAACCGCCTTCACCAATATCTCTACCCCTCGCAAGATAACATTGGCCAGTTGAAAAGCCCCGGTGGTAACAAATTTCACTTTGTAGACGACAAGCCGGCTCGCGGCAGCGTCCACCAGGTCCATGACATCGTCGAGCGCCGAACTTAGCGCGTGGATATCCTCCCGGTCAAAGGGAGTGATGAAGGTCTGGTTTAGCTTGGTCATTACGGAACGCGTGATCTGGTCGCCTTTGTGCTCCGCTGCTTTGATTTCTGAAACCTGTTTTTCGACCTCGCGGAAATCACCGAAGAGTGTAACCAACTGCTGGGCTGCAATGTGGATATTCTGGGCCTGCTCGTTAAAGAGATCGTAAAACTTACCATCACGCGGGATGAGTTGCACCTTACACCTTCAAGTTGTTGATTGGCCGTGGCATCAATTCTTAGCCAAGTACAGGCGAAACGCAAGGGACACGGAGTCCCTCGCCAAAAAGTCATCCCCCTCGGCATAGGCGATGGCCGCCTCGGTCAGACCTTTTGCGGTTGCAGCAACCCTTGCACAGCCAGCACTCGTTCAAGGATGGCGCGGTTTTCGACTTTCATGGGAACCATGGGCAGGCGGTAAACTTCCTCAATCATGCCCATCATGGCAAGCGCAGCTTTGATGGGAATAGGGTTGGTCTCAATAAAGGCCGCTTGCATCAAGGGCAACAGGCGGAAGTGGAGTTCGCGCGCTGCCTCGATATGTCCCTCGAGCAGCATGTGCGCAAGCCTGGTCATCTCCGCCGGAATTGCGTTCGAGACTACGGAGATGATGCCCACGCCGCCGAGCGCCATGAGCGGAAAGGTGTACGCATCGTCTCCTGAAAGCACTAGGAAGCTCGGCGGGACTGCAGCCAGCACTTCCATCTGCTGCACGATGCTGCCGGACGCTTCCTTGATGCCGATGATGTTCGGAATCTTTGTGAGGCGGGCCACTGTGCCCGGCTCGATATTCGATGAGGTGCGGCTTGGAACATTGTAAACAATCACCGGCAGGTCGGTGGACTCAGCGATGGCGCGAAAGTGCTGGTAAAGGCCTTCCTGAGTGGGCTTGTTGTAATAAGGAGCCACGGAGAGAATTCCCTGCACGCCCAACCCGCTCACCTCGGCGGCGAGATCGATCAGCTTCCGGGTGTTGTTGCCGCCCACGCCCGCAATCACGGGAATCTTCTGCGCCGCTTCCTGAACCACGGTGCGCACGACGGCCAGATACTCGGCATGCTCGAGCGTAGGCGTTTCCCCCGTAGTGCCGCAGGGGACAAGGAAGTCGATACCGGCGCGCAATTGGGATTGAACCAAACGCCGCAGCGCATCAAGGTCCAGCGTGCCGTCTTTCCTGAACGGCGTCACCAGCGCCGTTCCGCAGCCACGAATGTCCAGGCTCATAAATCCTCCACTGAGGGCTAATCGGGTTTCAGCACGTCCGCGAAGCTGAACAGTCCCTTCTTGCCCACCACCCAACGCGCGGCGTGCAGGGCGCCTTCGGCCAACCCCTGGCGGCTGCGCGCCGTGTGCCGAATGATAATTGTATCCGCTTCGGAATCGAAGCCCAACTCGTGCACGCCGGGAATATAGCCCGCACGCACGCTGGCCACGGGAAGCTCGCGGTCTTTGAACCGGGCCTGAATCTGCCGTTTGATTTCGAGCGCCGTGCCCGAGGGAGCGTCCTTCTTGAACTTGTGATGAGCCTCGGTGAGGTAAGGGTCGTACGCCTCGAAGGGCGCAAAAATCTCCGCCGCGGCGCGCGCCAGTCGATAAAAGAGCTGCACTCCGATAGAGAAGTTGGGACCGTGAACCATCCCAACGCCCGTGCCGTCGATGATCTTCCGCACTTCCTCCAGCCGGTCGCTCCAGCCCGTTGTGCCCACCACAAGATTGACGCCCAAGGCCGCCACGCGGCGAATGTTCTCGACCACCGCGTCAGGGGTGGTGAAGTCGATGCACACATCGATGCCCTGGAATTTCTCGCGCGTGATGCCCTGTCCTTGCGCGTTGACGTCAACATCCATCGCCAAGCGCACTTCGAAGCCCCGCTGCGGAGCAAGCGCCGCAATCGTCTTGCCCATTTTCCCGTAGCCAAGGAGAGCCAGATTGATCATTAATAAAGCTCACAGCCGCCTGAGTCGGATGCGGTTCCTTTCAACAATCACAATTGATTTCTCAATTACTTCGGGCAGCACAGTTTCAAACACTTGGATTAGGCGGTCGATGCACTCTTGATCGGAATAATTGCCACCCCGAAAGAGTACCAGCCCCGGCCCTCGCTCATTGACCAGCATCAAGAGCCTTGGAAAGTCCAAGTCCGCAGTGACCACGACCCGGCCTTCAATTCGAGCCCGATCGAGAATCTCCGAGTCAGGCGCTCGGTGTAACCCAGCCTCCGTGGCATGCAGGGCATCATGTTCCTGCTGCCTTAGCCAAGCGGCTAAAGCATGTGTTTTGTCCACCTCCGACCGGTTGAGGGACTACCCTAGTCAAGGTATCCCTCCGACTTCATCAGCTCCGCATTCAGCAGAGCCGCGCCGGCCGCGCCGCGGATGGTGTTGTGGCTCAGGGCAATGTACTTGAACTGAAGCACCGGGCAGGGGCGCAGGCGGCCCACCACGGTGGCCATGCCGTGCTCAGCGGTAAGGTCGAACTTGGGCTGCGGGCGGTCCCGCTCTTCGCGCACGATGATCGGATGCTTGGGGGCAAACGGCAAGTCGCGCTCCTGAGGAAGCGAGCGGTACTTTCGCCACACTTCCACCAGATCCTCGGCCGAGGCCTTGGATTTGAGCGAAATCGAAATCGTCTCCGTATGGCCGTCCTCGACGGGCACGCGGTTGCAGTGCGCACTGACAATGAAATCGCCCGGCTTGACCGCATCGTCTGAGAATTTCCCCAGCAGCTTGCGCGTCTCGCGCTCGACTTTCTCCTCTTCGCCGCCAATGTAGGGGATCACGTTGCCGAGAATGTCCAGCGTGGGCAGGCCAGGGTAACCGGCGCCGGAGACCGCCTGCATGCTGGTCATCATCACCTTCTCGAGGCCGAAAACCTTCTCGATCGGCGCGAGCGACATCGCCAGCCCCACCGTGGTGCAATTGGGGTTGGTGACGATCATACCCTTCCACCCGCGTTTCTTCCTCTGGATTCGCACCAGGGCCAGATGGTCAGGGTTCACTTCCGGAATCAGCAAGGGGACGTCCGGCTCCATGCGGTGATTGCCCGAATTCGAGACCACCACGTGACCCGCCTGTGCAAATTCTTTTTCTACTTCGCCCGCCACCTTGGAATCGAGCGAGGAGAAGACCAGATTGGCGCGTGGTCCGGCTTGCACTCGTGTACCGGAAGCTCGCCGGCGGCTTTGGGCATGGGGTCGCGCAAACGCCAATTACAAGCCTCCGCGTAAGTTCTTCCTGCCGACCGCTCCGAGGCCGCAAGCCATCGGACTTGAAACCAGGGATGGTGCTCGAGCAGGCTCACAAAGCGCTGCCCCACCATTCCCGTGGCGCCAAGAATGCCAACTTCAATCTTCTCTGCCATTTCGTTAAGACTTCCTTTCTGCCCCCCATACTCGTAGGGGGTATGTGGCACGTGGGAGGTCGGGAACTTCGTATACGACATACGACATACGACCTACGACTTGCACCACCCTATCGACTTTTCAATTCGCGAACCATACGGCAATAAAGTTCGGCGGCTTGGACGAGATCAGCCTTCCGAACGTGCTCGTGCTCGGTGTGGGCTTCGTTGATCGAGCCCGGCCCGAGCAGCACAGGGCGGCCCCAGCGGGTAAGCGACGGCAGGTCGGTGGTGAAGGCCACCACGTCCGTCGCGTAGCCGTCCAGTTTTTCCATGATCAGGGGCGGCGTATCGCGGAGGAATTCGCATTCACCGCGACTGCCCACAACTTCCTCGATCTTGCGGCGTAGCTCCTCCGTGGCCTTCACGGTGCGAATCACGATCTGGGCCGAGGCGTGGTCCGGAACAACGTTTGCCGCCCTGCCGCCCGCGATTACCCCGATGTTCATCGTGCCCGGACCCAACAGGGAATCGTGAGGCAACGGCAGTGCGCGCAAATCCGCAAGCACCTCGAGCAGCTTGTCGATGGCCGATTCGCCGAGGTGCGGATAAGCCGAGTGCGCCATCTTCCCTTTGCAGCGCACGTCCAGCCGCAAGTTACCTTTCGATCCCAGCACCAGCTTGTTCTCCGTTGGCTCGCCATTGATCATATATCGGCAGCCGGGCGGATGCAGGTTGGCCTCGCGCGCGCCGTCGCTGGTGGTCTCCTCGCCGACCAGGAAAAGCAGGGCGAAGTTCGTCACACCTTCGCTCCGCAAGCGTTCCGCCGCCGTAATCTCGGAGGCGATGATGCCCTTGGCATCACACGCGCCGCGCCCATAAATAAACTCGTCATCATCGCGGGCGGGGAGGAAAGGAGGCACGGTGTCAATGTGCGTACTCAACACAACGTCCGGCTTTCCCACCTTCGCAAACACATTCGAGCGGTCGCGGGAGACCGGCTGTAGTTCCACTTGGAAACTTCGCGCCGTGAGCTGGTCGCGCAGATATTCGGTGCAAGCACGTTCGTTTCCCGTCACGGATTCGATGTTGATCAAGGCTTTGGTGAGCTCGAAGATATCCATCAGGTTTCTCTTCCGGTCGTTGAGCAGCGCCGGCCCTTAGGGCGTGGGGTGAACTTATCCCCTTCGCTTTGGCGCTGGCCTAGGTGCGGACATGAAGATGCGCGCCGCAGCGTTCAGGGTGCGAGGCGCCTCTTTCTTCCAGGTTTATTAGCAGGCTCCCTAGACCAAGCCCTCTCGTAGACCTTAGCTCACAAAGGAAAAAACCGTCAAGGGCTTGCGAGCCGGCCTAGCCCCCCGGTAACGAAAGTTGAAGAGGGTAGGGATACGCCATGGCGCGCCCTTACGCGGGGCGCGAACTCCGACATCAGGCCCTCTCCCCCGTCTGCGTTGACAGCCTTCTCCCGTGGGGAGAAGGTGTCGCGCTCCGGCGCAGTCATCAGCCGGAGCGTGACGGATGAGGGGTCTCGCCGCCGGCCAGGAAATAACCCCTCACCCGGCCTGCGGCGGCTGGAGAAAACGCCGTCGCAGGCCACCCTCTCCCCAAGAGAGAGGGCTGGGTTTTCACACAGAATCTTAAGCCGATGGGCTGTGGATCGGGTTCCCAGAAGGCTCTCGCGACTGCGGACGAAGCGCATCCGCTACCGCCTGCTACTTCCGCCCCAGGAACCGAACCCGGGCAGTCAGCGCGCGGCCCTGGATGCCGCCGTAGGTAAGAAAATCGGGCGAATCAACGTTGTTATTTACCGCGGTGGGGTTCGCGCGGTTGGTGATGTCATTAAACCCCGCGCGCAGGGCCCACACAAATCCGAACATGGGAATGCGCCGCTCGAGTTGCAAGTCCAGCGAAAAGTACTTTGGGTAACGCACGGAATCCGGAGCGCCCACGAGCTGCTCGTCCTGGTTCACCAGGCTGAAGGGAAATCCATCGCGCCAGTCAAGCGAGTAACCGAGAGAGAATTTCCCGGGCAACGGCGTCCAGCCCGAGGAAAGGAAGCGATCCGGCGTGTCCCAAGGTAGCGGACCACCAGCCTGCGGGCTGAATAGCAGACTGTCGATGCTGAAATTCATGACGGCATTGGAGAGGGCGCGCGCGCGAGTGTAAGACGCGAAGAACACATGGCCGCCTTTGAAGGCGTGGCGGGCGGAAATTTCCAGCGAGTCGTAGCGGTCCCGCTCCACGCCTTCCAGCAGAAAATCACCGTCGAAGCCGCTACCCTGCCTTACAAAAGCCCAACCGTCGCGGCCTCGTTTATCGAGAAGCTGAAGCTGGAGGTAAATCGAATGCGGCATTCTTCTTTCGATACCCAGGCTCCAGTTGGTGAATCGCGGCATCCTGAGCGCCCGCTCATTGTCCGCAAACGAGGTCATAACGGGGGGCTGGACCAGCGCCTGGCCCGCCAGATTATAAAAAAAATCAGTACGCTCTCCGCCTAAAGAACGGGTGAGGAGATCGAGGTTCGTGGCGTCGCCATAAGCGCCGACGCCGCCCGTGAGCTTCGTCTCACCGCCGCGATCGAGAAGATAGCTGAAGGCCAGGCGCGGGGAAATCATGGAATCCCGTACGACCTCGTCCCAATCAAAGCGCACGCCCGGTACGATCAGCAGGCGGTCGGAGAGCGACCAATGGTCGCGGATGTAGCCGCTGGTCTCGAAGTTTTCTCTTGTGAATGGCGCTCCGCCTTGAAATGTGATTTCCTGGGCAAGAGTACCATTCTGGCGCTCGAATTCCACCGGTTGCCGTCGGTAAGCCTGGCGGTCGGTAATGCTGTCAAGATCGACTCCGAACTTGATTTCATGCCGTCCATACCAGGTTCTGGGGGGAAGAAAAAGATTGGCGATTCCCTGTGTTCGGCTGGCGTGTCCGTCAGTGGTTTCAAAGTAGTTGCCGCTGTATTGCCCCACGCGATTTACGTATTGACTCGTGCCGAGCGGCAGGAGCGCGTCGCGATATTTGGCCGCAGCGCCTCCCACCTCAAGCAGCGTCCCGCCGGGGAAAAAATACTGATCCTTGACCGTCAATAGATAGGCAGAATCCCTCTCATCGAGCGTCGTTGCCAAGGGCATAAACACCGACAGACCCAGGTGGTCGGAACGGAACTGGTTTAACAGGAAGGTCGTAGTGAGAATATGTGACGGGGTAAGATTCACCTGGGCCTTCGAGAGGTCACTCGCGCGCCACGCGGTACCACGATCCGCGTTGGCAGGGAGGCCCTTGACAAGGTTCAAATCGTATTCGCCGTCAACGGCGTTCATAAACCACGCCCTGTTTTTGCGGAGCGGACCGGAGAATGTCAGGCGCGGCGTCCAGGTCCGGAAGTGGAGCCCCATCCAGTCTTGAACGGAAGGGATGAAGTTCGTGGCCAGGAAACGAAAATGGTCGTCCCCCATCATGGTCCTGAGGCTCACCACGCCTCCCGAGCCCTTCCCGTACTCGGGGGAGTAGCGGCCGCTCTGGACTTCCGCCGACTGGATGGAATCCACGCTCACACGCACATTGAATAAGCCCGTGGCGGGATCTGCAATATTGAACCCATCCAATTGATCGGCGACCTGCGCCGAGTTTGCCCCCGCCACGTGGAGTTGCCCGAATCCGTCCTGAAGAACACCCGGCAGCAAGGGCAAGGCATAGCGAATGTCGCGGCCGACGTTGAACGGAAGATCGATGATGTCCTGGCTCGAGAGGGAGGCGCTGGACGAAGTCTTCTGCGGATCAATGGCCGGCGGCGAATAAACCACATTGACCGATTCCGTGTACTCCTGGGTGTGATTCAGCGTAACTTCGAGGCTGCTCGCTTCTGACACGCGCACATCGCTCGAATTGAATTCGTAGAATCCCACCTTCTCGACTCGCAGGGAATACAAACCGGCGACGAGTTTTGTGAATTGGGAACGGCCCGCGTAATCCGTCCCTGCCTTTTGTGCGATGGACGTCACTTGTTCGGTGAGCGTGAGCTGCGCTGAGGGCACGGCTACGCCGTTTTCGTCCAGGACTGTGACCAGCAAATCCTGCCCCGCCGGTTGCTCCGACCCTGGTAACTGCGGAAGGGCCCAGGCCGGAACGAGAGCGGTGAGGAGGAGCCCGCACAGAGTTGCAGTTCCCCGAACACGCGAGCGCGCGGCACCATTTCGAGGACAAACTTTCCCACTCAGCATCGGAGAGCCCTCCCCTCTCTCCGGGATGCTCATATTGTATCTCCATTATCGGGAAATTTTGCTGTCGAGACGGAAGAGGAGACGGCAAGCCGTTTCCCCCGAAAATCACGTCATTCCCGCGCAAGCGGGAATCCATTTAGGCGACATGGACCCCCGCTTTCGCGGGGGTGACGACGAGGGTGATTTTACCCCTGCTGTCAGGGGCGCGATCTTTAGTTCACGGCTTTCCCGCCTGCGGGTGGCGGAGGATGGGAGTCCGCGCCTGCGTTGTTCTGGCTTGCGGGAGGTGAAGGCGGATCCCGCTCAGAGGCGCATCGGCGTCTGGCGGTTCGGCTTCATCTTCTTCTCGCACTTCGTGAAGCGGCGCGCGGCCGTTGATCAGGGTCCACTTCAGCGGGTATACGTCCGGATCAAAGATCACGGCGTAGAAGTGCCAAATGACGATGGCGAGGGTGGCCAGGATTGCTTCGTAATAATGAATAGCGGTGAGAACATCCAACCAGGAATTCGAAAGATACCGCAGCACGTAGTCATGGGCCCAAAGCAGAATGCCGGTAACGCCCATCACCACCGTACCCCAGACGAGTGCCCAGTATTCGAGCTTCTCCGCATAGTTGAATTTCTTATAAAGCGGTAACTCGCGACGGTAACCCAGGTTGTAACCCACGGTTGCAACCGCCTCGCGCGCATCCCGGAACTTGGGCAGCATTTCGAGCAGGGCTTTGCGCCCCTCGACGGTGAAGAAGAGGTAAATGAGATGGTAAAAGGCCCCCGCAATCAAAACCACTCCGGCGATCCGGTGCACGAGCCCCCGAAGCGGAAAATCCTTCTCCCAGCGAACAATCGGCGCTGCCCAGAAGCTCGCGGGGAACTTCAAGGCGAAGCCTGTGATCACGAGAAGGATGAAGCTGGCCAGCAGAATTCCGTGCTGGACGCGTTCGTTGAGCGAGAGGCGCAGGGTCGCTTCGGAAGAATGGAATTTGGCGATGTGCCTTCGCAGCTTGCGAAGCCAGTCCAGGAAGTTGTGGAACACCATGAATCCCAAAGTGACTGGAATGGTGAACAGGTAAAACAAGCGAACATACCGCAGCCAGGGGTTCCCGGCTGCTGCGGAGGGAATCACATGGACGGGTCCCAGGGCGAATGTCTTTCCGGCGTCGGGATGGCATTTACCGCAGGTGGCAGCAAGGTTGGCTTTCGCAGTCGAGGAGCGGGGGTCGCTTGAGGGAAGGATGTCATGAACCCCGTGGCAGCTTGCGCAGTTGGCCACAGTCTGCGAACCCGCCTTCGCGGCCAACCCATGGTAGCTATTTTCATAACTCGTAACCCGGTCGAGGGGGAGATTGAACTGCGCCTCGAGCCTCGTGTCGCCGTGGCAGCGCGAACAGGTCGCGGTGGCAACATTGGTCACGAAGACAGGTGATTGGGGATCTCCCGGCGCCAGGATGTTGTGTTCCCCGTGGCAATCGGTGCAGGTCGGAGCCGCCGCGACGCCAGCATTCACGGCACGTCCGTGAATGCTGGCCTGGTATTGACCAAATTCCTTCGCATGGCATTTCCCGCAAGTCGAGGCCACGTTGCGCTTCGAGATCGGCGAGTGGGGATCGGAAGGCGGAAGGATGGCGTGCGTTCCGTGACAATCGTTGCAGACCGCCGCCTTCTTTCCTTCACGAACTGCCCGCGCGTGGATGCTCGATTCATACGCCTCCACGGGCCGGGTCCCGGCAAACAGATACTTCTGCGCCAACTTTGGGTCCGAGTGGCACCGGCCGCAGGTTGAGGGCAGATTCTTGCTGTTGACAGGTGAGTCCACAGCGGAAGCTTCAATTACACTATGCGTCGCCCCGTGGCAATTCTGGCAGCTTGGTGCGTTGGTGTCGCCTTGTTCGCGAGCGTGCCCGTGAATGCTGGAAGCGAACTCCTTCACCTCGTCCGTGTGGCAGGCGGCGCAAAAAGCTGCGCCGCGCGTGGCGGGGTCCACTATCTCGTGCGCGTTGCCATGGCAGGCCATGCAAGTGTCCGGGCTATCCGGTTTTCCAAGCGCCGCATGCGCGCCGGCACCGAGCACTGCGGTGACTTCTCCGTGGCAGGTGAGGCAGGAGGCGGATGCGGTCTTCGCCGTGTGCGGCTGCTTCGCCGCGCCGGCATGGCAATCCAGACAGTGGAGGTCTTTGTGGACGCTGTGCGCGAGCGAGTCTCCCTTTACGGTGATAGGCTTGCCCTGCGAGTTGGTCAGACCCGATGACGGCGCGTGGCAGGAAAGGCAGTCGTCCGCTGCTCTGAGGCAACCCATGCCGCCGAGAAGAAAAAGGATCGAGCTGAAGGCGGCAAGCTTGCTCAAACCCATTTCAAGGAATCCTACTTTCATGTGCAATGCTTCCAGCCCTAAGTCGCGACGATCCGCTATTGCGAGACTTGGAAACTGAATACCACGTCCGACGCAATCTTGCTGCCTGCAGTTGGGGATTGTGTCAAGACGACACCTCGCGGGCCTGATCCCGCCGGAACGAAACTGACACCGCTCACTTTGAAGCCGCCCTTTTCGACCCTGTGGCGGGCTTCCGCAAAGGGCAGGCCGACCAGCTTCGGGCAAAGGTAGGCTTCCGGCTCCTCGCCGAGGGAAACCAGAATATTCACGGCGGGGCTTCTCAGGTTCGCGCTTTCCGGGAGCGGGTCCTGAGCCACAACTTGATCCGCCGACGCACCGGGCCAGTGGATTCCCACCACGTCGCCCATATCGAGGCTGCGCTGAATGGCAGTGATGCGAGCGGCGCGGACGCTGCCTCCCACGAAATTGGGAATGACCACTTGCGGCGGCCCCAGGCTCACCAGAACGTGCACGTGCTGGCCAATCTTAATGCGGCTTCCGGGAGGAGGCATTTGGGAGACTATCGATTGGGCGGGGAATTTCGGGTTGAAGAGCTTGTCTTCGACTTTCATCTCGAGACCGAGTCCGCTGGTCATGCGCTGAGCGTAATCGAACGACAACCCCACAAGGTTCGGCATCGACTCCTGGTGGCCCCGGATGGTAAGCCGAATGGTCATGATGGCGCTGAGCAGCGCCACAACCACTAACACCGTAGTTAGCAAGAACAGTCGGAAGACGGTTCCAATGCGTTCCCGTAGGCTCATAGCGACGCATCATTTTATCACGCCTCGGATTGCGACAAGGAACTTACGCGACCCGCTGCGCCAACCACCCCTAGCCCGACTTTCGCAGTTGGGGCAGTAGCTGGCGGGTAAGTAGTTTATTTTCAGCGACGCGATCTCCAAGGTCTACACTACATTTTGAGCTGCACCGGTTGATCGATTACGGTCTCCGCCGGTTTGATGCGGGGCGGCGGTTGCGACGGCAACGCCAAGTGGAGGTGATGGAGCAGGAGCATCTGCTCCGGTTCCGGCTGCGTATAGCGCGGCATGATCAGCCAGCGTCCGTCGGTGGTGGGCAGGCAGACATCGAGCATCTGAATCGTGGCCAGTTTTTCCAGCACGGCGCGCGGTGTCAGCCCGGGGGCGCAGGGGGCCAGCCGGTGCCGAAGCGTGACCGACAAGGCGTAGGCGAGGAAAGCCACGAAGATGTGGGCCTCCACGCGCTTCTCCACCTGGTGATAAATCGGACGCAGTCCCAATTCGCTCTTCAAGGTTTTGAAGGCCGCTTCGATCTGGGTCAATAGGATGTAAAGCTCCCAGAGCACTTCCGGCTTCTCCCCCAGCAGGTTGGAGCGCAGCAGATAGTGGCCATCGCGTAACTCTGCCTTCTGCAGCTTCTCTTTGTCCAAGTGAAAGGAGAACGTCTGGCGGGTGACTTCTTCTCCTTCGCGGGGCAAGCGCAAGGGGACGAAGCCGAAGGCGCGGCCGGCGTCCTTCTTGGCCGCGCCGATCCGCAGCAGCAGTTGATCGCGCGCCGGGGCACTGCGGCGCAACTTGCGCAGGGTCTTCAACAAGCGCACTAACTTGCGCCGCCGCATAGCGCGTTCCTTGGCGTGCCTTCCTTCGCTCTTGGCCAGCACATACAGTTCGCCGTCCTCGGCGAATAACTTCACTTCCACCGACTCGCGCACTTTCTGCCAGGGCAATTCCAGCCAGCGCTTGGCGTACTGCTGAATCTTGCCGCGCGGCGTGCCCACCAAGTAGAACACTTCCCGCTGTGAACCGCGTATCTCTTCCAGCACCTCTTCGGTGGGAATCCCACGGTCCATGATCCACACGCGCCGCGCCCGCCCGTACTGGGCCTCGATCTTGTCCAGAAATCCTCGCAGCGTGGTGCGGTCCGAGGTGTTGCCCGCCAGCACTTCGTAAGCCAGCGGAAATCCCTCCGGCGTCACCACCAGTGCGATCACCACCTGCCGGCAATCGCCGCGGTGATCCCGGCTGTAGCCATGCTTGGCCTTGGGAATCTCCTCCCCTTCGCCTTCGATGTAGGTGCTCGTCAGATCGTACAGCAACACGTCGAAGCGCGCCTGGAACAGCTCTTGCCAGCGTTGCCGCAGGTGATCGAACAACGCGGTCTTGTGTTCGCCGATGCGGTCCAGGCAGCGATACAGCCGATCCTTCTCCGCCACGGCAAAGCCCGTGCCCAGCAGATCTCCCAGGGCGCTCTGGTCAAATCCTTGCCGATGTAAACGGAACTCGCTGCCCGGCGCCACCCACCGGCTCACCACCAGCAACTCCAGCACCTTCGCCCACGGCACCTCTTCCCGCCCCTTCCCCAAACGCTCTTCCCAAAACGCGCTCAGCCCCAACTGCCGCCACAGCTCGCACCCCAGCCAGTAGTTGCCAAAGGCTCGCGGCCGCCGCAACTCCATCTCCTTCAGCTTCACCTGCACGCCATCCAAGGCGTCGGCAGGCAGCGCCCGATCCTCCGGAAACAAGCTCAGGCTCGCGGCTCGTTGTTCGGCCTCATCAAACACCTCCAACGTCTTGCGCCACGCCGCCTGCTGACTGTCGTTGATCTCGCCCAAATACAGAACCCGCCGCTGCACCACCCGGCCTGAACGCAGCCGCCGACTCTCCTCCACGCTCCAATAGCGGTGCTCCTTGCCGTCTTTCTTGCGCTTGTTCGCACGCAGGTACATGGCGGCATTGTGCCAAGCTTGATCGGCAATGAAAAGGGGGTAGGTCTACACTACAAGCCCTTGCGCACAACCAACGTTGAAGACTCAGGAGTTACCACAATGAGCACACGCAATTTCGTCCGAAATGGCTCCGAGCTGCGAAAGTTGGGCTAGCCCCTGCTCGCTGAAGGAGGGGAATTTAGACCTCCCTCCTCGGATGAGGCAGGCCAATCAACACTCCCCTCCTCGAGTGAGGAGGGGCTGGGGGTGGTGGGTCGCACATCCCCGCGCATCGGTAATGGCGAGCTTTGAATCGGCATGGGCATCCCTTAGCTTCTCTCAGGGCAGGCTCTGCCCTTGCGAAGGCATGGCCAAGATGGCCATGCCACCCTAAATTGCACCGCAAGTCGCGCATCATGCGCACATCATGCGCCTTGACTAACCTCGCGCCAAACCAGTACTATGTGGCTCCAATCCATTGGAGGTGTTCCATGCAGAAAGGCTCGGCCGAACCGACTCTCTGGAAGAGTTTAGACACGTTTCGAATTGAAATACCTTCCTGGGGTTTCGCCAACACCGGGACCCGTTTTGGCAAATTCATTCAACCAGGCGCGGCGACTTCCACCGAAGAGAAGTTCAGTGATGCCGGGCAGGTTCATCACTTTACCGGCATCTGTCCCACCGTGGCCGTGCATGTTCTCTGGGATTTCCCGGAAGGCCTCAAGAGCACGAATGAAGTAAAGGGGTACGCCGCGAAATACGGCGTGGGAGTTGGCGCCATCAATCCCAACGTGTTTCAGGACCAGATTTACAAGTACGGGTCCTTGGCCAACCCCGACCCGAAAGTCCGCCAAGCGGCCGTGCAGCACATTCTGGATTGCGTGGAGATCGGCAAACAGACCGGGAGCCGGGACATCTCTCTTTGGTTTACGGACGGATCGAGTTATCCCGGGACCGCCAACATTCGCCATCGCAAGCAGTGGTTCGCCGAGGGTTTGAAGGAGAGCCACTCGAAGCTCGCGCCCACACAGCGATTGCTGGTGGAATACAAGCCCTTCGAACCCGCCTTTTACCACACCGACATCGCCGACTGGGGCATGGCTCTGCTGCTGGCGCGCGCTGCCGGCCCGCGCGGCAAAGTGCTTGTGGATACGGGGCACCACTATCAGGCGCAGAATATCGAGCAGATCGTGACCTGGCTGCTCAGCGAAGACATGCTGGGCGGCTTCCACTTCAACGACCGCCGTTACGCCGATGACGATTTGACGCTGGGTTCAATCGATCCCTATCAGATCTTCCGCATCTTCCACGAAATCCTTTTCTTCGAGTGGGAGATGGGACGGCGCGCGGACATCGCCTACATGATCGACCAGAGCCACAACTTGAAAGGCAAAATCGAGGAGATGATCCAGACCGCAGTGACGGCCCAGGAGTTGTACGCCAAGGCAACACTTGTCGACCACGAGCGCCTGGCTCGCCACCAGCAGAAATGCGACCTGGTGGATGCGGAAGAGTGTCTCAAGGACGCCTTCGCGACGGATGTGCGGCCGGTCATCCGGGAGTGGAGCCGCTCGAAAGGACTGCCGGAGGACCCGTTAGCCGCTTTTCGCGAGTCCGGATACATGCAGCGCATCGAGCGTGAGCGAGCCGAGAGGAACCAGGCCGCCGGTGGAAGCTACGCATAGTTCTTACGGATACTGAAGAACTCCCCCCTTGTCATTCTGAGCGCGGCGAAGAATCTCTGCAGTTCATTGCAGACCGACGGAACACAAGGAGCAACCGCGGGGATCCTTCGCGTCGCTCAGGATGACAGCATCGGCCCAGATCTTGGAGCGGGGGACTGAGTCCTGCCACGGAAGGAACACCGACCATGAAAACCGGCACATACATCGCGGCGACCGATTTGGGGGCGGAGAGTGGTCGTGTGGTTCTTTGCCGCTGGACCGGGGAGGAAGGGATCCTGGAGGAGGTCCACAGGTTTCCCAATGGCGCCCGTCAGGAGGGCAACCACCTAGTTTGGGACCTGGACCGGCTGTGGCAGGAGATCATCAAAGGATTGCGCCTGGCCGTATCCAAAGCAGGGGGCCGCATCGCTGCCGTCGGTGTCGATGGGTGGGGCGTGGACTACGTGCTGATCGACCGCACCGGAAACCGCATCGGCCGCTCCTACTGCTACCGCGACGCCAGGAACGCGCCCCAGATGGAGCGCGCCTTTACGCTGATTCCCAAACAACGCATGTATGAAATCACGGGAATTCAGTTTCTTCCTTTCAACACCGTCTTCCAGTTGATGGCGCACATGGCCGAATTCCCGTCGGAATGGGATCGCGCGGCAAAGTGGCTTACGCTGCCGGAGTATTTCCTCTTCCGGCTCTCCGGAGTCACGATGGCCGAGTACACGGAGGCCAGCACGACGCAACTCCTCGATGTCCATAAGCGGTCCTGGTCAGAAGAGTTGGCGCGCGCCTTGAACCTCAATCTGGACAAGTTCCCTCCCATCGCTCCACCCGGCACGCCGCTGGGAAAAATGCGCAAGGAACTCGCCACGGACCTTGGCCTCGCAAACGTGCAAATTATCGCGCCGGCCTGCCACGATACCGGCGCGGCCGTGGCGGGCATTCCATACCCGCATGAGAAGCTGGCTTTCATCAGCTCCGGCACGTGGTCGCTGGTGGGCACGGTGTTGACGAATCCCGTGGTCACGCCGCAATCATTCGAAGAGAATTTCACTAACGAAGGCGGCGTGGCCGGGAGCATCCGGTACTTGCGCAATGTGATTGGGCTGTGGCTGCTCCAAGAGTGCCTGCGCGAGTGGAAAGAGCAGGGCATCGAATTGACTCCTGCCGAACTGGCCCAGCAATGCGCCGACACCCCTGCCATCGGGCCGTCCTTCGATGCCGAAGCGAAGACATTCCTCGCGCCTGGCAACATGATCGCCCGGATCAATGCCGCTCTCAAGGCCCAAGGGTTCGAGGAAGAAACGCAGCCCAAGGAACTCGCAGCCATCATCTTCCGCAGCCTGGCGCGGCAGTACGCCAAGGTGATTAAGGATCTGCACGCCCTAACAGGCAAGCCCGTCGAGCGCATTTGCATCGTCGGCGGGGGCGTGAGAAACGAAACGCTCAACCGCCTGACCAGTGAGCTGACGGGCCACGAAGTACTCCGCGGCCCAAGCGAATCCACCACGCTGGGGAATATCGCCACCCAGATTGCGGCCCTCGAGAAAACGAAATCGCTCGACCAGATTCAAGCCATCAGCGCGCGGCTGAAATTCCCATCGGCCTCTTAGGCGCAACTTGCCAAAAGCGCGGAACCTTGCGGCCTGCGGACGCCTGTGCTCCGCCGCATGTTTATCGTTTCGTTCTTGACCCCAGATGAGATTTCGAATAGCGTGATGTGTTCGCGAGGTACGACATGTCGAAAATCAAAGCAGCGCTTTTTGTCACTTGTTTGGGAGACCAGTTCTTTCCGCAGGTGGGGGAGTCTGTGGTTAAATTGCTTCGACGGCTGGACGTCGAAGTCGTCTTCAACCCTGCGCAAACCTGTTGCGGGCAGCCGCCATTCAACACGGGTTACCGGGACGAGGCCCGGTCGATAGCCAGGAAAGTCCTCAACCTGTTTGATGACGCGGATTACGTGGTGTGCCCCTCGGGTTCCTGCACCTCGATGGTGCGCGTGTTCTATCCGGAGCTGTTCGCGGACGACCCCGACCGCCTGCGAAAATGTCAGCAACTCCGCGGCAGGTTTTTCGAGTTCTCGGAATTCCTGGTCAACATTTTGAAGGTCGAGGACGTGGGCGCGAGCTTTCCGCATCGCGTGACCTATCACGATTCCTGCCATCTGCTGCGCGAGTTGGGCATCGAAGAGCAGCCGCGCAAGCTGCTGCGGAAAGTGCGTGGCATCGATTTCGTGGAGATGGATGGATATAAGGTCTGCTGCGGGTTCGGTGGAACCTTCGCCGTAAAGTTCGCCGAAGTCTCAGCGGCCATGGGCCAGGACAAGATCGGATTTGCGGCTCAAACCAAGGCCGAGTACCTTGTGGCTAATGATTCGGGGTGCCTGATGCACCTCGCGGGCATAATTCATCGCCAGTCACTGCCGCTCAAGACAATGCATTTGGCGGAAGTGCTGGCGCATGGTCAGTAGGGGTACGCCAAGCCGTACCCCTAAATGGGGTTTCCCACGAATGCTCGGCGACCCCCTCACCCGGCCCGCCCCGGCTGAATAAAACGCCGGTGCGGTCCACCCTCTCCCCCAAGTGGGAGAGGGCTGACGATCGGTTGACTCTTGACTTTCCAATCTTGACTCTCGACTTTGACTATGTCTGACACAGGCGTTCACAGTAACGAAATTCACGAGCTCGGCAATAAGACTCTTGCCGACGCACATCTTCAGGAAGCATATCGCTCTTCCACCCTTCGTCTTTACACCCACCGTTTGGCGGCGATAAGCGAGGTGCCGGGCTGGCAACAACTGCGAGACCGGGCCCAGGAGCTCAAGCAGGAAGTGATCGACCACCTGGACTATTACCTCGAGCAGTTTGCCGATAACGTCGAGCGGCGCGGCGGCAAGGTCCACTGGGCGTCAACCGCCGCCGAAGCCTGCCGGATCGTTATCGACATCGCCCGCGAGTGTGGCGCGCGCGAAATCGTAAAGGCGAAGTCGATGGTCGGGGAAGAAGTGGAACTGAACCACGCTTTCGAGGCGCAGGGGATTCATCCCGTCGAGACCGACCTGGGCGAGTTCATTATCCAGCTCGAAGGCAACCGGCCCGCGCACATCGTGGCTCCAGCCATTCATCTGACCAGGCACGATGTGTCAGACCTCTTCTCCAAACATCTTCAATCCGAGCGTACCGAAGTGCCGGAACGCCTGACTGCCATTGCGCGCCAGGTGCTTCGTCAGAAATTCGCCAAAGCGGAAATGGGTGTGAGCGGCGGCAATTTTCTGGTGGCGGAAACAGGCACAGTAGTGCTGGTGGAAAACGAAGGGAATATCCGGTTCTGCACCACCGCGCCGCGCGTGCACGTGGCACTGGTAGGCGTCGAGAAACTGATCCCGCGCTTTGCGGACCTGGGCGTTTTCCTGCGGCTGCTGGGGCGTTCGGCCACGGGACAGAAGCTCACCACTTACACGTCTTTTCTCACCGGCCCGCGTCGCGCTGGCGAGGACGGTCCGGACCAGATGCATGTGGTGCTGGTGGACAACGGGCGGATAGAAACTCTGGCGGAACCCAAGATGCGCGAATCGCTTACTTGCATCCGCTGCGGCGCCTGCCTGAACACTTGCCCGGTCTATCGCAAGATCGGAGGGCACGCCTACGGCTGGGTTTACAGCGGGCCTATCGGGGCGCTCGTCACTCCTCAGCTCACCAGCCTCGGCCAAGCCAGGGAAGTGCCGTTTGCTTCTTCGCTTTGCGGCGCCTGCCGCGAAGTGTGTCCCGTGAAGATCAACATTCCCGATCTCCTGCTGCATCTTCGGGGCAAGGCGCAAGACGAGATTCCCGCACCGCGCGCGAAGGGCGCCCTCATGCCCGAGAAGACCATGATGCAGTTGTTGGCCTGGGCCTTCTCCCACCACTGGGTTTACGAATGGGGTGGGCGCATGGCGCGCTGGGGCCAGTTCCTGCTCGCTCGCAACGGCTGGATTCGCAAAGTTCCCCTCTACCCGGCGTCCCGCTGGACCGATTATCGGGACGTCCCTGCACTCGCGAAAAAGTCCTTCCACGATAGGTGGAAGGAGATTCAGTAACAGGGAGCAATTTCCATCCTCGCACTGGAAGGGCCAACCCTGCCCCGTCTTGACGCAGGGTGGCACCTTGCTGTCCCTTGGCTCGGCTGTCAGCAAGCGAGGAGGGTAGGGCAAGCCCCACCCCTACACGCCGCGCAGGAACCAGCGGACGAGCAGGCTGAGGCCCGCGAGGAATTTCACGCCATCGAGCCCTGTAAACGCTCCATGCAACGCCCAGAAGCGAGGCATGACAGGCGGGGGTGGGTTGCGCGGAATGAAATCGATGCTTCGCCCGAGCGATACAATCATCGGTGTAAGCACGAGCGTGAGGATCAGGACCAGAACCAGCATCGAGCAAACCACTGCGAACCCGAGGGTATCCTTCGGCTTGTCGCGCCAAAGCAGCAGGAGCAATATTCCGCCAAGAATCACCTGAGCCAAGCCGTAGCCCCAGAAGAACGAGCGGTTGATCTCCGAAGCCATGTGCCTGAACACGACTCGAACCTGGCCCTCGGCCAGGCCCTTGGCGGCCTCCGCGAATTGAGGATTCGCGTTCCGGATGACTCGCTCCACGGTGGCAAATGATTTCGTGGCGGCGAACCACATCACGGGTGTTAAGGTAAGCCATGCACTGAGGATGGCGACTTTGAGCATCGGGGTTCGTCCCATAACGAAGATGCCTCTCAGCTTTCAGCGGTCGGCTTCGCAGTTCTCTTGCTTAAGCATGTTTCAGTCGGTTAAGCTCTATTCTACAGTAATTCGCCCTGTTGCGGCTCGTGGCGCCGATCCCACCTTGCGGGACCGGCACTGTGTTGACCTGAGGTCGTTCTAACCCCTCGATGCGGGGACAGTGCTACGAGAAATCAGGCGGCCGCACATATAAGCCCGGAATACATTCCTATGAACCGAGTCTTCATTCTCCACTACCACGAAATCTGGCTTAAAGGGGGGAACAAGAATTACTTCCTCAGCCGGCTACGCTCCGCAATTAAACAGAGCGTGGCTGACTTGCCCGTCGAATCGATCAGCAGCATTGCGGAGCGTTTGCTGCTTATCCCTGGCGACGATTCCGCTGCGCCGGCCATTCTGGAACGCCTGCGCAGGGTCTTTGGCCTTGCATATATTGCCGTGGCGCGCCAAGTCCCGGGCGCGCTGGCTGGGCTGGGTCCGGCGGCTTGCGCCATGATGGCGGAAAAGAACCCGCGCAGTTTCGCCGTGCGCGCCAAGATTGCCGAGTCGGGATACGGCATGAACTCCATGGAGCTGGAGCGCCAACTCGGGCGTCTGATCCTGGACGATTTGCGATGCCAGAGACCCAAGCGTCAAGGTGAATCTCACTAATCCGGAGGTGACCTGCTGGGTCGAAGTGGTGCCGGGAAAAGCGCTGATCTATGCAGACCGTGTGGATGGCCCCGGCGGCCTGCCGGCCGTGACGGGCGGCCGGCTGGTGGTGTTGCTTTCCGGCGGGTTTGATTCCGCGGTGGCGGCTTACAAGTTGATGCACCGTGGCTGCCACGCTGTTTTCGTGCACTTCTTCGGAACCCCTTCGCCGTCACTGGACTCCTCAGCGGGCGTGGCGGAAGAGATCGTACGGACCCTTACACCGTACCAATTCACCTCCCGGCTTTATCTGGTTCCCTTTGACGCCGTGCAACGCCAGATTGTAGCGGCCGCGCCGGAGAGCTTTCGCGTGCTGCTTTATCGCCGCATGATGGCGCGCATCGCGCGCGAGATCGCTCGGGTGGAGCGCGCCTTGGGTCTCGTGACGGGAGACAGCGTTTCCCAAGTGGCCTCCCAGACCCTCCATAACCTGGCTGCCATCGATCATGGCCTTGACATCCCCATGTATCGACCCCTGGCGGGTGACGACAAGGAGGAGATTCTGCGGCTGGCTCGGCAAATCGGCACCTATAGGATCTCCTGCGAACCTTTTGAGGACTGCTGCCCCCGCTTCCTGCCGCGCGCGCCTGTTATCTTTGCTCGACCCGAGCAGCTCGACCGGGCCGAGGAGGCGATCGACGTCCCCGCACTCGTCCGCTTGGGCCTCGAGGCGACAACCGTAAAGAATTACAAGTTCGAGCTCGGGTCGGTCACAGTGCAGGAGGGCGTGCCTCGCCGGTTCGAGAAGCTCTTAGAAGCACCCAAAGCGGTGCCAGAGCCCGGACACGTTTCATAATGGCCGCATCCCGCCTGAGCTTAGAATTGACTGCCCCGAAAAGCGTTCCTATAATTGGATTGGCGCGGGGGATTTTTTCCATGAAGAAACTTGTCTGGTTTTTTATACTGGTCTTCTGCTTCTTGAGCGTAGCGCTCTTCGCCCAAAATTCCGCTGGCTGCCGGCCGGCAACAATTCTCAACAGGCGGGCGACCAGAGCAAAATTCAGGTGCGCGTCGAACTGGTCAACGTGCTG
Source organism: uncultured Acidobacteriota bacterium (assembly GCA_963770415.1). Lineage (GTDB taxonomy): Bacteria > Acidobacteriota > Terriglobia > UBA7540 > UBA7540 > CAVROP01. Next base: position 197,684 of record CAVYPU010000021.1, read on the forward strand.
ACCACGGTTACGGACAAGAAGAATCGGCTGGTCACCGACCTCACCAAAGACGATTTCCACATCTTCGAGGACGGCAAGCCCCAGGACATCCGCTTCTTCAGCCGTGAGACTGATCTCCCCTTGCGCATCGGAATGTTAGTTGACACTAGCAACAGCATTCGCGCCCGGCTGCGATTCGAACAGGAAGCTGCTATTGATTTCCTGAACGGGGTGTTGCGTCCCGGCAAAGACCTTGCCTTCCTGGTGACTTTTGATGTGGAACCCCAGCTCGTCCAGGACTACACCGACGACGTCGAGAAACTTTCGAGCGCCATTCAGGGTATCCAGGCCGGCGGCGTCACCAGCCTCTACGATGCGATCTTTTTCTCCTGCAAGGAGAAGATGCTCTTCTTCCCTCCGCCCGAGCCTTACCTCCGCCGGGTCATTATCGTCATCAGCGACGGGCAGGATAACCAGAGCGTACACACGCGCGAAGAGGCCCTCTCCATGGCGCAGCGCGGCGAGGTAACCATTTACGCCATCAGCACCAACCGCACCGGGTCCGAGGAGAAAGGGGATAAAGTCCTGCGGCGGCTGGCTGAGGTAACCGGTGGACACGCTTTCTTTCCGTTTGAAGCAGGTGATTTGACCGCCAATTTTCAGGAAATTGCCCGCGAGCTTCGTAGCCAGTATAGCCTCGCCTACGTCTCGACGAACGCCGCCCACGACGGAACCTTCCGCAACATCAGCATCCAACCAGTCGATAAAACCCTGCACGTGCGTGCCAAGAATGGCTACTTTGCATTGTCGCAGTAGGCGGTAGGTGTCAGGTGCCGGGTGTCAGGTTTCAGGTGAAAAGCCCCGACCTAAAATCAATCCTTCAGCAAGGACTCCCGACACCTGTTCCCATATACCTTGCTTTTCATCTGAGACGTAACGCCCGGCGCCTGACTCCTGGTTTTTCCCTATCCCCCGACACCTGACACCCGACACCTACTCAGTGGGCGCGTAATAGCCCCGCCGGGCTTGGACTTTGTAGTCGTTGTTGTTGCGAATGGTCACGCGGATCTTTCGGAAGGCTCCGTCGTGCCTGGTATTGGTGGGCGTATATCCGATCTGGTATTGAGTTCTAAGCTCGTTGGCAATCTGCTGGAACGCCGCCGAGGCATCCTTGGTGCGATTCACTTCGATAACGCGCCCGCCGGTATCGTCGGAGAGTTTCCTCAAATTGGAATCGCCGCTGAAACCCATGGAGCGTATGCCGTAGAAAGGTCGATCAACGATATTGACGGAGTAGTTGATCACATCCGACTTTTGCGCGGACTCGAGCGCTTGTTCCAGTTTCTCCCTGCTTCCCTGGTCTTCCCCGTCTGTCAGAAGGATGAGTACCTTCCGCCCCACTTCGTTTTTTAGAAGTTCGTTCGAGGCCAGATAAATGGCGTCGTAAAGGTGGGTGGCGCCGCCGGCGTCGCTGGTGGGAAAAGGTCCCGGCATTACGCCGTGACCGCCGCCATTAATCACCGTTTCATCGATGGCGCGGCCAAGCAGGCGTTGGTCGGCGGTGAAGTCCTGAAGGAGTTCACATTCCACGTCGAAGTGCAAAACGAAAGCCATGTCCTTCTGACGCAGTACCTGATGCAAGAAGGACTTGGCCTCTTCCTGCTCGGTTCCCAGCACTCTTTTTTGGCTGGGGCTCGTGTCCACCATCATTCCAATGGTTAACGGCGTATCCGTCTCACGGTTGAAGTAACGAATCTCCTGCGGCTTCCCGTCCTCCTGAACTTCGAAATCCTCTTTCTTCAAATCCGGAATCAGGTGCTTTTTCTTATCCTCCACCACGGCGTACACGTTCACGACTTCTGACGATATCTTTATAGTCGCGGAGGGAGCCTGGGACTGATCAGATTTCTCCTGCGCCACGCCGGCTAGACTCGCCAGCCCCAGCAGAAGTACCCCGAGAAGAATGGGAGTGCGGATTCTGCCGGCATCAAGAGGGGAAGACACGTCACCATCACGCTCACTGGTGTTCATTTTTTTCGTCATGCTTGTTTGATGCATCGGCGAAGCTTCGCGTTTTTCGCAAATGCACGCTTGCCAAGGCTCGCATGCACTCCGTCGTTTTTGTATTTTTTCGGATGCGCGCGCAAAAATTTCATTTTTTTTGTCGCGAATGTCACTTTCTTCTTGACATTACTATTGCGTATCTCTATACATGAGAGTGAATACGCGCTCCACCAGCAATGCTGGTGTGAAATTCAGAAAGTTTGGAGGAGAATAGAATGGCAGCGAAAAAGAAAGCAAAGAAGAAGAGGTAAGTTCTTCGACAAATCTGAAAGGAACTCCCGGGGGTGCAGCGATGCACCCCCGAAGTTTTTTTGGCGACCGTTCTTGAGCCAAGACTGCAAGGACCACTTCCCACCCCACTCTTAGCGAACGCGCCCCTCATTTCCGTCATTCCCGCGCAAGCGGGAATCCATTTCTTCTCAAACGCCATGGACCCCCGCTTTCGCGAGGGTGACAACAACACTCGTCATTCCCGCGCAAGCGGGAATCCATTTCTTCTCAAACGCCATGGACCCCCGCTTTCGCGAGGGTGACAACAACACTCGTCATTTTAGCTGCCGGCGATCGCTTGCGGACTAACCTTCTCGGGAGAGTTACCCTCACTCAAGTTCACCTCGGCAGCGGTCAGCGTGCGAGGTGTTTCATCCACCGGCTCAATTTCAGGGATCTCGTCGCCCGTGGCCGCGCCAAGTTCCTTCAACTTCCTGGCAGAGGGAAGCACCCTTCCTTCGAGCGAACCCACGGCTTTATTGTAAGTATCGACGGCTCGTTCGAGAGCCGATCCGATCCCCTGAAAGTGAGCAAGGAAAGGCCGGATGCGGTCGTAGAGTTCCTTTCCAAGTTCGCTGATGAGGCGCGCGTTCTCCGCGATCTTCTCCTGCCTCCATCCGTATGCCACGGCACGAAGCAAGGCGATGAGCGTGGTGGGAGTAGCGAGCACGACGCGCTTCTGCATTCCGTCTTCAATCAGGGTGCGGTCCTGTTCGAGTGCCGCGCTGAAGAACGACTCGCCGGGAAGAAACAGTACCACAAACTCCGGCGCGGGCTCGAGCTGTTCCCAGTAACTCCGTGCCGCCAATTGGTTCATATGGGCACGAACGTTCTGGGCATGTTTGTCGAGCGCCTTCTTGCGGTCTTCATCTCTCGACTCCACCGATGCATCGATGAAAGCCTGCAGCGGGACCTTGGCATCCACGGCGATACGCCGGTTGCCGGGCAATCTTACGATCATGTCGGGACGCAACCGGCCCGATTCCCCGTCAAAGATCTCCTGCTCGGTGAAATCGCAATGCTCCGACATGCCCGCTAGCTCCGCGACGTTCCGCAGGGTCATTTCCCCCCAGCGTCCCCTTGCCTGAACTCCACCCTTTAAGGCAATCGCCAACGTCGAAGTCTTTTCCTGCAAGAGTTGATTGGTTGCCGCCAAGCTGCGGAGTTGCTCTTCGAGCGTTCCGTAAGCGCTTTGACGCGCCTTCTCCATTTCCAAGATCTGCAGTTCATACCGGTTGAGCGACTCCTTGAGGGGCACCACCAGCGCGTCAATAGCCTGCTGACGCGTCTCGAGGTCTCCCTTCGCCTGAGCTTGGATGGTCTCAAAGGTGCTTCTCGCGAGCGCGATGAACGCCTGGTTGTTGCTCTTGAGCGCCTCCGCCGACAGCGCTTGAAAGGTATCCGACAGGTTCTTCTTCGCCTCCTCCAGTAAGCTCTTCTGTTCTTCCAGGCTCGCCTGCGCTTCCCGCAGCTTGGTCTCGGCGGCGACCCGCAATTCGCCCTCAGTCTTGACTCGCTCGCGCAAGGCCCCGAGGTCTTCAAGCGTCGCCTGCAATTGCTCGAATTCCGTTTGCGCTTTTACCTTTTGCTCGCCTTCTGCGCGCAACGATTGCTGAAGCGCGGAGATCTCCTTTTCTTTGGCGCCAAACGAAATCTGAAGGGAATTGAGTTGCCCCCGCACCTCGTTTACGGTGCTCTCTGCCGCTTTGACCCGACCCTCCGCCTCGATTTGAGCCTTCGCAAGTTCGGTTCTTGAGCGGGCAGTCACCCACAGCCAGCCGATCAAATAACCCAACCCTATCCCGATCACAAGCAGGAAGATGGCATTCATGGGGATCACCTCATCGATTCATGGAGATGATACTTGAATTTCCATTGAACATGTCCCACATCTTAGAAGTTCCCCTCGTGGGCAGGGCAGATGGGTCTGTAATCGCAGAACCGGCACGCGAAACCGGGGGTCGCGGGGAAATGATTTTGGCGAATCCGTTCCGCTACCGCCAGGATCTCCGTCTTGACGGCCCTAAGGTCCTGTTCGGTTCTGACGGTGTGCACGGGCTGGTTGCTCGAGAGGCAGTAAAAGGTCAATCGCAAAGGCCGCAGCTTCATCTTCTCCTGCGCGGCCAGGGCGTAAACGGAGAGCTGCAGGCTGCCGTCGGCATCCTTTTGCGAGCGCGGCTTGCCGGTCTTGTAGTCGATCAACTCGACTGCCTGTACGTCCTCCCGCTCACGTGGGTGCAGGGGATTAATTTGATCAATGCGTCCTTCGAGCACTACCTCGCCCAGGTCCAATGTGAACGAACTCTCCATACTAATGGGCAGAGTCTCATCGCCCTGTTGTCTCTCCACGAAAGCGCGTAGTTGCTCGAGGCCGGCTTCTTTGTAGGTTTGTTCCTGGTATTCGTCCTCGAACCCGCTCTTCTTCCACGCCGATTCATAAAACGCCTTTACTGCCTCGAAATTCGCCTGGCCGCTGGCTCGTAATTCGTAGTAGCGCCTTACCGAACGGTGCATGATGCTTCCAAAGGTGAGCGCAGCTTGCGGACCCGTGGGGATCTTGAGGAAATGGCCAAACTTGAATTTGAGCGGGCAGTCTTCGTAATCCTCAATCGAGGACGCACTCAGTCGCAATTTTTCTCCGGGCTTGATCTCGGGCTCTCGCGCCGCCCATTCGGCTATGGGAGGATGAACGCCCGCCGCCTCGCCCACCTCTCCGAACAGGTTCCTCTGGGCACTTCCTTCCTCCCTGTCATTCCCGCGAAGGCGGGAATCCATTCCAGGAACTTTCGCAGGCGTGTCCCCTTCGACGTGGATTTCCCCCTTCGACGGAATGACAGGCCGTTCAGCCACCTGCACGCATGCGATATCCCGATCCTTTACCACCGGGTCGTCGAGCAGATCGGCGATGAACGCGGACGGCTTCCTGCCGGGCGCCGCCACGCCGGAAATGTAAAGGCGGTCCTGGGCGCGCGTGAGGGCCACGAAGAACAGCCTGCGTTCCTCTTGCGTGTGGATATTCTTGGGCGGCGGGGGTGCTTTGCGAAGCTCGTCCGGAAACTCGATCACCGCCTTGCGCTCCATGGCCGGGAAACGCCGCGAGGCCACGCTGAGCACGAAAACGACGGGAAACTCGAGCCCCTTGGCGGCGTGAACGGTCATCATCTGGACTGCATTGGCGCGGTCTCGAGAGGCGGGCGCTTCGATCTTTCCTCCTGCATCGAGGTATTGCTGGAAGTAATGAATGAACTCCTCGAGGTTCTTTCGGGGCCTCTTTCCTTCCCGGTCTTCTTCCCATTCGGGCCCGGCCAGCGGCGGGAATTTCGAGATTTTCGCTTCCCACTCCCCAAGGAATTCCTCGAATGCGCTTACGTACCCGAGATCAGGCTCTTCAAGAATGGAGCTTAGCTCGAGGCGGTCGCAGAGCAGCTTGAAGAGGCTGGTCACCGTCCCGTTCTGCGCTGCCCAGTGCAAGTCTTCGAGTAACTGCTTCAACCCCAACCAGTTGGTGGCGCGGAGGGGCGCGCTGCCGGAGCCATCTCCCCAGGCGGCGAGTACATCGTAAAGCGAACATCGGCGTCTTTCAGCCTCGATGCGAACTTCCAAGGCGACTTCTTCCGGGAAGTTCCAGCGCGGGGCCAGAAGCACGCGAGTCAGGCTGATGTTGTCGTGAGGGGAATGGATCAAATTAAGGTAGGCTAGCAGGTCCCGAATGATCACCGTGGAGAGAACGGAAAGGCCGCGAATGGCGAAAGGGACACCGCGGCGCTGGAACTCCTCCACGAGGCGATCCCGGTAGCTATGCGCCCGGTAGAGGACAGCAAGGTCGCCATAAGCCGCGCCCGTCGCAACCAGCCGCTGTATCTCGTCAGCAACCCAATTTGCCTCACTCACGTAGTCCGGGCTACTCGGCAGGTACACCGGGCAGCCTTCTTCACGCTCCGGCTTGAGTTCCGGCTTGTCCTTGAATCGGTCATTGTTCTTTCGGATTGCAACATCCGCAACCCGCAGAACTCGCTGGCTGGAGCGGTAATTGCGGTTGAGGAAAATCGTCTGGTGTCCTGGGAAAACCTGCCCAAACATGTCGAACGCGCCATGGGAGGCGCCTCGGAAGCGGTAGATGGCCTGGTCGTCGTCACCCACGGCGGTAATATTGAAGGGCGGCGCCACCAAGCGGCGGAGCAGCTCCACCTGGGCGTAGTTCGTGTCCTGGAATTCATCGACCAGGACATAACGGAACTGGGAGCGATAGCGCGCGCGCAGTGCCGGATCGCATTCGAGCAGGCGCACGGCCTCCGGAATCAGGCTGCCAAGACTGGAGCTCCCCGCCCGCTCGATCAGCCGTCGGCTATTGCGGAAGACCCGCGACAACTCCTTCTTCTTTTGAATCTCCTCTTCTTCCAGAGCTCGGTCATGGGGACCCAGCTTGGTGGTACTCCCGAGAAAGCGACGCTCAGCCTCCTGCGCATATTTCTCGAAGTCCTTCGGCTCTACAAGCTCGTCCTGGCAACGGGAAAAAAAGTCATTCAGAGCGTGCAGGAAAGCGCCGGGTTCGGCCAGCTTTTGGAAAAACTCGAGCTGCAACTGTTCCAGGCGTTGGCGAAGGAAAACCCATACATCCTCTTTATTCAGCAACATGCGCTCCGCCGCAGGCTCCTTATCCCCCTTTTGTGCGCACACGAGTTCGTATGCAAATGCATGAAAAGTAGAGATATGCGGAGAAGTAGCGAGTTCCGGCAAGGCTTGGCGGACGCGAAACATCATCTCCCCCGCCGCCTTCTCCGTGAAGGTCAAGGCCAGGAGGTTTTGCGGCTCAAGCCCCGGGACTTGCTCAAGCAGATGGACAATGCGCTGGGTAATGACCCGCGTCTTGCCGCTTCCCGGCCCCGCAATAACCAGCAGCGGCCCATCGCCGTGTTCAACCGCCCGAAGTTGTTCAGGATTCAGCGTCATATCAGGATTCAGGATTCAGGATTCGGGATTCAGGCAATAACGACCTGTACCCTTCCTTTCATCCCGCATCCTAAACCTTTCCGCAGGAGTCAGGCAACATCCAGGTGGTAATACCCTCAATCCTGCAGGCTCCCTAATCCGTCGATAAGAAAGGCGAGGATGGTAGGGGTGCATGGCCATACGCCCCTACGCCGCACGCGGCTCGACCCGGCCGGTGTAGGGGTGGGTACTTGCCCCACCCTTGTCGGGGCCAGCAGAAATGCGGGGACGGCGAGCCGTCCCCCAACAGCAGCCAGGTTATCAACGGATTAGGGAGCCTTATTCGGGTTGACCTGACAACCACGACTCGGTTATCTTGGGGCTTTGAAATATTATTGTCGGGCGGGGCAGGTAACCAAAACGGAGTTTTTCCCGTCCATTTATATTGCAACGATCATCAAAGGACAGATTTGCTTTGAAGCGCAGCCATTATCCAGTGCTCGTCAAGATGTTGAGACCGAATACCCATGCAACCAGCATTCAATTAAGGATTCAAATATGAGCACGCCCAGCACGATAGAAACAGACGGTGAGGTGCGATTTCGCCCGGATATTGAGCCGGGGCCGGCGGGCAAACAGCCCAAGCGCCGCTGGTGGGTCTGGCTGCTGGTCTTAGTAGTTGTGGCTCTCGGGGTGTACCGCGTACGGCAGGGCATTGTTGCACCACAAGCAGCGACCGGAAATGCCCAGGCGGGCGCGCAGGCACGGGGAGCAGGCACCGTTCCGGTGGTTGCTGCCAAGGCTACAAAGGGTGAAATCGGCGTTTATTTTTCCGGGCTGGGAGCTGTAACACCGATTTACACTGTAACAATAAAGAGTCAAATTGCCGGTTACCTGATGCGAGGTCCTCTACAAAGAGGGCCAGATTGTCCACAAAGGCGACTTACTGGCGCAAATTGATCCACGGCCGTACCAAGTGATGCTCGAGAATGCCGAGGCAGGCTTACTCAGGGACGAAGCAAATCTCGACAATGCGAAGGTGGATTTGCAGCGTTATCAGACACTGGTGCCTCTGCACGCCGTTCCGGAACAACAATTGGCCACGCAAGGCGCGCTCGTGAAATCGACCGTAGGGGTCGTCAAAACAGACCAAGCTCAGATTGACACCGCCAAGCTGGACCTCGTTTACTGCCGCATTATCGCGCCCATAACCGGCCGGGTCGGCCTGCGGTTGGTCGATCCTGGGAATTACGTGACCCCGACGGATGCTATGGGCCTGGTAGTCATCACTCAAATTCAGCCGATCAGCGTAGTCTTTACGCTTGCGGAAGACCAATTGCCGTCCATTATGGAACGCATGCATGCTGGGGCCCGGCTCCGAGTCGACGTTTATGACCGGGAAATGAAGAAACTCGCCCAGGGTTGGCTGGCAACGCTTGACAATCAGATCGATCCGACCACGGGGACAGTGAAGCTGCGCGCCAATTTCGACAACAGAGACGGGGCGCTGTTCCCGAATCAATTCATCAATGCCCGTTGCTGGTGGAGGAGAAGACCGGGGTGACCCTTATTCCTACCGCGGCCGTGCAGCGCAACTCACAAAGGACGTACGTTTTCCTGGTGAAGCCTGACTCCACAGTAACGGTACGCACGATTACCATCGGCACCACGGAAGGGGACGAATCGGAGGTCACTTCCGGGCTAGCCCCAGGCGACTCCGTCGTGATGACCGGCGTGGACAGGTTGCAGGAAGGAACAAAAGTACGTTTCCAGAAGGGCAAAGAACAGTCACAAGGACAGTGACGAGACACAAGTGACGAGTGACGAGCGGCAAGCAAGAGGAGAAGGGCCGACGGAGCTTGCATGTCACTGGTCGCTTGGCAAGGCGGTTCGTGCTCGTCACTCGTCACTGTATTTAAAGGAGCGAAGAAACGGTGCGAAGGGTCAAGCGAAGAATGAGAAGCCAGAAGGTGGTCTTGCTCGTCACTCGTCACTTGTCACTCGTCACTGCATTTAAACAATGAGTCCGTCGAGGATCTTTATTATCAGGCCAGTGGCCACGTCGTTGCTCATGGTGGCCATTCTGCTGGCGGGCGCTGTGGGATTCAAACAATTGCCGGTTTCGGCGCTGCCGGAGGTGGATTACCCTACCATCCAGGTCATCACGTTTTATCCGGGGGCGAGCCCCGACGTGATGGCGTCCTACGGTGACGGCTCCGCTGGAGCGCCAGTTCGGCCAGGTGCCCGGGCTCCAGCAGATGACCTCCACCAGTTCCGCGGGCAGCTCCATCATCACCCTGCAGTTTAACCTCAACCTGAATATCGACGTGGCGGAGCAGGAAGTGCAGGAGTCCATCAACGCTGCCGGGACTTACCTGCCGCCCGACCTCCCGACGCCGCCCATTTACAGCAAGAGCAATCCCGCCGACGCCCCGGTGCTGACCCTGGCGCTCAGTTCCGATACCTTGCCCCTGTCGAAGGTTGAGGATCTTGCGGATACCCGCCTGACGCCGAAGATCTCGCAGTTGCCGGGAGTGGGCTTGGTGAGCATCAGCGGCGGGCAGAAGCCGGCCGTGCGGATTCGCGCCAATCCGACCTTGCTGGCCTCCTACGGTATCAACCTGGAGGACCTGCGCAGCGCCATCGTAGCCGCCAACGTGAACCAGGCGAAAGGCAGTTTTGACGGCCCGCACCAGAACTACCAGATCGGCGCCAACGACCAATTGCTCTCCAGCGCCGATTACCGGCCGCTGATCGTGGCCTACCGGAACGGCTCGCCGGTGAAGATGACGGACGTGGCCACGGTCGAGGATGACGTCGAGAACGTCCGGCAGGCCGCGTGGATGAACGACACGCCCGCGGTGATCGTGAATATCCAGCGCCAGCCGGGCGCCAACGTCATCGCCGTGGTGGACCGCATCAAGACGCTGCTGGATCAGCTCATGAAGTCGTTGCCCTCCTCGGTGAAGGTCAGCATTTTGACCGACCGGACCACCACGATTCGCGCCTCCGTGCACGACGTCGAATTCGAATTGATGCTGACGGTGGCGCTGGTGGTGCATGGTGATTTTCCTCTTCCTGCGCAATCTGGCCGCCACCGTTATTCCCAGCGTCGCCGTGCCGCTCTCGCTGGTGGGCACCTTCGGCGTGATGTACCTGCTCGGCTACAGCCTGAACAACCTGAGCTTGATGGCGCTGACCATTTCCACCGGATTCGTGGTGGACGACGCCATCGTGATGATCGAGAACATCACCCGCTACATCGAAGAGGGCGAGCCGCCGCTCGCAGGCGGCGCTGAAAGGGTCGGCGCAGATCGGGTTCACGATTGTTTCGCTGACCATCTCCTTGATCGCGGTGCTCATTCCGCTGTTGTTCATGGGCGACATCGTGGGGCGGCTGTTCCGCGAGTTCGCCGTCACGCTGGCGGTCACCATCCTGGTTTCGGCGGTCGTCTCGTTGACGCTCACGCCCATGATGTGCTCGAAGCTGCTCGAAGCACTCGCCGGAAGCCGAACAGACCCGTTTCTATCGGGTCACCGAAAAGGGCTGGAAGGGCATCATCTCCTTCTATGACCGGACGCTCCAGGTGGTGCTGCGCCACCAGACCTTGACCCTGCTGGTGGCCGCGGCGACGCTGGTCCTGACCATCGTCCTTTACATCTATATACCCAAGGGTTTCTTCCCCATTCAAGACACCGGGCGTTATCCAGGGCGTCTCGGAAGCTTCGGAAACGGTCTCGTTTCCGGAAATGACCCAGCTTGCAGCAGAGCGTTGGGCAAGATCATCCTGAAGGATCCTGCGGTCGATAGCCTTTCCTCCTTTATTGGCATCGATGGAACCAACACCACACTCAATAGCGGGCGGATTCTGATCAACCTGAAGCCCATTGAGGAGCGCGGAGATCGACGCCGGCGACGTCATCCGGCGCTTGCAGCCGGAGCTGGCCCAGGTGGCCGGGAATCACGCTGTTTATGCAGCCCGTGCAGGACATCACGGTGGAGGACCGCGTCAGCCGCACGCAGTTCCAGTACACTCTCGAGGATCCTAACGCGGACGAGCTCTATGCCTTTGCCCCACGCATGCTCGAGGCGACTGCAGACAGTCTCCCCTGTTGCGCGATGTGGCGAGCGACCAGGAGGTGGGCGGGCTGTCTACACGCTTGGTCTTCGACCGCAGCACGGCCTATCGTCTCGGCATCTCCCCCTCGACCATCGACCAAACGCTATACGACGCTTACGGCCAGCGAGAAGTGTCCACGATTTATACGCAGTTCAACCAATACCACGTGGTCTTGGAGGTGAACCCGACGTTTCATGAAGAGCCCGCTGGACCTGCGCAATCTGTTCATCCGCACCAACCAGGCCAACGTTACAGGATCCGCCGGGTTGGTGGCGGGCGGCTCATCCAGCTGCCCAGTTGTACGGACCGACAAGCTCGCTGACGGCGGCCAATACCAGTCTCTCTAATTCAGCCGGGTCCTCCCTTTCCTCTGCGACCATTGCCTCGGATAACGCCTTCGGCGGCAATCAGATCGCTTCCACTTCACATTTCCCTAACGGCGGCCAAGTGCCGCTTTCAGCCTTCACCCACGTGGAGGAAGACAAACGTCCCCATCACCGTGAATCACCAGGGCCAATTCCCGGTGGTCACGCTCTCGTTCAATCTGGCGCCCAACGCTTCGCTGGGAGACGCGGTGAGGCCGTAAACAAAGTCAGAGACGAAAGCAACATGCCGGCAGCCATTCAGGCGTCCTTTCAGGGCACGGCGGCGTCGTTCCTGGCCTCGCTCTCGAATGAGCCCGTGCTGATCCTGGCCGCGCTGGTCACGGTCTACATCGTGCTGGGTGTCTTGTACGAAAGCTACATACACCCCGTCACCATCCTCTCGACACTGCCTTCGGCGGGCGTGGGCGCTCTGCTTTCCCTCATGATCTGCCGGATTGATTTCAGCGTGATTGCGTTGATCGGCTTGGTCCTGCTCATCGGTATTGTGAAGAAGAATGGCATCATGATGATCGACTTTGCTTTGGACGCGGAGCGGAAGGAAGGCATGACGCCGGTGAACGCGATCTATCAGGCCTGCCTGCTGCGGTTCAGGCCCATCATGATGACCACTATGGCGGCGCTGCTGGGCGGCGTGCCCCTGGCGCTCGGCACAGGTATGGGATCGGAACTGCGCCGGCCCCTGGGAATCACCATGGTGGGCGGGCTTATCCTGAGCCAGTTACTCACGCTCTATACCACCCCGGTGATTTACCTCTGGTTTGATCGGTTGGCGCATCGCCTGTCAGACCGGCGCCAGCGAAGTGCAGGCGCCGCGACAGACTGAAACCAATTCAAATGGCAAATGACTTCTGCCATTTGACATTTGAATGTCTTTACTGATGAATATATCAGAGCCATTCATCCGCCGGCCCGTCGCCACGACGCTGCTCGTGATCGCAGTGTTTTTGGCGGGGGCGGTGGCCTTCCGGTTGCTGCCGGTGTCGCCGCTGCCGCAAATCGATTTCCCCACCATCTCGGTGGGGGCGGGTTTGCCGGGAGCCAGCCCGGAGATCATGGCGTCTTCGGTGGCCACCCCGCTCGAGCGCCAGTTCGGCCGCATTGCGTCGGTCAGCGAAATGACCTCGTCGAGCTCCCTCGGCAGCGCCGGCGTCACCTTGCAGTTTAATTTGGACCGGAACATCGATGCCGCGGCGCGCGACGTGCAAGCCGCGATAAATGCCGCCCGCGGATATCTTCCCACCAATCTTCCCAACAACCCGACCTACCGGAAGATCAATCCCGCCGATTCGCCGATTGCCATCCTGGCGCTGACCTCCGACATTCTCTCCAAGAGCCAGATTTACGATTATGCCTCCACCATCATGGCGCAAAAGTTGTCGCAGGTGAGCGGGGTGGGCCAGGTGTTTGTGTGGGGCGGCGCATTGCCCGGGGTGCGCGTGGAAATGAACCCCGCCTTGCTCAACAAATACGGGATCAGCCTCGAGCAGGTGCGGGGCGTGCTGAGCAACGCCAATTCGAACACGCCCAAAGGATACCTCTCCGACGACCATCACATCTGGCAGGTAGGGGCCAACGATCAACTCTTCCACGCGGTGGATTACCGGCCCCTGATCGTGGCTTACCGGAGCGGCTCCGCGGTGCGCCTTTCCGATGTGGCGGAGATGCGGGACGGCCCGGAGACCGTACTGGCCTCCGGCTATTCCAACGGCAAGCCGTCCATCATGCTGGTCATCTTTCGCCAGCCGGGTGCGAATATCATCGACACGGTGGACCGCATCCGGGCCATCGTGCCCGCAGCTCAAAGCGGATATTCCCCCCTCCATTGACACCCGCTTCGCCATGGATCAGACCCTCACCATCCGCGCCTCCGTGCGTGACGTCGAGCGCACCCTGGTGATCTCCGTGCTGCTGGTGATCCTGGTGGTCTTCGTCTTCCTGCGCAGCGCGCGGAGCACGTTTATTCCCAGCGTTGCCGTGCCCGTGTCGCTGGTGGGAACCTTCGGGGCCATGTACCTGCTGGGCTATAGCATCGACAACCTTTCCCTGATGGCGCTTTGCATTTCTACCGGCTTTGTCGTGGACGACGCCATCGTGGTCATCGAGAACATCACGCGCTACCTGGAGAAGGGCATGGCGCCGTTTCCAGGCGGCGCTCGCGGGCGCGAAGGAAATCGGCTTTACCGTGCTGACCATCAGCGTTTCACTGGTGGCGGTGTTTATTCCCCTGCTGCTCATGGGCGGGATTGTGGGCCGGCTGTTTCGCGAATTTGCCGTGACGCTGTCCATCGCCATTCTGGTTTCCATGGTGGTTTCGCTCACCGCCACGCCCTCCATGTGCGCGCACCTGCTGAAACAGCATGAGGAGCACGGGTGGATTTACCGGACCTCCGAGCGCGCTTTCAACGCCGTCGTCGAGTTTTATGGGAAGACCCTGTCCGTGGTCCTGCGTTTTCCGGCCACAACCCTGGCCGTGTTGCTGGCTACCATCGCGCTGAACGTCTACCTCTACATCTACGTTCCCAAGGGGTTCTTCCCGCAGCAGGATAACGGGCGAATGATGGGCTCCATTATTGCCGATCAGGACACCTCCTACCAGGCCATGGACAGGATTCTGCGGCAAATGATCGAGATCGTTCGAGCCGATCCCGCCGTCGACACGGTAAGCGGTTCCTGCGGCTCGAACGCCGGCGCCATCAACCAGGCCCGGATGTTCATCATGCTCAAGCCTCCCGCCGAGCGAAAGATCACCGCTGACCTGGTGATTGCGCGCTTGCGCCCGCAGCTCGGCGCGCGTGCCGGGCGCGACTCTTTATATGCAGGCCTCGCAAGACATCCGCGTGGGGGGACGCTTCGGCGCCGCGCAGTATCAGTTCACCATGCAGGGCGATAACCTGCGCGACCTGCAGTCCTTTGGCCCGCGCATGTTGCAGGCCTTGAGGACTATCCCGATCATCGCGGACGTGAACAGCGATCAACAGAACCGCGGCTTGCAGGCTTACGTGAACGTGGATCGCTCGACTGCCGCGCGCTTCGGCATCTCCTCGCAACTGGCTGACAACCTCCTTTACGACGCCTTCGGCGAACGCCAGGTCTCCACCATGTACACCCCGCTCAACCAGTATCACGTGGTCATGGTGGTGAGGCGCGAATTCTGGCAGAACCCGCTGTACCTGCGCCAGCTCTACGCCTACGCGCCCAACGGGCAGGACGTTCCCTTGAGCGCCTTTTCGCAATACGAGCCCATCACCGCGCCGCTTTCGGTGAACCACCAGGGGCTGTCGCCCTCGGTGACCATCTCGTTCAATCTCCAGCCGGGCGTGGCGCTGGGCGACGCGGCGGACGCCATTCTGCAAAAGGCGGCCCAAATTGGTTTGCCCGCCACCATCCATACCGGGATTTTCCGGCACGGCGCAAGCCTATCGAGGATTCGCTCTCGAGCGAACCGCTGCTGATTGCCGCCGCCCTCATCTCGGTTTACCTGGTGCTGGGCATCCTTTACGAAAGCTACGTTCATCCCGTTACTATTCTCTCCACCTTGCCTTCGGCCGGAGTGGGCGCGCTGCTGGCGCTCCTGCTCACGCGCACCGAACTCACAGTGATCGCCATCATCGGGATCATTCTGCTGATCGGCATAGTGAAGAAGAACGCCATCTTGATGATTGATTTTGCGCTGGCGGCCGAGCGCAACGAAGGCAAGCCCTCGCGGGATGCCATCTACGAAGCTTGTTTGCTGCGCTTCCGTCCCATCCTGATGACGACCATGGCGGCCATGCTGGGCGCCGTTCCCCTGGCCCTCGGCACCGGAACGGGTTCGGAATTTCGCCGTCCGCTGGGAATCGCCATCATCGGCGGCCTGGCCGTAAGCCAGTTGTTGACTTTGTACACCACCCCGGTGGTGTATCTCTATTTTGACCGGGTCCAGCATTGGTTTCGGGTCGGCGGGAATTCGCGCCTCGACGGAGCCGCGGCACGGGGAGACGGAGGCGTGAAGTGAGATGCAACCTATGAATCACCGGACAGCCAAGCCACTTGCAGCCTATTGCTTTGAAAATGTCGATTATCCACAACCACAAACGTCGTCCCCGCGAAAGCGGGGACCCACGTCCGTGGATTCCCGCTTTCGCGGGAATGACGAGTGTTTAGGGAAGGGGGGAATCACATTTTCATGGTTTCAGGGTGCCGCTGGCGGCATGGCGGACTGCCTTGAAAATGACTCCCCTCCTCGCTCCAGCCCATTTTCATGGTTGCTGGGTGCCCGTCGGCCGACGGGCATGAGCGACTGCCTTCTGCCTTCTGTTTTCTGCCTACTGCTCTTTTCGCACCGCCTGCATGGTCGGACCGAAGTATCAACGGCCCCCCGCGCCCGTTCCCCAGGCGTATAAGGAGACCCCGCCCGCCGGCTGGAAGGAAGCCCAGAGTTGGAAGCCGGCTCAGCCGAGCGAAGGAGCGAAGCGCGGAAAGTGGTGGGAGGTCTATAACGATCCCGAGCTCAACGCGCTCGAAGAGCAGGTGAGCATATCCAACCAGAACGTTCTGGGCGCGGAAGCCCAGTTTCGCGAGGCAAAATTCGCGGTGCGAATCGCGCGTTCCAGCTTGTTTCCGACGGCCTCCGTCAATCCCTCGATTGTGAACTCGCGGGCGGCCGTGACCGGCACGGCCGGCAATCAGGCATTTGTTCCCTCATCACGCACGATTTACGACCTCCCGGGGGATTTGTCCTACGTGGCAGATGTCTGGGGAAGCATCCGGCGCAGTGTCACGGCGAGCGGGGAGACCGCCCAAGCCTCCGCCGCTACGCTTGAGAACATCCGGCTTACTTATCAGGCGGAGCTTGCGCAGGACTACTTCGAGTTGCGCGGCACGGACGGCGAAAAGGGATTGCTTGATACCACCGTGAAGTCCTACCAGGATTACCTTAAGCTCACGCAGGACAGGTTCAATAGCGGCGTAGCCTCGGGCTCGGACGTTGCGCAGGCGCAGACTCAACTGGAAACCGCGCGGGCTCAGTTAATCGATTATGACGTAGCGCGCGCGCAATACGAGCACGCCATTGCGGTCCTGGCGGGCAAGCCGCCATCAGAAGTTTCAGTCACCTATCACCCCATCAAGATCACACCCCCAGCCCGTGCCGGTGGGGCTTCCTTCCGTGCTCCTTGAGCGCCGCCCCGACATCGCCGCGTCCGAACGCCAGATGGCGGCGGCCAACGAGCAGATCGGAATTGCGAAAGCCGCTTACTACCCCACGATTAGCCTAAGCAGCGCGACAGCGGGGCTTGAGAGTGGGCGGTTCTTGAGGTGGTTCAATTGGCCAGCCCGGTTCTGGTCGGTGGGCCCGCAGGCAGCGGAAACGATCTTTGATGCAGGCAGGCGCCGCGCCACGCTGAATCAGAGCGTAGCGGGCTACGATGCCACGGTGGCGAACTATCGCCAGACCGTCCTCACGGCCTTCCAGCAAGTCGAGGACAGCCTGGCGGCGCTGCGCGTACTCGAGAACGAAGCTCAGGCGGAGAACGAAGCGGTGAAAGCCGCGCAGAATTCACTCGATATATCGACTTATCAGTACAAGGCGGGGACCGTCAATTACCTGACGGTGATTACGGAGCAGGCCATTTTGCTTCAGGATCAGGAGCAGGCCTTGAGCATCCTCACCCGCCGCATGAGCGCCAGCGTCCTGCTCATCGAAGCCCTGGGTGGAGGGTGGGATGCTTCGACCCTGCCTGCCCTGCAAGATCTGGCGCAGAGCAAGTAGGGAAAGCTCGCTCACATAAAAACCACGGACTGGATTCCGGATATCTCAAAGCGCTTTCGGCAGCGCGGGATTCTTGCATTGCACAAGATCGTCGCGCCTCAGCATATAGTCCCTTGACTTGGCAAAACGCGCCCGGTCTCGTTCGTCCGCGTGCCCCGGAAGCCTCTTTCGCTTCGTGCGCACCAGCCAGCGAATCTCGTAAGCCTCCGTCTGATGACAATGCAGGCAGGAGAGAGTGGCGGGTTTCAAAGTCTCTTTCTCATCGAAAAATTCGCGCTCATCCATACTGTGTATCTTAGCCGGAATTGCCCGGCAACTCCACAACCAATTGAGGATAGCGCCGCCTTGCGGCGAGAAAGCGGCGAGAAAGCATTAGCGCAATTCTCTCCGACAGACGTATAATGGCTTGGGGGCGAGACTCACACAGTCTCTTAAGTCTTTTTATATATTGCGGAGGACTGGTCTCATGGCCCACACGTTGGGGGAACAAGAACTCGCCGATTATCTCTTCGATCGCATCATTGTGAATTGCCCGACCTGCCTGGATACAAAGTGCTTGCGGGTGGCGTGTCTGAAAGTTGCGGAAGAGCTAATCGAAGACACTGAAATTTCTTACAAACTGGCGCCTGTCTCCGACGGCGGGGCGTAAGAACAGGGAACGGGAAATAGGGAACAGATCAACAGGCGTTAGGGAAGGCGGCTTTAGGGTCTGGACGTCGTTGTTCTCTCCCGGATGCCATTATTCCGCCGCCTGTTCCCTGTTGTCTATTCTCTGATCACCCTCTTCAACCGCCACTTGCCGCAGGAAACGCGGACCGAGCCACGCGAGCGCTAAGGCGTCGATCAGCGCATGCGCCAGCATGGAAGGATAAAGGCTTCCGTAATAAACGACGGGAGCAGCAAGCAGTGCACCTAGCAGAGACGCCCGAAGCATTCCATTCCAACCCTGATAAATGTGCGCCAGCCCGAAGGCCAGCGATGAAACGGCCCACGCCCAAGGGCCGGAACGCAGCCACAGACTGAATTGGGCGAGCAGGATTCCGCGATACAGGAATTCCTCGCAGAGAGCGGCCGTGGGAGCCAGGAGCAACACGGACCAGAGCTTTTCCTGGCGCGTCTTCGGAATCAAGAGGTGGACCAGCTCGGCTTCCGGCGGCCACCACCCGCGGCGTTCAAGGAAAAGTGCCCAAGCGAATGCCGGCCATCGACAAGCGCAACCAAAGCAACCGCCAGGCAACCGCGGCGACGGGCGGGAGGCGCCCGGAAGCCGACGGAGAGAGCACTGCAGTGGGCTGAAAAGGAAGATGAGCAGCCCCAAACCCGCCAGCGCCCACTGCGATATCGCCGCCGAGATGTAAAGTGCGAGCCGCGGCATCTGACGGACCTGGCTGTCCCGCGCTGATGAGAAGGAAAGAAGCGGAACGCCTACAATCAGGATTAGCACGAAGAGGACGAGCAGCGTCTTGGTTAACATTTCCCGCCCCACTTGGTTGGCATTTCGAGCGCAGCGCGGATTACATGATCCTTCGGCTCACCCCTGTGCATGTGAACGCTCAGGCTCCCCTCCTTGTTAAGGAGGGGTTAGGGGTGGTTGGACTTTGAACCACCACCCTGGCCCCCCCTCCCTCAGTGGATGGGAGCGATGAATCTGGCTGTGCTCTTCGTTCAACGCAATAGATACGCACCCAGCACGGCACGGCAGCGGTCGCGATAAACTTCCACCGGCACGTTCCCCGGCCCCATC
>CAVYPU010000022.1:0-103298 GCA_963770415.1 uncultured Acidobacteriota bacterium
TGTACAGGAAGGAAGGTTCTCGAGCTTCATGCCATCTTCCATTTCTGCATTCGAAGGCCATTTGTCGCCGATCATCATTTCCAATCCGCCCCCCAGGCCATCGCTCAAGTGGCTCAACACTTGGCCCGTGCTCATGAACGTCGGCCCCGGCTGCCACTTCAGTTTGTCCGCAGGAACCATGCCGATCATCTTTTCCGCCGGCCCGTAGTTTTGCATCACCACTTCATAAAACTCGTTCTTGGTCATGAATCCTCCTCCCGTCTTTTCTGTGCTCACAGCAATGAGTGCAAGGTTTCGAGAACGCTTCTTGCTTTCTTAAACGACCAGAGACCATGGGATTCTACCGCACAATCTATTGCAGGGATATTACGAATGCCGCGGCTTTCGTAGCGGCACCTGAATCAAGATATAGGCGATGATGGCGAATGCCACGAGGGAAATCCATCCGCCCCAATTGGCCAGGAAGGGCAGTTCATTCAGGCCGGTAAAGACCTTTGTGATCGAAGAAACTCCGGTGAGGAATAGCGCGGCAAGCAGAATACCCGTGATGGCTTCGCCGGCGATGAATCCGGAGGCGAGCAGCGTGCCGCGCTCCTCGAATTTGGCCTTCTCCTCGGTGGAGAGTTTCTTGCGCGCCGCCCATTGATCAGCGGCCCACTTGAGCGCGCCGCCCACAAAGATTGCTCCGGTGGTTTCAAGCGGCAGGTACATGCCAACGGCGATGAGCATGGGCGAAGGCGCGCCGATCATCACCAGCGCCACGCCGAAGAAGCATCCCATCAGGAGCAGTCCCCAGGCCATCTGCCCGCCCACGATGCCCTGGGCGAGTTGGGCCATCAGGCCGGCTTGCGGGGCGGGAAGCAGCTTGCCGCCGATGCCCCCGGTCGCGAGATTCGCTTCGTGCAAGGCGATGATGGGCAGCAAGAGGAAAAATGAAACCGCGGTGACGGCCAGCACTTCGACGATTTCCATCTTCCACGGCGTGCCGCCCAGCATATACCCGGCCTTGAGATCTTGAATCAAGCTGCCGGAAACGCAGCACGCGCAGCAGACCACGGACGCCACGCCTAGCACTGCGGCGACGCCGCCCAGGCCCTTTACTCCGATCGCTACCATCATCAACGCGGCGATGACGAGCGCAGCCAGGGTCAGCCCGCTGACGGGCTGATTCGAGGAGCCCACGAGGCCCACAAGGTAGCCGCCCACCGCGGCCAGGAAGAAGCCGGCGAGCGTCATCACTATCGCCGCCGTGATGGCCGCCCCCCAACTGTGCGCGAAATATTTATAGATGATCGTTATTGGAATCACGAGGCCGCCAATGGCAATGATGATCCACTTGATCGGGATGTCGATATCAAGGCGAGTGCGCCGGGCGGCGTGTTCGGCGCTCATTGCGGAAGCATGGAAGGCGCCGCGAATCGAGGTTAGAATCGACTCCCGCATGCTGTAGAGCGTGTACACCGCTCCCACCAGCATCGCTCCCACGGCGATCGGCCGAACCACGTTGTACCAAACAGTGTAGCTTGCGAGATCCCAGGGCGCGGTGCCGCCCGTGGTCGCCCCGAGGCGGTGCGGCAGGTCGGGGTCGATGAACAGGACTAGAGGGATCAGCACCAGCCAGGCGATAACACCCCCGGAGAAATTGATTGCCGACAGGCGTGGCCCGATGATGTACCCTATGCCGATCAGCGCCGGGGAGGCGGAAGGAGTCGAATAGGCGATTCCTCCGGTGTAGTCCACGCGGCCCAGGAGTTCCTTCTGATACCCAAAATAGCTGACCACTGATTTCGGGAACTTCCAGAAACCCGCCACCGAATCCTGAAAAACCTGAAATCCTTTGTCGTCCTTGAGCAACTGCAGAAAGGCGCCGAGCCCCATCGCCCCGAAAATGTATTTCGGAGCGTCAGTGGCGCCCCGCTGTCCCGCCTTTACGATCTCGGCGCTGGCCGTACTTTCGGGGAACGGCAGATCCGGCGAATCCACGCACAGCGGGCGCCTCAAGACAATGATGAAGAACACGCCCAGTAGTCCGCCCGCAAAGAGTATGAATGTGCCGGTCCAGTAATGACCGCGCAAGTCTGTCCAGAGCCGTTGCCCGCCCACGTTGACCATCATGAAGGCAGGGATAGTGAAAATCGCCCCCGCCACCAGCGCTTCACCCACCGAAGCGGCAGTGCGCGTCAGGTTCTGCTCGAGCACCCCGCCGCGAAAAAAAGGCAGTCGAAAAAGCGCAATGGCAATCACCGCCGCCGGGATCGTTGCGGCCACGGTCTGCCCGGCCTTCATGCCCAGATAGGCGTTGGCCGCGCCGAATATGGCGGCCAAGAGGATACCCGCCAGGACCGCTTTGATGGTGAACTCCGGCTCTTTCGAGTCGTGGGGGACGAAAGGTTTGAATTCGGGCATGTGCTCATCTCGAAGGTAGTTTGTGGCTCGTCTCTCTGGACGTGCTATTCTGCAAGCCAGTTCACGACCGGGATATCTCCCAACCGAGAGAGACGCGTGAAATCGCTGTCAGCGGTAACAAGGGTAAGTCCATAACGCCAGGTAATAGCAGCGATCCACAGGTCATTTTCCTGAAATCCCAATTTCGCAACCGCCGTCCTTCTGCGTTTTGCCTTTTCTTTTGGACCAAACCTTGCGGCGATCGCCGCCTTAAGTCTGCCGTAACTGTCTGCTGTTTCTGCGTTGACGGGCAGCACTTCAATGCCTCTCAAGAACTGGTGTACACGCTCTTCGTTGGCAGCAGGATGGCCGGATTTGTGCGCCATGTACGCGAGCTCGCCCTCGACAATTACACAAGTCACCGCCGGAGCATCCCCAAGCTCTTCTAACTTCCGCATCAGGCCCGGATGTCCTTTCAGAAGTGAACTACAGTGGTTCGTGTCAAGGAGGTAAGCAGTCAAAACCTAGCCTGCCCCCGCCAGGTATAAATCCCGCGAAGCCGCTCCTTGAGATCGCCGCCGACCCAGGTGCCAGCGAATTTGAGTAATGATCGGGCGGTGGAACGGTATGCGTACACGTTGGGTTTAAGTCCCGAGAAACCTTGGGGCGGCGGCTTACGCTTCGTCAAGTTGGAAATTCCTTCGTGTTGCAAAGCGCCGCGCGGTTTCGCCTCACCCCGTTCCCAGCGTGCCCAGGTGTTAGGGCTCACCCGCACTAGGCTCGCAGCGGCCGCTTGCGTGAGCTTCAGTCGCACGCGAAGTTGTTTGAGAGATCGTGGGCTCAATATGTCTTCCACCTCGCGCCGGTTCGTCCGGCAAAACGATTGCTCCAACCCAACTATACATACGTATGGTCAGAGAGTCAACCCAAGCCACGACGACCACGCCAGGAATTTCTATTGGCCCAACAACTCCAGGTACCGTCCCACCGCGTCAATCCCGCGATAGAAATTCGGCAGATGGAATTTCTCGTTGGGGGCATGGAGGTTGTCGTCGGGCAAGCCGAAGCCCATCATCACGCTGGGGATTTTGAGATTCTTCTGGAAAACACCCACGATGGGGATAGACCCGCCGGAGCGCGTGTAGACCGTCTTGTTTTTGAAAACCCGTTCCATGGCCTCGACCGCGGCGGAAACCCAACGGCTCTCCGTGCTCACGACTGATGCGGGCGCCGAGCTGATGAGCCGCACGGAAGTCTTGATGCCCTTGGGCGTGATCTTTTTCACGTAGGCGGTATATTGTTTGAACACTTCTTTGGGGTCCATCTCAGGGACAAGGCGCATGCTGATCTTAGCCACGCCCACTGCGGGAATAACGGTCTTTGCGCCTTCGCCAGCGAATCCGCCGCGGAAGCCATGGACCTCGAGTGTCGGCCTCGCCCAAGTGCGCTCCAGCACCGAGAATCCTTTCTCGCCGGTCAGGCCGATGGATCCGACTTCCTTTTGCAGGTACTGTTTTTCTTTGAAGGGCAATCGCTTCCATGCGGCGAGTTCCTTGGCGCTCGGCTTTTTCACCTTCGCATAAAAGCCTGGAATTCGAATCTTCCCATCCGGCCCCTTGAGTTTGTCGATCATCTCGGCCAAGGCCTGGAATGGATTAGGCGCCGCTCCTCCGTACACGCCGGAATGGAGATCGTGGCTCGCTCCACGGGCTTCGAGCTCGGTGTAGACGAGGCCGCGCAGGCCCGTGGTGATGGTGGGCAACTCGGGTGCAAACATTTCCGTGTCGCACACCAGCGCCGCGTCCGCCTTCAGCCGGTCGGGATGGGCCGCAACGTATTCCTCGATGTGCTCGCCTCCCACTTCCTCTTCACCCTCGAGCAAAAACTTGATGTTGATCGGCAGCTTGCCTTCAGTTCTGAGGAACCCTTCCACGGCTTTGACGAGAAGATACGTCTGCCCCTTGTCGTCCACGGCGCCGCGGGCATAGAGGTTGTCATTGCGAATGGCGGGCTCAAAGGGCGGCGACACCCACTCCTCGACCGGATCAGGTGGCTGGACGTCGTAGTGCCCATAAAGCAGCAGCGTTGGCTTGCCAGGCGCCTCGAGCCATTCGGCATAAAGGAGGGGATGCTGGTTTTCCTTGCCTTCGATGATATCGACTTCCTTCATCCCCATTTCGCGAAGCTCGTTCGCGAGAAACTCGACTGCCCGGCGCATGTCCGGCTTGTTTTCGGGCAGCGTGCTGATGCTGGGGATTTTCAGCAGGTCTATCAGCCCTTGCAGAAACCGGTCACGATTTTCGTGGTAATACTCAAGTATGGTCGTTGCCATTGTTCATACCCCCCGTGTTTAGATATTGGACCTGTACCCTCAAAGAGTCGGGACATCGAGAATTCCAGAAGCCAAAAAGCCGAAGTGCAGAACGGAGCTTTCAGCGGCGCGGCTCTTGGGCCAATAAGTTCTTCCTCGGTTCCTCAACTTCCCGACTCTTCGACTTCTCGACTCGTTACGCCCGCTGTTCATAACGTTTGCGCACCACAAAAACATAATGAATTCCAGAGGAAATGGTCAGGGCGGCCGCAAGGTAGAGGAAGAATCGGACCAAAGCCCCCGGAACAAAGGGCACGTGGGCCTGGAAACTTACCGCTGCAAACACGGTCAACACTTGGGCGACCGTCGATGCTTTGCCCAAGATGCTCGGCGGAAAGGGCCGATAGCCAGCAACCAGGCTAATGAGCAGTGCGGTAATGATAATGGCGGCATCGCGGCTGATCACCAGAATGGTCAGCCACCAGGGAAGCACATCTCGAAACGCCAGCGTCAGGTAAGCGGTGGTCATCAGCAACTTATCTGCGATCGGGTCAAGCGCCACGCCAAGGGGAGTTTCCTGTTTCAGCAGTCGCGCCACAGTCCCGTCCACCACATCCGACAGTGCAGCAGCCAAAAGAACTGCCAGGGCGCCGCGGTATTCTTGATCGACTACCAGTATGGCAAAGAACGGAATAAAGGCCAACCGCAGCATGGTGATTTGGTTGGCGGGCGTTAAAATGCGGGAAGTCATGGTTTCGAGAAAATATAGTGGCGTTCGTTCGCGGATGTCAAATTCGCTGAGAAGAGCTGGGCAGTCGAAAAGTTGAAGATTCAAGGAGAGTACACCCGCGCGCGCACATGTGAGCACGGATCCTTAACTCTTCAACTTCTCAACTCCTTGACGCTTGGGCGTCGGCTCTTCAACCTTTGTTGCACTGCGGTGCTCCGCAACTCCCGCAAGGCGTCGGAGGCAATCCAACGCGCGCTGGGAGAGTCCAATCGCTGGATTTCCTGCGCCGCTTTGATGGCCGCCCGGTTCAGGCGTTGGTTCCGCTTGCCGATTTGGCGGAGCGCCCAGTTTACGGCCTTCTTTACATAATTTCGTTCGTCGTCGGCGTGCCTCTTGATGACCGGAAGAAACCGCAGGAACACCCGATCGCCGGCCGTCTTGTCACTTACGGCCAGACATGCCATAAGCGCGAAAGCTCCCCGTTTTACGAACTCCTCTGGCCGCCCACTCCACTCCATACATTTCTTATAAGCAAAAGGCGTATAGCGGAAAAGGTTAAGGCAAGCGCCATCACAGACGGCCCAGGAATCGAAATCGTTCGCCCAATCGTCCATCTGCCGTTCAGACACCTTTTCCTTCTCGCCAATCAAACCCGCGAGCGCCCGGGCTTCGAGACTCCCCGTGGACCACAGGCGCGCGGCCAAGTCGTGGTCTTTGCCGATCTCACGTGCAAGTTTTTTCAATGCCGGAGTGGACCAGCCGTAGGCCTTGGCGGCAGTGATCCCGAACCGCGCCATGCCGCGAACCGCCGCGGGGTCGTGTTTCGACTCGAGCGTTTTCAGTACTTCGCTAAGAGTCATAGATGATGATTGTCCGCCGATGGGATTTTGGATATCACTCCCGGTTCGCGTCAGGACCTCGACCTTGGTTCTAAACTCCTGCCTATCGACTGTTGACTGTCAACTTAATTATCACAACTGCGGCGGCTCGATCCCGAGGTATTCATGGATGCTTAAGCCGACCAGGTTATGGAACCGTTCAGAAAGCGACGGAATGGAGCCGGAAGATTCGTCCAACTCGATACGCTCCACGCGATGCATGGGGTAGAAGATTTGCGTCATTCCCACCGTGCATTCTTCCCGGCCCACGATCTGGCGGACGAAATCATCGAAGGAATTGAGGTCGAGCCCGCGGACCGTCACGCCCTTGGTGTCGAGTTGGACCAGTTGGCCCCAGATCTTCTCCTTGGGGGCTCCCAGACTCACGATGACAATACTATTCAATTCCATACTGTGCCTTGAATTCGCGGGAGGCACGGACGAGCGCCCAGCGCCGTCGCCATGTCTTGCCCAACCCCCCTGCTTGCCCAAAATTGCGAATCACCCATCAGCAATGAGCCATCAGGCGGCTTCCCGCAGCTTTTCTCGCAACTTCGCCGCCTGTCGGAATTCGCGCTCGAGCTCAGGGCTGCTCAAATGGGTCTTCATGAACTCGAGTTTTTCGGGTCATGGCTTCGAGCGCTTGCTGGATATTGTCGAGGTTGGTGAGACAAATGTCACGCCAAACGGAATAGGGGCTCTCCGCCAGCCGCGTCACGTCCCGGAAGCCGGTCGCGGCAAGGCCGACGGGCAAATCGCTCTCCTCGGCGACCAGACTGGCGAGGCCGGAGGAAAGAAGCTGTGGAAGGTGGCTCAGGAAGGCAAGGGCGCGGTCGTGGCGCGCGGGATCCATGATATACGGGCGCGCCCCAATCGTCACGATCATGGAGATGAACGCCTTGACACGAGGGTCGTCGAGTTGCCTCTCCTCGAGCGGGGTCAAAACATAACGGGCATTGGCGTAAAGCGCGGCGTCCGCATTCTCCACCCCTGCGCGCTCTTTCCCGGCCAATGGATGCCCGCCCAAAAACAAAGGAGCTGCACCGAGACTTTCCTGCGCCCGTTCGCAAATGAGCCGCTTGGTGCTGCCCACATCAGTCACAAGTGCTTTGGTTGAGGCCGCTTCCTTCAGCTCGGGATACAATCCAGGATGGCGCCTACCGGTGCGGCCAGTATGATCAGATCGGCCTCTCGCACCGCTTTGTCAAAGTCGTCCGTCCCCTCGTCCACAGCATCCAAAGCGAGTGCACGCGCCACCGTCGACGGACGCCCGAAACCGATGCGGCGGGACGCCAAGTCATGCTTCTTGAGCGCAAGTCCCCACGACCCGCCGATCAGGCCCAAGCCGACAATGGCCACCTTTTCAAAAATCATGACGACACAAAAACGGCAGCTAGTGAATTCTCGCCCCGCTCACACGACCCGCCGCGGCTCAAAAAAAACCCTGCTGCGGACCACCCTCTCCCCCAAGGAGGAGAGGGCCAGGAATGTCGAGTGGTAATTGTCTATTGCAAAGTCAAAACGGCAAACCCTGCGGTCAGATCGTTCTACCCACCGCGGGCGCGATCATCTGCAATTCCTTCATCAACTGCTCAAGCTGCGCGGGATAAAGCGACTGAGCGCCGTCACTCAGCGCCTTCTCCGGATTGTTATGGACTTCGATCAACAACCCGTCCGCGCCCGCTGCCACGGCCGCACGCGCCATGGGCGGGACCTTGTCACGCCGGCCGGTGCCATGGGAAGGATCGACAATAATCGGCAAATGCGAAAGCTTCTTGATGACGGGGATGGCAGAGATATCCAGAGTATTTCGCGTGTAACTCTCGAAGGTTCGGATACCCCGCTCGCAAAGAACCACATTGTAATTACCGCCCATCATAATGTACTCGGCGGACAGGAGCAATTCCTCGAGCGTGGCGGAGATACCACGTTTCAACAGCACCGGCCTTGAGACTTTTCCCACCTCCCTCAGCAAGTTATAGTTCTGCATGTTGCGCGCGCCAATCTGCAGCACATCGACGAAATCCATCAACAGTGGGATTTGAGTATGGTCCATGACCTCCGAGACGACCAGCATGTCATGGGCGTCGGCGGCGGCCCGCAACAATTCCAGGCCTTTCTTGCCCAAACCCTGGAAACTGTAAGGTGAGGTCCGCGGTTTGAAGGCGCCGCCTCGGAGCACGCGCACTCCCTGCCTGGCCAACCCCGCCGCGATGGCTTCCATTTGTTCGGCATTCTCCACGCTGCAGGGGCCGGCCATCATAACTACTTGCTTGCCACCCACAGCCACACCTTTCCCGAGTTGAATCACCGAACCTTCCGGGCGGAAATGGCGGCTGGCCAGTTTGTAGGGCGCAGAGATGCGCACCACTTCGTCCACGCCAGACAGAAGCTCGATGTTGCGGGTGTCAAAATCGACGATTGCCCCGACCGCGCCCAGAACCGTTTGCCGCGCACCGGTGGAGCGGTGAATATCGAACCCCATCTCCATCAGCCTGTTGATGACGCCCTGGATTTGTTCTTCCGCCGCGCCTTCTTGCATTACGACGACCATTGTCCGTCACTCCTTTTTCACAGAACCACTACTGTCCATGGCATGGCGCTCGAGCGAGCGGGCCTCGTCAATGATGCGCTCGAAGAGGCGGCGAATGGCGGCGTCATCCAGCGGTCCCGGGTTGGCTTTCTCGACGTTGCGCAGAATCTCCTTCTCACGCTCGGGTTGCCAGGCGGGCAGGTTCAGTTTCTTCTTGATATGGCCTATTTCGACGGCACAACGCGAACGCTCATTCAGCAGCTTCAAGAGCTGTTGGTCGATCTCATCGATTCGCTTGCGCCAGCCTTCGAGATCGCTCATGCAGACCTCTCCCCCGTTCCCTCTTTAAGCCATTGGACGAAACGCTCGATTGCCCCCGCACCTTCTTGAGCGTATCGGGATTCGATGACATGCACGACCGCGCTGCCGACTACCGCCGCATCCGCCACCGACTGCACCTCGCGCACCTGGTCGGGATTCGAAATGCCGAAACCCACCGCCAAAGGCAACTGGGTGTGCCGACGAGCACGCTCGACCAGCGGCCGAACGCCTGCCGAAATCTCGGTACGCTCGCCTGTCACGCCGGTTCGGGAAACCAAATAAAGAAATCCACTGGAAAGCTTCGAGGCCAGCTCGAGCCTTGCGTCCGTCGAAGTGGGCGAGGCCAGAAAAATCGTGTCGAGGTTTTGGGCGTGCATGACGTCCGCATAGGGCGAGGCTTCTTCCGAACTCAGGTCCACGACGAGCGCCCCGTCTACACCGGCTTGCGCAGCGGCGTGAGCAAATTTCTCAAGGCCGTATTGCAGGATCGGATTGTAGTAGCTGAAAAGGATGATGGGTGCGCGCACGCGTTCGCGCCAGGCCGGAAAGCGCTCCAGGATTCTTCGTAGGGTTGTCCCGGCCCGAAGCGCGCGCTCGGAAGCGCGCTGGATTACGGGGCCATCAGCGAGAGGATCTGAAAACGGAACCCCCAGCTCAATTACGTCCACCGCGGCGCGATCCAAGGCGGCGAGCAGCTCACCGGTGGCGTCGAGCGAAGGGTCGCCGGCAGTGAAGTACACTACCAAGCCCTTTGCCTGGCGCTCGCGCAGCTCGCGAAAGCGTGCTTCGATGCGTTTTGTTATCAGCGTATTGGGCAAATTTCGCTCTCCAGTGTACCACGCTGGCCAGGCAAGAAACTAAAGCATGCCCCGCGACTGAAAGATTCCCAGGTCTTTGTCGCCGCGGCCTGAGAGGTTTACAACAACAATGGCCTCCGGAGGCATGCCGGGGGCCCGCTTTACAACCTCCGCAATGGCATGAGCCGATTCGAGTGCCGGGATGATACCTTCCTTTAACGAAAGCAGTCGCGCTGCCTCCAGCGCTTCCTCATCGCTAACGCGCGTGTACTCGACCCGGCCCTGGCGATACAGCGCCGAGTGTTCCGGGCCGACAGCCGCGTAATCGAGGCCGGCAGAAACCGAATGCGTGTTCGCGATCAGCCCGTCCGGACTCTGCAGCAGATAAGTGTACGTCCCATGGAGCACGCCCGGGGTCCCGCCGGAGAAACGCGCCGCGTGCTCACCCAGCTTCAATCCTCGACCACCAGCTTCTACCCCAACCATCTTTACCTCGCGGTCCGGAATGAAGTCGTAGAAGAGGCCGATGGAGTTGCTACCTCCACCCACGCACGCGAAAAGCACGTCCGGCAGCCTGCCGGTTTCTTCCAGAACCTGGCGGCGAGCTTCTTGCCCGATCACACGCTGAAACTCGCGCACCATGAACGGGTAAGGGTGCGGCCCCAGCACCGAACCCAACAAGTAATGGGTGCTCTGAACGTTGGTTACCCAATCGCGCATGGCTTCGTTAATGGCGTCCTTGAGCGTCCTGCTGCCGGAGGACACACCCTCCACGCGTGCGCCGAGCAGACGCATACGGAAGACATTGGGCTCTTGCCGCGCCATGTCCTCGTCGCCCATATAGACGACGCACTCAAACCCAAGAAGCGCCGCCACGGTCGCTGTTGCTACTCCGTGTTGGCCCGCACCTGTTTCGGCCACCAGCCGAGCCTTGCCCATTCGTTTTGCGAGGAGTCCCTGTCCCAGGCAGTTGTTGATTTTGTGTGCGCCGGTATGGAGCAAGTCCTCGCGCTTCAGATAAATCTGCGCGCCTCCCAGATATTCCGACAATCTGCGAGCATGGAAAAGCGGCGTGGGCCGCCCGGCAAAATCTTTCAGGACGCGCTTCAACTCTGCGCCAAAGCTCGGATCGGTACGCGCGGAGTCGAAGGCTTGTTCCAACTCCTCGACCGGGTGCATCAAAGTCTCCGGCACATAGCGTCCGCCGAAATCTCCGAAACGCCCGCGCGCGTCCGGCCATTGGCGCTGCGGGGGCGGCGCTACCGGCTCAGGCCGTTTCTGTTTTAAGTTCATTGGATTTGAGCCCATGTTCACCGGGTTTGGTTTCTAAACCACCTTTCGCGATTTCCGAACCCCTGCGACGTG
This sequence comes from uncultured Acidobacteriota bacterium, assembly GCA_963770415.1. Classification (GTDB taxonomy): domain Bacteria; phylum Acidobacteriota; class Terriglobia; order UBA7540; family UBA7540; genus CAVROP01. Next base: position 11,321 of record CAVYPU010000022.1, read on the forward strand.
CAGGGGAACGAATCAATTTCCCCTCGCAGGGGCTGAATCCTGCTGCAAGCCGCCGCACACCAACCTTACTGTTTGTCGGCTTCCGCCACCGCCGCGAAGAATGCCCGCAGCTTTCCGGGGTCTTTGATTCCAGGCGCTGATTCCACGCCGCTGGCAACGTCGACGGCGAATGGTCTCACCTCTCGCACAGCGCGGGCGACATTCTCCGGCGTCAGCCCTCCAGCCAGGATAATCGGGCCGTATTGCTTTGCATCCCGCGCCACGTTCCAATCAAATGTCTTACCCGTACCCCCCAAGAGGCTCGGATCAAAGGCATCGAGAAGAAAAGCGTTGGCTTCGATCTCCCCGAGCTCTTCCAGCTTGAACCCATCCCGAACCGGCACGGCAACCACCAGATTATAAGCAGACTGCAGTTCATGCAAATCAGGAAACGCGGGGCCGTGCACCTGAACGATTGTTACCCATGCTTCGCGGGCTTCGGAAATCACATGACCAGCACCCGTTTCATTGGCAAAGACACCAACGGCCGTGGCGAAGGGGGGCAATTGCCGCACGATTTCTCGCGCCGCTGCCGGCCGAATGGACCTGGGAGAGGGCGGATAAAAGTTGAAGCCCAGCGCCGCTGCTCCCAGTTCTACGGCACGCTCCGCGTCCTCGAGCCGCGTGACGCCGCAGATTTTGATCCGCGTCGGCATGGTTCACGCCTGCGGCGTCGGATGCGCCACCATCCCTTCAAGCATCTCCCTCAACGCCGCGCCGGGATCGGGCGCCGTCATTAGCCTCTCTCCGATGAGTGCAGCCTGGTAACCGGCTTCGCGAACCCGGCGCAAATCTTCCCATGTCTTGATTCCACTCTCGCTTACGGCAATGCTGCCCGTAGGAATTCCAGGCCGTAAGCGAAATGAAACCTCCAAATCCACTTCCAGAGTCTTGAGATCGCGATTGTTTACGCCGATGATTTTCGCACCCGCTTGAATTGCGCGCTCAAGCTCGGACTCACTATGGATCTCGACCAGGGCGGCAATGCGCAGGCTCTGGCAAACCTCGAGGAAGCTCCGCAGGTCTGCATCGGAAAGCGCCGCCACAATCAGCAGCAGCGCATCTGCCCCCGCTGCCACGGATTCGTAGATCTGGTATTCGTCAAGGATGAAATCCTTGCGCAAAACCGGCAAGCCGACGGCGGCCCGAGCCGTGTCGAGATCATCTAACGAGCCGAGAAAGTGGCGCTCTTCGGTCAAGACGGAAAGTGCAGAAGCGCCTGCGGATTCGTAGCTTCGAGCAATGTCGGCGGATTGGTAATGTTGCCGGATAACTCCCCGAGAAGGAGAGGCGCGCTTCAGTTCCGCAATGACCCGCAGGAGACCACCGGAAAGTGCAGCGGCGAAATCGCGCCTGTCAGACCTTACTTGGGCGCGCTGCTTGATGGACTCGAGCGGCGTGCGCGACAGCGCCTCGCCGATCCGGCGGCGGCGTTCTGCAACGATCTCGCCCAAACAGGTCCCCGATAAATCTACCATGCTTCCGACCCCTACCTTCTGACTCCTAGTTCTGGTGCACTTTGATTACGGAATCGCCATCGAAGGTAACGAAGAGCACATGCGGAGGCGATCCGTAAATCCAATCTTCTTGTTCGACGCCGTCGCGCTCCTCTCGCACTTTGCGATCAGGCGGACCCTTTGCTGAAAGGACCGAATCGCGGTCCATGCCGACAATCACCTGGTGATTCTTGATGGCTTCTTTGAACTTGGGAGGGACTTCCGGCGAATACTGGGTGGTGGGTGAATGGTGGGTGAAGTCCAGCACATTCCCCAACGCCTGCTTCACCTGCTCGACGGTCAGATCGGGAACCTTTTCCGGAAACGCCAGAGTAACCGACGAGCCATAAGCAAGTGTGGGCGGTGCCTGGGCGATAGGAGTTGTCCCCGTGCCCATTCCAATATCGATGTGCTGATACCACTTGGTACCGCTTTTTCCGCCGCCGTTAAGGTCAAAAACGATTTCCTTGGCTTTGAAATTAATCTTTGTGATTTCAACCGGCATACCGGGCTTAATGGCCATACCATGAGCGCTGAGCTGGGAATCAGCCGCGGCTTTGTCTAGCGTGCCTTTGGAATCCACCCGCACTCCTTTTTTGCCTCGCGGCAGGGGCACTTTGCTCACTCCAATCTCGCGAACCAGCCCGCGAATAAGGCGGATGTGAGTGTCGAATTTGGTTTGATCCTTAGCGTGGACAAAGCACGGAAGCGCCACCACCAGACAGAGCACTGCCCAGCGGCGGAAACTGAATCCGCCCGCGTCGTCAATTATCATCCACGAGCACATGCATCGCACCTAAGACGCTTCCCCCTCCCCGGGATCAGGTCTCGACGTAATATGGAGCGCCGTGTCGCCGGCAGCGTCCGGGGATGGGCCAAAAACCAACTCCTTCATTTTCTCATTTATTCGGATGCGCGGGGATAAAAAGAGGAAGACCGCTGCGCCCACCACGGCAAATGTTGACAGCATCCCGCCCTCCGGCCCGTAATCCGATCCGGTCAACCATGCGGCATCATGGACTTGGACCTTCAGCAATGTGGTGGAAAAAGAGTAGCCGCTCACTGGAAGTCCAAAGATGAAACCTTGCATGTAGTTCCACGCGAAATGCAGACTCACCGGCATCCATAGCGAGCGAGTGCGAAGATAGGCAATAGAGAGAGGAACGCCGACCAGCATGGTGTTGGCGGTTGAAATCCAGGTATGGTGCGCGTTTCCGAGGTGCGCCAACCCGAAGCATGCCGAACTGACGGCGACGGCTCCCACGGGCCCCAGGGACTCCACAAGCCTCTGGAACGGATATCCGCGAAAAACCAATTCCTCATTCGTGGCGGCGATGAGCAAAAGCAAGAACAAGCCGCTCCCGTAGGCAAGCTCCGAACCTGCCGGAAGCGGGTTGGGGGAAAACCGGGCCAAGCCCAACAACGCTTCGCCGCCGCCTACAAAGATCATCATTGCCCCGCCAATGCCGGCGCCCGCGCAAAGTTCCTTCATCCAGTAAGGATGAAAGGCCAAGCCGACCATGCCAAGCGGCTTCCGCTCGAAGACTTGAGTCATGAATTTGAATGATGCAAGCAGGGCCAGCAACTCGAACAAAAAGAGGCTGCCGTACCGCGCGCCCGGCCACGGAATGAACCGCCAAACCTCTTCTGCCAGCACAGAAGCAATCACATAGGCCAAGAGGCCCAAGACCACGGACAAGAGAAATCGCCAAACGGGCCGGGGCTTGCCATCGACAAGAAACAAATCTTCCATTCTCACGGCCGAACTTCCTCCGCGGTTTCTTGGGCTCGCTCCGGCTGCTCCGCCCAGACGTCCACCGTGCCACCCGCCAAGTCTACTCTTGCCGGTGCTCTCGCTTGTATTCGCATATGAACCACGTTAGCGGCCAGTCTTAACTTGGGCCGCCATTCCGACTCTTGACTCCCGATTTCCCACTGCTGCTTTCTGATTCCTATTCTGTACTCACTGCTGCGTCACTTCCATACTCTCGTCGATCGATAGCGTGGGCCAGCCTTGCGCAGCGGGATCGGAAGGCAGTGCGGTGATTTTAAAGTGTTGGCCGTCGTTGACCTCGGCAGTGTAATTATAGCCCCGGCGGTTGGCCCCGGAAAAAATGAGCTCCCCGTCTTGCCTGAGCTGATCGAGGTCGGCATAAGACCCGTGGCTAGCCAGGTAAAGACGCTCAGCCTGCCCAATGGCCAATAGATCCGTTTTCACACCCACCACGTCGATCACTTGCTTCGGCGGGGATTCCCCGGCCGGACCCTGCTTGAACTGAACCCTGATAACCAGCCAGACAATGGCCACTGCGAGAACTAAACCCAAAACCGATGCTGCTGCTTTCATGCCGGCCTCCAGATGACGCGCCGCGTCTCGCCGAGCGCCTCGCCAGTTCAAGATCTGACCTTCGAATTTTGCCGCCCAGGCCCCATCCCGGCGGAACCCCGTCGCCACCTCGGCAGAAACGGCACCTGGCGCGGCAATATTCTGGCTTGAACCATAGCGGGATGCAACAAGCAAACGGGGCTTAGTCAAATTGCGGTTGGTGTCCTTCCTCAGATAGTCGCAGTGGTTCTCGAGCGGCGGGACCGGCATTTGCCGAGTGCGCAGGGCGCAGTCAGCGCGGCCTTCGAGCCGGGCTCCGTCTGAATCGCGAGCGGACTGCAACATCCGAGGGTCGGATTGTTAGCCCCAGTGCCGGAATCCGAATCATTCGTGCCCGGATTGACGGACCGTGAGGAAAATGCAAAAATAGCGGGTTGGGGGTGCTGTGGGACCCGACGCTGTTCGCTTCCCGCCTGAATGAAGCCCCATCCCATTCCATTTGAGGAACTATTGTTATGAATGCCAATGATATGCGGCCAGGTATGGTCATCAGACACAACGGCGAACTCTTCACCATTCACAAGGCGGAACACCGCACGCCGGGAAACCTTCGAGCCTTCGTGCAAGCCCGCATGCGCAACCTGCGCACGGGTGCGCTCTTCGATCACCGGTTCCGCTCTGAGGACACGATCGAGAAGGCCAACCTTGATGAAGTCGAAATGCAGTACCTTTATTCCGACGGTGACTCCTTTTTCTTCATGAACACGCAAAGCTACGAGCAGATCGGCCTGCACAAGACCGTGATCGAAGACCGCGCGTCCTACCTCGTCGCGAACGTGGTCATCAAGGTCCAGTTGTTTGAGGGCCGGCCGGTGGATATCGAACTGCCGGCTACCGTGGACCTGAAAGTCGTAGAGACTGAACCTGGAATGAAAGGCGCTTCCGCCACCAACGTCACCAAGGCGGCCAAGCTCGAAACCGGCCTCATCGTGCAAGTCCCGCCCTTTATCGGCGAGGGTGAAGTCATCCGCGTGGACACTTCCGAGGGCAAGTATCTCGAACGCGCCGCCAGTTGAGTGGTCTGCCTCTTAAAGCCGCCCACCGTTAACAAGCAGCAGAAGCGCTAGCGCTTTTGAAATTGGGGCGAGTATAATCTGCGGGCGAGGGATCCCAGAGCCGTCGTCCCGAGAGGCGGCGCTCCATCCCCCCAGGAGGCAACTTGAAAAAGAAACTCACGGGGACGTTCCCTGCCCAAGCGGTTGGCGTCCCCCCGCAGAGCGGCACATCCACACCATATCGAGATTCATTATATCTTTCCTTGTATTGCTACCCATGGGACGTGCTCGACGAAGGTCCCGCCGCCTTTGCGAAGCTGACGCGCGACGGGGGGCTGAACCACATCACCATGGCGTCCAGCTACCACGGAGGCAAGGCGTTCCTGCCCCACAATTCAAAAAGCCGGGTGTACTACATCGAGGACGGTGCAGTTTATTTCCCTCCCTCTCCTCAATTCTTCGGCGCGACGAAAATGCAGCCGAGAGTAAGCCGGTTAACCGTGGACCACGACGCTTACAAGGATATTGTGGAAGCCTGCGAGAATGAAGGCGTAGGCGTCACGGCGTGGACCGTGTTCATTCACAACTCGCACTTGGGGAACACGTATCCCGAATACACAACCCAGAATGCGTTCGGCGATCGATACTTCCATGCTCTGTGCCCTTCGCAGCCTGCCGTGCAGGAATACATGCGGGCGCTCGCAGGGAACCTCGCAAGCTACCCCATCAGCGCGGTCGAGTTCGAGTGTTTTGAATACATATCTTTTCGCCACTATTCGTACCTCGAAAAGGAAGGCACAGGGGTGACTCCCTTCGCTGAGATGATGCTTTCGCTTTGCTTTTGCCCCGCTTGTCTCGCGGCAGCAAAAAAGCGCCGTGTGAATGGTGTGACAGTTGAGAAAGCGGTGAAAGGCTGGCTGGAAGAGTATTTCGAAGGCAAGCACCGATTCGGTGGATCGGTCGCGCCCAAGATTTCCACTGTGCCCGGTTTGGCCGATTACCTCGAGATGCGGTTCTCAGTGCTGGACGATTTCTTCAAGGATGTTGCGGGAATCCTTCACGCGCAAAACAAGAAGGCCCACCTCATCATCATTGGCCAGGAAGAACGGCGACACTTCCTTTCCGGAATCGATCTGCAACGTCAGGGGCAGGTGGCGGACGCGGTGACGGCGCTCTTTTATGGGCGCAAACCGGAAGAGGCTCCCGGCATCGTGCGAGGAATCCGCCGCGCTGCGGGCGTGAAATCGGCGGTTCACTTTGCGGTGCGCCCGGGTTATCCCGACGCCGCGAGTCCTGCAGATGTCATCCGGCTGACGGAAGCGTCCCTCAAGGCCGGCGTCGATGGAATCGGCTATTACAACTTCGGGCTGCTCGAGAAATTCCACATGGATTGGGTGCGCAAGGCAGTCGAGTCGATAAACCGCCACCCACTTCTCGCCGGTGGGCGGGCGAAAAAGGCAAGCCCGAAGGCAAAGCTAGGCTCAGATCCTTACATCGCCGTCAACGTACTGCGCACCGACCGCAACTGAGCGCCTGGCCCGTCAGAGCCGCAACCAAGTCCGAGCTGAGACACTACGGGGTGAATCGAATGGTTGACATCGCAATAAGAAACGGCACGGTAGTGGACGGAAGCGGCTCTCCCGGCTTTCGCGCCGACGTGGTAGTGAGTGGAGGCAAGATCCAGGCGGTGGGTGACTCTACCGATGTGCACGCCCGCAAGGTCATCGACGCGAGCGGTCTCGTGGTGTGCCCGGGATTTGTGGACATGCACACGCACTCCGACATCCTGCTGCTAGCCAACCCGCGGCAAGAGAGCAAGATCATGCAAGGCGTGACCACTGAGGTGCTGGGGCAGGATGGTCTTTCCTATGCGCCGGTCAACAAGGAAACGTTGCAAATCCTGCGCAAGAATCTGAAAGGGCTGAACGGAGACTCGGAGAAGTTGGCGTGGGATTGGTCGAGCGTGGGCGAGTACCTGGCACTGTTTGATGGAAAAGTTGCCACGAACGTCTGCTATCTTATCCCACACGGCGCCATCCGCTTGCTGGTTCTGGGCGCAGAGACTCGAACGGCTACCGATGCCGAACTCGCCCGCATGACGGCGCTTGTCGCCGAAGCCATGAGCGAAGGAGGAGTGGGTTTTTCGACTGGCCTTACCTATCCTCCCTGCGCGTATTCCGACATCCGAGAGTTGGTGGCCTGCTGCCGCGGGATTACCTCACTGGGCGGCTACTTTTGCCCCCACCTGCGGAGCTACGGAGCGCACTTCGCCGAAGCCATCAACGAGGCGCTTGAAGTGGGCAGGCAGAGCGGCGCGCCCGTGCACTTCACCCACTTCCACTGCTCGTTTGCGCCCAATAAGGACAGGGTGAATGAAGTCCTGGCCATCCTCGATTCCGCGCGCGCCGAAGGGATGGACGTCACGCTCGACTCTTACCCTTACACTGCCGCTTCGACCTTCCTCGGGGGGTTCTTCCCATCCTGGGTTCACGCCGGGGGCCCGGCAAAGTTCCTGGAGAGAATCGCATCGCCGGCGGAGCGCGAGAAGATCCGGCAGGAGATGGAAGTCATGGGCTGCGACGGGTTCAGCCACGTGCCGATCGATTGGCCCAACATTATTATTGGAGGCGTGGCCAGCGAGAAAAATCAGTGGGCGGTGGGCGGATCGATTGCGAAACTAGCCGCCGAGAAAGGCAAGGCCCCATTCGATCTCGCCTGTGAATTGCTGCTGGACGAAAAGCTGGAGGTTTCCATTCTGGCTTTCATCGGCTTCGAGAAGAACGTCCAGACCATCATGCAGCATCCCTTCCAGATGACGGGAACCGACGGCCTTCTGACCGGGGCACGCCCTCACCCCCGGGCCTGGGGCACCTTCGCCCGCTACCTTCAACACTACACGCGCGAACTGAAACTCCTGACTCTTCCGCAGTGTATCCGCAAGATGACGTCGTTGCCCGCCGCCCGCCTGGGATTGCCCAACCGGGGACTGGTGCGTGAGGGCATGGCCGCGGACCTCGTGGTCTTCGACGCCGAGCGCATTGAGGACACGGCCACTTATGAGAATCCCCGCAGCCACCCGCGCGGCATAGCCCACGTGTTGGTCAACGGGCAGATTGCGGTTGAGAACGGGAAGCACACCGGCGTTCTGGCCGGGCGGGTCCTCAAGAAGAACTAGGCGTGGAGGCGCCGTTCACTGCTGCTGCGAAAAGCAGCCGCGGCCCTCGACATCATGCGCACGTTCGCCTCAATCCCGAAACCGCTGCTGGCAGTCTTGGCGACGCTCTTCGCCACCGCCACCATCCTCTATAGCGCCCTCTGGATAAAATACCAATTCTGGCGACCGCCGGTACAACTGGGTTTTGATAATGATCACCTTCAGGCGGAACACTGCGACCTTGTCACCAAAATCTACAAAGGCAGCCCAGCCGAGAAAGCCGGGTTACGCGAAGGGGACCGGATCCTGAAGGCCGACGGCCGGGAACTCCAAAACGAATACTCGATCTCCGAAATCTGGGCCAGACACAAGCCCGGGGACGCGGTCGAGCTTACGATCAAGCGCCCTAGCGTCCCCGCCCCGCTTGTCCTTCGCGGGGTGTTTCGCGCCTTCGAATCTCCGACGGGCGAGGCAGGGTTGGCCGAGCACGTGGGCCGGGATGTTACCGGCACCTTCCCCATTGCGTTCTTGGTGGTCGGGCTCACGGTTCTCTTTCTGCGCCTTGAAGATTCAAACGCCTGGTTGCTGGCTTTGACGTTCGCGGGCTCGATTGCCGTTGCCGGTTTTCCGGGTGGGTTTCAGGGCCTGGGGCCATACTTAAGAAGATTTGCCATGGCCGACCGGGCGGTCTTCAACGGATTCAATCCCTCGCTGATCTACTTCTTTTTTGCTGTGTTCCCAGCTCGCTCCTGGCTCGACCGCCGCGCTCCGTGGCTCAAGTGGCTCGGGCTGGCGCTTGGCCTCACCATGGTGCTGCCCGGACTCGATGTCGGCGCGTATCAGCTTCCTGCTGTGGTGGAAAGGCTGTTAGGCCGGCGAACGGCCAATCTGATTCAGTTGTCGTATGGCTACGGGTTTATAGTCTTGGGCCTGCTTTCTCTCGTGGGGAACTCCCTGGGCGCGCCGACTCCGGAAGCGCGGCGCAAGATTCGGGTCATTCTTTGGGGAACGCTGGTGGGTCTTGTACCTGTTGTGCTGGCATTCGCGGCCCAGGACTTTTTGGGTTTTCATATCTCGCTCGGGCTGGGTGCGGTGCTGGTCGTGGTGTTGTACCTTTTCCCCTTGTCGTTTGCTTATGCGGTGGTCAAGCACCGGGTGCTGGAGATCCCGGTCTTAATCAGAAGAAGCGCCCGTTATCTGCTGGTGCAGCGTGGGTTCCTGTTCCTTCACATTCTGGTGAGCGTAGGAGCGGCCGTGGCGTTCGCCTGGGGCTTATCGCGCGCGCAACTGATGGCGCCTGTGGGCCTCACGGGCGGGGTGATATTCGGCTCGGTGTTGGCGTTCGGCGGACTACGTATTCACAGCGCGACTTCGCAACGCATCGATCGAGCCTTCTTCCGCCACGCTTACGACGCGCGCCGGATATTGGAAGACCTCGTCGAAAGGACGCGCACCGTAACCAATCGGACCGACCTCGCGGCACTATTGCAGCATCAACTGAGTGAAGCGCTGCAGCCGGTATCCTTCGCGGTCTACCTCGAGATGAGTGACGGTCAACTGTCCGCGGCTGCCGGCCATGTGCCTCCCGAGCTGCAGACGATCATCACTTCGGAGCCGCTGCTGGCAGAGTTGGCGCGACACGGCCGGGCCTGGGACGTTTCAAGCTCTGACAGCGGTCCGCAGCATTCTCTTCTCTCACCCCTCGGGCCTGACTGCCTGGTGCCCATATTGGGGCGCGACGGTCGCCTGGCGGGCTTGATTGTGCTCGGCCCCCGCCTCTCGGAGGAGCCTTATTCACGCGAAGACAAACAGTTGCTGGCTGCGGTAGCGAGCCAGGCGGGAGTGGGACTGGAGAGTATTAGCCTGGGTGAAAAGATCGCCGAACGCCTCGAGGCGGAAAGGCGGGCAGCTCAGGAATTGGAGTTCGCGCGGGAGGTCCAGACACGACTGTTTCCTCAAAAGTTACCGCGCCTGGAAACGCTCGAATACACGGGCGGGTGCGTCCCCGCGCGGCAAGTGGGCGGGGACTACTACGACTTTCTGGAGTTGCGGCCGGGACGTGTGGCGCTAGTCCTGGCGGACATCGCGGGCAAGGGGATCTCGGGCGCCCTGCTGATGGCCAATCTCCAGGCGAACTTGCGCAGCCAATACGCGATGGCGCTCGACGATCTGCCGCGGCTGCTCAAGTCAGTAAATCAACTGTTCTACGAGAACACGGGCGAGAGCAGTTACGCCACGCTCTTCTTTGCGGATTATGACGATGCCAACCGTCGGCTGCGCTACGTGAATTGCGGGCATCTCCCCCCGCTTCTCGTTCGCGCCGGTGAGAGCGCTAAAGATCACGATGACCGGCCTGGGGAGGTTTCCCTCAACGGATCCCGAGCGAGCGGGAATCGACTCCGTGGGGAAATGCAACACGTCGCCGGCGGTGGAGCGTCTTCAACCCACGTGCACGGTGATGGGGCTCTTTCCGCGTTGGGAATGTTCGGTCGCGGAGGTCCAACTTGCCCCCGGCGATACCCTGCTGCTCTACACCGACGGCGTCACTGAAGCGGAGAACGCCCAAGGGGAAGAATTCGGCGAGGACCGCATCATTGAGATTCTGCGCGCCCAGCGCCACCTGCCTCCCCCGACGCTGCTCAAGACCATTGTGGCCTCGGTGCTGGAGTTCAGCGACCGCAAGCAGGCAGACGACATCACGCTGGTCGTCGCACGGTGTAAATCCTCCTAGGGCGCATCCGTGCCGTCGGTGAGCCATTCCAGCGAGAAGCGTGCAAAGGTGACCATATCAATGGAAGAGCGGTCGCCGCGCTCGTAGAAGCACCCGATCTTGCTGTCCGGAAGAACGGTCAAGCAGGAGTAACCGGAAGGGCCGGGGTTAAGCAGTTTGGCAACAGGCCACGTCTTGCCTTCGTCGTAACTCACCCGCACGGTCATCTTGTTTCGGTCCGTCTGGTTTGCGGGGTTCGAGAAAAGCAGGCGGTTCTTCGAGGACTGCGGCGTTTGGGAGTAGCGAATAAAGCTTGCCTGGCAGACCGGCTCGATCAGCGCCGGATCGCTCGTAACCGCGGACCAGGTAAGCCCGCCGTCTTTGCTCATCGAAAGCCCGCGGTGGCCCTTCTCCCGGTAGTTCCTGATATTGAGTAGAAGCGTGCCATCTGCCAGCTCCACGACCTGGTTCTCGTCCGTGTTCCCTTCCGTCGAGCCGCCCAGCCGCCACGTCTTGCCGTGATCGTCGCTGAAGATCACGTGGTTGTACGCGACGTCCCCGATCACGTGGTTGCACGGAATCAGCAGGCGCCCGCTGCGCATCTGGATGCCAACGCCCGGTCCGGGAACGATGCGGTTCCAGTCCGGCCGATTCACTGATGCAGTGATATCAGTTGGGCCAGACCACGTAGCGCCCTCATCGTTGCTGTGCAGAGTCCACATGTCGCTGATGCGCCCCCGGGCCTTTGCAACCGCGTCGTCGTTCTTGTATTTCTTCGTTAACGTCCTTATCACCAGAAGCCAGACAGTTCCGGTGTCGCGGTCGATCACGGCGGTGGGGTTATTCAGCGCATTGGTCTCGTCGCGCATGACGAGTTGGACTGGAGTCCAGGTCTTCCCGCCATCGGGACTCCGCCGCAGCAGGATCTCGTTGTGACCGTGATCGGCCGCGCTGTCTTTTCGACCCTCGACGAAGGCCAGGACCGTGCCCTTCTGAGTCGTGATGAGAGCGGGTATGCGATAACTTGCATAGCCGCCTTCGCCGCCGATGAAAAGGTCCATTTGTTCAGGCCCTGCTATTTCCGGCTTCTGTGGTTGCTCCTTCGGGCCCGCGCCGCATCCCGAAAGCAGCACCAGCAAACCCACGAGAGACAGCACAAACATGGCATTACGCATATCGTGATTTCTCACTCGCATAATATCCTCCGATTAAGTGTTGGCATTTGTAAGGGGGACGGCGTGCCGTCCCCCTGGAGTTTATACATTTCACAAGGAGGTCAACCGGTTGCTAACGCTCTCACCTCGTTCGGCTTCGCCGCCTGCTCCGTGGAAAGGCTCGGCCTTTCCATCTGCCTCCCACCCTCCTCTCTTTCTCACCCGGCGAGGCTGTGCCTCGCCGGGCCCTCATCGTAGTCTCCGCCATACGATCTCGTCCAGGTGCCACGGAGCGTCCCGGGAAATCGTAAGCATTAAAGGATGGGAGGCGCAGCCTCCTCGAAAGAAATAAGTACGGAGAACGCCCTGGAAAGGCCGAGCCTTTCCACAGAGCAGCGGGCGGAGCCCTTCCCGCGCCAGACTAACACGACCCAACAGATGCTTCACCCGAAATGTAGAAACTCCAGGCCCAGGCCAACAGCCTGGTTCAGAAAACACGCCCCACTTGCCCGAAAGCCCTGAAAGGGCGAGATACCAAGCGCGGGCGACCAGTTACTGGGGCGCTCGCGGGAGTGCCGATGAATTATCACGCCCTTTCAGGGCTGGAGAGGCAACATGCGGGCGCATAGACCCAGGCCTTCAGCCTGGGCTTTGTTATTTCGCCCCGTTGGGGCTGAAGGCATGCACCCCCGTGTCCAGCCGAAGATATGGGTAAAAATCAGCTCCCGTGGAGAGGGCTATTTATCGACTTGAGTCAGCGGCTTTCCTGCCCAATTCTTCCCGCGCTCCACCGGATTGCGTTCTGCACCAGCGTCCTGTAGGCCGGATAAAGATGCGCTGTGGGGCCATGGCCGAGCTGCACGTACACGACGCGGGACTTTGCATAGGGGCTGATCCAGGCCACAGGACCGTCGCTCAGGGGGTTGTCCGTCCTGAGCAAGACTTTGACATCCGGCGAAATCCACATTCCTTTGTAGACCTCATCCCACAAGTGAAGCGCTCCCAGCCCCGCCGTGATGGGATGGTTCGCCACCACCTTGACGCACTGTTCTTCATCGTGCTTGTAGGTCGAAGCTGCCACGCTGCCTTCCGGCTTAAGCAGATACTTCCCGCCCACCACTTCTTTGTACCACCACTCCCACGTCTGGTAATCCGCGATAGCATGGTGGAGGACTACGATGCCCTTGCCGGCTTCGACGAATTCTCGCAAGTGCGTTTTCTCGGCCTCGCTTATATCATTTGAGAGGTCGTAGAGGACCAGCACGTCGTACTTGCCGCGCAGGTCGTTGCGGAAAGCCTCATGGTTCGACACGGCGTGGTCCCACGCGAGGTCAGGCGCGCCCTCGAAAACAGTGTAGAAGGTGGTGGCGTACTCGTGTCCGCCGGTGACCACCAGCAGCCGCAGCGGCTTCGGCCCTGCCTTTGCGGCGCCGGCATCGGCAGCGAGGGTAACGGCGCCGGTCGCCGCCCACTCGGTTCCGCGCAGAAAGGTGTTCACGAATCCGGACTCCTGCATGGCGGCAACATCGTGCCCAAGCGCGATGTACATGGATCTTCCCTGGCCGTAATTGACCGTCCAGATCATCGGCTCGTCCTTGCCTGTGCCGCCGTTCGCGGGATCATCGAACGCGGTAGCCAGAATGTGAGCATCGGGAGACATCTGGTGGCTGTGGTAAAGCTCGTCAGACACCACGAATGAATCCGCCATGCCCTTGACGACAGGGTGCTCGCGGTCCACGAATTTCACCGTGAAGCAGTGCCGTGGCGCATGCGCAGTTTTGGGCGGGCCGGCAGTCCACCAGCCGCCAATCATCTTCAAATATTCGGGCCAGGGCGGCTCCTTGAGTCCCATGCCCCGGTGATTGTCGCCCAGCACTTCGAGCCCGGTGAAAGCGTAGCTCGCCGCGTGAACAGCCACCAGCCCCTTGCCCGATTTCACGAAGTTTTCGACGGCCTTCTCGGTCGGCTCGCCCCAGCGCGGGCCGTCGTAATCGAGCGCCAGAACATCGTAAGCGGCGAGCGTCGCGTCCGTGATTCCCATGGGCTCTTCTTCCACCCGCACATCAAAGCGCCCGCTCTCGACAAGGGCCTTGCGCAGAAATGGCGTGGTGGTCCGCCAATCATGGTTGTTCCGCCCGGAGAGAATGAGGACACGGATCTTGCCTTGCTGGAAAAAAGGAATTGTAACCTGCGCGAATCCGCAGTTGACACAGAGGAAAATAGCGGCCAGTCGCAAGATGCCTATCGGCATGGTTAAAAAGTGATTCTTCATATACACCCCTCGAAGGTAATCCCGGCCAAGAGCCTAAACCAAACCAGGCGCGAGCGCAATCATAGAGGTGTCACCCTAATCCGTCGATAAGGAGCGGGTGCAGGGGGACGGCTTGCCGTCCCCTGGAGTTTCTACATTTATCAAACGGCGACGGCCTGCGTCTGTGCTCCGTGAAAGCCCGGGCGTTCGATCCATGACCTCAAGGCTGTTCCATCGCGACTTGCGGCTCTGCCCTCTTCTCCTTGCGTTATCAAGGGATCAGGGTGCCAGTTGTCAGTGTCGGGGTGTAAGGGATTGGGACAATCTTTAATTCAGGGGGAAGGCGTTACGCGGCAGCCGGCCATTGGAAGTTCGGATCACAACCGAACTTGGATTACCCCTGCGGTAAGCAGGGATTGGATAGCGATGCCCACGCCGAGGCAGGTGATTACTGTGGCTGAGGCCATCGGGAGCCATCGGTCAACCAGCGGCCCGTCGCTGGGCAAAAGCGTAAGCAGACGGCGCGCGTAAACCGTGACCATGCCTATCGAAATCAGGACAGCAGCAAGACCGAGGCTGAAGGCCAGAATCAGGTAAAGTCCAAAGGCCACCCGATGAAGGGAAACGGCGCTCAAAAGCACCACCAGCGCGGCCGGGCAGGGGATAATACCGCCTGTAACGCCAAGGGTCACAAGCTGTTTGTAGGAGAATTGGTTTGGCGCGCCGTGTGTGTGCCCGTGACCTTGATGGTGATGAGGGTGGGGCCCGTGGAAATGCACGTGCGCCGTCGAGTCATTTGCATGCGTATGAGTATCGCCGGGACCATGATCGTGCTGGTGAGAGTGCGCATGCTCATGGCCGCTGCTTTGGTCCCAAGGCACGTGGTGATGATGGGCGCCGTGCGCGTGATCGTGGCCGGCATAGCGGCGGCGGAGCATGTAAAGTCCGAGGACAGCAATGGTGAGTCCTGAGCCCATGCCAAGCCAGGGGTAGAGATGCTCCGGCACGATATACCGGGAAGCGTAAAGGGTGAGAAATCCCAGTGCGTACACCCCGGCGGTATGGGTAACCGTCACAATCAAACCGAGGAGCAGGGCATGGGCGGCGGTTCCCTGCGACCCCACAAGGTATGCGGCCACGATCGTTTTGCCATGGCCAGGCTCGAGCGCGTGCAGGCCGCCGAGTGCTGCAGCCACCAGAGCCGCCGTCAGCACAAACCACAGCCCCCACTGATTCGAGGCGATGAGTTCCGTGAAGCGATTGCGCGGCGTTGCTTGTTTGTTGGCTTCGAGGTCCAATTTCTGCGGGGATGCCGCGGGAGCCGGCGGTTGGCTAACTGCCCGCTTATCCAATTTGCGCGCGAAGTGTTTACTTAAGAATTGCGGCTCAGCGGCATGCATTATGGAAGTCCTTTTCTCTTCCGAAGGACTCGCGCCTTGAGTAACTCCCTGGGCCGGAGAGGAAAGTAACCGCCCACCGCCGCCGCTGCTTTCCACTGGAAGTGAGGATGACGCAAACGTTACAAGCGCCGCGAGATCCTGTGGTGGGCTGTTGATCAGGTCTGTGGGGTAGTTCCCAAGTTGCTGGCTGCGGGAGACTGCCGGGGCAGTGCTCGTAAACGCTATGAACTCCGGCGCGGCAGTGACGACTACCTCTTTCCACCCGACGCGTTCGGGATAGTTCGCGTCGTGATATTCCAGCGTGCAGGGGCACACGACCCCGCGAAGTGAAGCGCGATAGAGCACGCCAATCTTCATGGTCGGCAAGTTGCCAGCGCCCGGCGGGAAGATCAAATCTTCAGACCGTGTTTCGAGTTCGATGGGTTTGCCATTGAGAGTCACGATCAGCCCGTTTTTGAGCGCTTCGACTTTATGAGAAAGATAACCGGTAACTCGAGGGTCGCCGGGATTCGCAACAATCCCTGTTGCTTGCATCTCCTGGAAGGTGGGAATTTCGGCGAGGTCGAGGATGTAACGCAGCTCGACCCAGTCGGCCTCGAGGCGGATGCCCGCAAAATGGCTGATGCTGAAGTTGCCCATGGGATGGGCGAAGACGAACCTGGGGGCGGACACCGCAATGACCGAAATGAGCGCGGCGAAAATTGCCGCTGCTCCGCCGCCTCTTGTTCTGTGGCCCGGATGGAACTTCATGGCGTCGATCCCTCCCGGCCCTGAACGTCCGCAACTCGCGACCCCGCCGCCCCGCCCGTGCCCTCGAGTTCCGCCAGCATTTTTCGCGCTTGGCCGGAATAGGCCGTTGGGAAGTGGGGATTCAAAGCCATTGCGCGCCCAAGCATGACCTTTGCGCGTTCGAAGTGGCCGAGATCGAACTCGATCATCCCGGCATGAAAATCGAGCAAGGCGTCTTCCGTGCCCGGCGCAAGCGCTTTCTCCATTGCTTCCGCAGCCTCCCGGGCGCGGCCGTTCTTGTAGAGCACCCACGCGAGGATATCCCAGGTGTAGACATCGTGGCGGACCTCGAGTTCCTTCCTCGCCAGCTCGACGGATTCTTTGAGCTTCAGATTGTGATCGGCATAGAAGAGCGCCAATTCACGGTAGAACAGCCTTTCGTTCAGGGGATTAAGTTTGGAGATGAATTCGATGAGCTCGAGCTGCTTGCGCGCGTCGTCAGTGCGCCCCTGTTGCACGTCGAGGTCATAGAGCGCCGCAGCGAAGGCCGGAAAAGGGACCACCGCAATGGCCTTCTCATATAATGCGATCGCTTCCGGGAATTTCCCCTGCGCGCTTCGGACCTCGCCCAGCCCCGCGAGATTGCGGTAAGAATTCGGCTCGATGCTGAGGCCGGCACGATAAGCTTGCTCCGCGGCGGTGAGGTCGCCGCTTTTGAAGCAGATCTCGCCTAGCTGATATTCGCTCCAAGCCAAGTTCTCCGCCGGCAGATGCAAGGTTGTGGCGAGGGCAATCGCCTCGCGCATTAGCTTAGCGGCGCCCGTTGGATCACCGCGAAGGAAGCGCAGATAGGCCACGCGGCTGTTGCGATTATAGGCCAAAGCCGTCGACTCGTCCCCGGGATGAACTGGGTCGCGCAACCTTGAGTAAGCCTCGGCTGCGCGGTCATACTCCCCGAGGTCAGTCAATGCATCACCAGCAATGGCCCAGGGTGAAGGATCGCCGGAGCCGAGCGCCAGCGCTTGCTGCGCCCAACTGAACGCCTCTTCGAACTGGTGCTCGGCCATCGCCACTACGGCCATGTGTGTCTTGGCGGAGGCCGCGGCCGGATCGCTCGAAACGACGTCGAGGGACTTGTTCAAGGCTTGCTTGGCAAGCTCGTAGTAGCTCGCGTCCGCCGTCTCCCTTCCCTTCTGAATGTAGGCCGCTCCCAACTGGTCGTACGCTTTGAAGTCTTCGGGGTACATCTTGAGGCGAGCCTGCAAGGTGCGAATGTTTGCGTCGGTGGAGGTTTGGCCGTTGGCAATACTGAGACTCGCGAGCAGAATCAAGGCCCACGCCGCGTGCCGGAGTCCGATCGTGTGGTTTCTCAAGACCATGATTTGCACCACGTGAAATGGAACAAATGGCCTGCACTCGTCAGGCTCCAGGCGGCGAAAGCGCCGAAGCGTGGCACCTTTTCCCAAGGGAGAGGGCCGTCTCGTCCCACCGTCCCCTTCACCGGCTGTACCGGACCGCTTCAATATTGCCGGCCTTCGCGAGCGCACGGCGGGCCGCTTCTGCAATCTCTGAGGCCGGGTTGAGTTCGATCGATTGCTGCGCGTAGCGGATCCCCGCGGCTCGATCTCCCGCAGCCGCCTCGATCGTCCCCGCGTGGTAGAAGAGCGCCGCATCGCGAGCCCCGACCGCGAGCGCTTTCTCAATCTGCCGGCGAGCTTCAGCGATTTGGCCGTTCGCGTAAAGTGCCCACGCGTAGGCGTCGAGTGTCCAAACATCGTGCCGGCGCTCGATCTCGAACCGGGCAATGCGCAAGGCTTCGGAAGGCTGGTGAGCGCGATCCGCGTAGTAATAGATCAGTTCCCGGTTGGCGTTGTCAGGTTGTTCGATTTGGCTCCGCCCCTCGCGCTCGAATTCCGCATAGGCCCGATCGGCCTCGGCCTGCCTTCCAGCGCTTTCGAGAGCTCGCGCTGCAAGGTAGCGGCTCCGCGTACTTGGGAAGTTCCGGTTGCGCCTCTTGAGCAGCTCGACAGCTTCCGCGTAACTGTGTTCGGCCATTCGGACATTGGCCAGCTCTTCGAGAGACAAGTAGTAATCGGGGAAAGTTGCGAGAGCCTGTCGGAGAAGCGGCTCGGCCTTTTCGGGACGGCCCGCCATCGACTCAAGCCGCGCCATCCTGGTCAGGATCCACGCCGACTCTTCGGTTTCGAGCGGGGGATTTTGTTGGAGCGCCTTGCCCAAGAAATCCAAGGCGCCCTCGACGTCGCCCCAATCCTCACGCAAGGCCGCGCCGCACAGGAATGCGGACATATTGCCCGGGCGGAGGTTCATCATCCACTGTGCGGCTTCCTCGGCCTGGTCGTAATCGCCCAATGCCGCATCATTTTCCTCAATGTAGCCCCATACCAGTACAGCGTCCGGCATTCGGTGGTTGAGGGCGCGAGCCTTGTCGAGCGCTTCACGATACCTATGCTCGGCGAGGAGAAGAACCACATGCGCCTGCCCGGCTTCGAAGTTGTCCGGCTGGATCCGCAGCGAGTTTTCGATGGCCGCCTGAGCTTGCGCGAAATAGGACGTGTCTCCAGTCTCCCGTGCGCGCCGCAGCAGCGCCATAGCCAGATCGTTATACGCCAGGCAGCGGTTCGGCTGCTTTTGCAAGACCTTCCGGGCTGCCTCGATTCGGAGTTCGGCAGGCGACGGCGCGCCCGCCTCACCCGCGCCGGCAGCGCACGCCGCCGAAATAGCAAGAGCAAACGTGAAAGCTATGATCTTCATATTGGACTCGCAGACGTTGTACTTATCCTCGTAGGTTGAAGAGGCGGAGGAAGGGTGAAAGGCTTGAGGGCGGATCCTAGAAACCACCACCCCGTGCCCTCTCCTCCGAGTGGAGGGGAGATTGGCTCCCCTCCTCGGTAAGGAAAACACCGCCTTAAAGGCACGTCCAACCTGGCTACGGAGCACAGGCCGGTCCAGTCCCGCCCGTGCAACCGGGGTCGCCGGGATCGATGTGCACACGTTCGCGCCCGCTCGGGCAGTAGTCAATGTAGGGGAACGAAGTATGGAAGTGAGTGATAGGCTCAACCAAGTTCGTAACCCCGTCTGTGGCGAGATCGGTATTCACGTCGTTGACGTTGACGCCATCACCCAGGATGTTGTTTGGGAAGACGGCGCAGTTGCTGGTGTGGCCGGAACCGCACTTGTTGCCCGCCAGTACACCGCCTACGGCAACGCGCAAGGTGATATCCACCACGTCATCAGCCAATCGCCGGCCGTTGGGGAAACCGGCGGCATCGCCACCCAGCAATCCCAAGCGGCTGGCGCTGCCGGGCGCTGTGGGCGCCACTCCCGTGTTCAACCGTAGCAGGTCCGCGATGGGACCGGCGGTCGTCCCCGAAGCGGCGATAGGCGGAGCGTATTGGACGAGCGGAAGAAGGTCCATGCGCGGTGCGGGCGGGGAGAACAAAGCGCCTGGCACCAGCACGGAATATAGTGAATCCACAATAGTGACGAAAAGCGGGTTCAAGTCGAAGCTCGCGAACTGAGAATCGTTCACCGGTTTGGTCATGCTCCAGTAATCTTTGGATCCCGTGCCGATAATGAGCTCGTTGATGAGCGGATTCCCCAGTCGTTGCACCTGGCTGAATAACGCCGGGCTGTTAACGATGGGATTGGGGGCATTGCGAATCGTAATCGAAGGCCGCGAGGTCGTGGCCCAGATTCCAACAGTCGCATGAGGGGAAGTCGCGGCCTCGAGATTGCCGGTGCTGGTCAACATGGTGATCGGCACTTGGATGGCTATCGCGTCAACCGCATAGCCGGAAACCGTGTCAGAGGCGAAGTTCTGGTTGGCCGCGTCTTCAGAGGGCGTGAGGACGCCCGGAACACCGGAAGCGAGAGCCCGGAAGTTGCCGGTATCGAAGGCTGCGCCCAAATCGATAAAGAAGGGGTCATCAACCGTGCCGGCAAATACCGACACGCCATTATTGGTGTGGGTGTAGGTCCCGGCGGCATAGAGATCGGCGTAGTTCATAGTGCGCGGACCGGCGTTGGCGGGCACCGCATAAAACGGCGAGCCGTCGCCATTCATAATGGGAGTGGCAACTCCATTCTTGATCATGGTGACGGTGTAGGTTTGCCGCGAGTTGAGACCGGGATCGCTGAAGCTTGTGATCTGAGGAGGGACTCCCGGCGCCGTGGCGCCGCCCGAGCCGGTGAAACCCGCTAGACCTGTATAAACAGTGGGAAGCTGGTATTGGGTAGAGAACCGAAACTGAAACACCACTTCGCCAACGGCGTCATTGTTGTTGTCAACATGGATCTGATAGATGATGTGAGGGTCGAAAGGGAACCAGTTGGGACCATTCGCGGGGTCCTCGAAGGGATTAACCGCCATGATCATGGTAACGCTCGGGGGGCTCGTGTCATTGCCGCTGGCATCGTAGCTGCGAAACGCCCATAGATCGGTGATGTCTGCGCCCGGGTCAAGCGCCGTGATGGGGGCTTCACGGTGGCTCGAGGCCAGCATCCCGGCTGGACCCACAAGGGAAGCCGTCACGGCGGTCATCGCCAGCAAAACCAAGGTCAGCGTGACAATCGTTCTCCTATGCTTCATCATTCACCTCACCTCGAGAGATTGGGATCAAGAACTCTGGAACAAGCTTCGGTGGGCACACCTCCAAGTCCCTTCGTACCAGGCCTGACTCATGGCCTGTTGGCGGGTGGAGCGGTCCGTCCAGCCGATGGGGCTGGGCGTACTTGCTTCACCACAAGTCCTCGAAATGGATGCCCAATTACCAGTACGTTGAGAGAGGGTTGGGCGGATTGCAAAATGGTGGGAATATTTGGGCCGGAAGCAGATCAGGAAACAGCGCCGATGAGCACTTTGGGACCTGTCGGAGCAGGAACGCCGCCCGGAGGCTCGACCGTAACGGCAAACACCTTTGCAGTAAGGCCTAGCGGCAAGGGCGGCAGAATGACCTCTCCATTCCCCAGTGCATCAGTGTTGAAAACTCCGGCGTTGATGGGCGCTCCCGAAGCGGGAATCAACCACAACTCATACGTCCGGTCGGCGGGGAGACGGCGAAGGTTGGTGGCATAGAACAGCAGTCCTTTGCCGGAATTGTAAAAGACCTTCCCATGCGGAACTGGGCGGGCTGCCCCAGGCGCAAGGTCCACTTGCACGGTTTCGGGGGCGGTGAGCACGTCGAGCGCAGCCCGGGCGCGAACGCTCGCGAGCTCGAGTTCACGGCTGGTAGCCTCGAGCTGGCTGCGGGTGAGTTCGAGTGCAGACAGCCTGCCGGACAGCCTGCGATTGGCGACAGCGAGCCAGGCGGAAGCCACGACGAGTATGAGGCACAATCCTACCCACAGCGGCGACCAGAACGGCGCAGGCAATCTGCCGCGCGTGGGGGCAGGCCGCGTGCTCTCCAAGCGTCCACCGGCGCGCTCCCGGAACGATTCCAGGATCCGTTCACGCACTATCGCCCGCGGCTCTGCAGCCGGGACAGCTAGCGCAAGGAGCGGAACCCAGGCTCGTGCGGCGGCTAGATTGGCGCGGCATTCGGCGCAAGCAGCCGTGTGCGAATCGAATTCGGCCTTGTCGCTACCGTCGAGAATGCCGATCTCGAAGAGCGCGAAGTCCTCGTCGAATTGGGGATGTGCGTTCAATGTCCTTCAAGTCTCGAATACCGTCTTTAACGAAGCGAGCGCGGTCCTGAGCCGCGTTTTGACCGTGCCTAACGGCTCTCCGGTGCGCTTTGCGATTTCACTCTGGGTGAATCCTTCGAAATATGCAAGCTCCATGGCCACCCGCTGCGCCTCCGGCAAGGCTTGCAAGGCCGCGCGCACGCGAGCCGCCAGCTCATTCCGAGCTGCGGCGCTTTCGAGGTCGACTTTCGGCCCCCGCAAGTTCACAGCGACCTCATCTCCCACCAGGGGATTCCTGCGGCGCGCGCGGTCGATGGACCGATTGCGAGCCATCACGAGCAGCCAACTGGAGAGGCTGCCACGCGTGGAGTCGAAGTTCGAGGCGGTGCGCCAAAGATGATGGAAGATGTCCTGAAGAACCTCTTCTGCGGCCCCACGGTCACCTAAAATGTGCTTGGCAACCGAATACACCAAGCCTCCGTAACGGTCGTACAGGACGCCGAGAGCCGTCTCGTCACCGCTCAACATGCGGCCGATAAGGCACTCGTCAGAGTCTCGGCGATCAGGTTTTTGGCCTGTAATCGGCTCCACTCCGCGATTCTCCCGTAACTACTTACGGATATTATGAACTAGTGTATTGCAGCGCCCACTACCCCTTGCCTGCTCGTACCAGATTACTATCGTATCCCTGGGAGCGCAAGCGCAGATCACTGGGAGCAGATCGATTATGCCTGATCCAGGCAGGACGGCGTCTGAAGCGCAGCCCTCTCCGCCTTGGGGTGAGGATGGCCCGGCCAAGTACTTCGGCCGGGATGGCCGGGTGATCGGGTTGTTGGGTGCCGGGAGTCGAACAAAGGTCGATATCAGAACGATCGAGGGGACGGCAAGCCGCCCCCCTACGTCGAAAGCACGACGTTCAGATGCGCCAGGCTCCGCCGGGCTTGTTCTTCAGTGCCGCACTCGACCGATAAGACGCCGTTAAAGGCGGACTCGCGAAGGATTCCAACCACTTTCTTCCAGTCGATCACGCCGTCGCCGCACGCGCAGCCCACCGGCGTGCCGGTCACTTTTCCGCGTTCCGCCTCGGAATGCTCGATGGCAATGTCCTTGGCGTGGACGTGCACCAGGAGGTGACGAACCGCCCGCAGCCCCTCGTAAGGGTCTTCCCCTCCCAGGTAGGCGTTTCCAGTGTCGTAGTTCACCCGCAAGAACGGAGACTCGACCAGGGTAGCGATTCGCAGCAGCCCTTGGGTAGATTTGGAGATACTCTGGTGAGGCTCGATGCCGATGAAAATCCCGTATCGTTCCGCGGTTCGCAGTACCGTGGTGAGCGTATATTTCATCACGCCGAACGCCTCGTCCATGCTCACCCACGAGGGGCGGATGCCCTCATCGGTATTCACCACAGGGGCGCCGATTGCGGCCGCGAGCCGGATAGCCTTCTGCAAGTAGGGCACGCTGATTTCCGGGCGCATCAAAGGGCAGTGGGCGCTAAGGGCGGAAGCCTTGACGCCGTTTTGATCCAGAATTTCCTTCATCTCGCCCGGGTCGTCGTCGAGCGAGAACGAATGGAAGTAGCCGGCCTCGCTCAGCAATTCCCGCCCGTTGTGCACCATCGGCTCGACGTAGCGGTAGCCGAGGCGCGCGGCGCGCTCCACACCTTCGGCAAAGCCCTTGTCCTGCGACCGGATGAATTCCATGTTGACGCCGACTTCGATGCTCATGATTCTCCCTTCGCCAAGCGCCGTGGCACAGGCTTCGAGCCCGTGTGCGGTCATGGGCAAGATGCCCATGCCACAATGATTATACTTCCCACTCCTTTTGCCAGCAGGACTGGCTCTTCTGTTTATAAGCGCTATTCCCCATGTGACACGCCACAGCGCTGTAGTGCCCCGCTACTACGTCGGCATTGGGCTGCCGGCGAGTCCGCATGCACTCGAGCCAGTTCGCCATGTGAGCGTCGTTCGTAGGCCCGCTAGAGAGCTCGCCCAGTTGGGCGTTCTCCTTGCTGGGAATGAACCTGTAGCCGTAGCGGAAGATGTTGAGAGCGGCCGCCCGTGCCCATGAAGACGATGTCCGCGGCGCCCGCCGGGATCATGTCCGTCAGCGTCGCCTCGAACGTCACGTTCAGCTTCTCGGGATATTCGAGGGCAAAGTTGATGTTGTCCGGAGTGTCTCGCCCATCGTCATAGAGGTAAATGCCGCCCATTGCTACGGCGCTTAACGGCCGCTCGATGTTCAAGAACCAATGCACCACGTCCACCATGTGCACGAAGAGGCCGCCGGTCTGCCCGCCCGTCGAGAAATCCCAATAAGCGAAACGGTTGAAGTAACGTTTAGCATCCCAGGGAATCTTGGGCAACCAGGCGAGACATGCGTTCCAGTCGAGTCCGGCGGGCTTCTGCTCGAAGCCTTTGGGCACGGGGGTCAAGTAACCGCCGTTGGCGTTCCAGATGGTACGCACCATGTTAACTTTTCCGATAAGCCCGCTGTCGAAGAACTTCTGTTTGGCCTCGAGGAAGTGTGGCGTGCTGCGCTGCTGCGTGCCCACCTGCAGGATGCGGTTGGTCTCCCGCACTGCCTTCACCAGGCCGGCCCCTGCTGCGCGAGCGACGTCATGGGCTTTTCAACGTAGACGTCCTTGCCGGCCTTGCAGGCGTCACCGGCGATCTGGGCGTGGACGTGGTCGAAAGTGGCCACGATGACGCCGTCGATGTCCTTGCGGTCGAGCAGTTGATGGTAGTCGGGATACTTATCCACTTTCCTGCCCGCGGTATCTTCGCCCTGGTTGCGCCGCACATCCCAGATGTCCGACACGGCGACCCAATCGAAGTTGCCCACCTCGTTGGCCCGTTTCATCAGGTACGTCCCGCGCTGGCCCGAGCCGATGATGCCCAAACGCGGATCGGTCGTTGGCCCCCATCACTCGCATTGCCGCAGCCGCCGTGGCCGCGCCTACCATGAAACTTCGTCGCGTTATCCCTGTTGACACGGTGTTGCACCTCACTTTCGATGAATGACGATCCAGCAGTCCCTCGTTCCGGGCAGCAAGCATACCAGAAAAATTCCGGCTTGCAACCGATAAGGCCCTTTGGAGTGCGGCAGCTTGCTGCCGCTTTTACGCAGGCCAGTTTGCTGGCCGTGTGAGCGCGGCACTGACCCTCAGGCCGGCATCCTCCGCGCTCTGACCTGGAGATCTGCTCTGCCCGGTAAGGCGCGGGCAAGCCCACGTGAGTATAGCGGCAGCGAGCTGCCGCACTCCAGAGCTGCGCCGTGATAGAATCGGCCCCCGTTGGAGGTGATGCGATATGGCGCAGTTTACTTTGAGGTTGGACGGGGAGTACGTGGCAACGCTTCGCGATGTTCGGCGTGCCCGGAAGGCAACTATCTTACAAATATGGTGCGCGCCGTCCCGCAAGATTTGCGTCTGCGTCTGCTTCTTTGGGCTGATCTTAAATTGGCTCGCTTTGCCCAGCGCCGGATGGTCCCAGGCCGTCACCAACACGGAACGATGCAGGACCTGCACCGCCGAGGAATGGCCCCGGCCTGAGCTTGTTCCACTTCCCGTCCAAGTCCAAGGAGTGTCGAATCCCGTCTGGAGCTTAAACGGAAACTGGAAGTTCACGCTTTCTCCGCACCGCGAGTTTTGGTTGAACCGCGCCGACCCCGCAGCATGGGCGGACGTAAGCGTGCCGGGTGAACTCGTGATGCAAGGATTCGCGATCAGCCGCGACGTGGAGTACGGTTACAAGCAATCCGTAATGATTCCTTCCGATTTTAAGGGCAAGCGAATAATCCTGCGGTTCGACGGTGTTTACAGCTACGCCCGTGTCTGGGTGAATGGGGTATTCGAGCGCGATCACCACGGAGGTTTCACTTCCTGGGAGTGCGACATCACGCGCGATGTGACGCCGGGCCAGTCCGCCTGGGTCACGGTCGGGGTTGCGGACCGCTCGGATGAAATCTCTTACGGGAGCAATTACGCCAAGCACTACATAGGCGGGATTCTGCGCGACGTGAAGCTTGTCGCACTGCCACCATGCCACGCCACGCGCTTCGAAGTCGAAACCGATCTCGACGCGGCCTATCGAGATGCGACGCTGCGCGTAACGGCTGCGGCAGATTTGCATGGCGCGCAGCAGGCCACTGTAAACCTTCTGCTTCGCGACCCTGACGGCCGCGAGGTGAACCTGCAACCCGGCTCGATGAGTTTCGCGGCGGAAGGCACAGAAGCTCGACTGGACGTTCCGGTCTCCGCCCCCAAAAAATGGGACGCCGAGCATCCGAACCTCTACACGCTCGAAGCCACCCTGGTAGCGGACGGCGTGGTGGTTGAAACCCTGGCGAGGAAAATCGGCTTCCGCAAGATCGAGGTGCGCGGGAACATACTGCTCGTCAACGGGCAGGAAGTGAAGTTGCGCGGCGCGTGCCGTCACGATATCCATCCGCTGCGAGGCAGGTCCACGACCCCCGAACTCGATGAACGGGACGCGCTGCTCTTTCGCGACGGAAACCTTAACTTCGTGCGCACGTCGCATTACCCACCCACGGAGAAGTTCCTCGAGGCCTGCGATCGCTACGGAGTCTACGTTGAAGAAGAGACCGCGGTCTGCTTCGTTAACGCGGGTTGGAGTGTGTCGCGGCAGGGGAGCCAATCCGACCCGGAGTTTCTTTCGGGCTACATGACGCAGTTTTCGGAAATGCTGGAGCGCGACCGCAGCCATCCTTCGGTGCTGATGTGGTCGCTCGGAAATGAAAGCCGTTGGGGAACCAACATCGCGGCGGAGTACGCCTACGCCAAGCGCCGGGACACGACCCGGCCGCTGATTTTCAGCTATCCCGGAACTGTGCCCGCCGGGACCGGCGGCTACGACATCTGGAGCGAGCACTATCCCAAAGTGGATGGAGATCTGAAGAGCGCCAACCTGCCAAAATTGAATGACGAGTATGGCCACGTCGCGTGCTACAACACTGACACGCTGAAGCGAGACCCGGGGGTGCGTGATTACTGGGGCGCGAGCATCCGCAGCTTCTGGGACAACTGCTTCGCCTCCGAAGGGTGCCTGGGCGGCGCCATCTGGGGAGCGATTGACGAGGTCTTCGATTTGCCCGACTCCCCAGTAGGCTACGGCGAGTGGGGTCTCGCGGACGGCTGGCGAAGGCCCAAGCCGGAATACTGGCTGGCCAGGAAGGCTTACTCGCCCATTCACGTTAACGACGAGCCGGTCGCGAATCCCGGGGCGGGCAGAACCGCTCACGCTGCCCGTCCAAAATCGCTTCGACCATACGGATTTTAGTGAGCTCGCGATCGACTGGAGCGTGGGAACCGAGTCCGGGCAAGTTACACCTGCGAGCCTTCCGCCACATCATTCGGGAACTCTCACCATCCCGGCGCGCGCCTGGCGGAATGGCGACGTGCTGGGCCTGAAATTCTATCCGCCCGGGCGGGTTGCTGGTGGATGAGTTCAGCCTGACGCTGGGCAGGCCCACCGTGGTTTTTCCCAGTGTTCATGGGCCTGCGCCTGCGGTGACCGCTGATTCGGGCAGCCTCCACGTCATGGGCCGGGACTTCTCGATTACCTTCAGCAGGCAGACGGGGCTGATTACCGAAGGGAGCTTCCGCGGGCGCCGGTTTCTAGAGGGCGGCCCTTATCTCAACTTCGGCGCAGTGAGCCTGCCCGGCTGGTGGTTGACGAAACTCGCCTGGTCCACCACCCCTGAAGAAGCGATCGTGGATATCGCCGGACGATATATGTCCGTAACAGGCAATGCTCAACAAGGTAATGCTGAGTTTAAGGTCAGGATCGATGGGGCGGGGCTGATTACGACCGAATACACCGCCTATGATTTGCCTCAGGAGGCGAGCGAAGTCGGCGTCGCCTATGTGCTCTCGGGTGACGTGGACCAGATCACCTGGCAAAAGAGTTCCCTTTGGTCGGCCTACCCGGCCGGCCAGATCGGCAGGCCTCGCGGAATGGCCATGAAGGCGGGCGGCCCCGTCGAAAATTACCGCGCCGAGCCTGCGCATCCCTGGTCGGAAGACTCGGCCGATTTCTTCCTTTTCGGTAATCACGACTCAGGCGGGCGGGGCAGCAATGACTTTCGAAGCCTGAAGGCCGATGTCTACTTTGCCTCTTGCGTCGTGTCCGGTACAAACCTCCGGTTGAGAGCCGAGTCCCATGGCCCGCTTGCGGTGCGCGCCCAGATCGGGTCGGGGGGCGAAGTCACGTTCAATCTCGACAACCTCTGGGGCTACCCCGATCTCGCCTGGGGCAATCTGTCTGGCCCGCTCAACTTGCCCAAGATTTACACAAACACAGTGCGGATGCGCCTCACGGACAGTGACGACGTTCCGCTGAATTTTGAGGATGTGGCGCCTGAAGCCGCGAGAGTTCCAGCGCCATGACGAGAGCGTCCTCTCGTGGATTGCTGTAGTAGTCTTTTCGCCGCGAGCTCAGAAGAAAACCCGCGGAGTAATAAAGCTGTTGGGCTGGGAGGTTTGAAGCGCGCACTTCAAGATAAACATCCCTTACGCCCTGCTCGAGCAACCGCGGGCGCGCCTGGGCGAGAAGTTCCCGTCCCACTCCCTGCCGCTGATACGCCGGATCGACGGCCATATTTCTGAGCTCTGCCTCGTCCAGGACGCGGTGGAACGCCGCGAATCCGACGATGCTGGGCGGGATCGCAGTGTCGAGTTCAGCAACCAGGACCAACCCCAGAGGATCACTGGCCAGTTTTGCGTGGTCTGCCTGGCTCCATTGCGCCGCTAGCGGGGTTCTAGTCTGAATGTTAACGACCGCTGTAAGATCCGCATGGGAGAGTTCACGGATTCGCATTGCAGTTATTTGCAACTCGAAAATCGACGTCTCAAAGAAGACCCTTCAACCTCGCCGGCATTTCCGCATCGGGCCTTCGAATGTAGTAGGCGTCAAGGTCACCGGAAATCTGGGACTTTTCTGCCTGGTATTTGCACAGCCCGAGGCGGGCCACAGACTCGACCAGCGTTCCCGCTACCGCGCGCCACTGGAATGACTCAGCAAGATCCGCACGGAAAGCCTGAGCGGCCGGCTCGTGCCCGCGGACGATGCAAGTTATTCCTTCCCCTTCATGCAAATGTTTTTTGATGAAGGGTCCGATTTCTTCGGGCCTGAGCAGCCAGCCATCGCTCGCAGGCGCGTAGCAGAGCGGGTGGCCCGCCTCCCCTCCGGGATTGCGGCGGAAGAGCCCCACATAGAATTCACCGCGGCGCGCATCGAGGATGGGAACAGCCCAGTCGGTTTGGATTTGAGCCGCCTCAACGAGGGCTTCGAGCACCGAAACGCCCCGAGCCCGCAAGCCGAGCGCTTTGGCCCAACCCTGCGCCGCCGCGAGACCCACGCGGATTCCCGTAAAGGACCCCGGCCCTCGCGCCACTGCAAGGAGATCCATGTCAACGAGGCCTCGGGCTGCAACGCCATGCCGCGTCCGAGTTTCCTCGATTGCCCGCTCCACCATACCGAACAAGCTGACGGAATAGCGGTTTGCGGGGCCGTCATTCACGACGTGCACTAGGCATTCACGATCGCGAAAAATGCCCACGCCTCCGAGCTCGCTGGTGGTATCGAACGCCAGAATCAACATCGCAAGCTATTATACGGGTGCCTTGCGCATGGTTGCCACTCCTAAGCCATCTGTGGTCTTCTTTGGCAACGGGATCGCCCCCTCACCCGCATAGGCGCTAGAATAACACCGTCACTCCACGCCAAGCCGCATCAGCGGCGCAAGAATGTGGCCCACGGCTTAGAAGCTGTGAAGAAATTATGCTTTGAACAATTAGCTCTTGACATTGTTTAGCCTATTTATCTAAGCTATCTACATTCCGTCTGCGGAGGAGATCCTTTGAGCCACCCTAACGAAAACC
The DNA here is from genome assembly GCA_963770415.1 of uncultured Acidobacteriota bacterium. Classification (GTDB taxonomy): domain Bacteria; phylum Acidobacteriota; class Terriglobia; order UBA7540; family UBA7540; genus CAVROP01. The sequence goes on from CAVYPU010000022.1 coordinate 41,178, forward strand.
CGCAACCTGGTATTTGGCCGGAGGGCGGCTTGCCAACCCAGCCCCAGGCGCCGGCGGCGTCTGTTCCACCTCCCTCGCCTGCCGCACCGCGTTTGCAGCCGGTGAACCGTGACCAGTTCTGCTGGCACGCCGTGGACGTGGAGAAACGGGTGTGCCCGGATCACTTGGTGCGCGCCATTTGGGAGCTGGTGGGGCGCCTGGACCTGAGCCGCTACACTCGCACGGTGAAGGCGGTGGAGGGAGTGGCGGGGCGTGACGCCTATGACCCGCGACTGCTGATCAGTCTCTGGATTTACGCTTACAGCCAGAAGATCGGTTCGGCACGGGAAGTGGCGCGGCGTTGCGAATACGATCCTGCCTTTCAGTGGCTGACGGGGATGGAGGTGGTGAATTACCACACCCTGGCCGACTTCCGGGTGGAGCATGCGGAGGCCTTGGACAAGCTTTTCGCGCAGTTGCTGGGGGTGCTGAGCAGCGAAGGACTGATCGGCTTGGAGAACGTGGCGCTCGATGGCACGAAGGTGAAGGCCTCGGCGAGCGGCAACTCGTTTCATCGGGAGAAGAGCTTGCGTGCGCACCTGGCGGCGGCGCGGCAGCGGGTGAAGGAGATGGGCAATCCGCGGCAAGAGGCCTTGAGCCCACGGGCGGCGGCCCGCCAGAGCGCGGTCGCGAAGGAGAAGGTGGAGAGATTGGAACGGGCCCTGGAGGAATTGCAGAAGGTGCAAGCCGCCCCCCAGGCACGGGTGGAGGAGTCGGAGCAGCGGGTGAGCGAGACCGATCCGGAAGCGCGCCCCATGAAGCAGAGCGATGGCGGCTTTGCTCCCAGCCACAACGTGCAGATTGCCACCGACACGGCGCACGGCATCATTGTGGGGGCGCACGTGACGCAGGCGGCGAATGATCAGCACGAGCTGGTGGCGGGGCTGGCGGAAGTCCAGCGGCAGACCCGGCAAAAGCCCCAGCATCTGGTGGTGGACGAAGGTTACACGACGCGTGAGAACATTCTGAAGGCCGCCGAGCAAGGTGTGGATTTGATCGGCAGCAGTCTGGAGTCGCAGGGGGAGGCGACCACGCGCCGCCTCCAGCAGCGTGGGGTCGAGGCCGCCTTTTATCCCGACCGCTTCGCCTACGATGCGGGCCGCAACAGCTATACCTGTCCGCAGGGCAAGCCCCTTCCTTACCAGACCACCAAACACGATCGGGTGGGAGTGGAGCGCCACGTTTATAAGGCGCGGGCGGCGGACTGCCGGGCTTGTCCCTTTCGCCGGCAGTGTGGTGCGGGAAAGCAGGGGCGTAGAATCGTACGCAGCGAGCCGGTACCCGTGGTGGCGGAGTACCGGGCCAAGATGCAGACCGAAGCGGCGCGCTCGCTGTATCGGTTGCGTGCTCCGGTGGCGGAGTTCTCGAATCTCTGGCTGAAGGCCAAGTTGGGGCTGCGGCAGTTTGCGGTGCGTGGCCTGCGTAAGGTCCGCTGCGAGGTGTTGTGGGCCTGTCTCACCTACAACATTCAGCAATGGTTCCGCCTGCGCTGGAAAGTAGCTCTGCCGGTGGCGGAAAGCTAAAGAGGAAAGGAACACGGAGGGCCCCAGAGGCCCACCGAAAGACGGGTGATCGCATGCCCTGGCCATAAGCAATCTCAGTGGTACTGCCTAATCCCCGCAAAATGATCCACCGCGGGAGAGTCGAAACGGTATGTTTGCAAATTGTTCACAGCTTCCAAGCCGTGGGATGACGGCACAGAAGGAGCACGCTGAGCCACGTAGTGGCGACAGAAGATCTAAGGTTATCAAGACTGTTCTGCCGCCCCTCCCGGGGCTTTTCCAGGAGCATCGGCCATGCCTTTTCCCCACGGCTGTCGCCGTGGGCCACATTCTTCGCCCGCTCCGGCGGGCTCCGGAACCCGATCGAGACTATTCTAGCGCCCATGCCCCCATCACCCGTCCCGTGCCTGCTAATGAAAGCGGCGCCGTGGGACACCCTTGCCCCCAAGGGGGGCAGGCCTGAGTGATTCCGCATACGCGGGGCAAGAGGGCAGTGTTTTCTTCGAGTTGGATCGAGGCCACGAAATGGCGCGCCTCGGGACAAACGGCATGGCGAAAGCGTATGCTACAATGGCTTTCCAGTGCGTGGCGCAAGCGGGGCGAGCGCTTGGTGTCCGTATCATTCCCGCCAAGCATTCCCTTCGCGAAAGCGGGGAGCGGGAAGCCCGTCGTTCGTCATCCGGGGTCCTGCGCAGTGGATTCCCGCTCAAGCGGGAGCGAAAAAGACTTAAGCGGAAGTGACTACACTTCAAAGAGTGTCGTAACCCAACGCAAAGCAGCAAGTGGCTTTTATGCCTGAAGCAACCCAATCCGCTTCCCGGCCTCTTGAGTTGACGGAGCTGCTCACCTTGATGGTGGAGGTAAGCGAGCGGATCAACTCGACGCTGGACCTTGACGAGCTAATGGCCCGCATCGCCGAAGTCGTGAAGCGGGCCATCGACTACGAGGTATTCGCCATTCTGCTGCTTAACGAAAAGACCCAGGAACTGCACATTCGTTTCAGCATCGGCCATCCGGAAGAGGTGGTGCGAAACCTGCGTATCAAAGTTGGCGAGGGGGTCGTGGGGCGCGCGGCGGAGACTCGCCGCTCCATCCTGGTCAATGACGTGCTCAAGGAGGCCGAGTATATACAGTCCGTTTTGCCGATCCGCTCGGAACTGGCCGTGCCGCTGATCAGCAAGAACCGGCTGATCGGGGTGATTGATCTCGAATCGTCCTGGGCGGATTTCTTCAATGATTCGCACCTCAGCCTTCTTGAGCTTCTCGCCAGCCGCATGGCCATGGCGCTCGAAAACGCCCGGCTTTATCGCCGCAGCGTGCGGCAGGCCCGGACCCTGCAGTTGCTCAACGAGATCAGCCGCGAAATGAGCTCGTCCTGGTCTTGAATGAACTCTTGCGGAAGATTGGGACCTTGACGAAGCGCTTCATTGATTATCAACGCTTCAGCATTCTGCTGGCCGATCAGCAAGGCCAGACTTACAATTCCGTGATAACTCTAAAACAGAATGAGCACGAGCCTGACAGAGGGATGGTCCGGTTCGGGCAGGGAATTGTGGGCGCCGCCGCCAGAAATGCGTCAGACGGTGGTTGTTCCCGACGTCTCGAAGGACCAGCGCTATGTGGCCCTCAACCCCGAAACACGCTCGGAGATGGCGATTCCGCTCATTTACCGCGGCCGCGTCATCGGCGTGGCGGACCTCGAGAGCCCGCAAGTTAACTATTTTACCGAAGAGCACGCACGCATTTTCTCCACTCTCGCTCCGCAAATCGCCATCGCGATTGAAAACGCCCGGCTTTACGAACGGGTGGCGCGAAGCGAGGCGCGCCTGGAACGCGACCTGCAGCGCGCCCAGGAAATCCAGATGCATCTCATGCCGGGGACTGCGCCGCCATCTCCCGGCATGCGAAGTGGCGCTGCGCTTTCAGCCCGCGCGGGAACTGGGCGGCGACCTTTACGATTTTCTGAATTACGGGAAAGAACGCACGTGCTGGCGGTCGGCGACGTGAGCGGCAAGGGCGCTCCGGCTGCCTTGTACGGAGCTATGGCCAGCGGCATCCTGCGCAGCCTGGCCCCTCAAAAGCTTTCCCCTCCCGATCTATTGAAGAGGCTCAGCCTGGTTCTTCTCGAACGCAAGATCGAAGGCCACTTTATCACCGCTGACCTACGCCATCTGGGAGCCGCGAACGAAGACGCTGCGCCTCGCCAATGCGGGAATGCCTTTGCCTCTTCTGGTGCAGAAAGGGTCAATGCCGGCCGATTCGCGCCGAGGGAATCCCTTTGGGTCTGCTGGAACACGCCGAATACCAGGAAGTATCGGTGAGGCTGGAGTCCGGGGATTTGTTCGCGATGTTTTCGGACGGCATCGTCGAGGCTGCCGAACATCAAGCACGAGGAGTTCGGGCCGCGACGCCTGGAGAACGTGCTGCGCCAGAATTTCCACCGCTCCCCGCAGGAAATCATCGATACTCTTTTCGAAGAAGTGCGGGAGTTTGAGCAAGGTCGTCCGCCGCGGGACGACCAGACGATTGTCCTGATCAGGGTCCGGAGTGAAAGTGCAGAAGGCAAAGACAGTGGGGCAGTAGGCAGTCGGGCAGATCGAATGTATCGGCACGATCAAGTGAAAGCAGGTGATCCGAGATCGGATCTCCGTGATGAATCTTGCCCTGTATCGTGGCAGGGAGATCAAGGCGAGATTCCGTCGCTGCGCTCGGAATGACATAGTTGCGACTTGATAGCGATCGCCGATACCGGAAGACTGGCAACTGACGACTGAGCGCTGACAACTGACTATGGAAGTTTTCGCTACGAATCCGGCCAACTGCTTTGTGAAGATGTTCCCGTCGAGTCGCTTGCCGAGCGCTTCGGGACGCCCGCTTATGTTTACAGCCAGGCTGCCATCCTGGCAATTTCTCACGTCTGAAGCAGAGCCTGGCGTCGGTGCCCAACCTCATCTGTTATTCCGTAAAGGCCAATTCCAATCTGAGAATTCTGAGCCTGCTCCGCCAGGCGGGAGCTGGATTTGACGTCGTTTCGGGCGGGGAACTGGCGCGCGCTTTACGTGCCGGAGCCGATCGCCGACCAGATCGTTTTTTCGGGCGTGGGGAAGACGCGAGGAGGAAATTGACGCCGGGCTCTCGGCCGGCATCGGGATGTTCAACGTCGAGTCGGCGGGCGAACTCGAACTGATCGAAAGCCGTGCACCGCTCGCTGGGGAGGCCCGCCCGTATCGCGATCCGGGTTAACCCCGAGGTCGAGGCGCAAACGCACCCTTACATTTCCACCGGCCAGATCATTCACAAATTTGGCGTCCCCAAGGAGGAGGCTCTGGAGCTTTACCGTCGCGCCGCTCGCTCGAGCCACCTGAAGATTCACGGCGTGGCTTGCCACATCGGATCGCAAATCCTGGAGGTTGAGCCCTTCCTTAAGGCCCTGGACGAAATCCTGGTCTGGCGGCGCAGCTTCAGGCCATGGGCATTCGAGTCGAGTGCCTCGATCTTGGCGGCGGCTATGGAATCCGGTACGACAACGAAGCAACCCCTCGACTTCGAGCGCTGGGGCGGGGCTCGAGGGCGCCTGCGGGCGCCCAAGTACCGCCTGATTGTCGAACCGGGCCGGGCACTGGTGGGCAACGCAGGCATTCTGCTGACCCGCGTGCTTTACGTGAAGCGAAACCGGCAGAAGAATTTCATCGTGGTGGACGCCGGAATGAATGACTTGATTCGCCCCACGCTCTACGGTTCTTATCACGAGATCATTCCCGTTCACGACCAGCCCAGAGACGAGCTGCGAGCCGACGTCGTGGGCCCGCTGTGCGAGACGGGAGATTTTCTGGCCCAGGACCGGGAAATGCCGGACGCCGAGCCCGGCGAGTTGTTGGCCATCCTCACCGCCGGCGCTTACGGCTTCGTGCTGTCTTCCAATTACAACACTCGCCCGCGTCCCGCCGAAATCCTTGTCCACGGCAGCGGGGCGGAACTGATTCGGGCGCGCGAAAGTTTGGAGGATTTGATTGCAGGTGAAACAGCGTAAGACCGAGTGAAAAGCTATGCATGAACGATTTTGCGTCCGAGTGCCGGCAACTTGCGCGAATCTGGGTTGCCTGTTCGATTGCGCCGCGTTGGCCTTGAGCCTGCATCTTGACCTGCACGTCAGCCCGCGAAGCGATGGGGAAGTTTCCCTGCACTATACGGGGACAAATCCAGAACGGATCACCTGCGACTCGAACAATCTCGTCGGGCGCGTCATGATCGAGAGTCTTGAACGCTGGGGCAAAAACAAGGGGTTCGACCTCGAGATTCACAACCAGATCCCGGTGGGTGTGGGGCTCGGTTCGAGTGCAGCGGCCATTGTGGGCGCTCTCGTGGCTGCCCACCGTCTGGCCGGCCGGGAAATGTTCGACGAAGAGTTACTGACACTTGCGAGCCTGCGCGAAGGGCATCCCGACAACGTCGCGGCCGCATGGCTTGGCGGGTTCACGTTGGCAATCAATGAAGGCGAACGGGTATTCGCCTACTCGTGCCCGGTCCCCGAAGACGTTCAACTGGTCCTCGTCGTACCGAACTACGCCCTGGCCACGGTAGCAATCTCGCGCCGTATTGCCCAGCCAGTACTCTCGCGAGGACGCCATACACAATCTTCAACGCGCCGCGGTTCTCGCCGCCCAGTTCTTTTCCGGCAAGACGGATTTCCGCCCCGAGTTTTTTAATGACCGCTGGCATCAGGCTTACCGGGCGCCCTTAGTGCCGGGCCTTACTGAGGTGCTGCGCACCAGCCACCCGGAGGTTCTTGGGACCTGCCTTAGCGGCGCCGGCCCGTCTATCTTGGCCTTTGCGCGCGGCAAGGCGGCAGTTGTCGGCGAGCTCATCTGCAAAACGCTTGCTCAGCATGGCGTGGAAGCCCAGCCCTATATTCTCGCGGCCGACAACCGGGGAGCCAAGGGATGGAGCTTGCCAGAGTAGAAATTGTCCCCCTCAACCTTCATGCCAAACAAAATGTCCGACCCGTTGGGCCCTACTGGTATCAACTCCGTCAATTCATCCGTTATGTATTAACCGCAATTGCCTATAAACAATTGTGTTGCCATTGACGTGAGCCTGTGTTGAGGCGATAATGTTTTGTCATAAGCCATTGGGGCGAGTTGAGTTTCGTCATTCACTGCTTTTGCAATTGTGGCAGGTGAATGTCTTCTTAGGTCGGGATGCAAAATTCAGCGTAATTCTTAGGCGTTCGTCGCAAGCCGTGTCACTCGGCATCTTCCTCGCGAGTTATCAGCAATGTCCAGTGACCATTCGTGGGTAGACACCCGACGGGAGGGCCAGGAACGGGAAGGCTTCCTGGGTATCGCCTGTGTTGTGCTCGCCGCCGTTTGCATCGTTGCCGCCTTCCTCTACCCGAGGGTCTTAGGGCCTCAGGTCAAGCTCGCCCGCGTTTTATTTTTCTTTTTCCTCGTTTACAGCATTGTGAATCTGACGACAGCGCGTTTCTACAAGGGTCATCATTGGGAGTGGAAATTGTGTGTGCATGCGGTGGGGCTAATTTCTGCCTCGCTGATAACGATTTCGACAGGGGGCCCACGTAGTCCGTTTCTCATACTGTACCTCATGGCGCTATTGCTGGGCGGTAACCTCTGGGGCATGAAAGGAACACTTCTCACCGCAGGCGCATGCGTGGTCCTCTACCTTGCGCCTCCGATTGCCTCCACTCTATTCCTGCATCGATTCCGGAGCGTGGACGGCAGTTCTGTCGAGGGAATGGTCGCTGTTTGTGCGAGCCTGGTCATTGCAGGCTACCTCCTCGGCCACTTCGCGGAAGAGGGCAAGAGACGGCACGGCGACACGGTGATTATCAGCCGGCTGCGCTCGCGGGCTCGGGCCGCGGAGCGGTCTCGCATCGCGCATGAGCTTCACGACGGGGTTATCCAGTCCCTCATGGGGATAGAAATGCAAGCTGAAATTGTGCGACGACAGGCCGCCGGCGGTCCCTCGCTCCTCCTCAAGGAGGTCGGACATCTCCAACAGCTCCTTCGAGAAGAAATTTTGGATCTTCGCGAAAGGATGCAGTTCCTCAAGCCGGTCGAAGTCGAGCCCGGCCAACTCGTGCGCCGCCTGGCGGAAACGGTCGATTGCTTCCGGAACGAGCAGGCTATTTCTGCCGGCTTTATCTGCGACAACCAGGAAGTTTCCTTGCCCACTCAGGTTTGTTCCGAACTCGTGCGTATCCTGCAAGAGGCGCTGGTGAATGTCCGCAAGCACAGCGGGGCGCGCAAAGTGCAGGTGCGCTTCGGCCGGGAAAATGGAATCTGGAAGCTGCTCGTCGAGGACGATGGCCGCGGCTTCGGATTTACCGGCCGGCTTTTCACTGGCCGAACTCGAGAATACTCTTACAGGTCCTCTCGTCATCAGGGAACGCGCCCGTTCAATCGGCGCCGATCTTGTGATCGATTCGGTTCCCGGGTCCGGAGCGCGCTTGGAGATTTCGCTGCCGTCGGAGTCTTATGAAAAAGCAGCGTGAAGAGATTGGCATTCTTATCGCCGATGACCACCCCGAATTTCGCGAGAGTTTGCGGAAGGCGCTGGAAGTCGAGCCGGGCTTTCGCGTCCTGGGCGAGGCTGGGGACGGAGAGCAAACGCTCGCGTTGGCGCGCCTGGCTCAAGCCGAAGGTCCTCTTGCTGAACATCCAATTGCCCAAATTGTCGGGCCTCGAGGTCCTGAGTGAGATCAAGTCGTCAAAGAATCCGGTCCGCACGCTGATTTTGACCGCCGCCATGCAGAGAGACCAAGCCCTCCAGGCCTTGCACCTGGGCGCTTGCGGCATCGTGTTGAAGCATTCCCCCCTCGAGTCGCTGTTTGAGGGCATTCGCCGTGTTTGCGCCGGCCAATACTGGGCCTGCCAGGAAAGCGTTTCGGAACTCGTGCAGGCCCTTCTGGAATTGAAGCCCCCCCCGCAAGCCGTTCGGAGCCGCCCGGAGTTTGGCATGAACCGGCGCGAATTGGAAGTCGTCGCCCTTATCGTTAGAGGTTATACTAATAAAGAGATTGCAGAAAAAATGCATATCCAGGAAGAGACCGTGGAGCATCACGTTGACCGCATACTTGGCAAGCTATCGGTCGCCAACCGCCTGGAATTGATATTCTTCGCCCTCGATCATCACCTTGCCGATGGCCTGCAAGAGAGCCAGGGGTAACTCTCCGAGAATTGCTCCCTTCCAGCCATTGCCGCGCAATCGGGAATCCCTCCCATCCTGCCGGCTTTCGCCCTTCAAATTACAGGCTCATTGCTTGATCGAACTTTCCACTAAGGACGCTGGCTCGCCCGGAGCGCGCCCATGCCCGCAGTACTACTTGGCTAGTACCCTGGTTCCATTGTTGGATTCTTAAAACCCCTTAATCTAGTACGCGCGTTATGTACGGGAACCGTTGACGGGTTCTCGACCATGAAGATATGCCGGGAAGCGCACGAGGCAGAATGAGACTCGTGACGGGAGGCAACATTGGTTTCTAATGACCGTGCTCAGCGATTTGGAATCCGGATCCACTTGCGTTATCGACTGAACGGGGCAAACAAGTGGTGGAAGGGCACGACCGAAAACATTAGCCGTTCGGGAGTGTTGTTCCACGGTGAGGAATTTGCGGTGCCGGATACGGCGCTCGAGATGAGTTTCGTCCTGCCCGAAGAAGTCTTTGGAGTCAGTCGCGCTGAAATCCTTTGTAAGGGGACCGTCGTGTGGTCCGAACGCCCCAAAAGTGACGGAGTCTTCCCCGCACTCGCCAGTACAATTTCACACTATCGGCTGATTCGACCCTAGGAGTGGGATCTCTAAGGGAACATAACCCCGTTGCGCTTCACCTTTCTGCTGGCTCTAAACTTGTGCAGGATATCGAGCGAGAACTCGCTCACGAAGTCATAGCCGCTGCCGATGGCGGCTTGCGATAAAACACTGTAAACGCCGCCCTTCACTAGACTGGGATGGCCCGGTAGCCACGATGCACGCAATACGCCGGCAGCAAACGCTCCGGCATAGGTAGGGATCTGCGGACGGAGTTCCGTTTCGGAGCGATCATAAGCAACGAAGTTCCTTGAAATGGCGTGGCGAGTACGCGGCCAGAATCCGTCGCAGCGGCAAAAATCGTATCGAGGCTCGTATCCCAAGGCGGCGTTGCCGGTCGCCACCAAACTGTTCTGCACTACGAATTGGCCGTACCTTGTGGCATAACGCTTGCCGTAACCTGATATGCCCCAACCCCATTTTGAAGGGTCGCCGCGCGTCTGATCGATACCCGCGGAAAATCCCCTGGCCAGGTATGAACCGAAGGTGAGGAACGTCTGCCGCTCGTAGATCTCTTCCCTGTGGCGAAGAGTCAGCGGATAAAGCTGACGTTGAATGGGAATATAGGGACCAATCAACCACTCGATGGGCAGTCGGCTCAGCTTCTTGGGTATTTCTACCGTCTTTTCCTTGACGGTCTTCTCCTCATTGTCCTTTTCCTGATCCTGATTTTCCTGTGCGACCGCCAGTGGGACCGCCAGAAAATAGACTACGAGCCACAACATGAACAAGCTGCGCTTCGAAAACGAGGACTCTATACTCGCTCGCATTGCACGGCTTGGATGCATTCAGCCCTGTCTCAACCTGAGATACGGACCTCTGGGCGGCTCTGCTCGTTTTGCGCTTTGCTCTCAAGTGCCCTGTGTAAACACCTCGTATTATATTCCTGGCACAGTCGCGCCCTCAATGAGGAGAGGAGTCACTTTCAGAGCAGATTACATGAGGTTTAGCTCGCCACCGTGCATGAAAAAGGTCTGGATTCCCGCTTTCGCGGGAATGACAACCCGTGCGTCATCCACGCGAAAGCGGGGATTCCACTGGTGCTGCGTCGCCCTATTCTCGTGGCATCGCCACCGCCCGGCCGGTTCGAATCGACTCCTTCGCGGCATCAATAATCTCGTTGACCCCAACGTTGATCGATGCTGAGACAAGGCCCTCGATAGGTTTATCGTTCCGTATACAATACACAAAGTAGGCGATACCGTTCCGTTTTTCAGGAGGAACCGGCTGGGTTTCAACCGGCTTGCCATGCGGGTTTTCTAATCCGTTGGGATCCGCAGCCGATTGGAATAATAGCCCATCGCCACGCACCAGCAGGCTGCCTTTGGAACCGAAGATCTCCGCCTGCCCTTTGCCGTACGACCAATCCCAGGAAGGCATCAAAATGGCCGTGGCGTCCGGGTACTCGAGGAGCACTGTGGCATCGTCCTCAACGGCGTTGTGCTGCTCTGTCTTGAGTTTCAATGCGGTTGCATAAACGCGCGCCGGGCGCCCTTTCAGCACCATGGCCCAATCGGCACCGTAACAGCCGAAATCCATAAGCGCTCCCGCTCCGTTCTTTGCGGGATCGTAGAGCCACGCTGCGAAATACTTTGATGTGCCAATTTCCTTCGGGCCTTTGTGGCCGAATTGAACGACGATCTTCTGGATTTTTCCGACTTCTCCTGCGTCGAGCCTTCGCACGGCCTCCTGCGACGCCTCCGGCCAGGCACTCACGTAATTCACCATCAATTTGATTCCCGCGGCGCGCGCCAGACGCTGCATCTCGCGCGCGTCGGCGCCGCTTGCTGCCATGGGCTTCTCGGTATCGTAGTGGATCTTGCGCTTCGCGCAGGCGCGCAGGATTTCGAGATGGCGGTCATTCGAAGTGGTGACGATGACGCCATCGGGCTTTACTTCATCGAGCATACGAACGTAGTCCGGGAAGACCTTTACATCGGCAGATACTGCAGCTTTGGCTTTCGCAAGCAACTCGGGGTGCGTATCGGCAATCCCTACAAGTCGCGCGTTCGGCTCCTCGGCGATCATCTTGAGCAGTCCCCAGACATGATCGTGATCGAGTCCTACAACCGCGAGGCGCGTCTTGGCTTGCGCGGCAACCTGCGACGGCGCTGAAAGAACCGCCATAAAAACCAATATGGCCGAAGCTAGTCTTAGTCGGTCAAACATCAAGATACCCCCCTTCTCAAATAGAATGATTCGCGCCTGGATTGTACTGCAAGCAGACGTTCGTGTCATTCCGCGGGGATTCCCTTCCCTGTTGAGGAAGGGTTAGGAATGTTTGAATCTTGAATTACCACTCCGTCCTTTTCGAAGTAGGAGGGATTGTTCCCCCGCCGACACAGCGCGGCGGGGCCGTCCGCGCGACGTCAATGCTCGGAATTCCATCGAGTACACGCTTGATTAGGCAAGACCTACCGCGAGTGGTGATTTTTTTTGAACCACGCAAAGATTTCTCTTGCATTTCGTTTTTGCAGGAGTAGTATCAGAGATTGTCGAAACGAAGTTGAAGCTAGTGTTAAGGCGTCTGAGATTGGAAGACGTAGGTTGAACGGGAAACTTCAGCATCGTCTCGGCAGGATAAACAAGGAGGTCGGTACGGTAAAGGCTACTGAATAGGGGAGTGAAGCAAGTGGGCTCTCTGCAAGGAATCCGTCCCGCCTGTATCTCACCCTCCTGAATATCAAGATTAATCGAACTGGGCAACCCAAAGATGCGCGACGCGCTCTGTGAGGCTGGATGCGTCATGTATGGTTGTTGAGGTTGGCGCTTTCGCCGAAGAGCGAGAGAAGGTTCAACCCCAGCAACCTGATGACTGTGGATTGAGTTGAAGCCAGGCTGGAATGAGATCCCCAGGGGACACGAGTCGACTCGTGGGTACTGAGCGATCTTTGAAAACTGAATAGTGTGGCGTCTACCTAGTAGTGGCAGTTGTCAGTAACCGGTTTCAGTTCTCAGTTGGGAGCTTAAAGAACTCTGACTGAGGATTTGTAGCAGGAAGCGGGCAGCTGCACTCCATCCGGGATTGGATCCGGGTGGAGAGAAAGGCGAATCTGCAAGGAAGGAGCCAATAGTTGACAGGTGACGGTCAACAGTAAGAGCCAGTGGGCTTTTAACTGTGAACTGTAAACTGAAGACTGTAACTTTTTTCGTGTGTTGAGCAGATTTTATGGTCAAGCTACTAAGGGCGTACGGTGGATGCCTTGGCGCTAGACGGCGATGAAGGACGTGGTTACCTGCGATAAGCCCCGGGGAGGGGGAAACACCCTTTGACCCGGGGATTTCCGAATGGGGAAACCCTCTCGAGTGAAACTCGGAGAACGGCCCGCTGAATACTATAGGCGGGTACGAGCAAACCCAGGGAAGTGAACCATCTCAGTACCTGGAGGAAAAGAAAGCAACCGCGATTCCGTCAGTAGCGGCGAGCGAAAGCGGAACAGCCCAAACCCAGTCTTCCTTTGAGATTTCAGATTTGAAATTTGAGATTTGAAAGGAGGGCTGGGGGTTGTAGGGCGCGCATCGGTGTAGAACCAGAGAGTTAACAATCCGGCGGCTAGTTGAACGGCTTGGAAAAGCCGGCCATAGAGTGTGATAGCCACTTAGGCTAAAGCTGACCGGACTCTCATGCGCGTTCCTGAGTACCGCGGGGCACGTGGAACCCTGCGGGAATCTACGGGGACCATCCCGTAAGGCTAAATACGTTCTAGCGACCGATAGTGAACCAGTACCGTGAGGGAAAGGTGAAAAGAACCCCGGCGAGGGGAGTGAAAAGTACCTGAAACCGTATGCCTACAAGCAGTCGAAGGGCTACGCTTGGGTGCCGCAAGGCGTCCCGGCAGCCTGACGTCGTGCCTATTGCATAATGAGCCGGCTAGTTATTGTCCGTCGCAAGGTTAAGCGATGATCCCGCAAGGGGGAGCGAGCCGTAGCGAAAGCGAGTCTGAATAGGGCGCATCAGTGGCGGGCAATAGACGCGAAGCGGGATGATCTACCCTTGGTCAGGGTGAAAGCCGCGTAACAGCGGCCGGAGGCCCGAACCGGTGTTGGTTGAAAACAGCTCGGATGAACTGAGGGTAGGAGTGAAAGGCCAATCAAATTCCGTGATAGCTCGTTCTCCTCGAAATAGCTTTAGGGCTAGCCTCGGATATAGCCTCGCGGTGGTAGAGAACTAGATGGACTAGGGTCCGTTAACGGATACCGAATCCAACTAAACTACGAATGCCGCGAAGAGCCGTCCGGGAGTCAGACAGCGGGGGCTAAGCTTCGTTGTCGAGAGGGAAATAGCCCAGACCGTCAGCTAAGGTCCCAAAGCAATGGCTAAGTGGGAAAGGAAGTGAAGTCGCTCAGACAGCCAGGAGGTTGGCTTAGAAGCAGCCATCCTTTAAAGAAAGCGTAACAGCTCACTGGTCGAGCGTCTTTGCGCCGATAATTCAACGGGGCTCAAGCCATTTACCGAAGCTGCGGACTCCGGAGCATCGAATTCGAAACTGAAAATCGAATAATCGTATCATGCTTTCGAGTTTCAATGATTCGATGCCTCCGGTTTGGTAGAGGAGCGTTGAGTACAGTTTGAAGCGGGACCGCGAGGGCTCGTGGACGGTACTCAAGTGACTCTGCCGGCATAAGTAGCGATAACGGAGGTGGGAACCCTCCGCGCCGAAAGTCTAAGGTTTCCTGAGAAAGGTTAATCCGCTCAGGGTCAGTCGGTCCCTAAGGCGAGGCCGAAAGGCGTAGCTGATGGACAGCCGGTTAATATTCCGGCACTGCGGCGGAGACGTTATTACGAAGCGGGGACGCAGGAGGATAGCGGAGTCGTCTGATGGATGGCGATGCGCGCCTCAAGGAGGGATCCGGCAGGCAAATCCACCGGGTCGGTTTAAAGCCAACTCTGAGGGGTGAGCCGACGGGTCTTAGACCCGGTAAAGTCTGTGATTTCACGCTGCCAAGAAAAGCCGCTAAGGAGTCTCTGTCGCAACCGTACCTCAAACCGACACAGGTAGACGAGGTGAATATCCAAAGGCGCTTGAGAGAACACTCGCTAAGGAACTAGGCACATTAACTCCGTAACTTCGGGAGAAGGAGTGCCCCGCTAGGGTTCATAGCCCGAGGGGGCCGCAGCGAATCGCGCTCTGCGACTGTTTAACAAAAACACAGGTCTCTGCAAAGTCGAATACGACGTATAGGGGCTGACGCCTGCCCGGTGCCGGAAGGTTAAAGGGAGAGGTCATGTGGGAGCAATCCCGCGGCAGCTTTGAACTGAAGCCCCGGTGAACGGCGGCCGTAACTATAACGGTCCTAAGGTAGCGAAATTCCTTGTCGGGTAAGTTCCGACCTGCACGAATGGCGTAACGATAGAGCGACTGTCGTGGCGAGTGACTCAGCGAACTTGTAGTACCGGTGAAGATGCCGGTTTCCCGCACCTAGACGGAAAGACCCCGTGCACCTTTACTACACCTTAGCCCTGAACTATGGGGTTGTCTGCGCAGCATAGGTGGGAGGCTTTGAACCAGGGTTTTCGGGCTCTGGGGAGCCAACGGTGAGATACCACCCTGATGGTTCTGTGGTTCTAACCTCGACCCGTAATCCGGGTCAGGAACATGGCTAGGCGGGTAGTTTGACTGGGGCGGTCGCCTCCTAAATTGTAACGGAGGCGCTCGAAGCTTGGCTCAGGCTGTTTGGAAATCAGCCGTCGAGTGCAAGGGCATAAGCCAGGCTGACTGCGAGACCAACAAGTCAAGCAGGCACGAAAGTGGGACCTAGTGATCCGGTGGTTCTGTATGGAAGGGCCATCGCTCAACGGATAAAAGGTACGCCGGGGATAACAGGCTGATCGCTGCCAAGAGTTCACATCGACGCAGCGGTTTGGCACCTCGATGTCGGCTCATCGCATCCTGGAGCTGTAGAAGGTTCCAAGGGTTAGGCTGTTCGCCTATTAAAGCGGTACGTGAGCTGGGTTCAGAACGTCGCGAGACAGTTCGGTCCCTATCTGGTGTGGGCATAGGAGATTTGAGGGGGGTTGTCTCTAGTACGAGAGGACCGAGATGAACAGACCTCTTGTGTACCAGCTGTCACGCCCGTGGCATGGCTGGGTAGCGAAGTCTGGAAGTGATAAACGCTGAAAGCATCTAAGCGTGAAGCACGCCCCAAGATTAGATCTCCCAAGGGTGAAGTCCTGTTCGCTACAGGAATGATCCCTATGAAGGGCCGTCGAAGACTACGACGTATATAGGCCAGATGTGTAAGCGGGGTAACGCGTTTAGCTTACTGGTCCTAATCGCCCGTTCGGCTTGACCATAAATCTGCTGAACACACAAGCAGGATTTGACAGTCAAAGTTCACAGTTTCAGTTCAGATTTCAGCCTTATTCGCGACGGAACGACGCCACACTATTCAGAACAAGCTGTCAGCTATTCAGCTGTCAGCTGTCAGCGAATAAGTTCGACTTTGCTGAGAGCTGATACAGACGGCTGACAGCTTCTTACAAGTTTCCGGCGACCTTACCGGAGGGGTCACACCCGTTCCCATCCCGAACACGGTAGTTAAGCCCTCCAGGGCCCATGGTACTGCGCGGGGAACTGCGTGGGAGAGTCGGTCGTCGCCGGGATTAAATTGAGTCAAAACGGCCCAGCATGATGCTGGGCCGTTTTGCTTTTTGGGGTGTTGCCTTTCGTAAAGATGAGATTGATATGGCCAGAAATTCTGGCTATACTTGGACCATTATGGACGTGAGCATCGCGGAAGCTAAAAATCGCCTTTCGGAACTCATTCGCGCCGTGGAGGGCGGCGACCGGGTCGTTATCACGCGGCACGGCAGGCCTGTTGCCCGACTCGCCCCAGCCCCAGCCCATCGCCGCCAAGTGCGTCTTGGCGCCATGAAGGACCGCATCCAATTGCCACCCGGCTGGGATGCTCCCATCGAACTCGATCGCCTCCTGGCGGGCGAGTTGTGAACGGCTATCTGCTTGACACCAACACCGCCTTGATCGCCTTGACCGATCCTGCGCGTCTCTCCTCGAAGAGTGCGGGCAGCCATCAGCGCCGGCCCCAACGTCCTTAGTGCCATAGTGTATTGGGAGGTTCTGCTGAAGAGCATGAAGGGTATGCTCAAAATCGGGGACCCTCGCACTTGGTGGCCCGACGCGCTTGAACAACTGGTAGCCACACCGCTGGTTCTGCGCCCGGAGCACGTCGGCGAAATCTTCAGCTTGCCCCCGCTCCATCGGGACCCGTTCGATCGAATTTTGATCGCCCAGGCGGCGGTTGAGGGTCTGAGCCTGGTGACGACGGATCGCGAGATTGCGCACTACGCCTCCAAACGGCTGCGCGTGGTCTCATGACTCACTTGGGAATAGGAGAGTCGGTCGTCGCCGGGATCAAATTAGTCGATAGTCTACAGTTGATAGTCAACAGCAAGAACCAAGGGGCGCACATTGTGCGAAGTGGATAGTGCAGACTCTCTGAACAGCGAGACCAAAGGAGGTTTGATTGGGAGAAAAATATCAAACCTCTTTGCGGCACGCCGGTGCCGAAGTATGAGGTGATTATCTACTGGAGTAATGAAGACCAGGCTTTCATCGCCGAAGTCCCCGAGCTTGCGGGTTGCGAGGCAGACGGTAAAACCTACCAGGAAGCACTTGCCAATGCCGAAGTCGTAATAGAAGAGTGGATTGAAACCGCACGAGAGACAGGACGCGCGATCCCCGTTCCCAAGGGCCGCCTTGTATTTGCCTGATGGGCAAAAGTCAGCCCGCGCTCAGTTTGATTGTGGGGCCCGTAGCGCGGACCGCCGTTCTTGCGGTCCGCGGTACTTCGTTTGAAAAATCCGCGGACCACAGAAGCGGTGGTCCGCGCTACCAACCTATCTGAAATCTCGAATTTGTAATCTAAAATCCAGCCGGTAGCGAGTGCCCTGGGAACGACCAATACGTGGTAGAATCGCCGTGTCAGGGAATTGAGGAGAGAATGGGAGAGAGGCAAGCTCTGCTCGAGGCGGCAAGAACGAATCGCCGAAGTGGATGAGGCTGCCATTCGCCTGCACATCGAACCGCTCAAGGAGGGTGGCTACTTGGCGACCAGCGCGGACGTGCCGGGCCTGGTGGCGGAAGGCCGGAGCATCACCGAAGCGGTGGAGATTGCGCAGGGGCTGACGCGCAAGATCGTGGAATCCTGCCTCGAACACGGCGACCGGCTGCCGCCCGCGCTCTTCAAGACTCCGCAAACCGCCCCTCGACTTGCTCATTCCTGTGGGCGTCCGCTGATGGGACGGCTGGCGGGCCTCGAGTATCGCGAGGTGGCCCGCAAAATTAGTCGATAGTCCATAGTTGACCGTTCAACAGCAAGAACCAAGGGGCGCACATTGTGCGCCCCTTTTGCTTTTCAGGCGCTTATCTGAAATCTGGAATTTGCAATCTCCGATCACGCCTCAGCAGTCGCGGCGCTTGTCTGAAGTCTCTTTGCATGATCGCCACTCGGTCATTCTCGAATGTTGGCTCGCGGGCTGGGGCAGACACGCCCTGCATTGAATTCATGCCGGCATTCGCGCCTCCACCCCAGGAAGATGTGCTAAAATCGGTGACGTAAAGAGGGGTCTATGAACGAACTGATTTTCATGGTCGAGGAAGCGCCGGAAGGGGGCTATACGGCGCGGGCGCTCGGTGAGTCGATTTTCACCGAGGCCGACGACCTGCCCATGCTCCACGAGCAAGTCCGCGACGCGGTTCGGTGCCACTTTGAAGAAGGGCAGCAGCCCAAGATCATCCGGCTGCATTTCGTGCGTGAAGAAGTGATCGCCGTATGAAGCTGCCACGCGATCTCTCGGGTCCGGAGCTTGCCAAGCTGCTTCGCACCGTCGGCTATGAGATCACGCGCCAGACTGGCAGTCACCTGAGGCTGACCACCCGCGAACGAGGCGAGCACCACGTTACTGTTCCCAACCACTCTCCCCTGAAAGTTGGTACGCTCGCCGGAATTCTGAATGATGTGTCCCAGCACCTCGGCGCCACCAAGAACGAATTGCTGGAGCGGCTGGTCATAGATCGATAGCACGGCGCTAGAATACGACTCGGAGCAAAAACTTGCTACCGAAAAGCCGCGGACCACAAAGGCGGCAGTCCGCGCTTCTCTCAAATATTGAATCTGCATTCTTAGATCCCGCGAGAGCGACGGGGAGAGCCGGTCGTCGCCGGGATTAAATTGAGTTGACGGTCCACAGTTGACAGTCGACAGCAAGAACCAAGGGGCGCACATTGTGCGCCCCTTTTGCTTTTCAGGCGATTATCTGAAATCTGGAATTTGTGATCTCAAATCCAGCGGGCAGCGAGTGCCCCCAGGAACGATCTGAAATCTGGAATTTGTGATCTCAAATCCAGCGGGCAGCGAGTGCCCCCGGCGATCTGAAATCTGGAATTTGTGATCTCAAATTCAGCGGGCAGCGAGTGCCCCGGGAACGATCTGAAATCTGGAATTTGTAATCTCAAATCCAGCGGGCAGCGAGTGCCCCGGGAACGATCTGAAATCTCGGATCTGCAATCTTAGATCTGGCGAGCAGGGTAGCGCAGAGGTACGCGTAGTTTGCGTTCCTCTGCGGCCCTTCGGTCCACGTGCGAAGCGGCCATTGCAAAGCGGCCATTGCGCGGTGCCACGTCCCAAGGAAGAGCCGCAGAGGAGGGCAAAATGCGCCCACCTCTGCGCTTAAGGTTACCCTCGAGCCTGCAACCGCCCCTTGAGATTCCAGGCGAATCGCATGATCGAGGAAGAAGAAATTTTCAAAGCAGAAGGTAGTAGGCAGCATAAAGAACGGGCTCGGCCAGCGCGGGTTGTTTTTGAACTCAGCGGCTTGTATACTCGGAAGCGGTCGAGGAGCTACAGAGTTTCAAAACCAACTCTGCGTTTGACAGTCCGGTCATCGCCGGCTGACCGCACACGTCGCAAAGCGCACGAAGTTTGCCCTACGCCCCTGGCGACAAGAAAGGGTGAGCTGCCGACTTTGGAGTGTCCGATGAGAAGAGCTGTTCGGTTGACACCCCGCGAAGCGAGGTTGTTGGTCCGTTATCTCGACGGTGTCGACGATGTGGTGACGAGCCGTCTAGTCGGCGGATTGGAGCCTGACGAGCCCCACCTAACGTATCTGCTTTGCGAGATGCTGGATGACAATCTCGCCAGTCTGAGCACCCTGTCGTATCCCCTACGGACGCTGAAGGAAGACTTTGGTCTGGAAGGGAGACCTCTTAACCTCTCTCTGACGATAGAAGCAAAGAGATACCCGCCGCACATCGAGGGTCGAGTGACATTCGCCGACCTTGGCGTCGTGGTTTCGTATCGCGACAACGTCGTTCCGTCGAATTCCTTCGAGCGCGGCGCTCTGCTTCAAGCAAAAAGACTCCACCGATCGGCCCACAGTGGAGCCTTCACTTTGTACGACGCTTTCAAGTATTTCGATCAGGAGCAGTTGCGACGATTGGCCGAACGCGAGGAGAGCGACTTGATACGAAATGATCGCTACGATTGCTCCTGGGACAGGACTTTCTGTTTCTATCTTTTCTATTGTCCACGCCCGCAAGCCTACGACCGGCAATCGCAAGAGGATCTGCGGTGCTACGCCATCCCAACCTTCAATGAGTACTACTTCCACCACCTCGAAATGTCGTTTCACGAGTTGGCTGAGGTGCATCACCTTTTCGAAACCGCATCGGACCCTACTCGCCATTTCCCTGCGGTCCTGACGAGCCGCATTGGTTGGCTGGTTGAAGCGTACTTCGAAAAGCGAGAGGGGAAACTGAAGGATCGACATAATCATGAATCCCTACTGGCGCGGCACGTGTACGAGCGTTTGTGGGATGATGTGATGCCATTCTCTTGGTTTCTTGTCTACCGGATGCTGTTGGGTAGTAGCGGCTCATGTGGTTCGAATGCCCTACGCCTTGTGCGGGGTCAACTGGGCGACAATGATGAAGTTACGGTAGTGCCCAGATATGTCATCACACTTGCTGTCCAGGCCGGACACCGCGTGGGTAGCTTTCGGCAGGCACCACAGCAAGGCAGCGCAGAGTTTGTGCCTTTCAAACTCTGCGGTTTTTTATTTGAAGAACATGCCCAACTTGTTATTGCCCTGTGTGCGCGCTGGGTGTTCGAACAGGGGAAGAACCGCAGACTCTCAAAACCAGAGAGTCTGCGCCGAATGTTTCTACAATTTCATCGCCCTAGTTGGCGGCATGGCCGTTCTCTCGCACACGTGGAAGCAGAAAGCTTGCATCTGTGTCCCCCTTAAGCCCCAAAGGGGCGATCTATCACAGCCCAGGCCAACGGCCCATAAGCGCTAACTTAACGGTCAGGGACGTTCGAAAGCCCGTCAGCGGACGGGCGAAATAATGTGGCCCACGGCGAGCCAGCCGTGGGTAAGGAAGATGCGAAGATTATTCTTAAGCCCCGGTAGGGGCGACAAAATCGCGACGGCCCGCGCGCAGAGCTTGTGTCGCCCCTGCCGGGGCTTAAACTCGACTCCGCCCCATCGTCATCCCACGGCTCGCGCCGTGGGCCACAATATGCCGCCACTGCCGTGGCTAAAAGCATCCGATTCGTGCTTGTCCTAGCGCTTATGGGCCGTTGGCCTGGGTCAACGTCGAGCCTTCAAACTCGTAGCCCTGTAGGGGCGAAATACGCTTGGTGCTGAAGGCGAGACAGACGTACAGTCGGGACAAAGATTGCAGACTGGGAACTACCCTATTCCGCCCTTTCAGGGCTGGCCCAATCCGAACGGGCCGACATCGCTGACCCAGGCCTGGGCTGTGTTAGAGCGCCCCTTTGGGGCTCAGCAGCACAGCAGCGCAGAGTTTGTGCCTTTCAAACTCTGCGGTTCTTTATTTGAAGAACATGCCGAACTTGTTATTGCCCTGTGGCGGCGCTGGGTGTTCGAACTGTGAAAGAACCGCAGACTCTCAAAACCAGAGAGTCTGTGCTACCGGCTTCTGAGGTCCGCGGGCTGCCTTCCTTATCGTTTCGCGAGAAGCCTTTCATATTCCGAATGAGCGCCAATCCAGAACCAGAGGATCTCATCCGGCGATCTCCGGACGCCCACGGCGCGGTAATCACGGCTGATGCGGACCGCGACTAACCGGTCCGATCCGTGAATCTGCTTGAAGTGCAGACCTGGATGACGAGGGTTCTCCATGAATTGCCGATAGGCTGCACGGGCCTGACGGCGAACCTCAGGAGGCAGCGCGGCCATCAGCTTCCGAAAGCCCTGGGTGACGTGCGAATTCACAATTGGTCAGGATCGAGCGGCGTCGTCAGACCACGGGCGTGCTCATCCAGAGCCTCGTCCGCCATCCGCTCCATAACGGTGCCTGGTCTTTCGAAGAGATCACTCCATCGGCGCTCGGACTCTATCTCTGCGAGTAACCACGCGCCCAGGGCTTCCTGCTCGCTTTCAGGGAGCTTTGAGGCCTCGGAAACCGCCTTCTCCAGAAGTTTTTCCATCGCCATTCATTGTACCACGTAGCGCATGCTGATAGAGGGAGGGATTCGAACCCCCGAGCCCCGAACCGCGCAGGCGGAATTCCAGCATCCGGCTCTCCGGTTGGTGGTCTGGCCTCCAAGAGGAGCAAGCGCAGAGTTTGTGCCTTTCAAACTCTGCGGTTCTTTATTTGAAGAACATGCCCAACTTGTTATTGCCCTGTGTCCGCGCTGGGTGTTCGAACTGGGGAAGAGCCGCAGACTCTCAAAACCAGAAAGTCTGCGCTACCATGTCACGGCCGGGATGACCGCGCCACATCGAGCTCGACCTCTTGCCGGACTTTCTCCTGCAGGGCGGCTTGCTCGGCGGGCGAGAGGAAGTCCCAGTACTCGACAAAGCGGTCGATTCTCTCCTCTTCGCTAGGCCTCTTGGTCGGCCGGTCCGAGCGCCGGGTAATACACTTCCAGTCCACTTCGCCGCCGGAGCGGTGGCGGATCAGCTCGCGCAGCCTGGACTCCACCTGCGACTGGAGCTTGGTGAGTTCGCGAACGAAAGCGTCAAAATCCATGAGCCCGTAGGCCAGGGCATTGGCGTGGGCCACGGTGCGAACGACGTCCATGGAGTCGGGCGCGGGCGCGGGCGCGAAAATTTTCTCGATCCGCTCCTTTTCCCAGCAGGCCTGAGCGTGGAAAAAACGCAGCCGCCGCCAGACGGTTTCGGCCAGCCCGCGCACGATCGTCTTCTCTTCTTCATCCGCGGGAGCGAAGATGCGCTCGAAAAAGCGAAGGTGCGCGGCGAATTCGTGCTTGTCTTCTCCCAGGCGGTCCACGCTCCCGGCCAGCGTTTCGCTTGCGAAAAGGCCGTGCTTCAGGGCGTTGAGCCGCGCCGAAGCGTTGCCCCCAGGAGTGCGCCGGGCGGCTTGGGCTCGCGCGAGATTGGCGCGGCTCGCTTCGAGACGCTTCCCGGTGCGCCGGTAGCCGTGATCCTTCGACGCCGCCCGAGCCTTCGCAAGGTTCGCGCGGCGCGAGGCCAGCTCGCGGGCCGACAACGGTTTGCCGGGCTTGCGCCCCCTTCGCGAGCTTGGTCTTTCAGGCTCTGCTTGGGGTTGGGGAGGCGAGACGTCCATCGGGGGGCTCCTTCGGGTGCGATGATCCCGCCGGGGAAGCTTGCCCCGAGGGACGTTAGTAGGCTACATTATTACAGCAAGACTGTCAAGCGCAGCGTTGTCGTGGGGGGAAGGGGGTTCGCGTGTCCCTTCGGGACATCGCAGACCCCACGGGGCAGGGGTCTGCGCCAGCCCCCGCTGGATCGAGCGCATCGGCTATAAACAAGGCATAAAAAGAACGCGGAGTCCCAACCAGCGTAGCGCCGAGGTACGCGTAGTTTGCGTTCCTCTGCGGCCCTTCGGCCGATGTGCGAAGCGGCCATTGCGCGGTGCCACATCCCGAGGAAGAACCACCGGGGAAGAGCCGCAGAGGAGGGCCAAATGCGCCCACCTCTGCGCTGCCAGGCAAGCCAAAAGCGGATGTCCGGGCCAGCCACGGCGGTATCCGCTATAATGGCAGCATGAGAAAATTCCCAACCAAACGAAAGCTCAGGCAATTCACGGTCGTCATCGAGCAGGATGAGGACGGTTACTACGTTGCGACTGTCCCTTCGCTGCCGAGTTGTTACACGCAGGCACGCACTTTGGAAAAACTGGCGCCGCGAATCCGTGAAGTCATCGCCCTTTGCCTCGCCGAGCAGGACGCGCCCCGCATGAAGTTCGTGGCGCTCGAACAGGTCGAGGTGAGCGCTTGAGCCGCTTACATCCCGCGCGGGCCCGCGAGGTCATTCGCTTTCTTGAATCCCTCGGCTTTGTGCAATCGAGACAAAGGGGCAGCCACCGATTCTTCCGGCACCCGGACGGTCGAACCGCCACCGTTCCCGAACACAAAGGTGAAAACCTCGGTCGCGGTAATTTGGCCAAAATCCTGCGCGACGCCGGAGTGAAGCCGGCCGAATTTCTGGCGTGGCTATCTTAAAAGGGACGGGTAGCGGGTAGCCACGGTCAGTGCTTTTCTGACCGTGGGCTTTTCTCAGGTCCGATATCCGGCTGGCAGGGACACGTCATCAATCTGCATGGGGCACGCCGCCACCGTAGCGGGTAGTGGGCTTTTCATCCCCCACGTACCCCAATGTCAGCCACCAGCAGCCATGTCGATGATTCAGCAGGCCGTTCGGTATCGAGGAAGAACCCACGGTCACAAATGCAGTGACCGTGGCTACCCGCTCTTCATGCCCAATACTCTCAGCACAGTTCTCCCCACCGGACTGTTTTTCTCTTGAAATAGCTGGTTGACGGCGGTATAAGACTTGGCGACTCTTCCGTTTTTGGCCCCAAAGCTGCACCCCACACGTGAAGAGTGAGAAGTGGTGGTCACCTTTGTCCGAATCCGGCCTGGGTTCGGCAAATAAGAGGACGAAAGGACGCACTTATGTTGAAAACGGGCAATTCGACGCGCCGGGAATTTCTGGGAGCCTGCGCGGCAGGCCTCGTGGCGACGCGGGCTTTTGCCGCAACAGGAGAACTCACCACGCCCAGCTTGCGAGAGTTCCGGCGGGGCGGGATGATCTACCGGCGGCTCGGGCAGACGGACATGGACGTGTCGCTGCTCTCCTTCGGCTCGCACACCGACCCGGCGGACCGGCTGCCGGCGGGGCAGGACAAGACGGTGCTCAACCCGGCGGGGCAGGTGCGGCGCGACCGGATCATATCGCACGCCTTCGACATGGGCGTGAATCTGCTCGACGTTTATGCGAGCGAAGGGCAGTGGGAGCCGGCGGCGCGCCTGGTGCGCGGGCGGCGCGACAAGATACTGATCTCGCTCGCCCACGAAATCACTCCCCGGGACATCGACCAGGCGGCCAAGTTTTTCGGTCACGTCGATCTCTACCGCTTCTGCGCGCAGGAGATCGACCAGGGCAGCCTCGAAAACTGGGACCTGCTGCGCAAGGCGAAAGAAGCCGGGAAGATCCGCGCCATCGGCATCTCCGTGCACACCGAGCGCACCATGACCATGGCGCTCGACGAACTGGAAGGCATCGACTTCATTATCTTTCCCTATAACTTCATTCACGCGCGCGCCGACTACAGCCAGTTTCTGCCCGCGGCCATCCGCAAGGGCGTGGGGTTGATTGCCATGAAGCCGCTGGCCTCCGGCTCGATCATGAAGCTCGACCCGCGGGCGCGCGCGGGCGCCAAGCCGGAATTCGAAGACCTGCAACTGTGGCAGCGGGGAAACAAGCCCATCCTGCCCGCGGCGGTGGCGGAGCTGACCGCCAGCCTCAGCCGCATGCCCGATGAGACTCTCTGCATGGCCGCCATGCGCTTCGTCTATTCCCGGCCCTTCCTTTCGGCGGCGGTGACCGGGATGTTCGAAGATCGCCTATTAGAAGACAACTACAAGGCCCTGACGCGCTATTGGGAAATGCGGCCGGAGGAGCAGTCGGCGCTCGACTCCGCGAAACGCCTCGCAGGCTTGTGTGGCGCGAGTTGGATTCGGCCTGACTATCGCTGGCTGGATGGACACTGGCGCGGGTAGTAAGCTGCGCATCGATGAGGATGACCCCATGTTGAAGACAGGCTATCCGACACGTCGCGAGTTTCTCTCGGCTTGCTCGGCGAGCTTGCTCGCCAGGCGGGCTTTCGCCTCGCCTGCTGACTTCCAGGCGCCCGGTTTGCATGAGTTCCACCGCGGAGGGATGGTTTACCGGCGGCTGGGGCAAACGGATATGAACGTTTCGTTGCTCTCCTTCGGCTCTCACACCGACCCGGCGGACCGTCTTCCCGCGGGTGAGGGCAAGACGGCGCTCACCCGCGCGGGGCAGGCGCGGCGTGACCGGATCGTCGCCCACGCCTTCGATCTGGGCGTGAACCTGCTCGACGTCTACGCGCGCGAAGGGCAATGGGAACCGGCGGCGCGGCTGGTTCGCGGGCGGCGCGACAAGATCGTGATTTCGCTTGCCCACGAAATTACTCCCAAGGACATCGACCTGGCGGCGAAGCTCTTCGGCTACGTCGATCTCTACCGTTTCGCCGCCTACGACATCGACCAGCCGGTGCTGGAGAAATGGGATCTGCTGCGGAAAGCGAAAGAGGCCGGAAAAATCCGCGCCATTGGCGTTTCGGTGCATACCGAGAGCCTCATGACCATGGCGCTCGATGAACTGGAAGACCTCGACTACATTATTTTGCCTTACAACTTCATTCAAGCGCGCGCCGGCTACAGCCAGTTCCTTCCGCGAGCTTTGCGCAAAGGCGTAGGGCTCGTCGCCATGAAGCCCTTGGCCTCGGGATCGATCATGAAGCTCGACCCAAGGGCTCGCGCCGGCGCCAAGCCGGAAATTGAAAACTTCGAACTCCTGGGGCAAAGAGCCGGCAAGCTGGTCTTGCCTGCGGCGGTGGCGGAATTGACTGCCAGCCTCAACCGCATGCCGGACGAGACGCTCTGCATGGCCGCCATGCGCTTCGTCTATTCGCAGCCCTTCCTTTCGTCGGCAGTGACCGGGATGTTCGAAGATCGATTGCTGGAAGATAACTACAACGCCCTGGCGCGCTATTGGGAACTGCGGCCGGAAGAGCAATCGGCGCTCGGCGCCGCCAAGCGGCTGGCGGAATTGCGCGGGGCGAGCTGGCTGCCGCACCACTATCGTTGGCTGGAGGAAGAATGGCACGGTTAATGAACATTGCAAACTTGATTAATAGGATCTCCTCATCCCTGGCCCCTCTTGCTGAAGCGGGCGCAGGAGGAAACGCACTGGAATCATGCCCTCGCCCCCTCGGGGGAGAGGGCGGCGCCGAGCGCCGGGTGAGTGGGCCGCTCCTGCTCAGGCAGTGGGCGGTGATGGCGGCAATTGTCCTGTTCGTATTCGCACTCACCAGCTCAGCGCAAACGCTCGAGGACCAGCAGTTCAAGCAGGCAGGCGTTTGTGCGCGCTGCCATGTGATCTCGGTGGTCGAGTGGGGCATGTCGCGACACTCGAAAGCCGGCACGACCTGCGTGGCCTGCCATGGTGAGAGCAAGGGCCACGTCAAGGACGAGCGCAACAACATTAAACCGGAGCACATTCCACACGCAGCGGCCATTGCCGGCCTCTGCGCGGGGTGCCACCAGAGCGGCTGCCCCAAGACGCACCAGACGGCTTCCTGCCAGGATTGCCACCACAGCCACGCGCTGGTGAATCCCAATAAGCCGGCCGTAGCCAAGGACCCGCACTTCGACGAGATATCGGCGCGCTGGCAGCGCTACGGGAACTTTGTGAAGCAAGGCGAGGACGCCGTCAAGGCCGAGAAGTGGCAAGCGGCGCGCGCGGCATTCGGGCAAGCCCTCAAAGAAAAGCCCGGAGACCGCTACTCGAGCGAGCGCCTGCGCATGTGCGAGCGCCGGATGAATTCGTCGCTGGCGGGCTTCGAAGTGGTCGGGAAAGAGTTCGATCCCCAAACCGGCTTACCCCGCGAGGTGCGCGTGGCGCGCTTGGGCATCCCGATGAGGCTCGTCCCGGGCGGCGAGTTCGAGATGGGGTCTGACTGGGTGGACTCTGCGAAGCCCGTGCACACGGTGCGCGTCGAGCCGTTCTACCTGGGCCAATACGAGTTGACGCAGGCGGAATGGAAATCGCTGATGGGCTCGAATCCCAGCGCGCATCAGGGCGCAAAGTATCCCGAGGCTGACCGCATGCCGGTCGAGCAGATTTCCTGGGAAGATTGCCAGTCGCTGCTCAAGAAACTGAACGGAGACCTGCCCGGCGCGGACTTCCGGCTGCCCACCGAAGCGGAGTGGGAGTTCGCCGCGCGCGCGGGAGGCGGGACGCAGGAAGGCGCGCAGTGGGATGCGCCACGTCCCGTGGGCAAAGGACAGCCGAACGCGCTCGGGATCTTCGACCTCGTGGGGAGCGTCTGGGAGTGGTCTTCGAGCCTGTACCGCCCCTACCCCTACGTCGCCACGGATGGGCGCGAAGCTGCCGATGCACCCGGCCTGCGTGTGTTGCGCGGAGGCGGTTATGCGGATTGGTCCGCCTGGCTCGACCCCGGCGCGCGGCACACCGAGCGCCCCGCACGGCGCATGCAATCGAACGGCATGCGCTTGGCCCGAAGCGTCCCCGGCGAGCCGTGATTTCAGGCCCATAGCAGACCGCAAAAAGGGCAGCCGTTGTAGGGGGACGGCTTGCCGTCCCCTGCGCACAGGGTAGGGCAAGCCCTCATAAGCGCTAAGATACTGCTTGACGCTTGTCGGTTTTCCCTGTACCTTGCTGAGCATGAACGCACTGGACGAAGACTGGGACATCTTAGTGGGCCTGTTACCGCCGAGCTGGCAACGGGCGGCGCGGCTGAGCGGGGCGGTAGAGCGTTTGCGGGAATTGGACTCGGTGGAGGCGCTGCTGCGCAGGTTGCTGATGCACGTGGGCTGCGGCTACTCGTTGCGGGAGACCACGGTTCGCGCCCAGGCGGCGGGGCTTTCGAAGGTGAGCGATGTGACGCTATTGAATCGCTTGCGCCAGTCGGAGAATTGGTTGCAGCACCTCTGCCAGGCGTTGCTGGCGGAAAGTGGGGTGCGCTGGAAGGGGCCTCCGCCGCGGCGGCGTCTGCGGGCGCTGGATGGGACGGTGATCAAGGAACCGGGCCCGACCGGTTCGCATTGGCGGATTCATTACAGCCTGCGGCTGCCGGAGTTGGCCTGCGACCAGTTGCTGATCACCGCGCGGAAAGGGGCGGGGACGGCGGAGAATCTGGAGCGATTCCGGGTCGCGGCGGGAGATCTGATTCTGGCCGATCGCGGTTATTGCCATCCGGCCGGGGTGGCGAGGGTGCGCGCGCAAGGAGGCGACATCATTGTGCGGTGGAACAGTGCGGTGCCGTTGTTCGCGGCCGATGACCAGCCGTTCCGGGTGTTGCCGGCACTGCGCCCGCTGGCGGCGGGACAAGCGGGGCAATGGGCAGCGGCGCTGCACGCCGGGGAGCAGCGCGTGGAGGGACGTCTGTGTGCGGTGCGCAAAAGTGCGCAGGCCATCGCCGCGGCGGAGCGCCAACTGGATCGGCGCGAGCAGAAGCAGCCGATTCGGGTGCGGCCGGAAACGCGCGAGTACGCCCATTATGTGATGGTGTTCACGACCCTGCGGGTGCCGGAAATGGGGGCCCCCCAAGTGCTCGAGTACTACCGCTTCCGCTGGCAAATTGAACGGGTGTTCAAGCGGCTGAAGTCGCTGCTGGCGATCGGCCACTTGCCCAAGCACGACGCGCGGAGCGCGCGCGCCTGGTGGCACGGAAAACTGCTGGTGGCGCTGCTCACCCAAAAGCTGGTCCGCCTGGGTTCGTCATTTTCCCCCTGGGGCTACGAACTGGGATCCGACGGTCCAGGGCAGTCGGTGGCGTGAGTTTCAATTCGCGCTGCACCAGGTGCAACAGGCCATCGCTCCGAAAGTGCCGCTGGAGTACGTCGTGCAGCACTGGGATGAAATCGCCGCGGAGCTCGCGGAAGGGAACCGCGAACGGGCTCCTCAACTTGAGAAATGTCATGTATTATCTTAGCGCTTATGAGGGCTTGCCCTACCCCTACACATTCTCGGCGCAGCGAGATTCCTCTCTCGCATCGCGCGATTGGAATGACGGGCGGCGGATACGGCTTGATAGTTTGAGAAGGAGTACGCCAATGGATGCCAAAGCAAAAGAATACCTCGACCGATTGCGCGACGTTCTTAACTTTGTCGAAACCAAGCAGGCCGACGCGATCTCGACGGCCGCCCAAAAACTTGCCTGGGTGGTAAAGCAGGGCGGGATCATCTACACGTTCGGCTCGGGCCATTCGCACTGCGCGGCGGAGGACATTGTTTATCGCGCCGGCGGCCTGGCAGCCGTGAACCTGATTTACGAGCCGGCTTCGGCGGGCGAGTTGGGCATGATTAAGGCAGGCTACATTGAGCGTTTGGTGGGCGTGGGAGAGACCACCGTTCGCTTCAGCGGCATCGGCAAACAGGACGGATTGATCGTGGTTTCCAACTCGGGTCTGAACAACGCCCCGGTCGAGGTGGCGCTTTACGGCCGCGAGCTGGGCATTCCGGTGGTCGCCATCACTTCGGTTTCCTATTCGAGCAGTCATCCCACACGGCATTCGGGCCGGAAGAAGCTCATGGAAGTGGCCGACGTGGTGATCGACACGGGAGTTCCCTTCCCCGACGCGACGATCAAGCTCGAGGGGCTCGAGCAGCCCATGGGTGGGCTCTCGACGGCCGTCTCGATCGTCATCGGGCACATGGTGTGCCTCAACGTGGCGTCCCTGCTCCTCGAGCAAGGCGTGCGGCCCGACGTGTTCTTCAGCGGCAACCTGGATAGCGCGGAAGAACACAATACGGCGCTTTGGAAAAAATATCGCGACCGGGTTCGCATTTTCGGCTAGCGCGACCTGACCATGAGAAAACCGACCTGCTGGCTGGCGGTGGACATCGGCGCCTCTTCCATGAAGGTGGCGCTTTGGGACGGCCGCAGGTTGCGGCGCGTGAATCGCACCGAATTCGAGAGCGTCACCGTCACGCCGGATTGGGTCGCCGAAAGCCTGCGATTAAGAATCCACTCTTGGGGAGAGCCGCCGATTCGCTCGGCGGTGGTGGGCGCGCCGGCGCTGGTGGATGCGGATCACCGGGTTGTCCTCACCTCGGTCAACCTCGGCTGGCGCAACCTTCCGCTTGCCTCGCACCTGACCAAGGCGCTGGGTGTTCCCGTCTCAGTCGATACCGACATTTTCCTCGCCGCGCGGGCGGAAGCCGAGGTGGGCGCGGGCCGGAACTCCGCCGATTTCGTCTACGTCAACCTCGGCACGGGCATCAGCAATATTCGCATGGTGCGCAAGCAGCCACAACTCGGCGCACACGGGTTGGCGGCGAACCTGGGTCACGCTCCTGTGTTCAGCGGCCGTGGCCGTCACGCCCAGCAAGCTTGCGGATGCAGCCGTCCCTACTGCGTTGAATCTGTTCTTGGGGGACGCGTGGTGGCGCGGATGTTGCGCTCCGAGGACGGACGCGAGCGCCGGCGATTCTGGAGCGAGTACGGCACGAACCTGGGAATCGCGCTTTCCTGCATGGCCAGTCTGCTCGACCCGGAGCGATTCGTGCTGAATGGCGGAGTGTGCGCGGCGCGCCGGTTTTTTGAATCCACCATGCTCGCCGCCTACGAGCAGCACACCGTCCATCCGGGCAGGCTGCCGAAGATCCGCTTTTCACGCTTGGGCGATCGGGCGGGGCTGATCGGCGCTGGACTCGCCGCCCAGGAGATGCGCGACCGATAATCCCCTTGTCCCGGGACGGCGCATACACTCTAAACCAGGTATACACCGCCGCTCGTCTTGTTGTCTTGAATCAGAGCCGCAACAGCCGGTCTGCAACCAGCACCATTCCTAGTGTAAACAGGGCAATCACCACCTCGCCAATGGCGCCCACAGCGAAGGGACCCAACCCCTGCTTGCGCATTTCGCCGAAGTTAGTTCGCAGGCCGACGCCGGCAAAGGTCAACAAGAAGGCCCAGCGCGAAAGATTGGCCAAAGCGGTGAGCTGGGTCTTAGCGAAAAAGTGATATGTTGCAAGGCCTGAAATCAGCAGAAATCCCAGCACGAACTTGGGGAATTTCTGCCACAAGAACGCCGTCTTGTTCCCTACGGCCTGCGCTTGCCCGCGCTTGGCCCAGTACCAGGCGTAACCGAGGACGACGAAGCCGATCATGGCGTTCCGCGTGGTCTTGGCCAGCACCGCAAGCTTGCCGGCGGCGTCGGAGTAAAGCGCCCCCGCCGCCGTGGCCTCGGCCGTGTTGTCCACGGCCAAGCCCGCCCAAAGACCGTAGGCGCGATCGCTCATGTGGAGCGCATGTCCAATCAGCGGAAAGGTGAAAAGCGACAGCGCTCCAAGCGCCAGGATGGCTGCAATGGCAAACGACGCGTCCTGCTCATCGGCATCGATGGCTCCTTCGGCCGCGATGATGGCGGAGACGCCGCACACCGCCGAGCCTACCGCAAGCAAGGAGGTAAGCTTGGGCCGCAGCCGGAAGACCCGCCCCAGGAAGGTCATGAAACTGATCGCGACGGCCAGCTCGAGCGCCACCAAACCTAGGCTGACGCCTCCCAGCTTGAGTACGTCTCCGATGATAAAGCGCGAGCCCAGGAGCACGATGCCCGTCTTGAGCCAGAACTCATAAGTGGATACACCCGGGCGGAAGATGACCGGTACGCCCACCGTATTCGAGATGAGCAGCCCGATCAGGATGGCCCACAACACGTATTCGATGTTGGGGACCGTCCAATGATGGGCCTTCGCGTAGCCCGCCAGGGATTGCTCGATCAGCTTACCCGCATACCCGATCGCCGCCAGCAACAAGATTCCGGGGACAAGTTGAAATATCCGCCAGGAAGCATGAATCGGTCGAGCTTGAGGTAAGACATTCGCATCTGCCATTAGTCGCCTCCCACTGTGGTTCCGCCGATGTGGCATGGGCGCCCCTTCGCGCCTTTCAGGGCAAGCCATTCCTGTGCCCACGGCCAAGATGGCCTTGCCACTTCTTTGCTCACTACCATGGCACGCGCGTAATGACTCCCACGCGTACGAGAAGGGCGAGCAGGAAAGCTGCGACCACGGCCCATTCGTCGAGCGAGAGTCCCCATGGTTTTCCTTCCAATGAAGCATTCTTTGGTGAACTCATTCCAACCTCCATGCTGCGATAGGGATCTTACCCGATCCCCTCGAAGAGCGCCGACGATATGTAGCGCTCGCCGGAATCCGGCAAGACCGCGACTTGGTAAATTGCTGACATATGCCCCCGTCTCC
This sequence comes from uncultured Acidobacteriota bacterium, assembly GCA_963770415.1. GTDB lineage: Bacteria > Acidobacteriota > Terriglobia > UBA7540 > UBA7540 > CAVROP01. The sequence goes on from CAVYPU010000022.1 coordinate 73,839, forward strand.
CTCGAATGGTCTGTTCTCGTCCGACTTTTGCCAGGAGTAGCTCGGCGGGCGGGTTACCGGGTGACAACCGCATTCGGTAGGCTAACAATGAAAACGCCCACTCGCCAAGTCGCTGCCGGCAAGTGGGCTTGGTATTGCTTCGCTCCGTGATTTACTGCCCAATGCCAGAAGTCGGCGGACTGCCGCAACAGCGGCAACAACACGAATTCCGACAGCGGACTGTGCGCATAACAATTAGCTCGATGTTCACAAGAGCGCCGGAGCTTCCCATGAGGCAAGCCCAGGACCTTATCTACAGTCTAGGCGCGGCGCCCGGCTCCTGTCGAATCGAAAGATTTTATCACACAAATAAATTCTGTCTTGATCTCCTTCCCCTCCGTACCGGCATTTTCGCCGGGCCATCAAGCCAGTAGGGGCTGCCTCGCGCCGCGGTTCGACTACGAACCGACCCCTGAATTCGCAACCTACGGGTTGCGCAGTAATCTCTATGACGCTACTCAGTGCCCAGGGTCGCGTCAAAGTCGCCGGAAAGTGTCATCCTGAGGGGCCGCAGGCCCCGAAGGATCTCCGTAGTTGGCTCTTTTCATCACCCGAATGAACTGCTGAGATCCTTCGGCCCTGGAAAACGGGCCTCAGGATGACAACGCTCGCGACTTTGACGCGACCCTGACTCAGTGCAAGTGCAAGTTGACTCACGGTGATGAGTCGAGTATGCTCTGCGCCGAAATTCAGGGTCGCAGAAAGGAGAGCCACTTTCCGTGCACTGGTCTGCACTCTTGCTGATTACTCTTGCCGGGCTGATGATGGGGAGCTTTGTCGTCCCCATGAAGGTGATGCCGCACTGGGATTTCGAGAACACCTGGCTGCTGTTCTGTTTCATGGGCCTGGTGATCCTCCCCGCGCTTGTGGCGGTTCTAACCGTTCCCCACCTCGGCCAGGTCTTTGCGACCTCACCGCCGCGCAGCATGATTCTGACCACGCTGAGCGGACTGGGCTACGGTTGCGGGTCGGTACTGTTCGGCTTGGGCGTGCGGGAACTCGGCATGGGGCTGACGTACAGCATTGTGGCCGGGCTCTCGAGTTCGCTCGGTTCCATCATCCCGTGGCTCGGCGCCCACGACCAACCCTTGAGCTACAGCCTGCTGCTCTGGCTGGGTGTCATCGTCATGCTGGGTGGAGTGGCCATCTGCTCCCTGGCAGGACGAGAGCGGTCCAAGAGTCTCGGCACGGAAACCGGGGAAGGCGGCAATCAGCGCAAGCTCTACGTCGGCCTTGCGATTTGCATTTCAAGCGGGATTCTCGCTTGCTTGCAGAATGTCGGCCTCGCCTTTGGGCTTGAAATCACTCATCAAGCAGAGACTCTCGGCGCGAGCGTGATCAATGCTCCCAACGCCGTTTGGCTCATTATCATGAATTGCGGGTTCGTGGCCACGGTGCTCTACTACGGGCGCCTGATTACGAAGAACCGAAGCTGGGTAAAATATCGAACCAAAACCTTCCCCTATTTCTGCCTTGCCTTATTGATGGCCCTCTTGTGGGAGGGAGTCTTGGTGGGCTATGGCGCGGGCGCAAACAAACTGGGCCACCTTGGGCCATCGGTCGGCTGGCCGATCCTGATGTCCATCAGCATTATGACCTCGAACACTCTGGGCGCCGCCACCGGCGAATGGCGAGGCGCCGGACGCAAGGCCTCCGGCATCATGATCCTGGGCATCGCCGTGCTCCTCTCGGCAGTCGTCATCCTCGGCTGGGCCAGCACTAAGGTGTGAGGCCGATGGTTTTGCTTTTTTTCCCCTGCGAATCTGGGTAGCATGAGCCCAGGAGCTCGAGGATGTGCGTAAAAGATAGTGTCGCAATGGGAGGCAAAGACTGCTGGACAGCGTCCGTTCGAAAACCGGTGTGTCGATACGCCTGACCGACGAACGGTGGGCGCACATCACGGAGGAGCATGGTGAGTTGTCCAGCCTCCGCGCCGAGTTGTTGGAAACGGTCGCCCATCCAATGCGCATCTACGCCGGGGGAGCCGGGGAGTTGTTGGCGGGGCGTGAGTTTGAAGTGGGCAAGTGGTTGGTTGTAGTTTACAGAGAATTAGGGGATGATGGATTTGTGATCACGGCCTTTCTGACCCGAAGGATTACGTCGCTCGAAAGGAGAAAACAGCTTTGGCCGTAGCAGAAATTCAAGATTACCTGAAAATCTTGCCCAAGCTTAAAGAGTCGCGAGGAGGCCTGGTGTGGATGTCTTATGACGCTGGGGCCGACACGCTTTACGTCAACTACAAGAAACCCAGCCACGCCACTGATAGCGAGCTTACGGATGACGACGTGATCGTCCGCTTTGAAGGCGAGGAGATTGTCGGCTACACCATCCTTCACGCCAGCCAGCGTGATCTCAAGTCTTGAACCTGCAGTATCTATTCCGCGGGCGCTTACATTGCTTCCCACGTATGCTGCTCATGTAGGGCGGTGTAGGGGTGGTGCTTGCCCTACCCTTGTCGGGCCTAGCAGAAATGCGGGGACGGCAAGCCGTCCCCCTACAGCAGCGAGGTTATAAACGGATTAGAAACGGAAGTTTCGGCTTGAACGGGTCAATGAGGTGTGTTAGCCTGACGTCGGGAACAAATGATAAGGAGGTAGCGCACTCGTGAGCACTCCTACCGAGGCCATCCGGGAGGAATTGATGGCCAGCAACGCAGAGTATCGTCGCCTTCGTGAAGAGCACATCCGCTATGCTTCCCAGCTCGACCAGCTTGCCGGCAAGAAACTCCTGACAGATGAAGAGAAGGTCGAAGAAGTGCGGCTGAAGAAGCTGAAACTGCGGGTGAAGGACCAGATGGAAATTCTGGTACGACAAGCTCTGACGGTGCATTAGCCGCCTCCGGCCTGCCTACGGACAGGCCAAGGGGGAACACTCGCCGGGCAGGCGAAGCCGACGCCCATCGTGGTGTACGAAAAAGCGGGTCGATGCTCAGGCGAAGATCTCCAGGGCTGACAGGCGAAGATTTATGCGGCAGGAGGGATACTGGTACGGTCTTCCGCTGGTGCTCGTCTCCGGCGGCCTGCTCGGATTCTGGCTCCGGGACCCAAGCCCCTTCCTTTTAGCCGGAGCCGCCTTCTTTCTTGTCCTGGCGCTTCTGGCTCTCAACTTCTTTCGCGACCCTGAACGCCCTATTCCCACCCTCGCACAAGCCATCATTTCCCCCGCCGACGGCCGCGTGGTGCAGATCGTCCAGGAGAGCCACGAAGCCCGCCCCGTGTGCCGAGTCAGCATCTTCATGTCTCCTCTGGACGTGCACGTCAATCGGGCTCCCATCGCGGGCCTGATCAAAGACGTCTCGTATCGAAAAGGCGCGTTTCGGGTCGCCAGGGAAGATGCTGCATCGATTGAAAACGAGCAAAATGTTTTCACCATCGAAGGCGAGCAAGGGCGGATCGTGGTGAAGCAAATCGCTGGCATCCTGGCACGGCGAATAGTATTCTGGAAGCGGCCCGGCGACTCCTTGGCGCGCGGAGAGCGCGTCGGGCTGATAAAATTCGGGTCGCGCGTGGATGTTCTCATGGAACCGGATGTGACACTGAGAATCAAGGTGGGAGATCGCGTCCGGGCGGGGAGCACTATTCTTGGAACCAGCCCAATCACGTCCGAAGTTCAATAGAAAAGTCGCGATGAAGCGGGGCGTCTCTATACTGCCCAGCCTGTTCACGGTGGGCACCCTGGTTTGTGGTTATTTCGCCATCTTAGCCGTGCTGCGCGGCTCGCTGGCGCTGGCCTCCGGCGGGGCCGACGGCCTGAGCGCGGCGGCGTTCGACAACGCGGCCAAGGCCATTGGGTGGGCGATCGTGTTCGATGGTCTCGACGGCCGCATCGCGCGCCTGACCCACTCCTCCTCGCCGTTCGGCAGGGAGTTCGATTCTCTGGCTGACGTTATTGCATTCGGTGTTGCCCCGGCCATACTGGCCTACGCCTGGGGGGTCCGCGCCATTAGTGAGCCCTTCGGGCCGGGCCTGCTCCACCACATACCCCAAGTGGGCTGGATTGTGACCTTCGCCTACGTGATCTGCGGGGCGGCGCGCCTGGGGCGCTTCAACATCGACACTATCAAGCCCACCACGGACCGCCGCTTTTTCGTGGGCTTGCCGATTCCCGGCGCGGCGGGGACTATCGCCGCCATTGTCCATTGGGAGAAAACGCCGCTCGTGCATTGGGGCTACAGCGTGGGCTGGATGGTGGTGGTGGGACTTCTGGCGTTCTTGATGGTAAGCCGCATGCGATATTACACTTTCAAGACGCTCGACTTGCGCCGCCGCCGTTCTTATATTGCTATTATCTTCGTGGGGCTTATCATGTGGGGTATTTGGGTCTACTCCGAACCCGTCCTCCTGGCCATCGCCGTCACGTACGCCCTTTCCGGCATCGTGCTTCGCATCACCTCGAAATTCCGGCCGCATCCTCCTGCGCCCGAAGAGGTCCATGCAGCATGAAAACCTCCGCGCAGGGATTTCGTATAGCGGTCGTCGGCGCATCCTCGCTGCTGGGCAAAGAGCTTCTGAACGCCCTTGAGGATCACCATTTCCCTTGCTCGCACTTGCTGACTTTCTCGGACGAGGAAGATGAGCCCGAATTGCCCATCCTGGATCTTCGCGATGCACCGGCGAGCACAGTTTCAGGCGAGAATTTTGCAGCCTCGGCAGTGGACTTTGCCTTTATTGCCGCGCGGTATCGCCAAATGCCCTCCTTCGTGGATTTCAGACTTGTTTCCGACCAGGGTCGGCCCGCTTGCGCGGTCATTGACCTCAGCACCGCGGCGGCCGGCAAAGAACCGGCGGAGCCTGCCGTGCCCCATCCGCGAGGCCCGGTGCTTGTCCCCTTCCTCGACCGTTCGTTTCCGGTTTCCGATACAGGGCAAGACGGCGTTCACCCGGTTTACGTTTCTGCTCGACCTGCTACCATTGTCATTAGCAGCCTGCTGCTGCGCCTGGGGGCACGCTTTCCGATAAAGAGTGTCGTTGCCCATGTCTTCGCTTCGGCCTCCGAAATCGGGTCGCACGGCATCGACGAGCTTCAGAAGCAAGCAGTGAACCTGCTCAGCTTCCAGAAGATTCCGCGTAAAGTGTTCGGCGCTCAGTTGGCCTTTAACTTGTTGTCGCGTCCTGGGGGCACGAGTGGAAGTGAACTTTCAGCGCTCGAAAATGGTCTTCGGCAACAGCTCAAGGAATATCTGCGGGGAAGAGCGCCGATGCCGGCGCTGCGCCTGTTTCAAGCTCCGGTGTTTCATTCCATCGCGGTTTCGCTCTTCGTCGAGACCGAGCAGCCCGCGGCGCCTGAGAAGGTCGGCGAGGCATTGCGAGGCGAACGCGTGCAGTTGCGGCGTCGCTCCCAGGATTCGCCCACCCAGGTCGAGGTCTCCGGTTCGGACGAAATCCTGGTGGATAGCGTGACGGCTGATCGGGACCACCCCACAGGCCTCTGGATCTGGGCTGTTGCTGATAACCTTCGTCTGGCGGCCGTGAATGCGGTCGAGATCGCCGCGAGCCTTCGCCAGCGCGCCGGTTGAACAGCCCGCAATCTAGAAGGGATGCCCTCTGCATTGGGGAGAGGGTGTCGCACTCCGGCGCTTTCATCATCGGGATTGTGAAGGGTGAGGGGTTTCTTGTCAACCTCCTGCGTTGCGGGGAGTGTGTTGCGCGCGCTTGGGGAATTAATAACCGGATGCGAGTCTTAGTTGGGAACAAACTGGGTGTGGTGCGGCCAAGTGACCCCTCATCCGTCGTGCGACGGCTGGAGAAAGCACCGTCGCACGACACCTTCTCCCCTGGGGAGAAAGTGTCGTCGTATAGGAGGGCTTCTGCCTTCCGCCTTCTGATTTCTGCTTTCTGCTTTCTGCCTTCCGCCTTCTGCCTTCTGCTTTGTGCCTTCTTTCTTTCCTGCGGGTACCACGTTGCGGGGCGCGGAGAACGTCTGCCGCCCGACATCAAAACCATCGCCGTCCCCATCTTCGTGAATCAGTCTTCCACCTTTCGCATCGAGCAGAAACTTGCCGCCGCCATCAGCCGCGAGCTTCTGGAGCGAACAAAATTCCAGATTACGTCCGACCCCAAAACGGCTGACGCCGTCTTGAGAGGAACCGTGAAGGATGTACGCTCTGGTGTGATCACTTATGACTTGACGACCGGAAGGGCCTCCTCGCTTCAGATCCAGGTCTTTGCCGACGTCAAGCTCGAAGACTTGCATAGCAGGAAAGTCATCTTTGCCAATCCCAACTTCGTCTTCCGGGAAGAGTATCAAGTGAGCCAGACCACCTCCGGGCTCTTCCAGGAGGACCAGGCCGCGCTCGACCGCCTCTCCCGCGACGTCGCACGCACCCTGGTCACAGACGTCCTTGAAAACTTCTGAGTTCGCCGCAGATTTCGCAGATTACGCAGATAAAGAAACCTCTTAGAGCAGTCGCTCATGCCGCTCGCGGCACCCGGAAACCATGAAATATCATTCCGAGCGGAGCGAGGAATCTCGCTCCGCGTCGAGTGATCACTGAAAAAAGAGCAGGGCGAGATTCCTCGCTCCGCTCGGGATGACAGGCGATTTCAAAGCAGAGTGCTACTAGATAGGGTCGTGTGTGATCCTCACCCGGAGTTGGGCAGGCCTACCCCCACGACTTTATGGGACCGGCTTGCCGTCCCACGGACCGATAATCTGCGAAGTCTGCGTCATCTGCGGCTTATTCGAGCTCCAGCAGGCAGAGCGAGCGAGGGGACATGGAAACGTCCTGGACGCTGGGAAGTTGTACCGTTTGCATCTCTTTCCGGTCGTCCAGGTAAATTACCATTTCTTTGCTTCCCTGCCCCTCGAGCTCGACGCGCGGCGACGCGGGCAAATCCGAAACGTTGGCAAGCACCACGCCGACGCGCCCGTCCGGCGCTTGCCAAGTGGCCGATTGCACCAACGGTTCCCTGCCCCAGCCAAAATCGCGTTGCGCAACCCCGCTGACGGTCCAAGGACGAAGCATGCGGCCGTAGACCAGGAAGTCACGGGCCACCCCCGCTCTGAAATGATTGCCGCGCTTCGCCCAGTCGAGGATCGCTGCCTGGTCGGGCACGGCGCGAGTCCAGGTCTGGTCCCAGTCGTACTCGATGCGGCCCTTGTCCCGCAGCGTAAAATCAACCAAGTAACCGTTCACGAGCGCCCGCGCTGCCGAAAGCCGCAGCGCCTCGTCATTCACCCGATTCGTGTAGAAGCCTTCGAAACCGTTGCCGTATTCGTGGTAAAGAAACGAATACAAAGGGCAGGTGCTGACGCGCGCGTCCCAGGTCTGGAAATCCTGAAGATAAGTTTCCGGCGGTGCGCCTTCGCAGGACATAGCAACCGTAGGATTAACTGATCTGGCAGTTTCCACGTCCGATCTTACCAATCCGTTGAATGCCTCGGTCATCCAAGGCCCCGGGACGGGCGGATGCCCGTGGTTTGCGGCGTAGCATGCCCTGGGGCCGGGACCCTGATCGAATTGCTGGATGGCGCCCGGTCCAAGCTCCGCCATGTGGCGCGTCATGTCCAGGACCATCTGCCGGCCTTTTTCCGTTCCGACGCAGGCCACATAGTTCTTTCTCCACGCCCATATATCTTCAAGAAGTGTTCCATCCGGCCGGCGCACTACGGCGTCCTCTCCCCCATGCGCGCGGAAATAGGGCAGCCCATCGTAGTTGGTGTTTTTCTGCCAGGTCACCCAGCAAAGGCCGTCGCCATAGATAATCGGATGCCAGCCATTCGCTTTCGTCTTGGTCATGAACTCCCGCACCGCCGCCTCGCCTCCCAGCGGCGGATAGGCCTCGGGCTGCACCCAGGGACCTCCATGCTCCCAATTAAAAACAATCGGCATCAGCGGGCTCTCGAGCCCCGCGGCGAGTTTATCCAGATAAGGCAGCGCGTTCGTCAAGGGCGTGTACTCGGCGTTCACGGCCGCGGGCGGGTCCCAGTCGCCCTGGCCTCGCATGGGGAAGGCAATCGCCACGGGAGACTCGGTAAGCCACTTTGGAACGTCGCGCCGCTCGGCCAGCTTGGTGGCACAGAACGGTTGCCGCGAGGCCCACTCGCGATAAATTTCCGCGGCGGCGTACCAATCGCCGTGGAACGTCCCGAGCACGACGTCGTAGGGAAGCGTCGTCGCGCCAGGGCCGCGCGTGCCTGGGTAGTGGCCAAGCCCCATCGTCACGCCGTCGCTTTCCATGAGCGGATCGATGAACTTGGGCAGCCCCTTCGAGTCGTGGCAGGCCACGTAGAGCCCGCCCACGTCGTTGTAATAGGCCATGAGCTGCGTCGAGGTCCATTCGCCGGGGTAGTTGTTATAGCGCCAGATTTCGGGCGCGTCCTTTTCCCTACCTCCCCATGCGCCCACAGACATCGAGGGTTCGACCGGGCCCGAAAGCGCGCCGTCCGCGAAAGACCAGAGAATATGGCTGAAGCTCTTCCCCGCGGGGTCGTCGAACGGCACCTCGATGACCGGGAATTGAATGTGCCCGATCCAAAAGGTCGTGCGGTTATTCACCTCCAGGTTCCAGTAGGTGAGTGTCTCAGCGGCAGGGCAGCGGATGGTGACGCGCGCGCCGACGGGCAACTGGCCGAGCTCTTTATAGTCGATAGTGATTGTCTCACCGTCCTGATTTCCGCTCTTGTTGACGCTCACTTCCTTTGCCTCCGAGGAGGTGACCGTCTTGAACTCGGATCGATCGGTCAGGAACTCGATTTTGAAGAGCGGCAGCCCGGCGTGACCGGGAATCAGCAGATCGCGGTCCACGCCAAACGTCGATCGGAGTGCCGCAATGCTCCCTTTATCCGATGTGATCAGCAGCCGGTAACCGCGGTTGATCACAATCACCGGCGGCTTCGCCGCAGCCGCGCTCTGGGCTGAAGACGTGGCCGCGACAGCCCCCATCGCGAGGATTACCGAGATCCAAAGTCGGCGCCAATTGGAATTTGGAGATGGCTGGAATTTCATGGGTCACCTTCCGTTATAGGGCTGATGAAAAGGCGACCATTATCTCATGGGGTGGACTATATCAATAGAGGGGAAGTCGAAGGAGAAGTCGAATCCCCAATCTGTCGATAACCTCGCTGCTGTAGGGGGAGGGCAAGCCCTAACCCCTACACCGCCCGGGTTGAGCGGGTAGCCACGGTCAGTGCAGTTCTGACCGTGGGTTTTTCTCATCCCCGATATTCGACCGGCAAGGATATGTAGTCAATCTGAATGGGGCATGCCGCCACCGTAGCTCCGTCGAAGGTAGAATTGTTGCACTTCGACCACGACCTAAGGCACTCATGGAAGAACCCACGGTCAGGACCGCACTGACCGTGGCTACCCGCTCTATACGGAAGTTCCAAGTCGCGCGTGCAACAGCTTAATTTAGCTAACGCTCGATAATGGTTGGTTTACGAAATATCAAACGAATAAATTGGAACTCGGGCCCGTTCACCAGTACTTTCAAGCCCTGTGGAGCCACTCGGCCGTCTGCTTGAGCCGGGCTTGATTGGGAAGTCAGCAGGATCACCGAATCGACCTGTGCTGCGCGTACGGCGTCGAGGACCTTCCCCACATTGGCATACGAGGTACGCGCATCCACTTTGATGTAAAGCTGCTTGCCTGCCTAGTTGGACAGGCCAACCCTCACTGCAGCCGTCAAGGCGGACTCCGTCATCCGCTGGAGCCCCAGGTACACGGCACCGTCGCGCGTTACCGCCACGATCAGCGAATCCGGATTGTCCGCATCCGGCACCGGGGTGGCGCTTCGAGTAATCGGCAAGTTCACGCTGATGCCCTGTCGCAGGGGCGCCGCGGTCCTGCCCTGTTGCTGGGCAACGGAAGGTGCGAGGCAGGTGGAAAGGGTCAGGATGAGAAGGCAAGGTTTGGATCGCATGAGATTCGCTCCAGCTTATCCCGGATTGCGGACTATCCGCCCCCGATGACCTTCAGCTCGAGCCCGGTGAGCCAGGCGACTTTATCTATTTTTCCCAAGGTATGGCCGATTCCCAGCGCGCAATGATGCGTCGGGCCCTCGCCGCAATAGGCATTGATGAAACGCGCGGGGTCGAGCGCGAAGCGCAGCCGGCTATTGGTGTTCCCGATCTTCAGCCGCTCTCCGGCCAGCGACTCGCCTTCGGCCGCCAGGAATTTAAGGCGCCCGTCTCGAGTTTGGGTGAGACCGAGAATGGTGATGGGACCCTTGCGGACACTCGCCTCGACGCTGACGCCGTGCCCGGCCTTGCCGTGGTAGAGTCCCAGGCCGCGCAAGATCGGCCGCCCCTCGGCGATGCCCAGGTGGAACGGCCCATCGTGCCCCATGAGGATAAAACCCTCGCGAAAATCCATGGCGTAGAGTTCCGTGTAGCTGCCGCCCGCGCCCAGCAGGTCCATGATCTTCATGGCCTGGCAGTTCTTAAGATCGGCTTCTCCCGAGCAGGGGATTCCACGCGCCGTCAACAATGAACAGCCCAGAATCAGGCTTGCCCCTAGCCGCTCGTATGCGTTCCCGGCCACGCCGCGGTAGTAGTAAGTCAGCCCGTGCAGGTCGAAGTCTTCCACCAGGCGATCGAGCCCCACCGCCACGCGGCAGGCCCAGTCGAGCTCTTCCGGGGCGGGCTTCTTGGCCAAGGGGTCGGAGGGGCTATCCGCGCTGATCTCGAAAATGCCGCGCGTTTCTTCGAGCTTCTGCCGCACCTCCGCTTCGGTCACGGCGCGCACGCGCGCGTCGAGGTCGCACATTTCCAACACCTCGATGTGCGTTCCGAGTTGGGCCTGGTGCTGGGTGAAATCGCTATACATGTCCAGCATGCCGGGGTAGGGGTGGCCGAGAAATCCCATGCGGGCTTTGCGGAGATGGTGGATCACCTTGGCCGCTTCGCACCATTCCTGTATTTCCGCCCAAGCCAGTTCACTCGGTTCACTCACGTCTGGTTCCGGCTCGAGCATGCCGGTTACCTGCCGGAAGGGAATGTTGGAACGGGCGAAAGCGCAGGAAATCTCCGGCACGCAGCACGCGGAACAGTTGGCCAGCCACTCGCCGGTGTCCGTGTGGGCATAGTCGAGGGCGGCACACGGTTGCAGGTTCAGACACCACGACTGGGCACTTCGACTGCTGCACGACGGGCAGCACCTGGGACGAGGTGGCGTAGGTCCCCACATAGCAGAAGACCAGATCCACTCCCGCGCATAAGAACGCCTGCGCAGCCTCTTCAGCCTTGGTCGCATCATCCACAAGCCCCGCGCTGACCACGCTCGCCCATTCACCCAGGCGTTCTTCGACTTTCCGCTGGTATCCCTCCAAGCGCTCTTTCAGCCCGTGAAACTGCGGCCAGTAAGCCGCCAGCCCGATTCCGAATACTCCGACCTTTGCCTTTTCTCCGTGTGTCATGGCCACCGTCCCTCACTGGATTCTAATTGCCCGGATGCAGCAATCCGGAAAATCAGCCGTAGTCTTTCAGCCCTCAATTGAGAAAGGGAGTGATTATTATTCTATATGGGGAATGGATAGTCGGCAAACTGCGTCAATGGATTCAAATTCTTCATCACACCCGCGAACGGGGGGCGGTACGGTTGGTAGCGCAGACCGCCGGGTTTGCGGTCTGCGGCTTTCCGTTGTATGGCGAGAGTCCTGAAAGGGTGATGGCCGAAAAGACGCGGACCGCAAAGTCGGCGGCCCGCGCTACGCCCGCTTTCAGCGGTTGGCCAGGGTCCTGATCTCCCCCAAGCCCAGCAAGCGTTCATCGGCGGTCACGAGCGTTAGATCAAGAACCGCAGCAGTTGCCGCGAGGAAGCGGTCGGCGGGATCGGAATGGAGGAGAGGCAATTGATGCGCGGCCAGCACAATTTCATGCGTGAGCGGCGCTTCACGAAAAGCGGCTGTCGCACGAGCCGCCCATGTGGCTGGATCTTGGTGAAGGTGGATTCTTCCCTTAGAGTTCAGCAACAGTACTTCCCAAGTGCTCACCGGCGAGAGCCAAAGTTCGTTCTGTGCCTTGGTGAGCTCGTTGCGCACACGGCGGCCAAGGAGGGCAGGCTTGAGAAGACTCCAGAGCCATATGTGCGTGTCCAGCAGAAGCCTCAATCGCGCAACGCCTCCCAGTCGCTGTCCTCGATTACAGGCGATACGATATCTCCAAGGATATCCACAGTGCCCGCCATGGACCCGAGCCAGCTCTTCCGGTCACGATCTGGACTTGCTGGGACAACCTCGGCAACGGGCTTGCCGAAACGTGTGATGCGAATCGGCGTCTTCGTCTTCTGCACCCGTTGCAACAGACCCAGGCACTTGGCCTTAAACACCGAAATGGCGATCTCCTGCATAATCCTCCTTTCATCGGTCAAACAAAATTATCATAGTCAATAATTATGGTCAACTTGCTGCCGACTGGATCGCGGCCATGGACAGCAAGGTGTTCCTCGGCTCAGAGCGAAATGCGATGGTCGCGCGTGCAATTTCCGGTTTTTTGCGTAACAATCGTTGCGCCCGTTTACTCTGATTCTACTTGAAAGAACAAGATCCCATTTTGGAGGGTGTGCAATGAGAATTCTAAAGGCCCGGAACCTCAAAAGCGGACGATTGCGATACCTTGCTTTGTTATGGATATCATTCGTTCTTTTCTTTGCGGCTTGCCAGCGCAACGAAACTGCATCCAAGCCCGCGGCGGTGGAGAAGGGCAAGATCGCCATCAACTGGGACAAGGTGGTGACGGTCTCGAAGACCACGCCCACGCTGCAAGTGGTGGTCAACCCACCCTTGCGCCGGGGTTCGAAGATTCATGACAAGGTCTTTCAGGATCTTCGTGAACTCGGCGCCGACTACGTTCGCTACGTACCTTGGCTGCCTTACCCCAAGCTGGGCGTAGCCGAACTCGAGCCGCCCGCCGACGGCAAGACTTCCTGGGACTTCTCCCTGATCGATCCCATGATGGAAGACCTCATGAACGCCCAGGAGGGGCATTCGGTGGTCATCAACTTCAGCACCATTCCCGAATGGATGTTCAAAACGGAGAAGCCGGTGGCTTATCCCGCCGATCCCGACCAGCCGATTTGGAACTATGAGAAGGGGACGGAGTTTCGCGACCCGAGCTTGAAGGAAGTGGGGGACTACTACGCGCGCCTGGTGAGTTGGTACACGCAAGGAGGCTTCACGGACGAATTCGGCAAGCGCCACGACTCCGGCCATCACTACAAGATCGCTTACTGGGAGGTCCTGAACGAGGTTGACGGTGAGCACAAATGACGCCGCAGACCTATACGCGCGTTTATGACGCCATCGTCACCGCCGTGCACCGCGCCGACCCGCAGATTAAGTTCATGGGCCTCGGCCTCGGCGGCACCGGCAAGGAGTATTTCGAGTACTTCCTCAACCACAAGAATCACCAGCCGGGCATTCCCATTGACATGGATGTCTTACCATTTCTACGCCGTGCCCACTCCTGACCAGACGCCGGAAATTATGCAATACACTTACTGGGAGCAGGCCGATCACTTTCTGGGAGTGGTGGATTACATCCAGGACGTTCGCGCGCGCCTTTCGCCCGAAACGAAGACGGATGCGGACGAACTCGGTTCGATTTCCGCAGACGACCTCCTGCAAGACAAGCCGGGACACGTGATGCAACCGATTCCAAACTCTTTTTGGAATCTCTGCGGCGGCATGTATGCCTACCTTTATGCCGAACTCGCGAAGCGCGGCGTCGAGGCGGCCGGCGAGTCGCAGCTTGTGGGCTACCCCACTCAGTTCCCCAGTGTCTCCTTGGTGGACTGGGCCACAGGCCAGCCCAATGCCCGATTCTGGGTGCTGAAACTGCTTCGCGACAACTTCGGTCCGGGCGATAAGCTGGTCGCGACGAGCTTGGACAGCCCCTATCTTTACGCGCAGGCCTTCGTAACCAGCCATGGCCAGCGGAAACTCCTGCTCATCAACAAGAGGGACCGGGCCTTCGAAGTTGCGATTCCCGGGTCACAAGGCGCGGGGGTTACGTTCGTCGATCAATCCACCGGATTCCAGCCGCCTGCCTCTGCTTCCTTGAGCGAGAATCCCATGAACGTGAGCGGTTATGAGGTGGCGGTGGTGAACCTCGCGAAGTGATTCGAATCCAGCCCGACGGCTTCGCAGGGACAGGGCTTGCCCGCAAATCAAACTTGATTTTCATCCTTCCGGCGTGCTATACAAACAGTTGTTTGTATAGCACGCCGGAAGGGTTGTTTTCAATAGTGCTTCCGAGAATGTATTTTGACATTACGAATACTCCCAGCGGCAGAAGATTCTCTAAGGAAAAAATAAGACCTCCTGGCAACGCAAGTGCATTCTACGGGTTGTGACAGTATCGAGGCGTGTGGAATGGCGAGAAAAAATAAGAGCATAACGGAACCTGTTGAACAGAGTGTCAAGGTTAACATTAAGCTTGAGGCGAAACCAGAAACGCCCTTCTACTATGTGAACTGCATATCGGTGGGCCATTCAGCCTTTGATTTCACTATCGGGGTCACGCGGGTTCCGATCCCTCTTTCATCTGAACAAACGGTAAGCGCCAAGAGGGGGGAGTCGATAATTCTTGAACCAACATTGCAACTCGTGGCGGCTCCGTGGGTTATCAAGAACTTGATAGAGGCGCTTACCGATCAGTTAAGTAAATATGAAGAACAGTTCGGTAAGATAACCATCCAGATGCCAAGAAACGAGAAGAATGAATAACGCTACCCAGACCGAAGACTGCATATACGTTTCGAGCGCTTCAGTAAGTGGGGCCATGGTCGGAACGGATACCACGACCTTGTTTGCGCAGCCTGCCCGACCTGCTGCTGCGCGGCCACATAAGGTGTCTGTACGTCCAAAGCAAGGCAATAAAATCGAACGCGCAGTGTATTCCCACATTCAGGCCGTCCGAACCCTTGGACGGACCCAGATAAACACTTCAGACATTGCCGACGCTCTTTCTCTGGACGTCAACGATGTAAATCGCGCCGTAGAAAAATTGAAATCCAAGGGTGTTCGGAAGCTGTAAATGCGTCAAGGTAAAATCAGTTGCCCTATTAATACGGTCGGCAATGAAGACTGGGCATATCTGAGCGCATTGGCTGAAAGACACGAGTTTTGTGCCGAGGACTTCCAAATTAAAGCCCAGCAATTTTCCTTTGCTGGACAGCACAGAGTCCGCTTGTGTACCGCCAAGAAGAACGTCCATTGGAAGATCCCGCAAGGCATCTCGGTAGATATTTCCCAAGTACCCCCAGCAGGCCAATTTGTGCCTCGCAGACTTCCAAGAAATAAATAGACCCGAAAAATCCAAAATTGTTCAGCCGCTAAACACTTAATGCAAACTTTATTCCGGTGACGGCAATTTCACTGCCACTCCCGTTTCCTCTAAATTCAGACTGACCCACTACCCTACGTCGCGTGGCTTGGAAGGGATACCCCCATTTCTGATAAACTGAACCTGGGCCTTTAGCGAGAGGCTCTCTGGTTTTCAGGGATCTTCACAGCATGGCGGAGTTGGGTTCATCATCAGCGGGAGCAGTACTGGAGCCCGTCGCGTCCTCGGCGCAAGCCCTGCTGGAAGTGTGGGAATCGATCGCCTTCCATCGCGACCTCCCGGAGCTTATCGACGATTTGAAGGAACGGCTGGCGCGCCTGGTGAACTTCAATTCACTTTGGCTCGTCATGCACGAACCGGAGAACGACAGGATGCGCCTGCACATCCTGGGGACGCCACAAGGGATGGAAGTTGACGTCATCGAGCGCAGCATTGAGGACTCGCCGAGCGGCTGGGTGTGGCAAACTCAGCAGCCGCTGATCGTCGCCGACACCACGAAAGAAACCCGCTTCCCGCGCGCGGTCGATCTGCTGCACCGCCAGGGTGTGCGATCTTTCTGTATCCTTCCGCTCACTACCGCTCACCGCCGCTTGGGAGGGATGGGTTTCGGAAGCGAGCGCACGGAGGCTTACCGCGAGGCCGACATGGAATTCCTCCGCTATGTCGCCGGGCATGTCGCGGTGGCCGTCAACAATACCTTGAGCCATCGCGCCGCCCAGGCCCTCCAGCATCAACTCGAACGCGAGCGCGACCGGCTGCGGCTGCTGCTCGACCTTAACAACAACATCGTATCCAATCTTGACTTGCGCGAGACGCTGCGCGCCATTTCGACCAACGTCCGGCGCGTGATGGAGTGCGATTACACGAGCGTTTCGTTGCGCGAGCCAGGCGATAAGAATCTTCTGCGGGTCTATGCGCGGCACTTCTCCCGGCCCGGGGCAGGCCACGAAGAGGAAATCGTAGTCCCGCTGGAAGGGACGATTTCCGGCGAGGTGGTCAAGACCGGCAAGGCAATGCTGGTCGGCGAGAAGGATTTTTCGCGCTATGCTCCGCGCACCAACCTGCTGGTGGCTGCCGGTCTGAAGTCGGGCTGCTTCCTGCCGCTCAACAGCCACAACCAGACCCTGGGCACGCTCAACGTGGGCAAGGCACAGGAAAACGCGTTCTCGGCCGAGGATATGGAGTTTCTTCGCCAAGTGGCGAGCCAGGTTGCCATCGGCGTCGAGAACGCGCTGGACTACCGGCAAGTCAACGAGGTGAGGGAGAAGCTGGCGGAAGAGCGGGTTTACCTCAACGAAGAAATCCGGACCGATCATAATTTCGAGGAGATCATCGGTGACAGCGGCCCGCTCGAGCAGGCGCTTAGCCAGGTAAGAATCGTGGCTCCCACCGACTCGACAGTCCTCATCCTGGGCGAGACCGGCACAGGCAAAGAGCTGATCGCGCGCGCCATCCACAGCCTCAGCACCAGGCACGACCGCACCTTCGTCAAAGTGAGTTGCGCGGCCATTCCCATGGGCTTGCTCGAAAGCGAACTTTTTGGTCACGAAAAGGGCGCTTTCACCGGAGCCATCGCCCAGAAAGTCGGGCGATTCGAACTCGCCGACCAAGGGACGCTGTTTCTCGACGAGGTGGGAGATATCCCGCTCGAGTTGCAGCCCAAGTTACTGCGCGTTCTTCAGGAACAGGAATTCGAACGCCTGGGGAGCTCAAGGACCCTGCGCGTCAACGTCCGTTTGGTTGCCGCCACCAGCCGCAACCTGCTCGCCATGGCGGACCAGCACGAGTTCCGCAGTGACCTCTACTACCGCCTGAACGTTTTCCCTATCACCATCCCGCCCCTGCGCGAACGCCGGGAGGATATTCCTCTCCTGGCTCGCTACTTCGCCGAGAAGTTTGCGCGCCGGATGAACAAGCGAATTGAAACCATTCCCGCCGATGTGATGCAAGCGCTCAGGCAATATCAGTGGCCTGGCAATATTCGCGAACTCCAGAATTTCATTGAGCGCGCGGTGATCCTCTCGAAAACAACCACGCTCCAAGCGCCGCTGGGAGAACTCGAGCGGCTTGCGGATCGCGCCTCCACCCCGCGCGTGCGCACCCTCGTGGTCACTGACCGCAGCCAGATCATCGAAGCCCTGAACGCCGCTAAGGGGGTGCTCGGAGGCCCCGGCGGCGCGGCGGAACGCCTGGGCTTGAAGCGTACTACCCTCCTTTATCGAATGCGCCAGCTTGGCATCAACCGGCCGGGCACTGGAAACCCGGCGATCGGGTGACCGGATTACTCCCCTCCTCATTGAGGAGGGGTTGGGGGTGGTGGACGGCCACCCGACCGCGCCAACCAACCCCCTAGCTACTCCTTGGCTAAGGAGCGGAGCCGATTTTCTTGGTATCCGGGTGCTCTGAAATGGTGTAGGGGTAGGGCCTCGCCTTACCATGTTTACAACGTCGTCCCCGCGAAAGCGGGGACCCACTTCGGTGGATTCCCGCTTTCGCGGGAATGACGAGAGTCGAGGGTAGAGGGATATCACTCCTACCCTGCGTACAGGGGGAAGGCGAGCCGTCGTCCTACAGTGGGGTCTCTTTTCAATTGCTTCAAAGTAACCTCCACTCTGCCTGTCAAAACTGACGTCAAAACGAATTTGACACTCACTCCAATTCCCTGTCATTAGGCCTTGCTTTCAATCTAAGGTATTAATTCTAAATAGCTTCTATTATATTAACGTCTCCTCGTGACCTTGGCACAACATATGCCATGTACAGATTGGGAGTGTTTCTGCAGTGCGTGTCGTTCCCGCCTTCGAGCTGGATGCCCGCGCTAAATTGGAGTCGGAATAATGTGGATTGTCAGGTTAGCCTTACGACGGCCGTACACTTTCATCGTGGCGGCCATAGTCATCATGATCATGGGCGTCCTTTCGATCCTTCGGACTCCGAAAGACATCTTCCCCAACATCAACATACCTGTGGTGAGCGTTCTTTGGGGTTACGCCGGTCTCTCGCCGGAGCAGATGGCCAACCGTCTGGCGGTCTTGAACGAACGCGCCCTGACTCTGGCGGTCAACGACATTGAGCACATCGAATCCGAGTCGCTCAACGGCACTTGCTGTCATCAGGATCTTCTTTCAGCCGGGAGCAAATATTTCTACCGGCCTGAGCCAAGTCACGGCTATGTGCCAGACCCAGCTCCGCCAGATGCCGCCCGGGACCACTCCGCCGCTGGTGATTCAGTACAGCGCCTCGACCGTGCCGATCCTCCAGATCGGGCTTTCCGGGCAGGGGCTTTCCGAGCAGCAATTGTTCGACCTGGGCGCGAACTTCATCCGCGTGCAACTGGCCGACATCGAAGGCGCGGCAATCCCCTGGCCGTTCGGCGGCAAGCAACGCCAGGTGCAGGTGGACTTGAACACCGCGGCGCTGCAGGCCAAGGGGCTTGGCGCCGAGCGACGTGGTGAGCGCCATCAGCACGCAGAACCTGATTCTTCCTTCCGGAACTTCGAAGATCGGCCAATACGAGTACGACGTCGAGACCAATGGCAGCCCGCTGACCACGGCCGAACTCAACGATCTGCCTGTCAAGACCTCCGGCAACACGGTGATTTACATTCATGACGTCGCCCAGGTGCGCGACGGCTTCCCGCCCCAGACCAACATCGTGCGCGTCGAATGGCCAGCGCGCGGCGCTGATGACGGTGCTGAAGACGGGCAATGCCTCGACGCTCGATATCATTTCCCAGATTAAGAAGGAGCTTGCCGCTAATTCAGAAAGGACTGCCGCCGCAGCTCGAGACGCATTTTCTGGCGGACCAATCCCTCTTCGTCAGGGCGGCCATTCAGGGCGTGATCCGCGAAGCGCTTATCGCCGCGCTGCTTACCGCCGCCATGATTCTGCTCTTCCTCGGGAGTTGGCGAAGCACGGTGATTATCGCCGTTTCCATCCCGCTTTCCATTCTGACCTCTCTCATCGTGCTGAGCGCGCTGGGGGAGACGATCAACATCATGACTCTGGGCGGATTTGCCCTGGCGGTGGGCATTCTGGTGGATGACGCAACGGTTGAAATCGAGAACATCAACCGTAATATCGCCATGAACAAGGAGATCCTGACGGCGATCCTGGACGGCGCGTCGCAGATCGCCGTCCCCGCTTTCGTCTCCACGCTGGCTATCTGCATTGTGTTCGTCCCCATGTTCTTCCTCACCGGCGTGGCCCGCCACCTGTTCATTCCGCTGGCGGAGGCAGTGAGCTTCGCCATGATGGCTTCTTACCTCCTGTCGCGAACTCTGGTGCCCACCATGGCGCGGTACCTGCTGCGCGGGCACGAACATGACGCGGATGCGGCGAGCCTCGAGGCGCAGGCTCGTCGGCACCTTCTGGCGCGGCTCCAGTTGCGGTTCGAGCACTCTTTCGAGCGGCTGCGCGGGAAATACAAGCGCGGCCTGCGCGTCTGCTTGGGGCATCGTGCGAGGCTGGCGCTGGGTGTATTGGGAGGCGCGCTGGTCTCTTTCCTGCTTATTCCGTGGCTGGGCCAGGACTTCTTCCCCCGCGTAGATAGCGGCCAATTCACGCTTCACCTGCGCGCGCCAACGGGAACGCGCATTGAAGAGACGGCGCGGCTGTGCGACATGGTGGAGAACACCATACACGAGGAAATCCCGCGCGAGGAGATCGCGAGCGTTATTGACAACATCGGCCTGCCCTATAGCAGCGTCAACCTCTCCTACAGCACTTCCGCGCCCATCGGGACGGGCGATGCGGACATCCTCGTTTCGCTCACCCACGATCATCATCCCACCGCGGAGTATGTCCGCAGATTGCGGCTGCGCCTGGCGCGGGAATACCCCGGCGTGACGTTTTACGTTCTGGCTTCCGACATGGTCAGCCAGATTTTGAATTTCGGCCTTCCCTCGCCCATCAACGTGCAAGTCGTGGGACAGCAACTTGCCGCCAACCGGCGCTTCGCGGAGGGGTTGCTGAGTAGGATCCGGCGCGTGCCGGGTGTCGTGGACCTGCACATTCAGGAGCCATTCAACCTGCCCCGTTTGCAAGTCGATATCGACCGGACCCGGACTGCGCAGGTGGGCTTCACACCACTCGACGTGGCCAGCAATCTGCTGGTCTCCCTGAGCGGCAGCTTCCAAACCTCGCCCACTTTCTGGCTGGACCCCAAGACGGGCGTCAGCTACAGCATTACGACTCAAACCCCGCAGTACCGCGTCGATTCGCTGCAGGATCTTGAGAACATCCCGGTCACGAACTCCAAGGGCGCGCGGCCGCAGATTCTTGGCAACCTCGCTTCCATCAGCCGCGGTTCGTCGCTCGCCGCCGTCTCCCATTACAACGTTCAGCCGGTAATTAACATTTACGGTTCGGTGCAAGGCCGAGACCTGGGCGGTGTGGCGGGTGAGATTGACCGACTGGTGGACGCCAGCCAGAAAGATTTGCCGCGCGGCTCTCGAACCATCGTGCGCGGCCAGATTGATACCATGCGCTCATCCTTCATCGGGCTGCTGGCTGGGTTGGTCTTTTCAATTGTGCTCGTTTATCTGCTGATCGTGGTGAATTTCCAATCCTGGCTCGACCCCCTGATTATCATTTCTGCCTTGCCCACGGCCTTGGCGGGGATCGTCTGGATATTGTTCTGCACCCATACTACGATCAGCGTGCCGGCGCTTATCGGCTCGGTGATGTGCGTCGGCGTGGCCACGTCGAACAGCATTCTGGTGGTGAGCTTTGCCAAAGAACAAATGGAAGAGGGGTTGAACGCATCGACGGCTGCGCTGGAGGCCGGCTTTACGCGTTTCCGCCCGGTCATCATGACGGCGCTTGCCATGATCATCGGCATGGTTCCCATGGCTCTCGGCTGGGGCGAGGGCGCCGAGCAGAACGCCCCGCTGGGACGGGCGGTGATCGGCGGGCTGCTGCTGGCCACCATAGCGACTCTTTTCTTCGTCCCCACGGTGTTCAGCATGGTGCACGGAAGGCGCGACAAGGAAATCGGGTGATCGGACGATCGGGTGATTGAGTCAATGAGTAATTTTGTGAACCTAGCCTCCTCCCAGGGGGAGAGGGTGTTCCGCTGCGGTGCTTTCACCAGCCGGAGCGGGACGGGTGAGGGGTCGCTTCTCGCATCCAACGCGCTCGTTGGGGTGGCGCAGACATTGCCCTTTATGTCTGCGATCTGTGACGCCGACATAGAAAGCAATGTCGGCGCCACCCACGTGAGGAGTGGAGTCATTTTCAAAGCAGCGAAGAATTCCTGCAGTTTGTCGGTTCGTTATGACGTTCCAGCCGAAGAGCGAACTGCAGAGATTCTTCGCCGGGCTCAGAATGACAGGTGATGGGTCCGGGATGAATGGAATGCGACTATTTTTGAAGTTCTAATTTCGAGTATCGATCCTGCGGAGGATGTAATGAAGGTTGAGGAGAGCGAAGATATCGAAACCGGCGTAAGTCCGGGCGAAGGAGCGCCGTTGCCAGGCGAACCACCTAGATCCTCCGGCGCGTTCAAGGTCGTTCTTTGGCTGGTGCTATTGGCCGTCGTGGCAGGCGTCGTCGCTTACCGGGGAATCTACACTCGCGTTCGCGCCGCGGCTGAGGTGAAAGCAGAGACGCGCGAGCTTGCGGTGCCCTCCGTTTCCGTCGCTCGACCCAAGCGCGGCGCCCCGGAGCAGGAAATCATTTTGCCGGGCAACATTCAGGCATTCATTGAGGCCCCAATTTATGCCCGCACTACCGGGTATCTGAAGAGTTGGAAAGTGGACATCGGCGGGCGGGTGAAAAACGGCCAGCTTCTGGCGGAGATTGATACCCCCGAACTCGATCAGCAGCTCCAGCAGGCGCGGGCGGATTTCGCCACGTCCAAAGCCAACTACGGCCTCGCGCAGACCACCGCGGCGCGTTACGAGGCCCTGCTCAAGAGCGATTCTGTCTCGAAACAGGATGTGGATAATGCCGAGGGCGACGAGCACGCCAAGAAGGCCATGGTGGATTCCGCCTCCGACAACGTGAAGCGGCTCGAGCAACTGCAATCCTTTGAGAAGGTCTACGCGCCATTCGATGGCGTGCTTACGGCGCGCGAAACCGACATCGGGCAGTTGATTGTTGCCAACAGCAGCGCCAGCGCCGCCAAAGAACTTTTCCGCGTCGCCTCCATCAACCCCCTGCGCGTGTACGTGAACGTGCCGCAGGTTGATTCGCCCTCGGCGATGCCCGGCGTTGAAGCCTATTTAACCATGCCCCAGTATCCCGGCAGGCGTTTCCCCGGCAAGATCGTGCGCAATGCTGAAGCCATCGAACAGTCGTCCCGAACGCTGCTGACGGAAGTTGACGTTGCCAATCCCAAGGGGGAAATCCTGCCCGGAGCTTATGCGGAAGTTCATTTGAAATTACCCGCGGCAACCTCCACCGTGATAATCCCTGTCACAAGCTTGATGTTCCGCTCGGAAGGCTTGCGCGTCTCCGTAGTCCGTCAAGGCCACGCGACGATGCTGCCGATCACCTTGGGAAGAGACTATGGCGTCGAGGTCGAAGTCGTATCCGGCCTGACCGCAAACGAATCGGTCATCACCAATCCCCCGGATTCTCTGGTGGACGGCGAGGAAGTCCGCGTCGCTACGCCAGGCGCGAACCAGTGGGGAGCACAGCAATAATCGGGAGATCGGGTGATCGGGAGAGTGATGGGTGATTTAGTTGACCGGGGTGGCGCTGACATTGCTTTCTATGTCTGCGCCCTGTGTCGCCGACATAGAAAGCAATGTCAGCGCCCCCCACGGATTTGAGATTTGAGATTTGAGATCTGAAAATTGAGATTTGAGATTTGAAAATTGAAATTTTGAATTAATTCCGATTTGAAGCACGGATCAAGGGAGAGTGCAGTGGAAACACAGGTCAAAAGTCAAAACCCAAAGCCCCAACCGCAAAGCCGCCCGGCTTTGACTTTTGCGCTTTGCGCTCTGCCTTTTGACTTCGCTCTTCTTCTATCCGCCTTCTGCCTTCTCCTTTTCGCCACCGCATGCACCGTGGGTCCGAAATACGCGCGGCCTCCCGTTGAGACGCCTCCCGCCTACAAAGAACTGCCGGCCGGCGCTGGCGGCCCGCAGGGCGAGTGGAAGAAATCCGAACCTCAGGACCAGGCTATTCGCGGCAAGTGGTGGGAGGTTTTCGGCGACCCGCAACTGAATACGCTCGAAGAACGCGTCGAGGTGTCAAACCAGAATCTGAAAGTCGCCGCAGCCCAATTTCGCCAGGCGCGCGACCTGATTGGCGTCAATCGCGCCGGCTTGTTTCCGACGCTCACCGCCGGCCCTTCGATCACCGGCGAACAGACCTCCAAAAACGCACCGCAGGCGGCTTCGAATGCCGGGCACACGTTGGGTGATTTCGTGCTGCCGTTCGACCTCTCCTACGAGGTTGACGCCTGGGGACGCATTCATCGCCAGGTAGAGGCCGCGCGTGAAAACGCCCAGTCCAGCGCGGCGGATCTCGAGACCGCCCGGCTGAGCATTCATGCCGAACTCGCCAGCGACTACTTTATGTTGCGGGGGCTCGACGCGCAGAAGCAGTTGCTCGACTCAACCGTCATTGCCTACCAGAAAGCCCTGGACTTGACCCAGAACCGTTTCGTGGGCGGACTCGCGGCCCGCGCGGAAGTGGCGCAAGCCGAGACCCAACTCGAAACCACCCAGGCGCAGGAAATCGACGTGGGCGTGGCGCGCGCGCAATTCGAGCACGCCATCGCGGTGCTGGTGGGCCAGCCGCCCTCTGCCTTCACGATTCCCGCATCCCCCCTCAACGCTGAGCCCCCTAAGATACCGGTCGGGGTCCCCTCCGACCTGCTCGAGCGGCGGCCCGACGTGGCAGCCGCGGAACGCCGCACCGCTGCCGCGAACGCCCAGATCGGATTGGCCAAGACAGCCTACTACCCTACGCTCACGTTAGGGGCGGTGGCAGGGGTGGAAGGGTCAACCTTCACCAACTGGCTGGCATGGCCCAGCCGTATTTTCGCGCTCGGCCCTTCGCTTGTCGAAACGCTCTACGATGCGGGGCTTCGCCACTCCGTCACCGATCAGGCCATGGCGGGTTACGACGCGAACGTAGCGTCCTATCGCCAGAGCGTCCTCGCCGCTTTTCAGCAGGTCGAGGACAACCTGGCGGCATTGCGCATTCTTGATGCGGAAAACGCCAAACAACAGCAGGCCGTGCAGTCGGCCGAGCATTCGCTCGCTCTTTCCACGAACCGCTACAAAGGCGGGCTGGTGACCTACTTCGAGGTTATCACTGCGCAGAGCATTGCCTTGAGCGACGAACGCACGGCGGTCGATATCCTGACACGCCGCATGAATTCCAGTGTGCTCCTCATCAAGGCGCTGGGCGGCGGGTGGAACGCCTCGAGCCTCCCATCGCTAGTGTCCAAGGAGCAGGCGCATCCTCCGGCCCAGGCCGCGACGCCCTGAGGCAGCCGCGTCATTCCCGCGAAGGCGGGAATCCAGCCCCTGGTTCGAGACGGGCCCACGCCGGCGTAAGGGAGTCACTCGTGTCCAAAACAGGAGATCTGCGTGGGCGGACGATCTGCGGCTTCGCCGCTTGCTATGCGGGCTGGCTCCGCCTGCCCAGAGCGCGCCGCTAACACCCAACCTCATCCTCACCGCGCCGGAGGCTGAGCCTCCGGCGCGGTGAGGATGAGGGAAACATGGCTGTTTCGGCTCGGAAGGGCGGAGCCCTTCCGCAGAGCGGGGCGGCCGAGCCGCAACGCTCAGCCATTTTGGACAGTAGCTAAGGGTGTGAGAGGCTTGTGCTGTATGCAGCAGCAATAATAGTGGAATGAATCATGTTAAAGATTACGATTGATAACGCTATGAATGCCGCGACCCTGAAACTCGAGGGAAGGCTTTCCGGCCCCTGGGTGGGAGAACTGGAACGAAGCTGGCACGCGGTGGCCGATGACTCCGGGGATAAGCCGGTGACCGTTAACCTCTGCGAAGTCACCTTCGTCGACGCCCAGGGCAGAAAGCTCCTCAGTTCGATGTACGAGCGGGGCGCCCGGTTGAGGACTTTCGGCTGTATGGCGAAAGGCATTGTTGAAGAAATCGTCCAGGAGCACAGCCGATGAAAACGGCGTTGCCGCTCTGCGGAATTAAAGCGGCGTAGCGCGGACCGCCGACTTTGCGGTCCGCGTCTTTTCGGTCGCCACCCTTCGAGGACTGGCGCCATACCACGGAAAGCCGCAGACCGCAAACCCGGCGGTCTGCGCTACTTGCTGAAAATCGCGCCATGTATGTCATTCCCGGGCAAGCGGGAATCCATTTGACCGACAATGGGTCCCCGCTTTCGCGGGGACGACGACCCTGATTCTCATTACCTCGGGTGGGCCACAGGCCCATGGAAAGGCCGAGCCTTTCCACGGAGCAGGCGGCGAAGCCGATAGAGGTGAGAGCGTTACCTGGGTAGCGCGGACTGCCGACTTTGCGGTCCGCGTCTTTTCGGCCGCCACCCTTCGAGGACTCGCGCCATACCACGGAAAGCCGCAGACCGCAAACCCGGCGGTCTGCGCTACCAACTCTGCACTCTTTCCCCACGGCTGGCTCGCCGTGGGCCACACTATGTCGCCGCTACGCGGCTCTGGTCATTGTTTGATGACGCTGCCATCTTCGCGGCGTATAACTCCCCACCCGCCGTTCAAGCGCTCAGGGCCGTCCGTGAACGGATGTTTCGAGGCAAGCGCCTCATTGACCTCAATTCCCCACCCCGGCGCATCGCCGGCCCACAGGTAACCGTCTTTGTAGGTTGCGCAACCCGTGAATATCTCCGCTTCCACGCCGCGGATAATACCACCTTCCTGAATACCAAAGTTGTAACTCGAGAGATCCAGGTGCAGTTGCGCGGTGTGGCCCACGGGTGAGACGTCTCCCGGGCCGTGCCATGCCGTCTTCACGCCGAACTGTTCGGCCAGGATGGCGATCTTGCGCGCCGGCGTCAGGCCCCCCGCCTGCGAGAGGTGGACGCGGATGTAATCGATGAGCCGCTCGACGATCAGCGGCTGCCACTCGTGCGGGCTGTTGAACAGCTCGCCCATGGCGAGCGAAGTTGAGCACTGCTGGCGGATCTGGCGGAAGTAGGCGATATCCTCCGGCGAGAGCACGTCTTCGAGGTAGAAGAGCTTGATGGGTTCGAGTTCTTTCGCGAACTGCACGGCTTCGTGCACGGTCACGCGCTCATGTACGTCATGAATCAATCCGATCTCTTCGCCCAACTGCTTCCTGCACTCTTCGAGCATTTGCCGCGTGCGGCGCATGTAGGGCCCCGATTCGAACACCGCGCCTTCGTGCAGGCCTTTCGCCGGGGCTTCGCGGCCGCGGGCGGCATACGCAGCCATCCCGGGCACGCCCACTTGAACCTTAATAACTCGAAATCCCTCTTCCATGTATTTGCGCGTGCGGTCGACGACCTCCGGGATTTCCCCGCCGCCTACGGTGGCGTAAGTCAGGGCCGCTTCGCGAGCCTTGCCGCCCAGCAACTGGTAGACAGGCATGTTGGCCTGCCGGCCCTTGATGTCCCAAAGGGCCTGATCGACTCCGCTGATGGCGTTGTTGAGCACCGGGCCGTTGCGCCAGTAGGAGCTGTTGTAGCACATCTGCCAGGTATCCTCGATGCGGTCAGCCGGTTTGCCGACCAGCAACGGTTTGAGGTATTTCTCGACAGCGGGCCCCACCAGATCGGCGCGCTGGGTGAAGGTCGCGCAACCGTAGCCGTAAAGCCCGTCCTGATCGGTAAGGATTTTGACCACCACCAGGCGAACGCCACTGGGTTGCGTGTTGATCACTTTAATATCTTTGATTATGGGCGACGGCAAGCCGCGCACCGCGCGCGCCGCCTGCGCTTCCGCCGCGAGCCGCCGAGCAGGTATAACCGCAGCGGCGGCACCCGCCATGGCAAGTTGAAAACATTCTCTTCGATCCATCAAAGTCTCCTTTGGGGCGAACCACATCCATTGTGCAGCCCATCATACAACCTTTTGCGCCCAGGCGGTGTAGGGGTAGGGCTTGCCCACCCGCGGGCCAACGGCCCGCTCGAAGGGGACGGCAAGCCGTCCCCCTACCCCTATAAGCGCTAGCCCAACTTTCGCAGCTCGGAGCCATTTCGGGCGAGATTGCGTGTGCGCATCGCGGTAACTCCTGAATCTTCAATGTGGGTTGTGCGCAAGGGCTTGTAGTGTAGACCTACCCCCTTTTCATTGCCGATCAAGCTTGGCACAATGCCGCCAGCCATGTACCTGCGTGCGAACAAGCGCAAGAAAGACGGCAAGGAGCACCGCTATTGGAGCGTGGAGGAGAGTCGGCGGCTGCGTTCGGGCCGGGTGGTGCAGCGGCGGGTTCTGTATTTGGGCGAGATCAACGACAGTCAGCAAGCGGCGTGGCGCAAGACGCTGGAGGTGTTTGATGAAGCCGAGCAGCGGGCCGCGAGCCTGAGTTTATTTCCCGAGGATCGGGCGCTGCCGGCCGATGCGCTGGACGGCGTGCAGGTGAAGCTGAAGGAGATGGAGTTGCGGCGGCCGCGGGCGTTTGGCAACTACTGGCTGGGGTGCGAGCTGTGGCGGCAGTTGGGGCTGAGCGAGTTTTGGGAAGAGCGTTTGGGCAAGGGGCGGGAAGAAGTGCCGTGGGCGAAGGTGCTGGAGTTGCTGGTGGTGAGCCGGTTGGTGGCGCCGGGCAGCGAGTTCCGTTTGCACCGGCAAGGGTTTGACCAGAGCGCCATGGGAGATCTGTTGGGCACGGGCTTTGCCGTGGCGGAGAAGGACCGCTTGTATCGCTGTCTGGACCGCATCGGGGAGCACAAGACCGCGCTGTTCGATCATCTGCGGCAACGCTGGCAAGAGCTGTTTCAGGCGCGCTTCGACGTGTTGCTGTACGACCTGACGAGCACCTACATCGAAGGCGAAGGCGAGGAGATTCCCAAGGCGAAGCATGGCTACAGCCGGGATCATCGCGGCGATTGCCGGCAGGTGGTGATCGCGCTGGTGGTGACGCCGGAGGGATTTCCGCTGGCTTACGAAGTGCTGGCGGGCAACACCTCGGACCGCACCACGCTGCGCGGATTTCTGGACAAGATCGAAGCGCAGTACGGGCGGGCGCGGCGGGTGTGGGTGATGGACCGGGGGATTCCCACGGAAGAGGTGCTGGAAGAGATGCGCACCGGGGGACGGGAAGTTTTCTACCTGGTGGGGACGCCGCGCGGCAAGATTCAGCAGTACGCAAAGCGCTGGCTGGAATTGCCCTGGCAGAAGGTGCGCGAGTCGGTGGAAGTGAAGTTATTCGCCGAGGACGGCGAACTGTACGTGCTGGCCAAGAGTGAAGGCCGGCACGCCAAGGAACGCGCCATGCGGCGGCGCAAGTTGGTGCGCTTGCTGAAGACCTTGCGCAAGCTGCGCCGCAGTGCTCCGGCGCGCGATCAACTGCTGCTGCGGATCGGCGCGGCCAAGAAGGACGCCGGCCGCGCCTTCGGCTTCGTGCCTCTGCGCTTGCCCCGCGAGGGAGAGGAAGTCACCCGCCAGACGTTCTCCTTTCACTTGGACAAAGAGAAGTTGCAGAAGGCGGAGTTGCGCGATGGCCACTATCTGCTGCGCTCGAACCTGCTGGGAGAGAAGCCGGAAGTGCTCTGGGAACTCTATATCCTCCTCACCCAGATCGAAGCGGCCTTCAAAACCTTGAAGAGCGAACTGGGGCTGCGTCCGATTTATCACCAAGTGGAGAAGCGCGTGGAGGCCCACATCTTCGTGGCTTTCCTCGCTTACGCCCTGTCGGTCACGCTCCGGCAGCGGCTGGCCCCCTGCGCCCCGGGGCTGACACCGCGCGCCGTGCTGGAAAAACTGGCCACGATTCAAATGCTCGATGTCTGCCTGCCCACCACCGACGGGCGCTGGCTGATCATGCCGCGCTACACGCAGCCGGAACCCGAGCAGATGCTCCTGCTCCACCAACTCCACCTGGCACTGCCGTCGCAACCTCCGCCCCGCATCAAGCCGGCGGAGACCGTCATCGATCAACGGGTGCAGCTCAAAATGTAGTGTAGACCTTGGAGATCGCTTTGCTGAAAATAAACTACTTACCCGCCGCCTACTGCCCCAACTGCGAAAGTCGGGCTAG